>JAFDZU010000072.1:0-11792 GCA_018266765.1 Bacteroidota bacterium
TTATCCCGAACTCACGTTAATTTAGATAATACGATACCGATAGTTGTCTATCTCTACTTTAGAAATATTGGTTTCTGTGATTGAAGTGTCTGTTGCAGATTTTTAAGTCAGATGATTTGGAAGAAGAATTGAACTTGTCTTTGATGTAACATATAATAATGATTGATACTTTGGCAAATGATGAGCAACAAGCTCTGTTTAAAATGATTGATTTGGCTCTCTCTACTAAAAGAATGAAGGATAATTTACAAACTTTAATAGCTCAATAATATATGTACACATACAAAATTCATTTACACAAAGAAACCGAAGGCGGTTTTACTGTTTCTGTTCCTGCATTGCCTGGCTGTATCACTTATGGCGAAGATGTGGACGAAGCCATATCAATGGCAAAAGAAGCCATTGAATTATATATTGAAGAGTTGCAAGAAAGAGGCGAAGCCGTTTCCGATGACAGCAACACATTGGAATACTCTTTAACCTTTGAATCTGTATGAACTTAAACCCAAAATACCTGATTAAGATTTTAGAACAGTACGGTTTTATTTTCAAACGTTCCAAAGGATCTCACCAATTGTATTACAACCCCACTACCAACAAAACGGTTATCGTACCTGTGCACGGTGGTAAGGATATGAAGAAAGGCACTTTCCTTGCTGTGCTTAAACAAGCTGGGATTGATAAAAATATTTTGGACTAAAAATATTTTCGGCTGTGTATCAAAAAGTATGATGCTTATAACTGCATGACAAAGAAGTTGTTTGAGAAATATAACGTTGTGAACCATTTCTTATATACCTTCTTTTGATGAAAGTTGTTCGATAATAATCCCTCCTTAAGTGCTTTATGACTCTTTCAAGGTTCGGAGAACGTTCAACCGAATTTTATACTCAATAATCTAATGTTATTTTAACTCAATACTTAGGTGAAAAATACAATTTATCGAACTAGCAATAAGTAAGTTTTGGGCTTATCATACTTTTTGATACACAGCCATATTTTCCAGTCCAGTCGGTTGTTACAACCGACTTCAAATACTTGCCAACCAATTGCAATATAAAATAGTTACGCAATATACAAAAATTCAAAGCTGTGCATTTAAGTATTCTTGCATATCACAACAAGAACGTTTTGCTCTCGTCTGATTCCACAAATTTACGAACTCTCTTGCCCATTCCGTCATATATAGAAATTGTATCACTGTTCCGTTACTTTTTATTACGCTTGATACTTTACCACCGGCAGTCCATTCGATATTATCAAAACCTTCCTTTGGATCTCCTGTGAGGTTTCTAATTTGGTTATAGCTGTAAAATTATTAGTCGATTGTCAGGTGCTTATATGTCTTCAATTATTTACCGATTATAAAGTTACGAAGACGTTCGGCTATAACCAACCGACCGTCTGAGAATACAAATATATTCTACTGCTAAACTCAAAAGAATAGATGATATGTCCAAGAGAAATATTGATAAAAGTATACATTGCATAATTTACGAGAATGTCCCGTTTATTGGAAACCTTCGAACCCTCACTATTATATCACCATTCAACCCAAAAAACGGTGGGAATATTCGGGCAGAGTGTCTAATTTTACCAAAACATTTTTTTTCCGACTAAGAATCACTCAAATTTTTCTAATTTCGCCGTAGTTATTTTGAGTTTGAGAGAGTCGGCAGTAGAATTTGCCGAGAATTTCTATTAACTTCTATCATACTATACGTACCGTAAAGGATTCCTGCATGAGCGATTCTACTCCGTCTGAAAAAGTTGGTTTACTTCCTACCTTAGGGTTATTTACGACCATTTCGATTGTAGTTGGTGCGGTGATTGGTTCGGGTATATTTAAAAAATCCGCACCGATGGCACTCCAACTCGGTTCACCGGAACTGCTGATAGGTGTGTGGATACTTGCCGGAATTCTGACCTTATTTGGCGCGCTGACCAACGCCGAAGTTGCCGGAATGATTTCTGCAACGGGCGGACAGTATATATTCTTTAAGGAAATGTATGGCAAATTTTCCGCTTATCTTTATGGTTGGGCAATGTTTGCCGTGGTTCAGTCGGGTTCGATTGCTTCAATTACGTATATTTTTTCGGAATCTGCCAATGAATTTTTGAGTTTGCCGCATCTTTCCCCTGCAATGGAATCTATGAGTTTTCACATACGGTATATTGGCGATATTTTTCCGTTTGCGGATATTGGCGTTAAGGGATTGACGATTGCAATTATCATATTGCTTTCGCTGATTAATTATCGCGGAGTGGCTTTAGGCGGTGCGGTTCAGGTGATTTTTACGGTGCTGAAAGTGATTGCTATTGCAATTATCGTTGTACTTGCTTTTACGTCGGGCGGTGGTAATGCTACAAATTTTGTGCAGGTATCGGCATCGGGAACGCCGTCGGGTATTGGTCTTTTGGGTGCAATTATGGCGGCACTGACCGGAGCGTTTTGGGCGTATGACGGATGGAACAACATAACATATATTGCCGGAGAAGTGAAAAATCCGCAACATACAATTCCGCGTAGTTTGTTTGTGGGAATGATGGTTATAATTTCGGTATATCTTGTAGTTAATCTTGCATACATCTACGTAATGCCGATAGATGCAATGGCAAAATCAGGTTTTTTGGCAATGGATGTAGCAAAAATCATCTTTGCCAATATTAATCCGTCGCTTGCTACTATCGGTGTGGGATTTATTGCCGCGGCAATAATGATCTCGACATTCGGAACTTCCAACAGCACAATACTTGCGAGTGCGCGACTTTATTATGCAATGAGTCGTGAGAAAATGTTTTTTAAATCATTGGGCGAAATTCATCCTCGTTATCGCACTCCCGGCAATGCTTTGCTTATTCAAGCGATATGGTCGTCTGTACTTGTTTTCAGTGGAACGTTTGATACCTTGACGGATATGCTTATTTTTGTGTCGTGGGTGTTTTATGCAATGGGCGCGGCGGGTGTTTTTATACTTAGAAAAAAAATGCCCGATGTCGCGCGACCATATAAAGTATGGGGCTATCCATATATTCCATTGCTGTTTGTAACCTTTGCCTCGGCTTTTGTGATAATTACACTTTATACAGATATACAAGCATATATGACCGGGCAATCCACTATAATAAATTCAGTATTTGGTATTTTTTTAGTTGCATTGGGGATTCCGTTTTATGTGTATTTTGAGTGGAAAAAGAAGCAACGTGCGGAGTAAAGGTTGGTAAAAATTATTTAGTATTTCTTAATTTTTCGGAGTATTTGTGTCTTTTTCCGAGCATCAATCAATGCGACTGTTATTTGTAGATGATGAAGTTCAATTTTTGGATACTCTGCGTGAGTATTTTGAGACGTTTGCAACTGTTACAACTGCTCAAAGTGCCGAAGAAGCACTGCCGATTCTTTCGGAATTCAAACCCGATGTGATAATCAGTGACCAACGTATGGGGTTGATTAGCGGTGTAGATTTTCTCCAAAAAAGTATTACAGTTTCTCCCGATAGCGAGAGAATTCTCATGACCGCTTACGGAGATATTTCGAGCGTGGTTCAAAGTATAAACAAAGCACGAATTTCCTATTACCTGACAAAACCGGTTGATTTCCAACAACTCAAACTTGCTATCGAGCAATTAAGCGAAGCAAGCACACTTCGCCGAGAAAATGACCTGCTCATAAAAAAATTACAGCAGTCTAATTTAGAGTTGGAATCCAAAGTTGCTGAACGAAGTGCGGAACTTCAAAATGCATATACAATTCTCCAACAGCTCCAAAATACTCGAGAACAAATGGTGCGTATGGCAGTTCACGACCTCAAAACACCTCTCGGAAATATGGAGTTGGTACTTCATGAATTAGAGCGAGATGGTATATCGCCTGAAGACAACAAGGATTTATTGGATATAGTCAAGCAATCTATACGTATTATGAAAGGACTGGTAGAAGATATGCTTACGGTGGCGGTTATCAGTCAGCCGCAATTTCATTTAGTTAAAGGTGATTTAGAACTCATACCGTTTCTTACGGCAATTTGTTCGTCATTTGAGCAGGCGGCAAAACACAAATCAATTCATTTTAGAATAAATATTCCCAATGACTTGCCGATTATTCAAGCAGATAGCCAACAATTACAGCATGTAGTCAACAACTTAATTAGCAATGCGATAAAGTACACGCCCTATAATGGTGAGGTTGCGCTTACGGCATGGCATGAGTCTGGTGAAGCAATTATTCAGGTTAAAGACTCCGGTTTGGGAATGACAAGCGATGATATTTCACAAGCATTTCAAGAATTTCGTCAGTTATCGGCACGTCCGACGGGCGGAGAATCGAGTACAGGATTAGGATTGTTTATTGTTAAAAAAATCATTGAATTGCACGGAGGAAGCGTTTCGATTTTCAGCGAAGGAAAAGACAAAGGAACAACGTTTACGGTGAAACTGCCAATGTAGCAATTCTACTTCTTGGGTATTTCAGAGGGTAAATCTATGCGATTTCTTTACCTCATTATTTCAGTTTGGATGGTTATGTTTGGTGCTTATACTGCACCTGCACAACCGACAATTGACAGCAAAGGCACAGACTTTTGGCTGACGTTTATGCCTAATTTCCACCAAGGAGTTAATAATGACTCCCTCTATCTTTTTATAGCATCTTCTACTCCCACTCAAGGCGAAATTACCTACCGAAACCGACAAGGAGTATCTTCTGTTCAAAAATTTTCAATAACCGACACGAATCAAATATATAAGTTCAAAGTGGCGTGGTCGGGATATGAATTAGAAGGATTTAATCGTTCCGGAGTTTTCATTAATAATAGTCAGAATGAGACTATTGCGCAGCAATCATTCCATGTTACGTCCGAAAATGAGGTAACGGTCTATGCTCTCAGCCAAGCTATCAAAACCAGCGATGCATTTCTGACTCTTCCAACTGACGCTCTCGGCACTGAATATTATGTTATGTCATATCATAGCGACGGAACTCCGACAGGTACGTCGTCAATCAGCACTCAATCTACACCTTCGCAATGTGCTATTGTTGCTACCGACTCAGACACAAAAGTACATATAATTCCTTCTACACCAACGGTTATTGGTGGAATAACACCCAGAGATATTACGCTTCAGAAAGGTGAGGTTTATCTATTCCAAACAGCAATTACACAGGTAATTCTACGAGGAGATTTAACAGGAACAAAAATAACATCCACAAAACCAATCGCAGTTTTTGGCGGTCATCAACGCGCTAAGATTCCACTCGAAAATGCAAATGACTTAACATCACGAGATTTTCTGTGTGAGGAAATGCCGCCCGTAACTACATGGGGGAAAAACTATTTTATTACCCCATATCCTCAGCCGACTTCGGTCGCTAAATTTGGTTCGGATATTTATCGGGTATTGGCAAGCGAGGACAATACAATTTTATCGCTCAATGGAACAGCAATAGCAACATTAAAAAAAGGGCAATATTATGAGGCACCGCTCACACAAGCGGGATTTATAAGTGCAAGTTTGCCTATTCTTGTGGCGCAATTTAAGAAAACTTCATTAGAGGCATCCAGTCCCAACAATGCTACTATTCCAAGCGACCCGTTTATGATGATTATTCCGCCACGTGAGCAATATTTGAAACAATACAGGTGTACCAATGCTCAGGTGCGTGAGCCGGGCTCTACAACAATTACCTATACAGAACAATACATGACAATTATAGTGCGGAAAACTGCACTTGATTCTGTGAGAATAGACGGCAAAAAAATTGCACCTTTTCGTATAGATGATATTCCCTTTGCACCATCATTAAATTTATGTATTCCGTATGTTTATGCTTGGATTAGAGTAGCCGACGGCGTACATTCATTAGAAGCAAGCGTACCATTTGGATTATTAGTTTATGGCTACGGTACGGCTAATTCGTATGGTTATGTAGGCGGAATGGCACTCAATAATGATAATCGTGCCACAGCGGTAACACTCGGAAATGATACTGCTGTTTGTATGGGAAGCTCTATTCAGCTCAACGCTAAAGGAGGTGACGGAACATACACATGGTCACCGCCCAACGGACTAAGTTGTACCGATTGTCCGAATCCGATTGCGACTCCTTCTCAAACTACTCGTTATAGTGTACGTTCAATTAATGATGGTGGTTGTGAAATTTCTGATACTATCGAAGTAAAGGTTCGAGTTGCTACGATTGATGCCGGAAACGATACTGCTATTTGCAGTGGAAGTTCTACAACTCTTACGCCGTCGGGGGGAGTTGCCTATATTTGGAGTCCTGCCGAAGGTCTGAGTTGTGTGTCGTGTAAGCAACCAATTGCAAGCCCTACTGTTACGACCACATATTACGCAATTGGAACAGATGAATTTGGATGTATTGGTGTGGATTCAGTAACGGTACGGGTAGGGAAACCAATAGCAGATGCGGGTGCTGATACGTCAGTCTGTAAAGGTGGCAGTGTTCAGTTACATTCTTCAGCGGGACTTTCCTATTCGTGGACTCCTGCCGTAGGACTGAGCTGTACCGATTGTCAATCACCAATTGCAAATCCTTTAATAACAACAACGTATCACGTTACCGTAACATTAGTAGCCGGCTGTATTGCTACCGATTCCGTAAAAGTTGAGGTACTTGAAGTGCACCCTGACGCAGGTTCGGACACAACAATTTGTTATGGCTCAACGGCACAACTTCATGCTTCGGGGAGTGTGTCGTATTTGTGGTCTCCTCCCGACGGACTAAGTTGCATAG
Source organism: Bacteroidota bacterium (assembly GCA_018266765.1). Taxonomy (GTDB): domain Bacteria; phylum Bacteroidota; class Ignavibacteria; order Kapaibacteriales; family UBA961; genus JADJXV01. Next base: position 6,755 of record JAFDZU010000072.1, read on the forward strand.
ACTGTGCTTCGCCAATAGCAACCCCCACGCAAACTACGACGTATCATCTTCTTGCTTCGGGCAATGGCTGTTCGGGTAAAGATTCCGTAACGGTAACAGTTATTATTCCCAATGCAACCGCATGGGGAGATACGATGATTTGTTACGGTATTCCAACGCAGATTCACAGCTCGGGTGGCGTTTCGTATCAGTGGACTCCGTCAGAAGGATTAAGCTGTTCAGACTGCGCATCGCCAATGGCATCCCCTTCACAAACAACAACATATACAGTTGAAGCAACGAATTCATTTGGCTGTGTCAATCGTGATTCTGTCAAAATTCGAGTAAGGGATTGCAAGCCGACAACCTATACGTATGGTTCGCTGTTGCTCTGTGATTCTGCCGAAGCGATGATTTGGATTCGTAATCGTGAGGATGTTCCTACGTATCTCCAAAAGATTATTCCCATTAATAATACGATAACAAGCGATGGATTTACGCTGAAAACACCACAACTCCCTTATCTCATCAAACCATTTGATTCGGTGGGAATTACTGCATATTTCCGCCCGAAACAACAACGCAATTATGATGCAGAATTCCAAGTATTTACTTCACAAGATTCTTTGCAATATATTCAACTGAGCGGCGGCGGTGATTTCGCTCAAGTGGCACTAATGCTCGAACATGATTCTATCAGTGCTCCGGGCAATAAAGTATTCCCTATTAAAATCTCGGCGCAATGCAATAATTGGGCAAAAGCCAAAGTATATCATTTTACGATAGATTTTCGATATACACGAGAAAGGATTTTATTCGATAGTATCATCAATAAATTCACAAAAGGAAGTGTATTAGACGGCTCATGGAGTTTCTCAGCTCGTGAGGTAACCGAACCTAAGGGAGTAAGAGTATTACGGATTGAAGCAAGTGGCACTACTCCGCTTTCAACCGACGGTGTTCTTGCTGAAGGTTCAATCGGTATTCTTTTAGGTGATTCGGCCGCATATTCTCCTACGCTCACCATGGATATTCCCGACCGTTCCGGTTGTATTCAATTTTCAAGTTCTGTGGGAAATATAGAATTGTATTCTTGTTTTATGGCAGGACGGTTTGTACGGTTCGGTTCGGTTTCTTATAGTTTGGCGGCAAACGAGCAATCGGTGGAATACTCGGTTGGCTTGGCGGGAAATGTGCGTCTCGAACTCTATAACTCGCTTGGCGAATTGGTACAAGTATTGATTGATGGCCATTCATCCGAAGGAACGTTTCAATTTAGTCTTCCCGATGTTCCGTCGGGCTTATATGCAGTTCGGATGAAAGCAGGACAATTCAGCGACCTCAAGACGGTGATGATTGTCCGTTAAATTAATGAGAAAATAGAAATTAGTTGAGGAATAAGATCCACATCCACAAAATATTAAGATTGAATGTAAGTAATCTAAATACAGTAAAAACAATATGCCACAATTGAAAACCCTTTTTCTGCCAACCTATGAAAAAATTTTACTTCTCATTGCCTTTGGCTTTACTATTATTGGTAGTAAATAGCCATACTTGTTTCTCTCAAAATGAAAAAATGAACTGGTATTTCGGTGAAAAAGCCGGACTATCGTTTCTCACACCTGATAAATCTCCCACTCCACTCCTCAACAGCCAAATGCTTGCGGCTGAAGGTTCATCTGTTATTTCAGATAAGAAAGGAAACCTTCTTTTTTATACCAATAGTAAGGACGTTTGGAATCGAAATCATGTCGAAATGCCCAATGGAAAGAATTTAAATGGAAACACCTCATCATCCCAAGCGGCAGTTATTATTCCAAATCCAAATAATGAGAATATTTATTATCTGTTTACAATCACAGCTTTTGAAGTCGTTAATTTTCAGAATCATGGATTGCAGTATTCAGTTGTGGATATGTCCAACAATGAATGGAAAGGTGATGTTACCGAAAAAAATCACTTTTTATTTGGGCAGACAATCGAACGCATTACCGGAACACGCCACGCTAACGGAAGAGATTCGTGGGTAGTTGTTCATGAATTAAGTACGAATTGTTTTCTTTCGTATTTAATTACAGGAAAAGGGGTTGATACAGTTCCTGTGCGAACTTGTATTGGTTCGCGGTATCCGGGCCCGGCGAGACAAGCAATCGGTTCTATGAAAATATCACAAGACGGAACGAAACTTGCCGCTGTTAATAGTCACAGTGTTTTGGGATTCGAAGCATTCGATTTTGATAATGCAACCGGCAAAGTTTCTAATCCGCTTATAGTTCCTATTTCATCGGACAGTAGTCAATTCTATGGCTTAGAATTTTCGCCAAACGGTTCAAAAATATACATATCAGATGTTGACGGAGGAAAATTATATCAATGTGATATTTCCAAGTGGAATGTGGATTCGATTCGTGCTTCGGTGCAAATTATCTCAGATGAATTTGGTTTGAAACTTGGCGGACTGCAATTGGCACCAAATGGTAAAATATATTGCAGTTCCTATAACAGCCCAAAACTTTCGGTAGTGCGACAGCCCGATAGTACGGATTGTCAATTTGAAGCAAGAAAGGTAAACTTAGGCGGGAAAATCTCCACTCTTGGCCTGCCAAACTTCATAACAGGTAGTATGACTCGGTTCGGTATTCCGTTTCAGGTATCAATTCAAGCATCAAAGAGTGTGGTGTGTTTCGGCGATTCTGTTCGGCTTACGGTGCTCTCAAATAATGATTTAAGTTATGCGAGTATTCAATGGAGCGGCCCGAATAATTTTACCTCGCAAGTATTCAATCCCGTTATTAAAAACATTCAACCTAACCAATCAGGATATTATGAAATCACGGTAATACGCGATAGAGATACAACCACAGCAGGTTTGGTAGTAGAGGTTTTGCAAAAGCCAAACATCGAGGCAAGTGGAATAAATTTTCCCAATATTCCGTTAGGAATGAAAAAGCAAGATTCAGTCTTTGTGAAAAATCGTGGTAGCAGTACAGTCCAAATCACGGCAAAAGTGATGAATTCCCCCTCCGATTTCAGTATTATTTCTCCAACACCATTCCCGGTATCAATTCCACCAAATGACAGCGTTACAATAGTAATAGAGTTTGCACCAAAATCGCTCATTTACTACAGAGATTCTCTGATAGTAACAGCCGTAAATCCATGTTCTTCCGTTATTACATCCTATAGTATCAAGGGTAAAGGAATAGATTCAATTAAGAATATTGATACAACGATTAGTGCTAAAGATACAGTGATTTGCGTGTTTAGTATGCCGCACACTTCTGCAAAAATTGACGACCGTAATCATGTAATTCCACTACATGCATACCATACCGGAAAATATGGAACAGTGAAATTAAAAAAACTGCGAATCAATGTTACGTTTGATGGTGATATCTATTTACCGCGAATCGCTACTTCAATGAATATCGAAAAAAGAACGTGGAACGACAATAATCTTACTCTTACACTGCTCATTGACAGCATTTTTATTTCAAGTGAAAAACAGCAAATCGGCTCTCTAAAAGGAACGGTTCTCTTGTCGAGTAAAGAGTATACACCTCTCACGTTTAGTGATATTACGTTTACGACCGACAGTATTAAAGTTCTAATTGATACAATCGGTGGCAGTATAACGACAAACCTAATGAGTAGTGATATTTGCGCCAAAGGACTGCGGACTGTTACAGCGTACAAGCCGATGCAATTCAATCTTCTCCCCAATCCTGTAACCGACGAAATTACTATTTCTTACTCTCTTCCATTCGACGCTCGTGTTACTATTTCGCTTCTTAGTTCCACAGCAGAAATTGGCATTCCGCTGATTGACAGCCCACACACAGCCGGCGAATATAAGTGCAGTATTCCACTTTCGGGAAGAGACATTGCTTCGGGTGTGTATTTTATGAAAATGACAGCCGGAACGCTAACGACTGTAAGAAAAGTGATAATTACTCGCTAACGGAGCTCGTTTACATCTCTTGGAAGTATTAGATTTTTCTGTCAAGTCAGTTTTTAAAAATTGATTTTTAATTACTTTCCTAATATAAAGATATGAAGAAGGTCAGCCGTAATAGCCGAAAGAACGGGAAATCGTTCTATAGGAAAGTGTTGACGGGCAGTTGTAACAACCGCCCTGACGGGAAACCTTACAGATTGCCCAAGGCAGAAATACAAGCAATTTATGGTGAAAATCTAATTAGGAAAAGTATGAATTTACCACCAAGGCACTATATCGAATTCCAACCTAGTATATCCCCGTTGTTTCCAGTTGGAAGAAATCTAGTCAATCCTGATGGTAGTTTTTATATAGGCAATCCATCTTATCCATTTGCAAAGTAACTTATTGTGAAATATATACTTAGATTAATCTATCTGCTTGCCTTACTACTATGCCTCATCAGTTGTCGTATCTTTATGAGCACTGAAGGGTATATCTATCATAAATCTTGGTTCGCAGATTTTTATATTCCTGATGGATATATATATGATAGTTCGATAAACTACCCTCAATCAGATCACTATCAATTTGTATATCCTGATAGTAGTTTCATCGTCATAGGAATAGGAAGTTTTGGTGATTTGCATGTAACGGATATATACAAGTATATTGGAAAAAATCCAGCCGGAGATTCGATATGGCGTGGAATAAAAGTTATGAGAATCGGTTCCGAAGTAGGCTATAATTTCCATGATTACGACGAAAATTTCGATACAACAATTGATACTTTAGAACATACTTTTGCGCGACAAATTGTGTATATAAGGAATGATATTTATCTATACAATGTGGTTGGATATGTATGTAAAAACTTCAATGATACGAATCGGTTTAATACTGCAATTTCTTTAATCAGTTGGAAAGATAATCTATCTTGGTCTACAAAACGGTGGATTCGTAAATGAGTTTTTATCCATCGATAAGATCAGTCTTATTTTTGGTTGAATTCAAGTAATAATTGATAATTACAGATTCAAACAGCTGTAAATTTTTTTAGCCGATTTTCCCGTCCGTCCAGTTGTTTCAACTGGACGTAAACACTTACCGCTGAAACGT
>JAFDZU010000072.1:11873-13859 GCA_018266765.1 Bacteroidota bacterium
ATGGGCAATAGAGTTCGTAAATTTGTAAGTGCAGGAAACAAAACAACGTACTATGTCCGTGATGCAAGCGGTAATGTGATGTCCACGTATGAAAAAACAGGAGCAAATGGCGTGATAAAGCAAATAGAAGTTCCGTTATATGGAAGCGACCGCGTGGGCATGGCAAAACCCAACATACCCCGTAATAATAACGACAACATAGCCCCGACAGACGAAACGATATTTACCCGCACACTTGGCTACAAAATGTACGATTTAAAGTCAAGTGAGTTTTTAAACTGACTTTCAATTACTTACCGGATTATAAAGATATGAATAAGGTCAACTGTATTAGCCGAACGAACGGGAAATCGTTTTATAGGCAAGTGTTGACGGGCAGTTGTAACAACCGCCCTGACGGTAAACATCCTACCTGAAAGGAACTAAAAAAAACCGTCGGAAAACATTAAGGGGAAACTAAAACTCTTCCTACTTTTTGAATTCCACCATGCTGAATATGATATTGATATACCCCTTGGGCAAGCTGTTGTGTAGGGATAAGGATTGTTTGATTGCCCTGTGGCAAATAGTTTTTTTCAAACCTAAGAACATCTCTTCCCATACAATCATAGAGTTGTAAATGAAAGCTACCTTCGAATTGGGCTTCATAATGAAAGAGCCCATTTTTTAGATAATAAAACCTGTGTTGTGATAAATCCGGATGAAATTCAAAACTATTTGTCAAATCTGAAACAGATGTTTTCATCAAAAATGCATTCTGATTTTTTACAGTACCATTAAAAAGATTATCACCGGAAGTACCACTGAGATAAAGGGAATTATTATAGACAGCAAGGTCGCGTATCTCATTATCTTTGGTATCACCATAGGTTTTATACCCAAGGAAATTTCCAACCGTGTCAAATTCCAAGACAAGCATGTCATAACCACCACCAATAGCAAACTGAGAGGAATTAGTCATTCCGCCAACAATCACTTTTCCGTTCGTTACAGCGATTGCTCTCGCTGATTCGGTGCCCGAACCTCCCCAATAATGAAGCCACAGTTGTTTCAAATTTTTGTCGAATTTTGCTACAAACAATTGGTTGTCGCCTGCTGTAGGAGTCGAAACACCGGTGATATAAAGAAACTCTCCGTCGGAGGTCATTCCCCAAGCATTATCCCAATTAAGCCAAAAACCTGAGCTTCCAAAGGTAACTGAGTCAAGCAAGGAACCATCCGTAAGTGAAAATTTACCTAAGAATGCCCGTCCCTCATAAAGATTGGCAATGCCCGTACCTTTATGAATGCCGGCCGCATAGATAGCAGAATTATCTACAACAAAATGTCCGTCTTGGTGGTCTGCAACTTTTGATATTCCCCAATGATTTTTCCAGAGTGTCGTTCCAGAGGTATCAAGCTTCCAAAGCCCTATATCAGTGTCATAAACCTCGGTCGAGGTATTTGCCCACCCGCCGGTATAGATCTGATTATCACGAATTTCTAATCCGTCCATTTCATCATAACCGCCAGCTTGGTCGAGTGTTTTTTTCCAAGTAATTGAACCTGAATTTTTATTTAATTTTACCAATAACATATCACAAGTAGTTATCCAAAGAGGACATTCACGCCCTCCAAAATAAACAGCATCATCTGAAGAACGAATGACATAACAATGCTGAATTCCTGCACCACCTATTATAGTGGGTTTATCCCAAAGTATGTTCCCTTTTTCATCAAATTTAGAGCAGAGTATGTCGAGCGCATCTCCGGATTTAGTTTCGGTGCTTACAGCCCAATAAACGCCTGATGCATCGGCTTCTATTCCCCAAGCTTCCGACTGTCCGTTTGTTATTGGGCTTACTTCCTGTTTGTACCAATCCGGCTTGAGAGTACCCTGAGCAAAAGTAATAGTAGAAATGAAAATGCAACAGAATAAAATAGTAAATATTGAACGCATAACTACCTCAAATAATAAGAAATAGAATTTGTGTACTAATTTAGTAA
>JAFDZU010000073.1 GCA_018266765.1 Bacteroidota bacterium
GTTGTTTCTCATTTAGAAGAATTTAATGATTTTTTCAAAGTTCTCATTCGCTCAAAGGCAGCATTGCTTGACATCGTTGTACGGTATATTTTAAAACAACGAGGAAAGCGGGTTAGACCTACACTTGTATTTTTAAGTGCGGCAATGTGCGGTCAAATATCACGTAGAACACATATAGCTGCATCTCTTGTTGAATTATTACATACTGCGACTTTGGTACATGATGATGTTGTAGACGAAGCAGATAAACGCCGTGGTGTTCCTTCTATCAACGCAGTTTGGAAAAATAAAGTTGCTGTCCTTGTTGGTGATTATTTACTGGCAAAGGGACTTTTGATTGCAGTCGAGCATGAAGAATTTGATTATTTGCGAATTACAAGTACATCAGTACGCAGAATGAGTGAAGGGGAATTACTGCAAATTCAAAAAAGCAGACAAAAAACTCTAGACGAAGAAACATATTTTCAAATTATTTCAGATAAAACAGCTTCACTGATTTCGACATGTTGTGAAATAGGTGCTGTAAGTACAAGCGATAACATTGAATATAGAAAAGCACTTAGAGATTATGGTGAGTTAGTAGGAATTGCATTCCAAATCCAAGATGACATTTTAGATTATATAAGTAGAAGTAGTATAGTAGGTAAACCGACTGGCAATGATATTAAAGAGAAAAAAATTACACTTCCTTTAATTTATGCATGTCAAAATGCAGATAAAAGTGAAGGAAGAGCTATTGTTAAATCTTTGAAATCCGGAAAGTTATCAAACCAAAGCGTTGATGAAATCATTAGGTTTGTTGAGAAAAATCACGGTATAACACAATCTCAAGAAAAAGCAAATTCAATCATAGCCGAGGCAAAAGATAAAATTGCTTCCTTTCCCGATTCGCCTGCCAAAAAATCACTTTTACAATTTGCAGATTATGTAATAAAACGAACTAAGTAATTGAACAAATTCTATTTTTTTAGAAATAAACAATAAATACGTATGGTAGTACCTCTGAATGAACAGATGGATATTATACTCTCCGATGCCGCAGAAGTGCTTCCACAAGAAGAACTAGCACGGAAAGTTGAACGTTCTATCAAAACCAATAAACAATTGATTGTCAAACTTGGATGTGATCCAAGTCGTCCTGATTTGCATATCGGTCATGCTGTTGTTTTACGAAAAATGAGACAATTTCAAGACTTAGGGCATCAAGCAATATTAATTGTAGGAGATTTTACCGGAATGATTGGTGACCCAACTGGAAAGTCTAAAACTCGTCCGGCACTTTCGTTATCTGAAACTCGAGATAATGGTAAATCTTATTTTGAGCAAGCAGCAAAAATCCTTTCAATGGATAATCTCAAAATGTGTTATAATTCTGAATGGCTTTCTGAAATGAGTTTCACAGATGTGATTCATCTTTCAGGAAATTATACAGTTGCTCAAATGTTGGAACGTGATGATTTTAGTAAACGCTTCAAAACCGGAGAACCAATTAGTATTCATGAATTTCTCTACCCACTTGCACAAGCAATGGATTCTGTAGCTATCAAATCTGATGTTGAACTCGGTGGAACTGACCAAAAATTTAATCTTATGGTAGGGCGAGATATTCAAAGGGCATATCAACTTGAACCTCAATGTATAGTCATTATGCCGATACTTGAGGGCACAGACGGTATAGAAAAAATGAGTAAATCCCTTGGAAACTATATAGGTTTGACTGATACGCCACAAGATATGTTTGGAAAAACTATGTCAATACCGGACTCATTAATTTCTCGCTGGTATCAATATGCCGCAAATTTTTCAAAAGAAGAAGCAGATTTAATACAAGTAAAACTAAATACCGGCGATTTACATCCTAGAACTGCTAAAGTGGAGTTAGGTATTCGTATAGCATCTTTGTATCATGGTGAAGAATCGGCTCAAAATGCTTTTAAGGAATTTGAAAAAATATTTGTTAAAAAAGATGTTCCGGATAATATAGAAGATTTAGAATTGAAATCAATTGAAACTTTACTTTTAATAGTTGATGTTCTTGTAATAGCTGGACTTGCAACCTCCAAAAATGAAGCAAGAAGACTGATTCAGGGTGGGGGAGTTAGTGTAGATTCTGAAAAAATATCTGATGTTAATTTTATGGTTGATTTGTCATCTAAGAAACTTTTTAAAGTTGGGAAACGAAAATTCCTAAATATTACGGTTCGATAATATTTAGGGATTAGATGTAAAACGGCATAACTTTTGTGAAATATGTAGTGTTCAATTAACTTTTATTTTATTGACAACAATTCTGATGAACTCCGTTTCGCCTTTATTTGCAGTACATGCTGAAGAATTGATTCACTTAGGTAATCCAAGTGAAGCTATTGAGTTGTGTCTAAATGGAATAAATGTATACTCAGATTATCCTATAGCTTATGCCGTAGCTGCAAAAGGATATATTGCAACTGAAAATCAAATTGAAGCCATAAAAATACTTGAAAAAGGTTTGCTTATTTTCCCGCTACACAAAACGCTTCAACGTTTATACAACGATATTTTAAATCCTGCTAAACAAGATTTAAGTGATGAAAATAATCCTAACCAATTTGATACAATCATTTCAGATTCTGAAATAATTGTATCAGAAAGTGATATACCCACTACAAAAAAAATAATTAGTAATAAACATGAAAAACAATTTAGCCCATTACGAATAATTGAGACAGTAAAAGTACCTGAAAATTTTATAGGTTCAATTAAAGCATCAAGTGTTAATATTATATCAGGATTAGAGTTTGCCACATTAAAAATAGCAAATGGAAGTTCATATCAAACAAACTCACTTACTTTATTCGAACCGCCACCGTTTCCTACCTTTCTTCGCAAACCAAAACAAACAGAAGAAAGTAGAGATTACAAAGTTAAAAACCAAAACATAGAATTACAGTCAAATACTAAATTAACACCGTTAGAAGAATTAGCGGCTCGACTTGAAAAAGTACGGATTCCGGTCGCTTATCAAGAAATTGCACGCAGTAATAATCCTTCTCAAGTTGTTCCTGAAATGATAACGGAGACTATGGCAAGAATATATGAGAAACAAGGTGCATATTCGGAAGCAATTAAAGCGTATCAAATTCTTGCAAGGCGTATGCCTGAAAAACTAGAATTTTATGAGAAAAAAATAAATGAAATAGTGGAAATAATTGTACAAGAACAAAACGAAAACAATCAAATTAAATCCATTGATGAAAATTAGGTTTATATATTAAAACATATGTTAAACAATCTACAAAATTTAGCACTCAAAGAACATTTTGAAGAAATCAAACATTTGCACCTTCGTGAATTGTTTGCAATGGAAAATAATCGGTTCAAAGAATTTACAATCTACTTTGAAACTTTTTTAGTGGATTATTCCAAAAACAGAATTACAAATAATACAATTGATTTACTTGTTGATTTAGCAAATACTTGCGGTCTCAAACGAGAAATTGAAGCAATGTTTGAAGGCGAGAAAATTAATACGACCGAAAATCGAGCTGTACTCCACACTGCCTTACGAAATCGCTCAAAAACACCAGTTCTGGTTGACGGTAAAGATGTAATGCCGGAGATATATGATGTCCTAAATAAAATGCAAATTTTTACTGAGAAATTCCATTCAGGTGAACATAAAGGATATACCGGAAAGAAAATTACTGATGTTGTAAATATTGGAATTGGTGGCTCAGATTTAGGTCCAAAGATGGTTGTTCACGCATTAAAGCATTATTCTGTTTCGAATTTGAATATCCACTTTGTTTCAAATATAGATTCAACTCATATCGTTGAAACTCTTACCAACCTTAATCCTGAAACCACACTTTTTATCGTCGCTTCTAAAACATTTACAACGGATGAAACGATGACGAACGCACATTCCGCACGTGAGTGGTTTCTTACTAATGGAGGTATCGAACATTCTATTGCTCAACATTTTGTAGCTGTATCTACTAATTTTGAGGCAACCCGCAAATTTGGAATTCATCCTGAAAATGTATTTATTTTTTGGGATTGGGTTGGAGGAAGATTTTCGCTTTGGTCTGCAATAGGATTATCTATTTCACTAAGTATTGGCTTTGAAAATTTCAAACAATTACTTGAAGGCGCTGAAGCAATGGATATCCATTTTCGAGAAACCGATTTTAGTAAAAATATACCTGTTATTCTTGCACTTTTAGATATATGGTACATTAATTACTTTTGTGTGGAATCTCATGCTATCTTACCATATAATGAATATTTACGACTATTCCCTTCATACCTTCAACAAGCAGAAATGGAAAGTAACGGGAAATTTATTCAAAGAAGTGGTAGTAAAGTGGATTATAATACAGCTTCTGTGATTTGGGGGCAACCCGGTACTGACAGCCAGCACTCCTTTTTTCAGTTATTACATCAAGGGACTCGGTTTATACCCTGTGATTTTATTGCAACTGCGCGTTCAAATAACCCACTTGGATTACATCAAGAAAAGCTGATCTCAAACTTGTTTGCACAATCAGAAGCATTAATGCTCGGAAAGTCAGGTGAAGAAGTAAAATTAGAACTAGAAAATGCAGGAATTCAACCAGAAAAATTATCAAAACTTTTACCTCATAAAATATTTGAAGGTAATCGACCAAGTACAACTATACTTTTGGAAGAGCTTACACCTAGAACATTGGGTAGTTTGATAGCAATGTATGAACATAAAATCTTTGTTCAAGGAATTATCTGGAATATTAATTCTTTTGATCAATGGGGAGTTGAACTTGGAAAACAGCTTGCAAAAAAAATCCTCCCAGAATTAATTTCATCTGAGAATGTGTATACACATGATGATTCAACAAATGGATTAATAAATATGTGGAAGAAAATGAAATAGAATTTGCTTAAATACTTAGAGATTTACTAAAAAGTCCTATATGAATGATTCATTTATATAGGGCTTTGTTTATTTATTTGTCATTATTTGATTTATCCATTCAAATCCCTGATTTTTAAATCATTTCTACAACTTTACAAGCAAAGTGTGAATCATACAACTCTTTACCGTAGTTGTGTAACTTTGACAGATACATTCATACGTAGTTTTGCATTATAATTATTCAAAACCACTAATTTGAAAGTAAACAATGGAAACAGAATTACTTGAGGAACCTTGGAATAAACTTAAAGAAAAGTTCAGTATCAAAAAGTATGATATTTGTTTCTGTCATAGAACATAAGGACTAACGCAGCAATA
>JAFDZU010000074.1 GCA_018266765.1 Bacteroidota bacterium
ACTTCATCAATTTCTACTAATATAAATGAATCCTTCTTAGATTGTTCCAAAATTATAGATTCTATATCATTTTTATCCATGGCATTTAATTTGTAAGCTCTACAAAAAGTACCATACTGATCTTGACCAACGAATATAACTTTATATGTCTTCACTATTGCTCCAATTTTTTAAAAGTCCAACTGATTATTTCTACCAACTTCAATTATCTGCCAACTATGCAGTTATCAAAAGCACATGATATAACTACCGACAGAAAAGAAATACGTTTCAAGCTAACATTTCAACGGTCTATATTTACAGTCAGTTGAAAAAGCAACTATTTTGACCAGAAAATGTCAAATATCGTGGAGCAAAAATAAAGAAAACGGAGGAGTTATGTTGTATGTGAATGAAGATTTACCCTAACTATCTTCAGTACCTGTATAATAGGAATAGAGTTGTAGTTGGATGGGAAAAAAGTATAATCGAGAATTTTTTACTTTAACGTACCATTTTATTGTATTTTTGCGGTAGTAATAAGATTAAAATTAGTTTGAACATCCTATACATACCTTAATGATAAAGACAATTGTAACGCCCCAAAACAATAGCATCAATCTATCAATACCCAACAACTATATAGGCAGAAAAATAGAGGTGCTTCTTTTCGCGATAGATGAGCTGGAAGAAGAAAAAACAAAGTCAAAGAAAACGATAGCTAATTTTACAGGTATTCTATCCGAGGATGAATACGAATCTCTAAAATCACACACTGAGCAAGCTCGTAAGGAATGGAACAGAAATATTTAATTGATACCAATGTTATCATATATAATTTTGGAAACAAGCTCCCCGAAAAAGCTAAGTCATTGCTTTATACGATAGAATTGACCATTTCTGCTGTTACCAAAATTGAAGTTTTGGGCTGGATAAACGCCACGAATGAACAACTGCAACCCCTTTATGATTTTATGGAAATAGCAAGCATATTGCCCATAAATGAAGCAGTAATCGAAAAAACAATCGCTATAAGGCAGACCAAAAAAATTGCTCTCGGTGACGCAATCATAGCCGCTACTGCTCTTGTTTATGATTTGGTGCTAATTTCTCGTAATACTTCCGACTTTAACAATATTGATGACTTACAAGTCATTGACCCGCATACCTTGTAAAGCAATACCAAAGTACACCGATCTTTTAAAGATTGAAACTCACAAACGAAAGCTGAAATTCCAAAATCTCCTTACCAGCCGGCTGTTGTATTTGTCAGACAATCGAACTTTTACTGTCAGATTATCTAGTAAAAAACGAAGTGGGCTTTTCATTTCCTTGTTTCTTCGTAAGTTTGAGGTGAGTTCTTTGGTTATCTCTATAAATTAGGTTCACGACTTCATTAAAGAGCATAATTTTCAGGTTTTATTATCAGACACTACTGTTTTCTCATACTTTCATTTTATATCATTCAATGACTTCCGGCTCAGGATTCTATTTCTTTCTACTGATGTTAACCACTTTATTATTCAGTGGTGAAGAAGTATGCGCACAAGAATCACTGACTTTCCACGGTGCAACCTACCTTTCGGTTGATGGTTATACTTCTTCGAGTCAGGATTCTACATGGAAACCGCGAATGCCTGCGCTTTCGGCTCGCGCTATCTTCAAAGCGAATGTTACTGTTTTAGATAAACTTGAAATTCCATTTGAAATTTATGCCGCAACTACAGGACTTGGATTTCAACAACCGTTCAATCAATTTGGAATGAGTCCGAAGTTTGAATGGCTGACTGTTCACGCAGGATATTTTTCAACAAAATATTCCGATCTTTCTTTTGGAGATGTTCGTATGCTTGGTGGTGGTTTCGAGGCAAATCCGGGGAATTTCCGCATTGCGGCACTCTATGGAATCGCTCGGCAAGCAAGAGCAAAAGATTCTGTTGCGGGATTTCAAGGAGAATTCAAACGCACTCTAACGGCTGTGAAACTTGGATACGGCGACGAGAACGACTATTTTGTTCATCTCAATACAATTCAAGCAATTGATGATGCCTCTTCCTTAAAAACAGACTCACTTTCTCCATTTCCAACAGAGAATCTTGCGACAACGCTTAATTTTGGACTTCCTTTCTCAAGAAAAATAACCGTTAAAGGTGAAATTGGAGCATCAGCTTTTTCAAATGACATACATTCACCGGAATTAACAGGAGATAAAATCCCTAAAATCCCTCATTTTCTCTTCACACCTCGATATTCTTCACAAATAGACGGTGCGGCTAAATTATCGGTGCTTATTTCTCCCGATGCACTCTGGAACGTCAAATTAAATGGTCAATGGATTGGCCCGGGATATACATCACTCGGTTATGTCCAGCTTCAAAACGATATTCTCGAAACAACAATTGCACCTTCTATCCGATTGTTGGACAGCAAACTTCTTATGCGAGCATCGTTTGGAATGCGGTATAATAATCTTAGAAATACACGGCTTTCGGCTACACAGAGAATTATCGGTTCATTTATTACAACAGCACAACTTACTGATAATATTGGGCTTGATGTTCAATATTCAAATTACGGGCTACGTTCAACTCATGTTAATGACACGTTGAGAGTTCAGAATATCTTTCAAATGCTTTCGCTTTCTCCTCGATGGAATTTTTCTGGTTGGAGAGCTAATCATGCCGTTTCTGCTTCATTTTCTTACCAAAATATGGACGATAAAAATATTTTTACCTCGGTAAATACTAACAGTAGTACTTCACTATGGTCATTGGTGCATACTCTCACAATCGAACCGACACTTAGTTTTACATCGAGTGTTTTTTATACTTCAATTATTACTTCATTTATAAATACTAATGCGTTAAATCTTTCAGAAACAATAAGTAACAGTTATTTTGATGATAAACTGATGGTGTCATTGACAGGTGGATACAGTTTTGTGAAAACAATCGGACAGGACAATCAAATTATTGGGCGCATTTCTGCTACTTATCGGCTAACACCTTCTTCAACGTTTATTCTTATGGTAAATTCCAACAATTACGACTATGCACAAGCTGTTTCGGGAAATCCTTCGTTTCGGGAATATCAAGCAAGTTTGCAGTATCAATTAACATTTTAATGTGAGATCTTTCACTTATTGCGACCGAACAGTAAATAATAATAAAACAGTTACAGCCGCGGCAGTTATAAAAAGCAATGGTTCGGCTACTTCAGTGAAAAATCCTTTGGGCTTTTCGGGAATCGGAGCTTTCGTAAATGAGTACTGAGGAATCTCAATGAATTTCACATCATTCTGTGCAATCGTATCACGTATAACAGCTGTGAATTGAGGTATTTCCATCAGTACACCCGATTTATTTAATATACCTTTTGCACTAATTTGTCCTTCCCGAATTAAAGAATCACTAGATTCATTATAGAGAAAATATCGAACTGCACAGTCTTGAATTTGAAGTTCTATTTTATTTTTTGAAGTAGGATTTTCTTTTGTAAATGTTATATCTTTCGAAGAAATGATATTTTGTAGAATTACAAATTCTGCCGAATGAGGAGATATCGAAACATCGCACGTATCAACAGCTTGGATGCGAAGAAAAGTTGTTATTGAATGCGCGGCGGCTTTCGATAATGAATCAATTATGGCAAAGTTTGATTGTGGAAACGAACCAGCTAACAGTATTGAAGGAAATAATAATAGCATGGTCACAATCGGCAAACATCTTAGCCGTTTTTGAACTATGTTCATAGCTAACATGATGGAATTATTTGACATAATAATATTTGATGGTGTTTTTTTACGTTTGTCTCGGGATTAACATTTATTCTACTGCAAATTTACCGTAGTTTACTATCATAAAAAAACCGTCACTCTAATTTTAGAGCAACGGTTATTATAAACCTCAACTAAAAACTTATCTGTCAATGCGTAAACATTAATGATTGAATCGAATTTCCTACTTGTATTCGTATGAAATACACACCACTTGATAAGCTATTAGCCAAAAACGGCAATTCATGATTGCCTTCTGAATAATCACCTGTGGAAATAGTCCTAATTTTCCGTCCGTCGTAACTATACAACGACATCATAACTGATTGACGTTTATCTAATTGGAAATGAATAACGGCTGATTCAGTGACATGATTTGGAGTAACATTAAAACTTCTGACAATCTGTTCCCCACTCTGAATATTGCCGGTCGAAGATAACTGCACCCAACGATTCACCATACTTTTATCGCAATTCGTCAAGCTCAAACCATTAGAAGGCATTGGCTTACAATCGGTTGCATGAATAATTGTACAAAGGATTAAATCTTTTAAATCTTCGATATTCTGATCGGTAGATAAATCTATACCGGCAAAAGCTGTTGCTCCATTATGGCATCCTAAACAATTATTTGTAATAATTGGTTTAATCGTACTAAACGAAACATTTACAGAATCACAGTTTGTAACTACACACGTAGTATTTTTCGCACCTTGGTCTATCCAATTTTTAATGATAGCTTTTTGTTCAGTAGTGAGTTTTTTATATGGATTTTCCGGCATTTTATTATTTACAATTTGATTGTAAATTTTACTCGTGGCTGAACTTCCGGGACTTACACCTTTTACTATACCTGCGTAAGATGTTAGTATATAATTATCTTTATGACTTATTGCATCGTGACAATTAGACATTGCGCAATTTGAATTTAATATAGGCAATACATCACGAGAAAAACATACAGTATCAACTTGAATAGTTGGTTTTGAACCATTATTATCACCAAAACTTTGCAAACCAAATACACTTGCGATTGTAAACAGACCAAAAAGAAACATTTTTTTCATAGATTACTATTAAAATTATTTAAAATGAACACGTTCTATAACAAACTATTTTTCTTATTCTATACTTTACGGCTTAACAATAATGGAACTAATATGAAATTGTTACCAATTATTCTTTCTTAATATCATCTGTTACTTTTGTATATTCAGTTTTAATATCAGGATGTTCTCGTTTTATGACCACAACTGTCGAATCATCGCTATAAATAGCTTCCGCGCTAAAGCTCTGAGTGGCTTCGAGAATTCTATATGCTAATGATTTTGCGTCATCGTTGCTATGTTTTTTGAGTAATTCTGCTAACCTTTGATATCCAAACAAATTACCTTCTTTGTCTTGAGCTTCTACAATTCCATCAGTAAATAACAGAAGAATATCACCAAAATTCATATTGATATTTTCAACTCTAAATTTTTGTTCGGGAATAATTCCTAAAATTCCACCTGTTGGGTTAAGTAATTCTGATTCACCAGTTTGTGATGAATAATGCAATGGAGAGCAATGTCCGGCGTTGGCAAATAACACCAATCCATTTTGAGAACTCGTTAATTCACAATAGAATAGAGTAACAAATCTTTCAAACGGAAATGTTTCGTAGAGTAATTTATTGAGATGTGAAATTAAAGAAGAAATTTTGGTGTGATAGCCCGCCCCCATCCTGATTGCACCTGAAACAAATAGTGCTTGAATAGCCGCCGGAAGACCTTTGCTTGCCGCATCGCTTATGACAACACTCACTCTTTCGTCATCCTCGGGTGATGTAAGATAATCAAAATAATCACCGCCAACTATATTATCCGGTAAAGAGATGCCAAATATATTATAATCAAAAAATGAAAGTGTATGGTCGGGCAATAGACCTTTTTGAATTTCAGACGCTTTATCCAAATCTCGTTTTAATTTTTCTTGTTCGGCATGGCGAGTCAGATTTCTGAGTGCTGTTGTTGCTGCACTCCCTATTACGCTTAAAATATCAAAAAAATCTTGGTTTACGTTTATACCATTGAACGCAAGTGCATAATTATAGAACTTACCACTTCTTCTTTTTATCAGCTCGCCAACTCCGGTGGCTGAATAAAGATGTATCCCTTTTTCTAATAACAACACATCAGTTTCATAATTAATAACAGTCCGACGAGCCGAAAGCTGGTCAAACACAGGTTGTTCAACTATTTTAATGGAATAGTCATCCGGAATTATTTCTACTTCGCCGAATTGATAACGAAGTCTGTACGTGTCTTCAGACGAGTCAAGTTCCCAAACTCTTCCACCAATGATATCGAGTTCTTTTCGTCCTACAAAATAGCGAACGAGAGCACATAGAAGTTCTAATTCATTTTCAAATTGATACGAAAAAAGGCGTTCGACAAGTTTATAGATTTCGCGTTGTGTCATTGTGTCGTAGAATCGGTTTATGGAAAATTCTTAGTCCTAAACTGTCAGGAAAAAATCTAAATGACTGTTAAAATCTGTGAATTTTTATTGATTAATCTCATGAGGCATAATAATTGCTCTCTTTAGGTCAATTGATTGTAACAATTGAAAAGTCTATCAATTATTTCTGTTGAATATTTATACTGCAAATTACGTTTTTTTAGGTATTTCAACACAATTTGCGAGCATTTATCAATATTCCTTGTATATTTGAAGTATCATAGCCAAAAGTCGAGTTTGTTTTCCTCGACAATACCATTTAATTAATAATAAACATTGCGTGTAAAGGGTAATATTATGAGCAAATTTTTCCTCAAGTATGTATTTTTTCTGACAGTTTTTGTATCCTGTTTTGTTTCAGTCTATGCAGAAAGCATGAATATCCAATCCAAATTTGCCTTCAATGCTAAAGTAGGAAGCAATGTTATGGGTTATTCTAAAAAATATTCATCCGGTACTCTTCTCCAAAGATACGATACAGTTACATCAATTTCTCGCAAACAAGCCGCAGACAGTATTCGAACTCGAATTGTAAAAATTTACGGAATAAGTGACCTTTACCACGTCGAAATTGATTTGAATCAAGACCAACAAAATCTAACAATAACAGCTTATAATCTTTTAGGGAAAAAGGTTGCAGATATTCATCAAGGTGGTGAAAAAGCTGGCGAAGGTAAAACCTACGACATCAATACTACCGCTATTCCAAGTGGAATTTATATTTGCGTAATACAAGGTGATAATTTCAGATTTGCCGAAAAATTCTTTGTTTCAAAGTAAACGCATGAATACTTTTCGTGCCATAGCATTTGTATTTTTGTCTATCGTTTATGGACAATATTGTACAGTTTTTGCTCAATCTACAAGTACAGGTTTAGCTGAAACCTATCTTCAGCGTCCAGTCGGTGCGCGCGCCATTGGATTTGCAGGCGCATATACTGCAGTTGCAAATGAACCAAACGGACTTTATTATAACCCAGCTTTCTCTGCATTCTTACCGAATCGCCCTCAAATTTCGCTTGTTTCTTCACCATTAGAATTTGGGAGAAACCATTCATCATTTAGTTATGCACAATCAGTCAGCGAACATTTTGGTATTTCTGCCGGACTAAACTCCTTTTTCGGTGGTTCATTTCAAGCGACTGACATTCAAGGTAATTCTCTCGGCAATTACTCTAATCAACAATACGATATCGTTCTTGGTGGCTCTTGGCGTAATGATTTTTTTGCTTTAGGTGCTAATGCTAAATATCTTGTAAATGCACTAACTGGTTCTGCTACCAGCGGAAAAACCTTTGCATTTGATTTTGGCGGCAAAGTAAATCTGATAGATATACTTACATTTGGAATGGCGATTCAGAATATTGGAGGAAGAGTAGATTGGAACTCTATAACCGGAACTAAAGACATTATTCCTTATACGTTACGGGCAGGATTAGCTACTGAAATTGGAATAAACCAAGAGGAATATGTGGTTCGCTCGACAATTCGCGGTGAAGCAGAAACAATTCAACTGCCATCTACGCAATATGTTTTAGTTTCGCTTGATGCAGTTTTTAATCAATACGACAAATCGCCAACAATGCTTCTTGGAGCAGAATATTCCCCACTTTCGATACTTGCCGTGCGGGTTGGCGGTGCTGTATTTGGTGAAAAATTAGGAGAGAATAAATTCCTTCCTCTCACCCAATGGGGTGGCGGTTTTTCTATAAGACCAACAATAGATGCACTTCCTTTTCTCTTTAATATTGAGTATGCTGTTTCCGGTGATGCTGTTTCGAGTAGTGGAGTTGGGCATCATATTTCAGTTATTATGCAGTTTTAGACAATAGTTTTACTACTACTGCTGTAATTTTTCTCATTCCTCGTCCCCTCGTAATTTTTCTAAAACTGAAAAATCTTCAAGTGTTGTAGTATCTCCTGATATCATACTCCCCGAAACAATTTCACGCAATAATCTTCGCATAATTTTCCCGCTTCGAGTTTTGGGAAGTCCTTCAGTAAATCGTATTTCGTCGGGCTTGGCAATATGACCTATTTCAGTTCCCACATGATTACGTAAATCTTCTTTTAGTTTGTCTAATCCCACATTCGTTGCATTCGCTTTTAAAGTTACAAAAGCAACGAGCGCATTCCCTTTTAATTCATCAGGTTTGGCAACGACTGCTGCTTCTGCTACAAATGGATGAGATACAAGCGCACTTTCTACCTCTGCTGTTCCGAGACGATGACCGCTTACATTCACAACATCATCCACACGTCCCATTATCCAAAAACATCCGTCAGCATCTTTCCTTGCCCCATCTCCGGTAAAATACCAACCTTCATGTTTATCAGTTGGAGGAAAATTACTCCAATATGTTTGTTTAAATCGTTCTTTGTCACCAAAAATAGTTCGTGCCATTCCCGGCCACGGATGTTTAACCACTAAAAGTCCACCTTCATTTGGCTTGCAACTTGTGCCGTCTTTTCGAACAACATCAGCTATAATTCCGGGAATCGGATGAGTAGCACTTCCCGGTTTAGTATCAGTTGCACCCGGAATTGGTGCAATCATTATTCCACCTGTTTCTGTTTGCCACCAAGTATCAACAATCGGGCATTTATTTTTACCAATTAATGTCCGATACCACATCCATGCTTCCGGATTTATTGGCTCACCTACTGTTCCAATCAGCCGTAATGATGACAAATCATGTTTCATTGGATAGCCGTCACCCCAGCGAATAAATGCCCTAATTGCAGTGGGAGCAGTATAAAACACAGTCACTTTATGTCGTTCAATTATATCCCAAAACCTATCCGGTTCAGGAAAATTTGGCGCACCTTCATACATTAATATACTTGCACCGTTGGCGAGTGGCCCATAAACGATATAGCTGTGTCCCGTAACCCATCCAATATCTGCTGTACAAAAATATAAATCATCATCTCGAATATCAAAAACAACTTTAGTAGTATATGCTACGTGGGTTAGGTATCCGCCTGTTGTATGAAGTATTCCTTTGGGTTTACCTGTTGAGCCGCTTGTATAAAGTATAAAGTGAGAATGTTCGCTTCCGAGGGGTTCTGCAGGAATATCTGCTGATGCTCCCCGCATTAAATCATGCCACCAATGGTCACGCCCTGCTTTCATAGTCACTTCTCCGCCGGTTCGCCGCAAAACAAGAGAGTGTTTAATCGTTGGACAGTTTTCTAAAGCGGTATCAGCGGCTTGTTTGAGATTAACAGCAGTTCCACGTCTGAACGCACCGTCTTGAGTAATGAGAACAACAGCCTTCGAGTCATTGATTCTTTCACGAAGTGCCTCGGCAGAAAATCCACCAAAGACTACATTATGAGTTGCTCCAATGCGAGCGCAAGCAAGCATTGCAATCACTGCTTCTGGCACCATTCCCATATAAATTGCTACAACATCACTTTTTTGCACACCAAGCGAACGCAAAACTCCGGCACATTTACATACTTCATGATGAAGCTGTGAATAGGTCAAAGTGCGAATTTCTCCTTCGGGTTCACCTTCCCAAATCAGTGCGGCTTTATTACGCCTCCATGTGGACAAATGACGGTCGAGACAGTTATACGAAATATTGATTTTTCCTCCACCGAACCATTCAGCATTTGGATTTTTCCATTTGAATGCTGTATTCCAAAGGCGAAACCAATGTAGTGAGCGGGCTTGTTCTTCCCAAAACTCTACTGGATTCTTTGCCGCTTTTTTGCGAATACTTTCGAGTTGTTTCGACGATTTAATATGTGCTTTTTCGCTAAATCCTTGTGGCGGCGGGAAGATTCGATTTTCGATTTGAACAGATGAAATAGTGTCTTGTTCGCTTGAAGATTTAGATAACATACTATTCCTTAATACATAAAATGATGGATGAAAAAATTTTCCGGCAGTAAATAAAAGTTCTTGCTAATTATTAGCGACAAATATAACCACGATTTCGAGATTTCACAAGTTACAATCGAAACAAAATAGTATATTGCAAAAGAAATAATTTTCAATTTTGTAGTACATTTCAATTCTTCTTTATTTTATGACGAAAGGTATCATTATGACATTTGCTCCATTTCTCAAACATCGTCGAATTATTCCTACTTTTATTCTATTAATTGTAGGTGTTCTCTGTTCGATTTCAATAACCAAAGCCGCAGATGGCGATACAATTAAAGTACGTCCGATTGAATTTGGCGGAAATCAAGTTGTTGGTTTTAAATGTCCGCCTGCAAATATCCGTTATCAAAAAGTACTAATGAACTTCAAGTTGCGTTGTCCGCCCGGAAAACCATGCGGTGAATGGGATTATCTCTATTATGTATTTATTACAAAGCCAAACTCAACTCAACGCTATGAAATTATGCGCTATATATCTCCGTATGGTAACGGATTAAATTTAGGTAGTGGATTTACGTGGACGATGGATGTAACCGATTTTTCTCCTTTGCTTCATGATTCCGTTTATATCAATGCAAATATGCACAATCCTTGGGATGCGAGTGTATTGCAAGAAGATCTCGAACTTACGTTTGATTTTATTACCGGAACTCCTCCACGTGATGTCATATCAATTCAACCACTTTGGGATGGAAATCCTCAATACGGGCAACCAAAATCTATCGAGGAATTTTTAGTTCCAAAAAATGGATATATTCCAAAGGATGCAAAAGGGGCAAAGCTAAGAGTTACACAGACAGGACATGGATTTGGGCAGAATCCTGATAATTGTGCTGAATTTTGCAACAAAAAGCAATACATAAAAATTAAAGGGGAACGGTATTTTGAACGTGATGTGTGGAGAGAAACCTGTGGGTTAAATCCTGTCTATCCACAAGGTGGAACATGGGTTTATAGTCGCTCTAATTGGTGTCCCGGAGCAGAAGTTACACCGTTTGATTATGAATTAACACCGAATATTATTCCAGGCGATTCACTTCCACTTGATATGGACATGGAAGATTTTACATTCCCGGCAGGTGGAGCAGGTACTCCTCCAAATTATGTTATTACATCCTATTTATTTACGTATTCAGCCCCAAATATTCCGCTTGATGCATCTCTCGAAAAAATTATTTCCCCTTCTAAAGACGGGTTTTTCAGTCGTCTAAATCCTATTTGCGGAAGTCCTGTAATTCGCATCCGCAATGGTGGCTCAGCCCCACTTACTTCTCTCGATATAGAATATGGTGTAAAAGGCGGTGGAAGAGCGACTTATACTTGGAAAGGAAACTTGCAATTCTTGGAAGAACGTGAAATTTCATTACCTCCGTTTGATTGGGGATTGTGGCGCACTTTCATTTACAAGCA
>JAFDZU010000075.1 GCA_018266765.1 Bacteroidota bacterium
AAATTGCTTCTTATCAGTTTGAGTCGTTGGGCTAATTTTTAATCTTAGCATGACCATTCTCGACCGCTATATTCTCCGACAATTCATCTCTACGCTGATATTCAGTTTGTTTGCGTTATGTCTTATTTTTCTTGTGGTAAATTTACTTGAAAGTTTAGATGATTTTTTGGATAAAAAAGCATCGGTATGGGTTATTGCTGAATACTATCTGCACTTTTTTCCTGAAATTCTCAAACTTCTCACGCCGATTGCCGCACTTATTTCCAGCTTATTCTCAATCGGACGGCTTTCTACTGCCAATGAAATTACTGCAATGAAATCGGGCGGAATGAGTTTGCAACGATTATTACTTCCGTTGTTTTTTGTTAGTATTTTACTTAGTTGTGGACAACTTTACTTTAATGGTTGGGTTGTTCCGGTTTCAAATGGTAAAAAAGCCGCTATCGAACGGAAATACCTGCATCGTGGGTCAGAAACTACTACTGTTTATAATCTTTATTTCCGTGATGAGCCACTACGTAATGTGATTATCCAAATCTATGACGCAACTAAAAAGTCTGGAACAACCGTAACGATTGAGGAATACTCCGATGAACACAAACCAAAACTCACCAAAAGAATTGATGCCGGTAGTATAGAATGGGATTCAACTCATTCCGGTTGGAAGGCATTCGATGTCATTGAACGCGATTACACACCCAAAGGAATTACATACCTCCACAAAGCAGACGGTGCTATCAATATTAAACTTACACACGACCAAATTGTTCAATTACAACGCTCAACTGCCGAAATGAATTTCAATGAATTACGCTCCTATATTGATTTATTGGCTCGGGGTGGGAAAGATGTTCGAGCACAATTAATTGATTATTACGGGCAATATGCTTTTCCGTTTGCAAGTGTTATTGTGGTTCTCTTCGGTGTGCCGTTTGCTTCTGTTCGCAAAAAATCGGGAATGGCTGTTAATATCGCTGCAGCAATGGTGATCAGTTTTTGTTATCTTGCGTTTACGAAAATAGGTCAGTCGCTTGGTGCTCCATTAGATATACATGCCGCACTCGTCGGATGGATGCCGAATATACTTTTCTTTATTGTTGCACTTGCAAATATTATCCGAACTCCTAAATAATTTATATTAAATAATCCTATCTACAAAACAACATGATAACTTTTCCAATTACTGAAGAATATATAGAATTGTGCCGATTGCTCAAAGCTACTGATTTGTGCGCTTCCGGTGGTGAAGCAAAGTTTGTAATAGCTGATGGCTATGTAACCGTAAATGGTGTAATTGAAACACGCAAACGCTATAAAACTCGCCCGGATGATTTAGTGGAATTCCAAAATCAAACCATAAAGGTTATTAAGCAGTAAAAATTACTCTGCCCTTAATCTTATTGATTACTCTATAGTTAATTTCAAGGAAAATCATTCACTACATTGTAGTGTTTAACCTCTTTGCTTTAGAAAATATTTTGAGAGTATGCGGAATTTTATTAGAATTCTATGAACCTTTCCATTTGGTATCCAGACAGTTTCTCCGTAGTTTAGCGAATATTCATAATTAGGATCGAAAATAGTTTATCGCTTAATTTACTTGGCATTCAAAAGCTTTAAGTTATGAACTCATCGAATACCTATTACATTTTTTGACGAAAATTCACATTATTGGACAACAGATTATGTCATCTTTAATTAGCGTAATAATAGGTAATATTGCAAATATTCTCAATGCCGCCGCTTACTCCGTACGAAATATCATGTGGCTTCGTATATTGGTTGTATTAGGAAGCGCAGTTAGTATTGTCTATACAACCCAAGTAGTCAATGACCCGTGGGCGGCAGGTTCGGACATTGCATGGAACGTTATTTTTATTATTATAAATGCTTATCAACTTTGGGTGTTATACCGCGACAGTCGTTTTTCTTATTCAGCCGAAGAACGTGATATTTTCACACGAATATTTCATTCATTATCTCCTACAACATTTAGAAAACTTCTATCAATAGCAGAATGGCGTGATATTCCCGAAGGTACAATTTTAACAAACGAAGGTGAAACTGTTCAAAATTTATTTTTGATTTACAAAGGATTAACCGTTGTTATCGTCGGTGAGCATATTGTAGCCCATTGCGGCGAGAATAATTTTATCGGGGAAATGAGCTTTCTGACAGGAAAATCTGCCGCCGCAAGCGTCAAAACCGCCGCTCAAACTCGATGTGTAGTATGGACGAAAGAAGACTTACAGATCTTGGTAGAAAAGAACGAAGATGTATTAGCAGGTTTGCAAATGGTTTTCAGCCGCAATTTAGTTGATAAAATTGGTTCAAATAACTCTAACGTTTTTGCTGATACTCTCTTAGCAGGAAAAAACCATGTAGCTAACATTCGTATGGACGATAAGTTTGAATATTAATAATACCTCAAACCAAATCTCTCAAATTAATTTAGAATATCAACATCAAAAACACTAATTTTCACAAAAGATTATATAAATAGATTCGTAATCTTATTTAAAACATTGACTTTCCTAAGATAAATTCATACAATGGTACATCCAAACGCATTAGAACCCGAACGACTTACAATGATTTCAGAGATATTAATTGAAGCATTAGACAGCATTGTTTTGCAAAACCGTCACACTGATAAAGAGCTTCAATCTCTATTACGTGGCAACGACTTAACCAGTATCGAGAAAGAATTTTTGGTCGTAACGCTATATGACATGGTTCGTAATATTCTGCTTTTACAAGCTATTGCTCAAACTCCGGGAATTAATTCTTGGGTTTATACGGCATGGCTTGCGCTTCGGAATTACCCTGCGAATTCTAATGTTATCGTTGAGCATTTCGAGGCAATGCAAGCACGTGCGGCAGAACTCTCAAAAAATCGTGCGATGCGATTCTCAGTTCCCGATTGGCTCGATACACTTTGCTCTCAAGAACTTGGAGAAGAAGCATGGGAACGTGAAATCACCGCACTTCATTCGCCGGCTCAAGCGATTCTACGTACGAACCTCCTTAAAACAACTCGTCAAGATTTGCTTCGTAATTTTAAGACTATGCGTATTGAAGCAAAACCACTTGCCGAAACTGAATGTGGTATAATTCTAAGCTCATCGGCTGGAATTTTTAGGACTGATGAATTCCAAAACGGACATTTTGAAATGCAAGACGCAAACTCACAAATGATTGCACCACTCTCAGGAGCAAAACCCAAATTGCGAGTGATAGATGCGTGTGCAGGAGCCGGAGGTAAAACTATTCACCTCGCTCAAATTATGCAGAATAAAGGAAAAATCATTGCTCTCGATACTTCGGATAAAAAACTTGAAGCTCTGCGCCAACGAGCCACAAGAGCTGGCGCAACTATTATTGAAACACGCCAAATAACCTCCACAAAAACAATTAAACGCCTCAAAGAAAGTGCTGACATTGTGTTGATCGATGCACCTTGTACAGGATTAGGGGTTTTGCGTCGCAATCCTGAAACAAAATATAATTTAAAACCCGAACAAGTAGAATCATTACATAAACAACAGCATGATTTGCTCGTTTCGTATTCGCGAATGACCAAACCAACAGGAACTCTTGTGTATTCTGTTTGTAGTATTTTACCGTCGGAAGGAGAAAACCAAGCTCGTACCTTTGTCGAGAATCATCCAGAATGGACACTTTCGTTTGAACAGCGGTTCAGTCCTGCAACAGATGGCTTTGATGGATTTTATGTGGCGTTATTCAAACGAAAAGAGAAACAGAATGAAGTAACTATATAACTTCGCGTATCCTATATAACTACAAAAGGATTCAAGCTATTCACTAAAAAAAGTTAATTAACATCAGCTTATAGTCGTAATTAAAAACTTTTTATAATTTTTAAACTTCCAATGGGCGAGCAACAGTAATTCCAATATGTGATGTTACAGTTTTAAGGTAAGATGATATTGTTTTATCGAGAAACACACGTTTTCTGACGATTGAAGCATGGAGGAAGCGAAGTCTGCCTCGGTCGTCACGGTAGGCAAGTCCGGTGTGAGCGTAGTCAAGTCCGTCTTTATTAGTAGCAATGGCAATGATATCACCTGTTTGAAGCTTTGACTCTATATCTTTTACATTATCTTTTGGTATATAATAATGTTTTAAGTCATTAATTTCTTGTTCTGTTCGCGCTATTTCAGGTATAAGCGTAGAATCAGCCGCCATCGGTGCATAATACTGTGGATGCTCCGACATAAACGAAACTTTTAATGGAAATTCTACTCCACCTAATTCTTGGGTAATATCTTTTACCACTCCTTTTTTAACATTATCGGCAATCCAATCTGCAGTGTAATGAAGGCGAGATGTATATCCGTCCAACTTCCCTGAGCGATATCGAGTAAGAGTAATTTCGCGAACAAAATCATCAAATTTCGCATCATTTCTTTTGGTAATTCGTGCCATTCCAAGTACATTCTCAAAAAATGTAACACAGTCTAAACCTGTCAAATCTATGCGACATATTTCTGAATCTCCCTCTAAGGTTCCTCCCACATAAGCAGTTCCGAGCATTAGCATTCCTATTTTCCCCATGCGCTCCCCGATTGGCAATTTATCCATTCCAGTTGCTTTGGCATGGCTCATTATATGGTCAAAAATATACCATGAAGTAGCTTCTTTGTCGGTATTATCTTGAATACTACTCAGCAGTTTTTTAGTTTGGTCTAAGACGACACCCGATGATATAAATGGGACTACCGCACAGAACTTTAGGAAATCACGTCTAATCATAATGAAATTTGGTTATTTTAGGGTACAAAACTACTCGAATTCAGACTTTAGGAGTGCATTAATTATACCAATTTACATTAAAACTGTGAAATTTTCACCACACTTTTCATAAAAAATTCACAACTATCCTTCAATTTTTAAAGAAGAAATAGGGTAGAATAGAATTTCTTGTATTTTTGTAACTGCTTTTCTGTAAATAATGTAACCAATATATTACAACACATCTTGTTTGTATTTATCTGCTTTAACTATTTTATTTATTTTTTTGAAAGAATAATTATGAAAACTCGATTTGCTACATTCATGATTGCCTGTTTTGTGCTGATAATTTCTCATGCAATTGCACAAACGCCAACTACTTGGGAATCACGTGGGGTAGGCGGCGGCGGTGCGATGTTTGCTCCAAGTATTAATCCGGCTGACGACAATGAATTTTATGCAGGGTGTGATATGAGTGAGCTTTTTCATTCTAAAGATTTTGGGAAATCATATTCTGTTCTGAATTTCAAACAAGTAAATGGCGGGCATAATTCTACAGTTCGATTTACTTCGACACCGGGACTACTCTATACAATCAGCTACAAACTCAATGGTAATATTGACCAAGTTGTACCCGTTAAAAGTATTGACAATGGGATAACTTGGAAAAATCTATCCGGAAATCCTGATGCAACCGAAGAAACGTTTACGATAGACGCTGATTATAACAACCCTCAACGAGTCATTATTTCTTACTATGGTGAAGTTCATATTTCATTAGACGGCGGCACAAAATTTACGAAAATTCATTCTGCTGTAGATAATGGAGTAGGAGTAATTGTAGGCGGAGTTTTTTTTGATGGCAATTCAATTTATATTGGTACTAATGATGGCTTGTTAGTTTCTAAAAATGGAGGACAAACATTTGCAATAGAAGCAATTGCAGGAATAACTTCAGGTGAAGCTATCTGGTCATTCACCGGAGCTAAACAGAATGGAACTACTCGTTTTTTCTGTCTGACCGGCTTGGCAAATGATATGTACGTAGGCAAACCCGGAAGTGATTATTCAGGTTTTCTCAAAGGTGTATATGTTCTTGATTACGGTAATGGAAATTGGACAAAAAAAATGAATGGGATAACTGTCGGAACTGATGAACTAATGTTTGTCGGTATGGCACAAAACGATATTTCAACATGTTATCTGGCAGGAAGCGGTTTGAGTGCACCGGATGTAATGAAAACTATCAATGGCGGAGATTCGTGGACACTGACTTTCATTGGTGCAAACAATCAAAACATAGCAAGCGGTTGGAGCGGTGATGGCGGCGACCGTGCATGGAGTTACGGAGAATGTGCGTTTGGATTTGCAGTTGCACCTAATAATTCACAAAAATTATTATTTGGCGACTTTGGATTTATTCATACTTCAACGAATGGTGGAATATCATGGCAACAAGCATACGTCGAACCAAGTACTCAACATCCTGCCGGAGCAAAAACACCACCGGGAAAAACTTATAAAAGTATTGGTCTCGAAAATACAACCTGCTGGCAAGTTACCTGGAGCGATGCCAATACGATGTTTTCATGCTTTTCTGATATAAAAGGAGTTAGAAGCACCGATGGCGGAAATACTTGGGGATTTAATTACACAGGACATGGGGCAAATTCAATGTATCGAATTGCAAAATCACCTACAGGGACTCTTTATGCGGGAACAAGTAATATCCATGATATGTACCAAAGTACTCGCCTCGCCGATGCCCAACTGAATGCAAATGACCCGTATGGAAAGGTAATTTATTCTACCGATAACGGTGCATCGTGGAAAGATATTAAAAACTTTGCTCATCCTGTTTTTTGGGTTGCTCTCGACCCTAATAATCCAAACACTCTTTATGCAAGTGTCATTCATTCTACACAAGGTGGGATTTATGTTTCAAAGAATATTCAGGATGGAGCTGGAGCAACCTGGACTAAACTTCCTACGCCACCAAGGACGGAAGGTCATCCTGCTTCGATAGTAGTATTAAACGACGGTCAAGTAGTTTGTACGTTTTCAGGTCGTCGTGCACCTGCATTTACGGCAAGTTCGGGATGCTTTTTGTATAATCCGACAAGTAATTCATGGACAGATGTTTCGCATAATGGTATGAAATATTGGACTAAAGATATTGTAATTGACCCCAATGATCCAACTCAAAATACTTGGCTTGTCAGCGTTTTTGGCGCGTGGGGTGTTCCTGCGGCTGTCGGTGTTGGGGGGTTATACCGTACTAATAATCGAGGACAAACTTGGACAAGAATTTGGAATTCTGACCGAGTGACAAGTTGCACTTTTAATCCTGCAAAATCATCGGAACTTTATGTAACCACAGAAGTTGAAGGGCTGTGGTATTCTGATAATGCTAACTTAGCAGCTCCAACATTTGCACTGGTGGACAGCTATCCGTTCCGTCAGCCGGAACGAGTTTATTTTAATCCATTCAAACCCGATGAAATATGGGTTTCGAGTTTCGGTCATGGAATGCGGGTTGGAACAATTGGCTCGAAGCCATTATTAAAAGCACCGAAACTACTGGCTCCAAACGATAAATCAATAGCAATTCCTATTAAAGGTAAATTGCAATGGGAAGCAGTTGCCGATGCAGATGTGTATTATGTGGCTCTATCGGATAATCCAAATTTTACAAATAGTTATTTAACGGACAATCGAACTTCAACCACCTCAATTGATTATAATCTTAGTCCTTCAACTACGTATTACTGGAAAGCAAAGGGGAATAAACTTACACTTCAAGAAGACGGTAATTGGTCAGAAGTGTGGAGCTTTACAACTGAAGCAAGCAAGCCACTAATTCCGGATACTGTCAAACTTTTATTACCAAAAGACAAGTCAATAAATGTTGATACTTCAATCTCTTTAGTTTGGAAAGGTTCTGCCAATACTGAAAGTTTTAGAGTACAAATTTCAACTGTTGCTGACTTTTCAACTACGATTCTCGATAAATCAGGGCCCGGTTTTCAAGACGTATTCGGCCTTGCCGGTAACACAACATATTATTGGCATGTTCAAGCAACGAATTCCGTTGGTTCAGCACCATGGAGTGACACATGGAGCTTTACTACCAAAACTACTACTTCAGTAGAAAACGAACCGTTAAACGACGGCATTACGTTGCAAGTAATTCCTTCTCCAATAACCGTTTCAGGTGCAATTAATTACTCAATCCTAGAGCGTTCCGCTGTTTCGATTATTATATCCGATGCTCTTGGTAAAATGACTACAATTTTAAATAATAAAGTTCAAGATGCAGGAAATTATTCAATGACACTTCCCGAACTTTCAAGCGGAAATTATCAATTGAGATTACTATTCGGAAGCGATTCCAAATCTGTATCATTTTTGGTAACTAAATAGAATATATGGTAATTCTCCACACAGCAGATTGGCATCTGGGGCAAAATCTCGGTGAATACGACCGAAAGGAAGAGCATCAGCATTTTCTCAATTGGTTAATTGGCTTCATTCGTGAGCGAAAAGTTGATGCTTTAATTCATGCCGGCGATGTTTTTGATGCTTATTCACCACCGAAATATGCTGAGGAAATGTATTATACTTTTCTTAAAGAAATGATACATTCTGACTGTAAAACTATTATTATAACCGGTGGAAATCACGATTCTCCCTCTACTCTTAATGCGCCTTCTACTCTTCTTAAATTCTTGAATATTCATGTGATAGGAGGCGCAACCGGAAATATCAGCGACGAAATTATCGAAATAAATGATGCTGATGGAACTATTATTGGTGCAGTAGCAGCGGTTCCGTTTTTAAGGGACAGAGATTTACTCAAGATTGGCATTTCAGGTGAAAGTTTCGACGACCGTTTGCAAAGAATTGGAGAAGGTATGCACTCTCACTATCTCCGCGCTCGTGATGAAATTATGCCCTATAAAGCGCGAGGACTTCCTGTTATGGCAACCGGTCATTTATTTGCCGCAGGAGCAATGGCATCGGATAATGAACGAATAATTCATATCGGTACTCTGGGGCAAGTTGGTGCAGAGATTTTCCCGATTGAGTTTGATTATATTGCGTTAGGGCATCTTCACCGCCCACAAATGGTCAATAACCAATCGAGAATTCGCTATTCAGGTTCGCCAATTCCACTTAGTTTTAGCGAGACTCTTGATAAAAAACAAATATTGCTAGTTGAACTGACCTCAAACCAAGAACCACAAATCGAAAGCATTGAAATTCCTCAACTTCGGCGACTATTGCGGTTTCAAGGAAATTTTGAATCTGTGAAAGAATTTATTTCAAATTTTACAGTCAATGATGGAGAATTACCTGCTTTGATTGAAATTATTATCATACTCGATAGATACAACCCTGATATAGATCGTCAAGTACGAGAAGTAGCCACCGAGAATCCTCATCTAATAATTCATAAAGTTACGCTACACTATGGTGAACGATCTTCATCATATTCTGAATTCATTGAAAGTGGTGAAGACCTCGACGACCTCAACCCAATAGACGTATTCCAAAAAAAAATGGAAAGCGTTGGAACAGATAATCCTGAATTACTCGAAACATTCCGCATACTTCTCGACCGTTTGAACAATCAACAGGAAATCAACTAAAATGAAAATTCTTTCTGTAAAGTTTAAAAATCTCAATTCATTGCAGGGTGAACATGAAATCAGATTTGATGAGCCACCTCTCGAAGGTTGCGGACTTTTTGCAATTACCGGGGCAACCGGCTCGGGGAAAACGACTATCTTAGATGCTATCACAGTTGCTCTCTACGGGAGAACTTCTCGGTATGAAAAAGATATTCCAAGAAATTTGATGTCACGACATACAGGAGAGTGTTTTGCTGAAGTAGAGTTTATTGCAAAAGGAGTGAACTATCGTTCATCTTGGACATTACATCGGTCTCGTAAGAGTCATAGTGGAGAGTTTCAACCAGCAAAAATGGAACTACGCAACCTTGATGTGGACGTAATTCTTAATGATAAAAGCAGTGAAGTTCCAAAAATAATCGAAGAATTAACCGGCTTAGATTTTTATCGTTTTCTACGTTCTGTTATGCTTGCTCAAGGTGATTTTGCCGCATTTTTGAAAGCAGGTGAATCAGAAAAAAGTACGTTACTTGAGCAAATGACCGACTCCAAAATTTACTCGGAACTCTCCAAGTTATGCTTTGAAATCACCAATGAAGAAAAACAAAAATTAAAGCAATTTCAATCTCAAATAGATTCACAGAAACCCCTTAGGGATGAACAAAAAGCAGATCTATTTGCTCAGAAATCCACTCTGCAAACTGAAACTGATAATTTAACGAATGTACTACGAACTCTCAATGAAGATAAATTGTGGAGAATTGAAATTGATAAGCTCACCCAAAAGCAAGAAGAGAATACACGAGACATTGCAGTAATTACTACAAATATCGAACTTTCAGCACCGGATAGAAACAAAATTGAACTTCACAAAAAAGCTGAACCTTTACAAAGTAAACTCGAAGAATTAGAATTTAACGAAAAGAAAATCAAGGAAATTCAAGATGAAATTACTATGTATGAGAAACAATCAGAAGAAAACAACAGCTCGAAAGAAAACGCTAAGATCGAACTTCAAAAGAATGAATTAATACTTCAAACGATTAAAGCAGAGAGCCAAAATAATGAAGAACTTTTCCGTAAAGTAGAGCAAATTGATGCAAAAATTGAAGCTGAAACTCCGCTCCGTAAACGATATTCTGACGAACTCAATACTGAGCAGAAAAATTATGAAAATGAGATTATCAAAAAGACGAAATGCGATACTGATATTGAGCAAAAATATCTCACGTTACCCGAAACTATTTCTAAAATACGGATTGACCAACTACTTGAAACTGACTTAGATAAAAGCGAAAGTGAATTGGTTCAAATGCGAAATAATGCCAATTTATGGAAAGAAGCGGCAGATATTTCTAATAAAATAAAAGAAAACAACAACACACTATCTTTTTTATTCAAAGAAGTTACCACATTGGATGAACGAATCGAAAAAGGCACAATCCTTCTTGATACAGAAATGAAAAAACGCGATGAATACGAATTAAAAATTCCATTGTTGGAAAAAGATCTCGAACGCGAAAAATTAATTGCGAAATATGAACAAGACCGGGTCTCACTTCAAAAGAATGAACCGTGTCCACTATGCGGCTCGACTGCACATCCATTCATCAATGAATATCGTACCCATCTGCTCTCAGAAACTCAAAAAGAATTAGAAAATGAAAAGAAATTGTTGAAAGAATCAATTGATTTAATCACTAAATATTCAACAACACTTGCAACACTCGTACAAAACAAACAAAACAACAGCAATAGAATCAAAGAATTACAAAAAACTATAAAATCACTTATTAGTATTTTTGACACAAGTAAAATTCTTCCTTTGGAAATTTCCAATGCTGAAGAAATCAAAGAAATCGCTAGTGCAAAAGAACGCGAATATAGTTTAACTGAGACGGAATTACGTATTGCTCGTTCCCTTCAATTACTCATTCAATCCAAAATAAACAGTGAAGAGACACTAAAAAAACTCACTGTTTCTCTCGAACAAAAGAAAGATAATTTTTCAAAACAGAACAATTTGGTTGAACAGCTTTTCCGAGAACGCCAAGAACTTTTTAGCACTAAAATAGTAGCGAACGAGCGTGAACTATTGCGTAAACAAATTGAAACTGCCGAAAAAAACTCTGAACGTTCACGAAAAACCTTTGAAACGACTACTACTACTTTACAATCAATTTCAATCAATTTGGAACGTTCTCGAAACGACGCTGCAAAGCTACAAACAGAGTATTACAGACACCATCAAGAGTTTCTAACTTTAATTAATAGCAAGGGTTTTACAACAATTGAGGAACTAAATTCTTCACTATTGGATTCGACTGAGTTTAATCGAATTGAAGAGAAATTGAAACATCTCAGTGAAGAACACAGCCGACTTACTTCAGTCTCAAAAGAAGTAAATAAACAATTATCCGAGGAACTTTTTAAAGAACGGACTCTTCTTTCAATTCAAGAACTTACTGATATTATATCTGAAAAAGAAAAAGCGCATGGACAGTTACAAACATCCATCGGGGGATTAATCGAGCAATTACGACGTGACGATGAACTTATCCGAATCTCAAAAGAACTAATCGAAAAAGCAAACATTCAGGACAAAGAATACAAGCGGTGGTATTTGCTTAACGATCTTATAGGTCAAGCAGATGGTGCAAAATTCAGTAAATTTGCTCAAGGTCTGACTCTTAAACGGTTAGTTTATCTTGCTAATATACGATTACAGAAACTAAACGACCGCTATAAAATTGCCCATAAAAATAACGACAAGTTTTTAGAACTCGAAATTATTGACACACATCAAGCTGATGCTGTTCGTCCTGTAGAAAGTTTATCAGGTGGTGAGAGTTTTTTAGTTTCACTTGCATTAGCACTCGGACTTTCCGACCTTGCATCTCGGCGTACTAAAATTGATAGTTTATTTATAGATGAGGGGTTTGGCACTTTAGATTCAGAAACACTCGAAATGGTAATATCCACTCTCGAAACGCTCCATTCTTCGGGTAAAATAATCGGAATCATCTCTCATGTTGAGGCATTGAAAGAACGTATAACAACTCAAATTCAAGTCAAAAAAGTAGGTGCAGGTAGAAGTAAGTTTACAATTATTCCTCAATAACTTATAGCAGAATAAAAGTTTGGAAGAATGAAGTTAATCAGAATATTATTTGGGTGGTAATTGTTTTAGCCCATCGTCGAAACTTGATTCAAGTTGTTTTTTAGCAATTTTTCCGAAGAACGAAAGATTGATATTGAGTTCGAGTTGATAATCACGTAGAATTATTGTTCCATCACCTAATTTTGAATCCATATTGAGTGTATTCCCCACCCACATTGCAGAATTAAGTAAAGCAGAGAGATCTTTACGCGTGAGGAGATTCTGATTGATATAAATTTTCATCTCGGCAGCGGTCGCTTTTGTACTGATAATTTTATGAATAACAGCCATAATTTTCCTTCAATTACTAAAAATATTTATTTCCTTTGCACCTTAACTTTTTTGCTGTTATTTCTTACGTTAATAGCATTAACACATGAGAAATTGTAGCACGAAGGTCTTTTCTGTGGACAATCATATCGAGAAAACCGTTTTTGAGAACGGATTCTGCCCTTTGAAATCCTTCGGGAAGTTTTTTGCGAATAGTTTGCTCAACGACTCTTGGCCCCGCAAATGCGATAAGTGCCTTAGGTTCTCCTATATTAACATCTCCGAGCATTGCAAACGATGCACTGACTCCACCTGTAGTAGGGTCGGTCATAATTGAAATATACGGCAGTTTTGCCTCGGCAAGTTCCGAGAGGACGGCACTTGTTTTAGCCATTTGCATCAGCGAAAATATTGCTTCCTGCATTCTCGCACCACCGGAAGTTGATATAATAACAAGCGGTGTTTTACGGCTAATTGCGCGTTTTGCGGCTCGGTAAAACTTCTCGCCCACGACCGAACCCATACTTCCACCTACAAAATCAAAATTCATGCAACCGAATGATATTTCGCGTCCTTCGATAGTTCCATAGCCGATTGTGAGTGCATCAGCAGAATCTGTACGGCGATATGCATCAGCTAAACGTTCGGTGTATGGTTTTGTATCTACAAAATTGAGTGGGTCGCTTGAGCGGATATTTGTGTCTGTTTCAGTAAAGGAATTTTCGTCAAAAATGATTCCAATATACTCTTCGCTTCCGATACGGAAATGATGATTGCACTTAATACATGTGAAGAGTTGTTCCTCAAACTGACGCTTATAAATAACTTCATCACACGTCGGACATTTAGTAAATAATCCGTCCGGCATCTCGCGCTGTTGCGAATCTTCAATATTTTTTTTGGAACGTAGAAACCAAGCCATAATTTTCTTTCTGGTATAATTGCTTTAAAATAAGAATGTTATGCAAACTGCACAGCATTTTTCATCTAAATTCTTTCTACTAAAATAACAAACTATTACCACTTTTGAACGATTCAATAAAGTTCATAACGTTACCGTACCACCACGACCATCCCAACCCGCTCGAACATACCCGCGCTCATCCGACAAAAATACACGCCGGTTGGCACATCGAAATCTAATCCGTATTCGCCGGCTTCTAAACTTCCGCTGACTAACACCTCTTTCAAACTGCCGATATTATCATAGAGTTCGATGCGAACATTGCCCGACAAACCCACACCAAAGTTTACGCCGTTTTCTTTTGTGGTGAGGAAATAGTTTTTGCCTGTACTGCTGACCATGCGGATTCGTTTACCACAGTATTCGCCGAGTTGAAGCATGTTGCCAAGTGATGTAACTGTTTCACATGGTTGAAGTTCAGCGGAATTTATCGTTAGTTTTATTGGGAATGTTGTGTCGGAATTGTATGGCAGAAATGTGTTGAATTGAAGTAATACATTTCCGTTTTCACCTTTTCCTTGTAATGTTAATTGTCCGTTTTGTTCGGTTGGAATTACTGTAATACTGTTAGTTGTTTGAAGGATTGAAGCGAACCTCACTACCAAACTATCATATCCAAGTCGAATATTCCATGAATTTACACCGTTGGGTACATTCAATGCCGTTTGGAACTGCTGACCGGGAAGTATTGTAATTAATGAAGGCGTGAGAGTGAATGTCCGTTCATTGGAAGGATTGACGGTAATTTTAACCGTATCATAATTCACACAACCGGATGAATTAGTTGCTGTTAGAATATATTCAGTTGTAGAATTTGGCGAGGCAATCGGATTGGATATTGATGGATTATTCAAGCCAATTGAAGGTTTCCAACTGTAAGAATTTCCAACAGTCGGAGAAACTCCGATTTGCACACTTTCACCAACACAAATTATCGTATCTTGTCCGGCATTAGCTATTGGCAGTGGAACGATTGAAACGGTAACAAACGCTGAGTCTATACATAATCCACTCGAAACAACAACTTTGTAAGTAGTTGTTTTCGTTGGGTTAGCAATTGGATTTGTAATATTCGGGTTACTCAATCCAACACTCGGCGACCACAAATATTCGCTTCCGCCACTCGCCATAAGTTGAACTGACGAACCTTCACAAATTGCAGTATCACCCGAAACTTTGACTGAAATATTCCCAACTGTTACCAAAACCGTATCAAAATTAACGCAACCGCCAATTCCCGTTACTGTTAAAATATACTCGGTTGTCGTGCTTGGCGAGGCAATCGGATTTGATAGTGAACGGTCGTTCAATCCATTCGAAGGTTGCCATGAATACGTATTTCCTGCTGTTGCTTTTTCTCCGATTTCAATACTTGCACCTGTGCAAATAGTTTTATCTTCGCCTGCATTTGCTGTAGGTTTTGGATTAACCGTTACTGTCACAAATGCTGAATCTCGACACTTTCCACTCGACACGATGACATTATAAGTTGTTGTTTGGCTTGGTGTTGCAATTGGATTCGGAATCTTTGCATCATCTAAACCAACACTTGGCGACCATTCGTATTCGCTTCCTCCACTCGCCAAAAGTTGGACGCTTGAACCCGAACAAATCGCTGTATCAGCCGAAACTTTAGCAACGATATTCCCAACTGTAACTAAAACTGTATCATATGCAATACAACCTGAAGTATTTGTTACAGAT
Organism: Bacteroidota bacterium; assembly: GCA_018266765.1. GTDB lineage: Bacteria > Bacteroidota > Ignavibacteria > Kapaibacteriales > UBA961 > JADJXV01. Next base: position 15,488 of record JAFDZU010000075.1, read on the forward strand.
AGTATATATCGTGTTGTTGCAGTAGGAGTAACAATTGGATTTGATTTTGTTGGGTTATCCAAAGCGATAATAGGTTGCCAATTGTACTTGTTGTTCGGGTCAGGTGCAATTCCAAGTTTGGCAGTTTCTCCTAAACATACTGTTTTATCAGCTCCTGCATCAGCTTTTGGTATTGGTAAAACGACTGCTTCTGTGTATGTAGTATCACGACCGTTGTCATTAATTACAATCAAGCGAACTTTATGAGTACCGGATTGTGTAAATGAAACGGATACACTACTATCTGTACTTGTGGCTGGGATTCCATTATCGAATTTCCATTCGCGACGAGTTGGTTTATTTGTACTGACATCATTAAATATTAGAATTGTATTTATGCATCCTGTATCAGGTTTTGTTATTGCGTTTGGGGGTAAACAATCGGCAAGTGGGCCACTATTTGCACCCGGATTATTGAAAATATAATCCATAAAATTGGGGAGTCCCCATCTGCACGTACCCGACAAAGGAACAATATTTGTTTTAAAATTACTCTGTGGACCTCTTAAATTAGGTTTGTCTATCAGTCCTACAAAATTAGTTCCATCTTGTGCTACATATATTTTTCCGTCTTCGGCTAATTGCAAAGCTCCAAGAAAAATACTAACCACACCAAGTTGATATAATGAATTGCGTATAGAGACTATATCAGATAGACTAATATCATATTGGAATACAGAATAAGCAGTAGCAGTTTGATTGGTTGCAGCGGTTGCGTATAATTTTGTATTATCAGCTGAAAAAGCCACTCCATAACAATTATAAAATGCTTGCTGCCCACCAAGAAAAGCATAGTTTTTTATTTCACCTGTTTTTGCGTTAAAATCAAAGAGTGCAACATATCCTTCCTTAATATTCGAGGCAAGAGCAAGTTTCGTTCTATCTGGTGATATTTTTATATAACCTGCAGTAAAATCTGTAATTCTACCACCATAAGTTGAAATCACAGGTTGGTTGGAAACGCCTGAACTTGTAACGTGATAGGAATAGAAAATACTACTATTTCTATTGTGTATTACCACCCAAAAACCTGTGCCATTACAGTCGAGAGTTCCTGTCAATTTTTCCGAAATGCCATCAATGAGAAAAGTATTTTTCGAGAGAATTTCACCACCGGAAGTTCCCATATTAACTATTGAATAAAACAAACTTGTAGTGGTTACGCCATTAACATTGGTTAAGTCTGGAACAGTAAAAATATAATATTGCAGTTTGTTAGTTGGGTTTGGAACAATCAATACGTTTTGAGTAGAAGATGAACCACCTTTTAATCCGGAACCATTTTTAAGTACTTGATTATTACTATTCCAAACTGATATTCCATTGGTATAAAAAAGTAATGCGCCTGTTTTTGGGTCGGAAACAGACGCACATCCTTCTTGAGAAAACATCACTCCCCCGGAACTTGTAACACCTGTTCCGCTTTTAAATGTCAAGCCAGAACGATCACCGAAAAGCCAATTTGTGGCCTCCTTTTGAGCAAAAGTTGTGAAAGACTGTAAGCCGAGTAGTAATAAAATAAGCAAGTTTATTTTCATAGTTTAAAAGCGTTGGAAATCGAATTATGTATTATTATTTAGCAAGAACTATTGCAGAATTTAAATCATGATAAGTAGTAGCTTTGCAAATTACACAAAGGAAATAAATAGTGCAAAGAAAATATACTCTCATTTATTTAGCGGTGTTCAATTACCACCACCATCCCAACTCTCTCGAACATACCCGCGCTCATCCGACAAAAATATACGCCTGTCGGCATGTCGAAATCTAATCCGTATTCGCCTGCTTCTAAACTGCCACTGACTAATACTTCTTTCAAACTGCCGATATTATCATAGAGTTCAATGCGAACAATGCCCGTTAAACCAACGCCAAAGTTTACTCCGTTTTCTTTGGTTGTGAGGAAGTAATTCTTGCCGGAATTTGTAACAACACGAATATTTCTCCCGCAGAAACTTCCGAGTTCGAGTGTATTCCCACGAGTTGTGTTTATTTCACACGGTTGCCTTTTGGTCGAATCTTCGATTAATGTTATTAGAAACGTAGTATCAGTATTATATGATAAAAATGCCTTGAATTTTAAAATAATTACACCATTTTCGCCTGAACCGCTTAAAATTAGTCGTCCGTTTTGTTCGGTAGCAATGCAATTTATTCCGGCAGGTATTTGGAGAATTGTATCGAACTTCACAATTCGTGAGTCATAATTAACCCATAAATTCCACAATTGAACGCCACTCGGAATACTAAGTGCAGTCTGAAAATGTTTATCGGGCAGAACCGTAATATTCGAAGGATTTAATGTGAATATATATTCCTTTGGTTGTTTTACAGTAACTTTTACAGAGTCGAATTTTTCACATCCTTTCAATTCTGTCCTTAAAGTATATGTAGTTGTAGAAGCGGGAGTTGCAATTGGTTGGCTTACGTTTGGATTAGACAAACCTACTATTGGAGACCATGAATAGGTATATCCTGCTATTGAAGCAGAACCGATAGCCACCTGTTCTCCGACGCACAATACTTTATCTTCACCGGCATCGGCAATGGGCTTTGGGTTTACTGATACAGTGACTAACGTAGAATCAGCACAATCTCCCGATGAAACAACTACTGTATATTGCATTGTACGGTTAGGTGAAGCTGATGGATTGGCAATAGTCGGGTTATCCAATCCTTCACTCGGAGACCAACGATAATTACCACCGCCACTCGCCGAAAGCTGAACTGATGAACCTTCACATATTGTTGTATCGGCAGAAACAACTGCTTGTAACGTCCCTACTGTAACTTTCACTGTATCATAATCATAACACCCGCTTTGGTTTCTGACTGTCAGTATGTATGTTGTTGTTTTGCTTGGAATTGCAAGTGGTTTTGATGAAGTAGGATTGTCTAATCCTGCGGCCGGATACCAGGAATAGGTATAGCCAGTTTGGGGTTCGTCACCAATGAATGGTCGTTCATCTTTGCAAATTACTTGATCCTCTCCGGCATTTGCTTTGGGAACCGGGTTCACCTTAATAGTTATATATGCTGAATCAATACAATTCGGCGATGATACGATAACTTTATAACGTGTTGTCGTATCAGGTGATGCAATTGGGTTGGCAATGGTAGGATTATTTAATCCCACACTTGGCGACCAAAGATAATTTCGTCCGCCACTTGCCAAAAGTTCGGTAGTCTCACCTTTGCATATAACTTTTTTACCTGAAATTATAGCAAAGACAGTATCTACGATTACCGAATATGTTTTATATGTTATTATACCTTTATCACTTACTATTTTGAGCCGATATTCCATAGATTGAGTTAGAGACGCTACCACTCTTGAAACGTTCACTGAATTGAGACCAATGGTCGGTATCCATGAATATGTATATCCGGGTATTGAATCGGGGCCTATCGTAACACTTCCTCCGAAACAACTTACCTGTGTTTGAATATCTAAGTAGTAATCCATTATATTAGGCAACCCGTAGAGACAACTGTCAGTTAAGTGAAATGCCTTGTATCGAAATTCACAGTTTGGTGCTTTAGCGTTTGGGTTATTAATTACCGACAGCGAATCTGTGTAAATATTCGCGCTGTATATCTTACCATCGGGAGCGAGAGTAATTGCACCGCCCTTATTTTCATGCGAAAGTGCAACACGAGAATTACGAATATCTGCACTATTACCCGAACTTATATCATATTGAAATAAAGTGTCATTACTGTTAATTGATTGCATTGCATACAACTTAGTATTATCAGGCGAAAATGCCGCTCCATAATAAAGTACTTTTCCTGTTTCGAGAACCATTGGTTTAGAAACTTTTCCGTTTCCATTATCAAAATCAAAAAGCGATAGAACTGCACGATTAGCAGAACCTCCGTCGTATCGTGAAACTAAGACAACTTTTTTAGTATTCGGTGAAATTCTTGCATATCCCGAAGTATTGGATGCAAAAGAACCCGAATAAACAGAAGTAATCGGGCTTGGGTCAACTCCATCTATAGTTATATGATACGAATAGAATGTATTTTCTAATACATCATGTGCCAGCACCCAATAACCATCGCCTGTCAAATCAATTGTACCGGTTAGTTTTTCGGTAACTCCATAAATAAGAAAGTTATTCTTTGAAATGACTTCACCACCCGGATTTTCCAGACTGACCAGTGAATAATAGAGAGAAGTGTTTCCATCTCCCGGAGTTAAGTCGGGAGCAGTAAAAATATAATATTGCAAATTATTTGCAGGGTTTGGCACTATTAATGCACTTTGAGTAGATGATGTTCCGCCTTTTAGTCCTGTTCCATTTTTCATAACTTGGTGGCTATTATTCCAAACGGACACTCCGTCGGTATAGAAAAGCAATGCTCCGGAAAATTTTTCGGATTGAGTGGCACATCCCTCTACGGTGTTTATTTGCCCGCCTCGTATTGAGGTTGCGGTTCCATTTTTGAACGTAATTCCTGCGTTCTTACCGAAATACCAGTTGTCTGCTTGGTGCTGAGCATACGAACTTATAGCCGTCATGCACAATAATAGGACACTGAATAGAAACGTTTGCATAGGTGCGTCTTTCTGATAAAACAGAGCTTTAGTTCAATAAACTTTGGACGAAAAGTCTGTGTGTAAAAACTATAAGCAACGGTAGTAAAATAGAGAACATAAACTATATATAGTTCATAATGAAATAACGATTCGTCAAATTACAAAAAGCAGAAATATTAACCAAACAAATAGAGAGAATCTAAGAGTAGAGAGAAATTGATTTTTAAAGCATTTAAATTATACACAGCTTGAAATTTTACTTGTTGAACATGATAGAGTTTTAAAATATTTTAGATTTAGCTATACTGTAATCTTATTTAGTGCATAAAATTTAGTTAATTTGGCGTTTAAGTGAAAGTAACCTTTATCCCAAAACTTCTTTACTACAAGAAAACAAACCTTTACAGAATAACGATGAAGAAATTTTTACCGCGTTTACAATACTTTTTTTTCGCTTTAGTGCTAAGTGCAACCTTTTTATTTATAGAAAGTTGCAACGACCTTCCGACACGTTTTGTTGCTCCTGTTTTTGATGTCGGGCTTACAGTTCCGCTTATAGATTCGCTTGTTACACTCGATGAAATGGTACAAGATTCTGCACTTCTTCGCAAGGATGGTTTGGGTAATTTAATTTTGGCTCAACGAGCCGAACTTGCACAAACAAAAATTGGTGATTCACTTCGATTGCGTCCGATTGCGGTTAATTACACAAGTACAATTGGAGAGCAAGCCCAAATACTTGAACGAGTTTCGTTTGGTTATACTACCGAACTTCCACTCAAATCAATCTATCCAAATTTAGCTCCTCCGCCATCAGTTTCTATAATTCCGGCACTTTCGGCAAATGGTGAATATTTTGAATCCCCTATAGTTTCAGCAAATGATGTAGAATTTGCGGAGTTTCATAAGGCAACGGTTCAGGTAATTATTAAAAATGATTTTCCTATTGATTTAGAAATTGGCATTTTACCCGGACAAACTTCAGCAGGATTTGTTATATCTACACCTGGCAGTAATGATATTTTTTTGCCACTTACACCCAATCAACGCATAATTCCCAAATCTCAAACGAGAGGTGATTCTACAAGCATTGGCGGTATGATTACTTTGCAACTATCAGAACAAACCCTCACGAAAGATTCAAGAATAAAAGCAATTCTCCGTTCCAACGGCTCAAACGGAATCCAAACAAACTACGATGTCTCGAATATTCTTCATGTAATTATTCGCATTCGCAATACAACAATTAAACAAGCAAAGGTAGCAATAGACAAACAACTTCTGCATTTTGTAGTTTCTACTCCGCTTGTGTCGAACATGATACTCACCGAAGCTGAACTCCTTGATTTTCAAACAAATCTTATTCTCACTAATAATTTTCCGGTTTCGGGAATTGCTACGGTTCGATTGCCACAACTCCATAGGGTTTTTGATGGAAAAGAATTTTCACAAGAATTTCCTGTAACTAAAAATCAGAATAGAACAATAACGCTTACTTCCGGTGGTTTTGGCTATCGAATCTCGCCTGACTCACTTGACCAAGCAAACAATAATTCAAGAATCAAAGAACTTCATGTTTTTATAGATGTTCTTACCGATGCAATTCCTTCGTTTGCTAAAGTGCTGTTCGATGAAACAGATAATTTCAAACTCAGTGGAACAATTGCTGCTATTGGTTTAAAATATGCCGCAGGAACTTCACTTCCGCAAACAAGCATTACATTCACCTCAAAAGTAGATTTCAAACCACAAGGAAATATTGATAAAATTACGTTCAAGCGTTTACTTGCAAAAGATGCCTATCTTGAATTACGACTACTCAATACAGCAGGAATTGAGGCTAAATTTAGTGGTAATGCAACCCTTCTTGATTTAAATGAAAAAGTGCTGACAACAGTAACGATTCCTTTGCAAACAATTCAATCTGCTACTATTATTAGCAGTCCAAACGCCCCAACATCAACTATTCCATACGAAACAATACTGAGCATTCCGCTTGGTTCGTTGGATATTCCCGAATTCCCTAAATTTGCTCGCATTGAAGCGACAGTTGCTACTTCTACCAACACTCCGTTTTATGTGAATAATACAGATTATTTCAGCGGAACGGCTGAAGCAAGAATTCCTTTAACTATTAACATAGTCGGAGGGAATTTTCATAAAACCAATGATTTAAGCGTATCTAATGAAATTATTAAACGGCAAAAAAACCTGTCATCGGCTGTTCTGACACTTGAGGCAAAAAATAAAATTCCTGCGAATGTAGGTTGTCTTATCAAGTTTTATAATGCTGATAGTGCTGTAATTCTGCAATTACCCAAACCAAGTGCAATTTCATTAATGTCTGCAAGTTTTGGAGCTGACGGCATTGCCAATGGTGAAATCAAAACTACCTATTCCCTAAAAGTAGATTCTGCTGATGTATCAAAAATACTTTCTGCTTCACATTATAGCATAGACTTTAATTTTGACGCACAGAATAAAACTTCGGGTAATCCTTATATTAAATTTCTCACAAGCGACTATCTCCATATTCGTGCGATGCTCGAATTTAAGGGCAACACCGATGTACGGTAGAAAAGTATTTTTGCTTATTCTTTTTGTTATTTGTTCTTGCACTTCACTCTTGAATGCACAGAACCGATTAGATATTGCGGGAATGGGACTTGGACGAGCTACTGTTGCATTTGCTCGCGGAACAGATGCACTGACTATTAATCCTGCAAATATTATCACGCCCGATACAATTTCATCAATACGTTTTACTGTAATGCCGATCGGAGCAATGGTAGGAAGTAGTGTGTTTTCTATCAAGGACATCAATTATTATTTTGGTGGCGATGGCACATTAGATGCAAGTGGAAGGTGGAATCCACGCTATTTACCGCCTCAAGAACGTGATAAATTTGTTCAATTAATTGATAATGGAACTATCTCGGCGCAAGTTGAAACCATGCCGATTGGTGTGGTTGTTACCGTTCCAAATTTTGGTGCAGTCGGTTTTAGTATTGTTAATTCATTACAATTGCAACTTCGTTTTCCAACGAATTTTTCTAAGATATTCGACGGATATGGTGGCAAAGAACCGCTTGATCTTTCGGGTGGATTGTATAATTCTCTACTGTTTACGAGTTACGGTCTGAGTTATGCCCAAAGCATTCGAGCCGCCGATACGAACCGCAATTTTCTGAATACAGTTAATATCGGCGTAACGGTAAAATTAGTTCGAGGATATTCTATTCAAGAAATTGACCAATCAAACACTGCAAAGATCACTCCTTATATTCCTGCAACATGGGATTCTACCTACAATTGGGCAATTGACCTTCGTTATAAAGCACAAGCCGCAGGAATTTCTCCGCAAGAAGCCGGCATCGGACATTTTACAGGGTTTGGCGGATCTTCAGCCGGAATAGGTTTAGGAATGGACATGGGGTTTTGGGGAACATTTACCAAACCCGACAGCATGGGACGGCAAGCATCATTTGCATTTTCACTTCTTGACGTTGGTTCAATTTCGTGGAAAACCTCTACTAAGAGTTATAATGCAGACGTGCGCGATACAATCAAAGGAGTTGCCCAACTTACCGATACGCAAATTGACCGACTGAAAGGGAATGCTCGAACCGAGCACTTCAATACACTTATGCCTATCAGGTTTAGAGTTGGTGTGGTCATTCCTCTCGGTACAACAGTTTGGGAAATTCCGGTAACAGCTGTAGCAGATTACACACAAGGATTAAATACAACCGGAATTAACACCACAGTTCCACGATTTGGATTCGGTATGCAATTTGGCAAAAAAGGAATTGTAGGGCGAATTGGTTTTCAAGCAGGAGGCATCGAAGGGACGGGAATATCAGCAGGCATTGGCAGTAATTGGGAAACTATAAATTTTGATATTTCTGCCGGTTCGGTGAGAGCGTTATTCGGTTATGCTTTGGCTCACTTGTTTGATTATTCTGCCGGAGTTAAGTTCCACTTACCATTGCATAAACTTCGTTTTTTCTGAGTAATTCATTTGTTCATTCTCAATCTACGGTTCAGCAGATTATTTCACCAAGAGTGAAATATGATATTTAGGCATGCGTCCTCGTGTTGTAATTACTTTAATAATTTGCAAATATCATTCTATTTCATATAACTCTATAACTTTTACTCAACTATGAAATCAGTACTTTATACTCCGAACGCTCCTGCTCCGATAGGCCCCTATTCTCAAGGAATCAAAGCTCAAGGCACTTTACTTTTTCTTTCCGGTCAGATTGCTCTTACACCTGACGGCACAATTGCTGAAGGCGATGTTCAAGACCAAACTCGTCAAGTGATAACTAATATTTCTACACTGTTGACCGAAGCAAATTGCACAGCCGATAACGTTGTAAAAACAACAGTATTTCTCAAAAACATGGGGGATTTTGCAGCGATGAACACTGTCTATGAGCGTTATTTTGGTGAGAGTAAACCTGCTCGCTCTACGGTGGAAGTAAGCCGTTTGCCCAAAGATGTTCTTGTGGAAATTGAAGTTATTGCCGTATGCGACTAATCCGATATTTACTTATTTTGATAATAGCTTTTACAACGGCAAATTATTTGTTAGCCGCTCCGCCGGACAGTACTGCAACCACAGTTGATTCTTCATTTCATCAATTCACAATGACGAAATCTCCGACACAAGCTGTTTTACTTTCGCTTGCTTTTCCCGGATTGGGGCAATATTATGTAGAATCATATTGGAAAGTTCCGATATTCGCCGTGGGCGCAGGTGCTTGTATTTATGGCATTATCAGTAATAATACAACGTTTGTGCAGAAAAGCAGTGAAGTGGATAATGCAGTTGCAGCCGGTGAAACTTCCGCCAAAATTGCTACACTCAAAAACGAACGGGAATTCTACCGTAACAATCGAGATTTATCAGGGTTGTATCTGCTCGCAGTGTATGTAATCAGTTCGGTAGATGCTTATACGGGAGCACATTTATTCGACTTTGACGTGAGTGATAAATTATCTCTTCGAGTGTTGCCGGATGCCGAACATCGCGGCTTGGCTATGCAACTGCGTTGGTAATCTGCACCCGCTTTAACACTGCTCGGTTTTTTTTCCTCGGTAAATCGTCGTACTTTTGTAGATTATTCAGTGACATTATTTATATTTTTAAATCATTCTATTATAAGGAATTTTGATGAAAGTCCAAACCACTCATACGAAACTTTCGGCTCTTAAAGCGGATGTTTCTATTGTATTTTTTTATGAAGACGAAGACAGTTTTTCAGCACTACAAAAAGAACTCGTAGCGGAATTTCCAGTTGTCGAAGCCACACTTTCTGCCGGTGATTTCAAAGCAAAACGCAAAACTTCTACCATCGTTTACACAGGCAACAAACATTTCCCACGTTTATTGTTTGTCGGTGTTGGCAAAAAAGCTGATCTCACACTTGAGCATTTGCGTCGCGCTGCTGCTTTCGGGGCAAAAGAAGCCGCAAAGCATAACGCCGAAACTATCGCAGTACCACTTCTCACATTTGGCGAACATTCCGCTTCCGATATTGCTCAAGCAACTATCGAAGGTGCAATTCTCAGTCAATATAAATTTGACAAGTATTTCACTGAAAACCTAGATAAGAACAAAAAGAAAATCTCGAAAATTACACTTTGGACTGAAACAAAAGAAGACGTTGCAGGCGCGAAAGCAGGAGCAGAATTTGCCACTATTCTTTGTCAAGGTGTTAATTTCAGCCGAGACTTAGCAAATGCACCAAACAATGAAATTTATCCCGAAACTCTCGCTAAACGAGTAGAAGAAGCCGGAAAAGAAGCCGGGTTTCACGTTAATGTACTCAACAAAAAGAAAATCGAAGCTCTTAAAATGGGTGGACTTATTGCCGTCAATCAAGGAAGTGTTCGCCCGCCGGTCTTTATCGTAATGGAATATAACGGCGGTAAAAAAAGCGATAAACCTGTTATTCTTGTAGGCAAAGGAATTACGTTCGATACAGGCGGAATCTCGATTAAACCCGGCGCAGGAATGTGCGATATGAAAATGGATATGCACGGTGCGGCTTCGGTTTGCGGTGCTATGTATGCTGTTGCAAAAGCTAAACTTCCTATAAATGTCGTTGCATTAGTTCCTTCGACTGAGAATATGCCAAGCGGCTCGGCATATGTTCCGGGAGATGTGATTACGTTTATGAACGGAAAAACTGCCGAAATTGATAATACCGACGCTGAAGGTCGTTTGGTGCTTGCCGACGCGCTTACCTATGCCGACAAATACAAGCCACAAGCTGTGATTGACCTTGCAACCCTCACCGGTGCAGTCGTCGTCGCGCTCGGAAACATTACTTCGGGCTTGATGGGAACTGACGACGCTCTCAAAACTCGTATCAAAACAGCTTCAGCGCGAACAGGCGAATATGTCTGCGAACTTCCATTATATGAAGAATATGAAGAACTTATCAAAAGCGATATTGCTGATGTGAAAAATTCAGGTGGTCGTGCCGCAGGAAGTATTACTGCCGGATTATTCCTCAAGAAATTTATTGGCGACTATCCTTGGGCGCATCTTGATATTGCCGGAACAGGCATTGCACCCAAAGCAACCGATTATAATCCAAAAGGTGGAACAGGTGTAGCTGTTCGACTCTTAGTTGATATGTTGCGTAATTGGTAATATTACAGTAAGATTATTGAAGCGTGTGGAGATTTATTATAAATTTCCACACGTTTTTTTATTTTTTAATCACCTCATAATCACAAATGCATGCTCGCGTGAGTGCTTACCGTCCGAAAGGCGAAGCTCGTACATTCCCGAAGGAAGATTCAGAGTTTGGACATCAATCGGCAGTCGTATTTCTCCGCTCGGAAGCTCTCCCGAGAATAATTCACCAAGGCGTTTACCTGTCAGGTTATAGACTTCGAGAGTGTAGTTGCCCGAATGAGCAAGCGTAGCCGGAAGAACTGCTTTGCCGTCTGCGCCAATTGGGTTTGGCTCTGTTTGGTGAAGGGTGAAATCTACTTTACTTAAATCGCCCGTTACTGAAAGTTTCTGCCAATCTATGCCTAAGTATACAGTAAATACTCCATTACAACTATATCCAATATCACCTACTCCATCTCCATTTACATCACCAACATAGCCCACAAAATCGTAGCCATCAGAACATAGTCCAGTAGGCATAAATCCATGTGCAGGGTGTGTTAAATCTGTTGCAGGATTTCCCGAATTAACTAAATATCCTAACTGGGTACTACCATCTTTTTTCTGTTTACCTCCAAAATAAATATAATCTTCTTTATCATCTCCATCTATACTACCATTCATATTCGTAAAATACGCAGGTGTAAAATAATAATCATCTACAAAAATTAAATTATCATTTTCTATTTTATATGTTTTTGTTCCTCCCTTTGATTTTCGAGCAATTAAAGTATATTCTTTATACTGTTTACTTTGGTATAATACTGAATACGAAGGAAGAAAAATACTTGGATCATTTTTAATTTGTTTATTTACAATAATCTTATCCAGTTCTTTCAGATTCACGATAACAGAATCATTCGGTGTTCCCTCGAAGGTAAGTCCGTACAAGTAGAATCCTTCACTAAAATCACTACTTTTATAGGTAATAAGGCGGGCTTTACCTACTTCATTCACATAGGCACTAATAAGAGATGTAGAATTTGGTACTATGCTGATTGTACGGTGTATCTTGGTTATATCTTTCCCTCCAAAAATAATTTCATAATCTTGCCCTGAGTTTGGAGCAAATATATCCTCGTATCCGTCCCCGTTAAAATCTCCAGTGCTTGCCCATATAAAGCTACCCCGAGATAGAGTTTTGACAGGTTCAGGGTTTGGCATTTCCCCCTTATTCGACGAAGTATAAATACGACCCCGTGTATCCATATAATCTTGAATCCCATCATTATTGAAATCCACAGAAACCACGAAAACTGAGCCAAGTTCTTTCCAAGAAAATTGATTAGTTGTATCGTAAGGAAATCTATTAAACCATGTAGGTTCACCTTTGCGATATTGAGTAATAGCATCACCTTGCGCCGAGAAGTTTGGTAAATATGAAATATGCGCCGACAATGCTCCCGGCCACGAATACCATTCCTGCAATTCGGGTAAGTCCACCACAGGAGTTTGTGCAGAAAGCATTGCTGAATTCAGCACGATTACTAAGAGAACGTGAGTTCGGGATAAGAAATC
>JAFDZU010000076.1 GCA_018266765.1 Bacteroidota bacterium
TACTTGACTCCTGCGTAAGGTGAGCTCATAATTAGAGAATTATCCGCCAGTGGAATGACAGTATTTACTATACCTAACCTTACAACCCCCAAAAGATTTTTTTTATATAGTGCTATAACGAACTATTATTTACATCCCCTTAAAAGTCCAAAGTGTTTATTTAGAATGAAAGACTCTCATTCTTATTATAAACAATAGCAAAATAACACTTCTTGTGTATTATAGCAAAGAGAAAAATTTTGTTATATTAAATTTTGTTTAAAATGCTTCTGCTTTCCCAATGAAAATCCGTATTTTCGTGTACGAAAAGGGATGTTACGTATTTATTTATTTGGAGAAAATTATGTCATTTGAACTGTTAAAGGCACTATGTTCTACACCAGGAGTTCCCGGACGTGAAGAGCGGTTCCGTGAGGTTGTCCGCACTCAAGTTACTCCGCATGCTGAGGAAATTACTACTGATTCAATGGGGAATCTTTTTGCCCTGCGACGTGGTAAAAGCAAAGATTCTCGAAAAATTATGATTGCAGGACACATGGACGAAATTTCATTTGTTGTTAAATTTATCAACAAAGATGGTTTTATTTATTTTCAACCACTTGGAGGATTTGATCCACGAACCCTAATTGCTCAACGAGTAAAAGTTTATGGAACTACAACATTAGATGGCGTAATTGCAATTAAAGCGGCACACTTTACAACCCCCGAAGAGCGTGGCAAAGTTATTCCTCTCAATGACCTGTTTATTGACCTCGGAATGTCCGGCGATGAAGTAAAAGCTATTGTGAATATTGGTGACTGTATTACAATGGATAGAGATTTAATCAAAATGGGAAATTTTTATACAGGAAAAACTCTTGATGACCGCGTTGGAGTTTATGTAATGCTCGAAGCATTCCGTAATTTTTCTCAAAGCAATGACGATATTTATGCAGTGGCAACTGTCCAAGAAGAAATTGGACTTCGTGGTGCCAAGACCGCATCATTCGGTTTGCAACCGGATATTGGAATTGCTCTTGATATTACGATTGCCGCCGATACTCCGGGAGTTGATGAAAAAGATTATTGTGTTCGTATGGGTGAGGGTGTTGGAATCAAAATTCTTGATTCATCGGCGATCTGCCATCCGGGATTAGTTCGATTTTTGAAAGAACTGGCTGAACGCAAAGGAATTAAATATCAAATGGAAGTACTATCTGCGGGTGGAACAGATGCAGGTGGTATGCAAATGAGCCGCGGCGGAATTCCGGTTTGCACTCTTTCGATACCTTGCAGATATACACATTCGGTGGTGGAATCTGTTCATCGTGACGACGTGCAGGCGACTATTGATTTGCTCACAGCATTTTTAGAGCATTCACACGAATTTCAATTCTGAAAACAGTAAGTCATCATAATAGAAAACCACGATAGATAATAGAAAAAGCCCTTCGGAAAATAAATCCAAAGGGCTTTTTTGTGAGTCGGGGTGGAGGGATTCGAACTCTCGACCTCCTGCTCCCAAAGCAGGCGCGATAACCGGGCTACGCTACACCCCGTACTTTTTTTGGGAACGCAAAAATGCAACTTTTCTGACTAATGAACAAATTTTATTCAAAAAAGTAAGAAAATTTAAGAAAATCAACTGTTGTTTGTTGAGGGAATATTAGCCGTCAAAAAAAATAATTTCAATTTTTTTTGTAAAAATGAAAAAAAAAGTTGCGTGGAATAGTACGAACTACTATTTTTGCCCTCGACCTCCTAATGGACTCCTTTCGTTGTGGTGGTGAAAAGGTGAGAAGGGGAGTGCCCCTTGACGAGTGGTGACGTCAAGGGGCATCTCACTATCTAGGGGGTACCGACGCTCTATCTAACCTATGTCTGCTTATCTTCCGATAATAACTTCTAATTAACTCTAACTTCTTTGTTATGAATAAAGTTAAAAATTATTTTAGTGTTCTCGTTGCCTTTCTTTTTATCTCTGCAGCTTCTGTAGTATTGGCTCACGACGAAACTCCGGGTGCAACTCAACAAAAGCCAATTGCTCTCATAAATGCCCGCATTTATACTATCAGTCAAGGTATAATTCCTAGCGGAACTATAGTTTTTGATAAAGGAAAAATAACTGCTGTCGGTCAAAACGTTCAAATTCCCACTGATGCTCAAATAGTAAATTGTCTCGGGAAATTAGTGTATCCGGGGTTTATCGCTCCGACATCAACTATTGGTCTTATAGAAATAGATGCTGTTCGTGCTACTCGCGATGTTACCGAGGTTGGACAATACAATCCTAACGCCAAAGCAGAGGTTGCTTATAATCCCGAAAGCGAGCTTATCCCGACTATTCGTTCAAATGGTGTATTGATTGCTAATGTTGTTCCCGACGGCGGAATAATTGCCGGACGCTCCTCGCTGATGCAACTTGACGGCTGGACACGCGAAGACATTGCCCTAAAACGCGTAAGCGGTATGTCGGTCCACTTCCCTCAAATGAACATCTTTAATGCGCCGTGGATGCGTAAAAGTGCCGACGAACAACGCCGCGACAATGAAAAAAAACTTCAAGAACTCTACGATTATTTCCAAGATGCAAAAATGTATTCCGATGCCGCTAAAAATGGACTTACCGAAGATTCTAAAGATATTCGGATGGAAGCAATGAGAGCACTATTTGAGGAAAATCTGCCCGTTCTTATCGAGGCAGGTGAAGAAAAGCAAATTCGTAGTGCTATTACATTTATCCAAAAATTTAAACTTCGTGGAGTTATCGTTGGTGGAAATGATGCATGGAAATGTATAGATGAATTACGCGAAGCAAATATTCCCGTTATTATACAACGCGTTCATAGTGTTCCTTGGCGCGATGAGCAAGGATATGATGCTTGTTTTACTCTTGCGTCGAAACTTGCGGCAGCTAAAATTAAATTTGCTTTCTCTGATGGCGGATCGTGGCAACAGCGTAATTTACCGTTTGAGGCGGGAACAGCAATTGCTTTCGGATTATCCGAAAATGATGCATTGCGCGCTCTTACACTAAGTCCGGCCGAAATCTTTGGTGTAGCAGACCGTGTCGGTTCGATTGAAGTTGGCAAAGACGCAACCCTTTTTGTATCCAATGGAAATGCTCTCGACGGACTCACGAACTCACTTGAATATGCTTTTATTCAAGGGCGGGCAGTGTCGCTTTCGAGCAAACAAACAAGACTTGCTAAAAAATATCGTACACGATATCAGCAAAAATAACATAGCCGGTTTTTATAGGACTAAATTCTACTGTTCTTTTTCAATAAAGCTCGTGGTTTCAGTAATGAAAACTTCGGGCTTTTTTCGTAATAATTGTTATTCGTCGTATATTGCAGTATGCAGTTACCATTTCATAATTTTAGAAAGAAATTAACATGAAAACTATGTTGACAATATGTGCACTGATTGGATTGGTTACCGGTGCAACTTATGCCCAAGACGAAGACGTTCTGCGTCCTCATGGTGGCGGTAAAATGGGCGGACGCTCCTCTAATTCATCATCATCTTCAACGCCTATTATGCTCGGTATTGAAGCAGGGATAAACTATAATATGTTCTCGCAAACAATGAATGGACTGCTCCCCAATTCACGATTTGCAGTATTACAATCTGGAAGTGGAATTTCTCCTTTCGTAGGTGCTTTTATAGATATTGGGCTGACTGATAAACTTGGATTTCAAGTCAAACTTGCCTACGACCAGAAGAAATTTGGGAATACTAAAGATGCAATTATTGATTGCCAAGTAGTTGACCCGGTTTTGGGAAATATAAGTGTAGTAGATGCTTCAATTTCAGGTGAATTCACCAATACAATTTCCTATATTGACCTTACACCACAACTTAGATGGAATATTACTCCTGAATTTTTTATGCTCATAGGGCCGACGGCACACTTTCAACTTGGAAACGGTTCGGGAACTTTTAAAGAAACAATAAATTCGCAAGGCGATTGCTACTTTAATTTTGGAACTGCTCAACAGTCAAAGACTTCACAGATAAATTTTGATTCTCTTGGCACAAATACACCTCGTTTTGGGGCACAAATAGATGTTGGCTATAAAATACCTGTTTCACATTCAATATTCCTTGTACCAAAGGTAGGCTTCCAATATATGTTTACAAAGCTCTCAGAAGATGAATCAAGTTTTGATAACAGTAAGCAATTATCAACCGGACTTGTTCCGATTACTGCTACCAATAAACTCCTGCATTCTCTTCAATTCTCACTTGGTCTTTGGTTTAAACTATAAATCTAACAAAGGAAAATTAACATGAAAAATCTTTATTATAAATCTCTTGGTATCGTGCTTGTTTGCCTTGCAACCTTTGGTTCGGCAGTAGCACAAAAAGTTGAAATATCGCTTGTAGAGTTCAATTCATCGTTTGATGATTTTAGTTCGGCAATGAGCCAAAATGGACGATTAATGTATATCACTTCCTCTCGTAATGACGACAAGCAAAAAATTTATGTGGTGGAGCGCAGTTCATCCGGCTGGAAAACTCCCGAAGAACTGAGCGGTGACGTGAATGACGCTAAACAAGCAGGAGCCGTAACCCTTACACCAGACGGTCAGTTTATGATTTTCAGTGCATTCAAGCATTCCGTGGATGGCAAAGGGCGCACCGACCTCTACAGCGCACAAAAAATTAATGGTAAATGGGGTGATATTCAAAATCTTGCTTTGCTAAATTCTTCTGAATTTGATGCTCAACCCTCACTTTCGAGTGATGGACAAACACTCTATTTTGTGAGCGACCGCGATGGTGGCAAAGGCGGAACTGATATTTATATTTCCAAAAAATCGATTAACGGTTGGTCTGCGCCTATGAATGCTACGCAATTAAACACCGAAGCCGATGAAATGTCGCCGGTGATTGCATCCGATAATACAACGCTTTACTACGCGAGCAACCGAGCAGGCGGCGAAGGTGGATTTGATATTTATACCGCAAAGCGTTCGGGCGATAATTTCTCGTCGAGTATCAATATGCGCTCGCCGATTAACACAGCCGCCGATGAATATTTTTATACTTCGATTGCAAATTCAACTACTGCTTTCTTTAGTCGAACAAACGCTAATGGTGACCTTGATGTTATGATGGCAGTTCCGAATCCATTCCCTTCCGAGCCGGTTCTTTTGGTTCAAGGGGTGGTTAGTGATGCCTCGACCAAAACTCCGCTTGGCAGTTCCATTACGATTACCGACCTCAAAACCGGTAAAAAAGTGGCTGACCTCCGTTCCGATGATGCAACAGGCGAATATTTTGCTACGCTCACAGCCGGAAGAATTTACTCGATTACGGCTTCGAAGCCCGGTTATGTTTTTTATAGCGAACGTTTTGAAGTGCCACCTTCATACAAAGGAAGTACAATTACAAAAGATATTCCGCTTTTCCCGCTTGCAAATGGCAGTACACGTTTGCTCGTATTTTTTGATTACGACAAATCAAATTTGCAAGATGAATCTATTCCCGAACTTGAACGAGTGCTTGAGTTTATGAAAGAAAATCCTGCAATTAAGGTTAGCTTCGAAGGACACACCGATGATGTTGGCTCGGACGATTACAACGATAAACTTTCCGACAAAAGAGCGACTGCCGTAAAGGAATATCTAACCAAAGCAGGAATTGACGGCTCAAGAATTAAAACAAAAGGATTCGGGAAACGCAAACCGCTTATCAAATCAACAACTGACGAAGCTCGCGCCCAAAATCGGCGAGTCGAAATGAAAATTGAATCGTAATATAACGGTTAGTAACATTATAAGGGCGCAGGAATGGTTTGACGGTGAAAAACGGCGAGCATGACTGCGCTTTTTTCTATAATTTAGGACTTTCCTTTTGCTCAAAAAATTACCCAATTTTAGGATGTAAAAAAATCAAAATTAAGAGTAAAAGAGCTGTTCATGGCTGGTAAACATATTGATTTCTCTATAGATAAGCCGAATTTTGTGCAGATATCACTCTTCAAGCGAAAACCCTATTTAGGTAAAAATCACGTAGTTTTGCAGTTATTATTTACAAATTTAATCTTTATATTTAATCATAGTACCTTATGCTTGGCTCTCCATATAATCGCACCGGCAATCAACCTCTCACACTTGGAATATTAGGAGGCGGTCAGCTCGCCAAAATGCTTGCACAATCTGCCTATCAGCTTGGATTACAAGTTGCAATTATCGAACATGGAGAAAATTCTCCGGCCGGAATGATGACCAAACTTGAATTTTCCGGCGGTTGGTCGTCCCAAGAAGATTTAGAAGAATTTATTAAAGTAAGTGATATTATTACACTTGAAAATGAGTTTATCAATCCATCTATCTTAGAAAAAATTGCCGAACGACGACTCTGTTTCCCATCGGCGGAAACAATTGCTTTTATACAAGATAAATTTACCCAGAAGCAAACATTCAGCAATGCAGGCATTCCCATAACAGAATTTCAGGCGATTGACTCTGTCCAATCAGCACTTGAATTTGGGTCTTTGCACGGCTTCCCATTTGTTCTCAAAACGCGAACTCTTGGCTATGACGGCTACGGAAATGCAACAATTCGCAATGCAAATGATGCTCAATCTGCGTGGAATAAATTTACGCAAACTGAAGAACCACGAGAACTAATGGCAGAAAAATTCGTGAATTTCACCAAAGAACTTGCCGTCATGGTAGCGCGAAACAGACGTGGTGAAGTTGCGGTGTACCCGTGTGTTGAAACAATTCAAGAAAATCACATTTGCCGAGTGGTTATTGCTCCGGCACAAATAGACGAGGCATTACAGCATGTGGCAAAAGAGATTGCACTTGCGTGTGTAGAAACAATAAACGGAGTGGGAGTTTTTGGCGTGGAAATGTTCCTAACGAATGAAGGTAAAATTTTAGTGAATGAAATTGCACCACGCCCCCATAATTCAGGACATTACACCATCGAAGCATGTCATACATCTCAATACGAAAATGCTGTGAGGGCTGTGTGTAATCTTCCGCTCGGCTCGCCTGAAATGGTTGCTCCGGCGGCAGTTATGGTTAATTTATTAGGAGAACGAAGTGGCAGTGGAATTCCCGACAGTGTGGTTGATACGCTCAAACATCCAACAGCTTCGCTTCATCTTTATGGCAAGAACGGCTCGCGCAAAGGACGGAAAATGGGACATATCACCGCACTCGGACAAACAGCAGACGAAGCATTACAATCGGCTATCGGAGCGGCAAAAGCAATAGTATGGTAATTTTTAATCTTTATTCTTTTAATTAATAGAGCAGAGGTTCTTTATGTTGCGTTGTATCTCTATAAGTATTTTTTTTATTTTTCTGTTTGTTTCTACTTCAGTTCTTGCTCAAGTAACTCCTAATGACGGCGACTGGAAATCAAATTCTGCCTTACTAAAAAACACGAATGAAGCTGATGTAATGATTCGTGTTGGCGACATTGATAATCTTGGTTTCGGTTTTGCACCGGGCTTTAACCCTTTCACCGGAAAAGCAACCGATATCCACCCCTACCCATGGCAACCTCAAAAAAATGATGTTCCGGGGCTTGACCGTATTATAGTCGGCAGTAAGTTCGGGAAGAAACAACAGCCATGTAGCAATGACGGTTATTCGGGCTCTAATCCCGCGAAGCCGATTCCAATTGATATTCCCCTTGAATCAGCCAAAGGTGTAAAAATTACCGGTGCAATGCTCACAATGTTTGTCGATGATTTTCAGGCACCGTATCTCTGTAGTAAGTACTTAGCATATATGAATGGTAAACGATTTGGAAACCTCGAAAATATATTAAATACTCTCAATCAAGGCGGCCCAATCGGCAAATTTATCTCCGTAAGAATCCCTCCCGAATTGATTGATCTATTGAATTCCTCAAAACTTTCTGTGATGATTGACGACACAAGCGGTGCCGCCGACGGCTACGCAATTGACTTTGTCAAACTCCTTATTAATCCGAAAGCTGTCTTATATCAAAATTCCATTACAGGTTATGTTCGTGATAAAGAAACAAATGAAATTATAGCAAATGCAATTGTAACAGTGCGTGGCTTCGGTGAAACAACTACGGATTCAGAAGGAAAATTCATACTGAATAATTTACCAATCGGTTTGATTGTAGCTGAAGCAAATTATACCGGGTATCAAAGTAGCAGCGAAGTATTTGATGTAATTCAAGACGAAACCACAGAAGAACGAACCATTTTTTTAGACAAAGCCAAGGAAATTTCATTCCAAGATAAAAAAGTACAAGTGGGTGAGGCAATTACTTTAAACAATATTCAATTCAAGGTTTCGAGTTCTGAATTAAATACCGAAAGTAAGACTGAACTTAATAAAGTAGTTCTGCTTATGTCACAAAATCCGCGAATTGAAATTGAACTCTCCGGTCATACTTCAAGCGAAGGTACACCTGATGGAAATATCCAACTTTCTCAATCACGTGTTCAAAGTTGTAAAAATTATTTAATCTCAAAAGGCATTGATGAAGGGAGAATTTCTGCCATAGGTTACGGAGCATCAAAGCCAATTGCGGAAAATTCTACAGAAGAAGGGCGAGTAAAAAATAGACGAGTTGAAATGCGGATTATAAAGATTTAATACACTATTCTCTATACAAAATGTTTTTCACTATTAATTAATTTCATTGTTTTCAATGGCATATCTACTCACGAACAGCTCATTCAATATGTTGTGCAACGGACAAACTCTTTCGGAGTTTCTTCAAGCTCAGGATGATAGTGGAACGCTTGTGCATGTTGTCCCGACCGGGCGGCAAGTGCGGCTTCTTCTTCGTGAAAAGGTGCGACGAGATTATGCAGCACTTGGCAAACCCATTGAAACACCATTAATTATGACGCTCGAAGGATTCATCAAACGGTGCTTTGACTTTGCAAATCCACAGTTTGACCGTTCGCGTTTGGTATCCGAATCTTATCGCTTGGCACTTATCGAAGAAGCCGCCGAAACATCCGAACTTCGGTTCTTTGCCAAATCCGACAAAACACTTTCGCCGGCTACTTTGGAGCGGCTTGCAAATGTTATTTTCGGTTTGAAAGAAGATGGAATTACACCCGAAAACCTATATGATGATATTGATAGTGCAGGTGAGTTTTCTGACCTTGATCTTCCAAGAATGCGCGACATTCATTCACTGTACAACCAATATGAATTGTTACTTGGCGATTATTATTTTGATAAAACAGATATTTTGGCTGAATTACTGACGCTAAATCGTGATAATTTTCTTAAAAATCAACCTATAAAAAATGTAGTTTATTGCGAAGGATTTAGCGAGTTTAAATTACCCGAAGTGCATTTCTTTGAATTATTTGCTCAATCAGAAACACCCGTTGCAATAATGATGGATTATTCCGACCAAAACGGGCCACTGTTCGGCAATCTGAAAGAAACACAAGAAAAGCTCATTAATGCAGGTTTTAGATTTCAAATTATTGATTCAATTCCCCAACTTTCCGAAAAAACTCCGCCACATGAACGTCCGTTCACTCCGCTTGCGGCGTATCTGCGTCGGTGGCTTTTTAATACCGAACTTCAAATTACACACACAGGATTTTCAAAGTCATTTTCTGTTCTCGCTACCGAAACTCGTGCCGAGGAAGTACGAACGATTGCAAAACTTATTCGTCATCTTAACCTTCAAAAAAACATTCCGCTTTCGGAAATCTGCATCGCGATTCGTCAGCCGGAACTCTATTCGGGTTTACTGCGCGAAATGTTTACGGCATATTCAATTCCGGCTAATATTACCGACCGTTTTCCTCTTGCAAAATCTCCGATTGCCATTGCGGTTTTTGCACTTTTGGATATTGTGGTACGTGGATTCAGACGAGAAGATATTCATCGCGCTCTGCAAAGTCCGTATTTGCAACTCACTCGCGAAGAAAACGGCAAGACTATTCCGTTAGATGCCGCAAATCTCTATTCTGTTGCACTCAAACTACGCATTTCGGGTGAACGGTACTTTGGCAAACTTGGCTGGCAACGTCGGCTTGATGAGGTAATGACAAAATATTACACACGTCTTCGCACCCTCGAAAACGATAATTATACTGACGAAACGGAGCTTCAAATACTCAAGAAAGATCTTGAATCTATACGTAAGGCAAGTCTCGACTTTACTGCGCTTTGCGATGTGTTGCCCGCCACGCAAAAGCTCCTTACTCCCGAAGAATTCTTCGAGATTATCAGCAAGAATATTATTGGTAATCTAAAAATACGCGAGAATATTCTCACATTCTACGACCATATAAAACAATACGCAGAGACAAAGTATTCGGAATTTCTACGGCTTGCTGAAGAAGTAGAAAAAGATGCTCGCTCGCTAACCGAACTCATCACGATTACCGAAGAAATGACGGTAATTGACAAACGAAGAAATCCCAAAATTACTCGCTCACTTTCGGATTATGTTCAACGACTTAGGACTTCGACTCTCGCTGCAAAATATCAAGTTCGTGAGAAATCAAAATATGGCGTGACTGTTACATCGCTCGAACAAACGCGCGGGATTCCTTTTCGGGTAACGATTGTTTGCGGACTGATTGACGGAGAATTCCCACAGGTGTATACTCCCGAAACTTTTTTGGGAAAAGAATTACCCGACAGCGAAGAACGCTTTATCAAAGCTGAGAGAATGCTGTTTTATCAAACAATTACCAACAATCCGAACGCACTCGAAACTGATAATAAATTAGTTTATCTCACCTATCCGCAACAAAAAGACGGTCAGGAAAATGTGCGCTCGCCGTTTGTAGATGCACTTCTAAAAGTTACTTCCCTTGAATATGACGCAAGAGTATTCGATATTCCTTCGCTCTCACGTTCTGCTAAAAACGACGAACTAACCGACTCGCAAGCTCTTCAATGGAAAGAACTTGAATGGCTCGATGCTGTTTGCTCCAAAGAAGAAGCATTGCTTTACTATTCGACGACGAATGAATCAGTACTGAGTGAAAGCACGGCACAACTCGGAATCGAAGAAACATTGCAATTTATTGATAACACTCGTTCACTTTCGCCGGAGTTATCAGCAAACGGACTTCAAAGCAGTCAATTAACCGAAGAAGAACGCCACAATCTGACAAAACGACAAACAGAAGCATTTTCAATCTCTGAAATTGAGGAATATGCCGCCTGTCCGTATAAGTATTTTACCGAAAAAGTACTGCGAATCAACGAGAAGCGCACCGTAGATTCGTGGCTCTCGCCTCTCGAGAAAGGCACGCTCTTTCATCAAGTTCTGTATAGATTTTATCATGAATTACAACAGCAACTCCGTCATGAATTAGATAACCAAAACGACGTACAGCCCGTCAAGCTCAATCCCGAACTTCGACAATTATACAAAGAACATCTCTTTCGCATAGCAAATGAAGAAATCGGATTGCTCGAATTTAATCATCCTTTTTTTGAATTGGAAAAAGAAGATTTGCTCGGAGCAGGAGCTAAAATTGGGAAGTTAGAACGGTGGCTCGATGCCGAATGCGAGAGAATCGAATCGGGTTGGGAATTTGCGCCTGCATTCTTTGAATATGCGTTCGGTATGAAATCCAAATACGGGAATCCGCGCCCTGCCGTTAAGGTTTCCGAAGGGCTTTCGATTCGCGGAAAAATTGACAGAATA
The DNA here is from genome assembly GCA_018266765.1 of Bacteroidota bacterium. GTDB lineage: Bacteria > Bacteroidota > Ignavibacteria > Kapaibacteriales > UBA961 > JADJXV01. The sequence goes on from JAFDZU010000076.1 coordinate 11,635, forward strand.
GAGCTTTCTGAGCAAGAAGACGGCTGGAAATTTATTATCGCAGATTATAAAACCGGAAACCATGCCACCAATGCTGATGTAAAAAATGGCGAGTCGTTCCAAATGCCGATGTATCTCGAAACTGCACGGACTCTGCTCAAAGAAGAAGGGATTGATGCCACGCCCGAAGCCGCTGTCTATTATTTGTTGAATCCCAAATTCGATAAAAAAAAGAAGAAATATGAAACACAAGCATTCCAATTATTACCCGCAGAATCTTCGCTGAGAGGGGATTTGAAACCAAATTCCACAAGCCAACTCGTGGAAAATGCCGAAATGCGCGATGATATTATCCGGCAAACTATTGCTCGTGCCGAAACAATTACGGCAAATATTGCTGATGGAAATTTTCCGGTGAACCCCCTCTCAACAGCGTGTACATATTGCTCTTACAAACCGATTTGCCGCATAAAAGAATTGGAAGAATAACGCCGCTCTCTACTTTTAATACATCGTTTATATACTTTTCAAATAACGTTATCATGGAATTGCAAATTCTTATCATTGGCTATGTTGCCGCTTTTTGTTCGACGTTTGGATTGTTTCCGCTTGCTCTCAGAGTGTGGCGCACCGGAGAAGTAAGCCAGCTTCCCGTCGGCATGGTAACGGTCATGTTCACAGGTGCGGTGCTGTGGTTGGTTTATGGTATTTTTCGTGCTGACCAAGTGATTATCGGCGCGAATACCATCTCACTGCTGTTTATCGGGTACGTAGGAGCTATTAAAATCCGTTCGATTCTGAAACGATAATGTGAAATTACGGAGCTTCACAGAGTATCACAACAAAAAAGCCCACGAACTTGCTCGCGGGCTTAAATCTATGTAACCTATGTACCTATGTGGTTCAATAAAAGAAATCACCGACTAACCATCATCGGCTTGACAACTGCGCCTTTGGCTGTGCGAATGCTCACAAAGTAGAGTCCACTCACCAAATCCGACACATCAATAGAATACTGTGAACTAACATGAGTAAACTGTTTTACTTCCTCACCCAATGCATTCACCACCCGCACCGATGCAACACCCTCCACACCCGATAGCGTTAACTGTGTCGAAGTTGGATTCGGGAAAAGGTGGATTCCATCAGGTTCGGCGGGCTGTTCGGAGACGGCGGAAGCAAGGTCCGTTAATTTTAAAGTAACAGCATTAGTAGTAACTGGGGAACTGTTTGTTAATAATCCTGTGTATCCTGAAATTAGTATTGTATAATCATCAACAATAGACATTGCTTTTATTCTATCGCCACTATCTGCATCGCCAAAAGAATCCTTCCAAATCAATTCACCATTTGACATTGTTTTAATAACAAAATAATCAGATACTTTCGGGTCTAAGTGGTAGGTATCGTTATTCTGGGTAAATCCTCCTATAAATATATTTCCCAATGAAGATTCTGCTATCTGTGTTGGGGCATTCCACAGATTAAGAGCATATTTTTTTGTAAATACTACATTTCCATTCATATCGTATTTTCTTAAAATAGTATAAGCGGTATCATTCTCAGGTAAATTATTTAGTGCTACTACGGCAAAACCGCCATCAGCAGTTAGAATAGCAGAACTGTATGTCGCATACAAAATTGAGTTCCAAGAACCTACATCTTTGCTCCAAATCTTCTTACCTGTTTTATCTAAACGCCATATCTGCATTAATCCGCCATTTCCGTTCGAGTCTCTACCCATTACCAATGCCCCAAAACCACCATCAGGTCTTTGAAGCAATGAACCTACATAGAATGTTGCCCAAGATAAGGTGTCATGAATAACTTCATCAATAAGATTTCCATCTGTATCATATCGCCAGAAGTATGGAACTAGCGACTTAGATTGATGATAAAGATCATACATTGTTACATACGTTCCATCTGAACAACGTGTTATTTGATTGTTGCATGATTTCAAAGCATTCTTATCTTTTATTCTTGCCGGCCAGCTATTTGTAATTTCACCTTTATAGTTAAATCGAACTATATAACGACAATTTGCATTATTAAAGTCGTAGTTAGTCAAGTAAAGATATCCAATTGCTTCATACCCAACATCTGGAATCTCTACTAAATCATTAATTTCTATGATATAATCTTTTCCTAAAGTTTGCTCCCATTCACTACTACCGTCAGAAGAAAGTTTTGTGATGACTCGATGAGTTCTATCCAAATATGAACTAATCAATGAACCACCGTCAGAAGTACGAATAATTCGTTCACCTCCGGTCCCTTTTAATTGAACGTTGTAAATTAATGAGAGTTTTGAAGGGTTGTTAAAGCTACCTTGAAGAGATTTATCACCTTGCTTGGCTGTTGTGCCGAAAATTGATAATAGGAAACTAAGTCCTAAAATAAGAAGTGTTGATTTGTTTTTCATAGATTTTCCTTAATTAATTTGCTTGACATGAAGAAGGAACACATTTTAAAGTCGAGTCAGTTGTTACAACTGACTTCAAGTATTTGCCAAATAAAAAGTTACAGAGAAAATCGGTTGTAACAACCGACCGGACTGGGAAGCATCGGGTTAGTAGAATAAACTGTCTGCGGTCTGCGGAGACCGCGCTAACAAAGTGTTTCATCAAAACTCCAGAAAATATGGAAATAAAAAAATTATACCGACATTATTGGCAATGAGTAGTATTCTTTTTGTTTTCAGGACGACAGCGAAATCAGGTAATGCTAAAGTATTCGGGTGCAACATTATACAGAATA
>JAFDZU010000077.1 GCA_018266765.1 Bacteroidota bacterium
AGAGCGTAACCTTGCCAAGGTTAATGTCGCGAGTTCGAGTCTCGTTTCCCGCTCGACAACGTAAGTTGTCACCTCCTCTTTATGCTGCATGCCTTGTCATCATTCCCCCCGATGACGAGGCATTTTTTTTATAACATTACGACAGTTTTTTTACGAAAAAAAGTATTTACCAGAAAAAGTATTTGGTTACAAATATTTCTTGGTGTATTTTCGTCTCAAATAAACGTCAATTTAGCCGAACAAACTCTCTGCCTACTGCATATTTCTACCTCAATTACAAACGCGGTGTTTCTGTATCATTCTTTAACTTTTTGTGTTAGTGTAAGTTAGAGGGAAATACAAAACGTGTTTAGTATCCTTAAAGTCTTTACTTTTTTAGCAGTGTTGGAATTATAATACGTAATAACATTATCTACTTGATGTATTTCTGCGGATAATTATATAAGTTTACGTAAAAAAATTCAACCAAGAAAATAGTACACACGATAATTGTTCAATTTTTTTATAAAAAGGTTACACCATGATGAAACAATCTTCTTTGAATAGAGCATCAACTTTCATTGCAGTGCTCGTTTTAACGCTCATTGGCGCGGCTCAGATTTTGTCGGCTCAGGCAATCTTTGGAGAAAAAGGGTTTGAGATTATCCATTCTTCCGCTACGGAACTGGTCGTCAGCTATACACCACAATTTGAAAAACTTGATACAATTACAACGACTTCCGGCGAACAAACGATACTTCCTCGCATTCTTGGCACGAGCATATCACAATCAGTTTACGGCGCACCATCGCTTCTGACAATCACTGTTCCCATTACCGTTCCTTCGGTTTCCGGTTTTACTGTTACAAATATTCAAGCTCTTAATGTTCAGCGACTTGCTCAAAAAATTACTCCGGCTCCAACTCCTCACCGAAACGGTGAATTTCACGAAGAAGTATATACATTGCATCCTGAATTATACCAATCAGCCGCACCACAAACATGGGCAACTCTTACGTATGGCGGAATCACTCGTAATCGCTATGTTGCTGATTTATCAATCATTGCCGCACGGTATGACGGTATTTCACAAACAATAGAACTTCCCTCGAAAATTATAGTAACAATTCGTTTTACGGAGAATTCTCAAACACAATCATCAGCCAAAGATGATTATGATGTATTAAGAACACTTAATAACGAACAATCCAAATCGTGGAGAGTAGATCAAACTTCACTGGCAAAATTATCCGATGATAAGAAAGTTTTAAGTGCCGGTAAATGGGCAAAAATTGTGATTGAATCCGAAGGAATCTATAAAATTGATGCTGCAATGCTTTCTAAATATGGGATAAATGTTACTCCCGCAGATGTTTCTACTCTTAAAATATTTGGCAATGGCGGAGTTCCTCTCACCGAAGACGGTACACAATCACTCAATAATCAAATGCGTGAACAGCCAATTATTGTAAGAACTAAACCCAACGGCGAACTGGATGCGATTCTTTTTTATGCAAGTGGTGCAAATGGTTTTACTTACGCTAACAAATCATTTAAACATTTTCTAAATCCTTATTCTGTAAATAATTCCTATCTTGTAACTGTGGGCGGACAGCCGGGAATTCGTGCATCGGAACTCAACGCACCAAGCAATATAGTCAATCGTCCAACAAGTTATACTGCTCGAATTTTCAATGAAGAAGAGCTTTCAAACGCCTTCCCTGTGCCGTCGGGACGAACTTGGTTTGGCAGAACAGTAGATAATTCATTACCACAAACATTTACCACACCGTTGCAAAATTTAGTGAGGACAGGCGAAGTATTATACCGATATTCACTCGCCCACCGCAGTGCAAAAAACGCACAATTTACTATAGCAGAGAATGGCAATACAATCGGAACTTTAGATTTGTTTGGTACAAATCCAACCGGTAGTTCCTATAATTACACGGATGCCTATTCACGTATTGGTTCAGCAATAGTACCAGCTTCATCAATTGCTTCTGATAATAGAAGTGTACTGAAATTTACCTATGCTCCTGTGGTGAGCAGTTCGGCAAGTGGCTTAATGGACTGGTTTGAGATTCATTATCCCAGAGAAAGTGTAGCACTTAATGGTGAAGTAGAATTTTATACCGATGATAATATGAGCGGTGCTACAGAATATTCACTCAATGGATTTTCCGGTGAAATTTTTGGATTTGATGTAACCGACAGAGCCGAACCAAAAATGTTGAAAAATTTCTCCTCAACCGGTGGAATGTTTATTCTTCGGAGTGATTTACCGGCTAGCTCTCCGAAAAGATTTTATGTTTCTTCTGTGGTAAAAACTCCACGTATGGAAACTGCTGACGTAGCAGACTTGCGTTCAAATTTTGCAAATACCGATGTTATTGTCATTACTCACAAAAACTTAATCGAGTCCGCCAATAAATTTAAAGAATACCGTGAATCACAAAAAGAGTTAACAGTAAGTGTTATTACAACCGAGCAGATTTATAATGAGTTTTCGGGTGGAACCCCTGATATTACAGCGGTTCGTGATTTTCTCGCTTTTGCCTATACGAACTGGACAAACAAGCCGAAATACGTACTGCTTTGGGGTGATGGTCATTATGATTATAAAAATATTCAAACCCAAGAAACAAATTATATCCCGCCCTATGAATCAGAATATTATGAAGGCGGCTATGATGAAACGGGTACATATACTACCGATGATTATTTTGCTCGAATCGTAGGTAATGACCTTAGAAACGATGTGGCTATTGGACGAATGCCTATCTCTTCGCCTGAAGTCGGACTATGGACAGTTGAAAAAATCAAACGCTACGAAACCGGTTCTGACCGCGGTGAATGGCAAGCCCGAGTTACATTAGTGGCAGACGACGGACTAACAACGCATGGTGACGACGGCACAGAACACACAAGAGGTTCTGAAGATTTATCGAGTCGTTCCATTCCCGGAGATATGCAACAGCGAAAGATTTACATGGCTGAATATCCCGTGGAAAATGTTCCTAACGGACGGAGAAAACCGGAGGTTACGGCGCAGTTGCTGAATGAAGTAAATACAAATGGTACAATTCTGCTTAGTTGGGTGGGGCATGGAAGTCCACGAGTATGGGCACACGAGTTAATCTTCGAAAGAGAAACAACTATTCCGCTCATGACCAACCTCAATAAGTTGTTTTTTCTTACAGCGGCTACGTGCGATTTCGCGCGATTTGATGACGGCGACAGACAAAGCGGTGCTGAAGAATTAGTATTTAGTAAAGTTGGCGGTGCAATTGGTGTGTTTGCCGCATCACGTCCGGTTTTTTCAGGAGAAAACAAGGCAATTGCCGGTGAATTTTACCGACATTTATTTTCACGAACAGCCGACGAAAAATATTTACGGCTCGGTGACGTATTGTATAATGTAAAACAAGGGAGTTTCTCTCTTAATGACACAAAATATTTTCTGCTCGGCGACCCTACAATGCGGCTTCTGTTTCCGGAAAATATTGTGAGAATTGACGCTATTAACGGACAATCAGTAACTGACAGTGTTACACTGATGCCACTTCTTAAAGCACTTTCTAATGTAACAATTGACGGCTCTATTATTACTTCAAAAAGCCCAATGGTGGATACAAGTTTTAACGGCACGGCACTTATTACAATGACTGATAGTGATATTGACGCTAAGGTGGTAGATCCGGCAGATGAGGTTGTACATTCAATTTTAAAAACCGGCGGCTTGCTGAATCGAAGTGCTTACCGTGTAAAAAACGGTGTCTTTAAAGCTGAGTTTGTGATGCCAAAAGATTTAAGTTTCACAAATAATCAAGGACGATTATACGGATATGCCTTTACTGAAACTCGAACTGCAAAAGGAAATACTCGTTCATTCAAAGTAGGTGGAATTGTAGCCGGTAATTTTGATGATAATAACGGACCTGAAATTTCGATATTCATGGACGACCGTAGTTTTCAAGCAGGAAATTTGGTACGGAAATCGCCGTTGTTAATTGTGGATTTATTTGATGCCACAGGTATTAATACCACAGGTTCAAGTATTGGGCATAAAATTGAAGTTTGGTTTGATTCTAATCCTGCACCGATTGACCTCACGCCAAGTTTTACGACATCATTGGATGATTCACGAAAAGGAAGTGCCGAAAAACAAATATTTAATCTGGCATCCGGAGGTCATACAGCAAGGGTTAGAGCATGGGACGTACTGAACAATTATTCTGAAACGCAAACTAATTTTAGGGTTGCAACGACAGATAAGAACATTATTACCGATAATTTGCAATGTTATCCTAATCCGGCTGTCAATGGAACAAAAATTGAGTTTCAGCATAATCAATCTCAACCATTTACGGTAGAAATTCATATTTTTGCAGCCGACGGACGATTAGTTAAGTCTATTTTTCAGACGATAACAGGATTACATACAGCTTCAATTCCTTGGGATGGACTCGATGAAGAAGGTGCAAAAGTGAGCCAAGGAAGTTATATGTATTCAGTAGATGTTCGTACAGCAATTGGTGAATCTGAGCAATTGTATGGCAAAATTATAATTAAACAATAATCTTATTTATTTTCAAAAGGACTTACGAATATGAAACGTAATTTTTTAGCAACGCCGCTTTTGATAGCCGCGGCACTGTGTCTTTCTGCGTTTAGTGCAGCGGCACAAGGAACATCAGCGGTTCCGTTTCTGTTGATTTCAGCTGACGCGCGTGCCGGTGGAATGGGTGAAGTGGGCACTGCTATCGCGGACAACATAAATGCAATGTTTTGGAACCCTGGCGGTTTGGGATTCCAAAATTCACGCCAAGTATCACTAAATTTTTCGCGTTGGTTGCCACAATTTAATGCTGATTTATTTTATAGTTATGGTGGTTATGCTCAGCATGTCGAATCTCTTGATGGTATGGTCGGAGTCAATTTTATTTTGATGAACCTTGGTGAATTCCAACGTACATACGAGAATGGATCTCTCGGGCCAAAATTCCGTTCAAATGAATTTTCATTAGGTGTTTCCTATGGAACAATGATAGCAGATGATATAGGTGCAGGGATTCAACTCCGTTATATTCAATCTAATTTAGCTCCGATTAATGTTTCGACCGGTAGTGCCGGAAAAGGTGTGAGTGGTAGTTTTGATCTTGGTGTATTATGGAAACCAACGAAACTTGACTTATTTGGTTTAGATTTGAATGAAAAATTTTCGCTTGGTGCAAATCTTCAAAATGTGGGACCCAAAGTAACATATTACCAAGAATCAGACCCACTGCCTACCACCCTTCGGTTAGGCACAGCTCTTAATCTTGTTCGTGATGAGTTTAACGATTTAACATTTTCGATTGACATGTCGAAGTTGCTTGTTCGCCGAGACAATCAAGCATCTGATCCTATCCCAAAATCATTTATAACTGCATGGCAAAAAGGTGGAGTGGATATCTCGATAGGTGCTGAATATTGGTATGAGAAGATTGTAGCACTTCGCGCCGGATATTTCACTGAACCCGCAACGGCAGGTAATCGTAATTTTATGACATTTGGAGCCGGTATTCGATATGATATTTTCAATCTTGATTTTAGTTTTATTAACACGATAGAAGATAATCATCCACTTGCCAACACAATGCGATTTTCAATGATAATTGACTGGGCAAACAGCGGAAAATAAGTATTTTATAATCGAACAAACAGGTGTTGAACGCCTTTTTGGGGTGTCATTTTTCTTCTATAATTACGGCAAAAGCTCCACAATAGAAATACTATGGTTGCGTCGTAGTAGTTCTTTTAACAGAGAAAGTCCGGTAAAACGGAAAGATTGTATCACTCTTACGAACGGTTTGGCATGAGAATAACTAAGCAATATACTAATCGGGAAAGCCAGTCATTAGATAAATATTTGCAAGAAATTGGACGAGTAGAACTACTGAGTCCTAATGATGAAATAGACCTTGCGCGAGCAATCAAACGTGGAGGTTGGGACGGTGAAACAGGGCTTGAACGATTAGTAAAAGCAAACCTTCGTTTTGTGGTTAGTGTTGCTAAGCAATACCAAAATCAGGGGTTATCACTCGGTGACCTTATCAATGAGGGCAATCTTGGCTTGATAAAAGCAGCTAAACGATTTGATGAAACGCGCGGATTTAAGTTTATTTCTTATGCCGTTTGGTGGATTCGTCAGTCTATTCTTCAAGCTCTTGCTGAGCAATCAAGAATTGTTCGTTTGCCACTTAATCGTGTAGGTGCGCTCAATAAAATTGGTAAAAAATTTAGTGAACTTGAGCAAGCATTTGAACGCGAACCAACTGCGTCCGAGCTTGCCGAAGAGTTGGACATGAGCGTTTCGGAGATTACCGAAACAATTAAAATTTCAGGGCGACATCTCTCGGTAGATGCCCCATTTGTCCAAGGCGAGGATAATCGTTTGCTTGATATTTTGCCAAACGACCAGCAACCACCGCCGGATGCAGAATTGATGCGGGAATCGCTTCGTGTAGAAGTACAGCAAGTATTGAACACTCTCTCGCTTCGTGAAGCAGAAGTTATTAAACTTTACTTTGGATTAGACGGAGTTTGTTTAACTCTCGAAGAAATCGGTGAGAAATTCAATCTAACTCGCGAACGAGTACGGCAGATTAAAGAAAAAGCAATTCGACGATTACGTCATGCTTCACGCTCGAAATCATTGCGCTCTTATTTAGGATAATAATTCCATTATTGGAAAAAATGCCTGATAAAATTGTCAGGCATTTTGCTTTTTTGTTTGTTTGTAAAGTTTTCAACCGCTATCTTGAGTGGTTTATAAATAGTCATTTGATAGTTCGAATACTTGCCTGATTATCTTAACTCATATCTACTAAGGGAGTTCCCAAAGTGGCAGAAGAAGAAAATAAACAACACTCTCAACAGCAACAGCGGCATCATCATAAAAGGCGGTTCGATAACCGTCGACCTGCATCTGCGCAAACTCAAGAAAACAGAGAATCTGGGCGAGTAATAGGTGAGTCAGAAAACAAACAGAAAAATTCTCCACAAAACCAGAAAGATAATACTTCTCGAAAAGTAAACCCACCTAACTCTACAAGAAATGTACCGGCACAACATGCCCATAGCTCTCATCAAAAAAATTATGACAATAGATTTCAAAATGCTTCTCAGATAAAAATATCGGTTGTGATTCCTTTATTAAATGAAGAAGAGTCTTTGCCCGAATTAACTGCTAAACTCAAAGAAGCTCTAGCCGGTTCTGCCGGTGATAAATACGAAGTTATATTTATTGACGATGGTTCTACCGACCGTTCGTTTCAAGTATTACGGGAAATCAACCACAAGGATAACCGTTTCAAAGCAATCCGCTTCCGTAGAAATTACGGAAAATCAGCGGCTCTTGCAGTTGGTTTTGCCGAAGCAAAAGGTGAAATTGTTATTACGATGGATGCTGATTTGCAAGATGACCCAAAGGAAATTCCCCATTTAATAGCCAAACTCAACGAAGGATATGATTTGGTTTCGGGCTGGAAAAAGAAACGACACGACCCTTTCCACAAAACAATTCCGTCACGCTTTTTCAATTTTGTTACCTCAACAGCAAGCGGAATTAAGCTCCATGATTTTAATTGTGGGCTAAAAGCATACCGCAAAGATGTCGTAAAAACATTACAAGTGTATGGTGAAATGCACCGCTATTTGCCTGCCCTTGCGCATTGGGACGGATTTCGAGTAACAGAAATGCCCGTAACACATCATGCTCGTCAGTTTGGTAAATCAAAATTTGGGTTTAGCAGATTTTTCAAGGGCTTTTTAGATTTGCTCACCGTTTTATTTACAACACGCTATGTTAAGCGTCCGCTTCATTTATTCGGAACAGTCGGTACATTACTTGCTTTAATAGGATTTGGAACGGATTTATACTTAACAATCGAATGGTCGTTGGGCAGAACCTCACTCAGTAATCGTCCACTCGCCTTATTTGGTGTAGCATTGATTATCGTTGGTGTTCAGCTTATCAGCTTTGGACTTATTGGCGAATTATTAGTGAAAAATTCTCAACAAAACGCAGAATATAGTATTAGAGAGCGACTCTAAAAATAACAATGAATATTATTGGGTGTATTTTGATTTATCCGAATTTCACCATTATTATTTCTGAAAGAACTTTATGATAAAATTAATAACAGTATTTGGTATCCTTGTCGGTATATTGATACATACCTCATCGGCACAAACGCCTGTGCAGTCGTCACCTCCAGTCAGTAAAGCAGTAATCAAGCCGATTACACGCCCCTATTCATTCCCTGAAATTCAAGTTGGTGTAGGACTTGTAACGTCGTGGCTCAATGGAGCAAATTCGGCATCAGATATTATTTTCCCGAAAGATACAGTGCATTCAATCGGTGGTGGATTTAACGGACAGCAACCCGGAATCGCTCTTCGCGGGATTTTTATAATGGATGCAGACAGACGGTTTCGTATAACCACAGGTTTGGATTATATCTGGTACACAGGGCTCCAACGCATAGAAGGCCCCGGTTATACTTTTTATGCTCGTCATACTCTTGAAATTCCTACAGTAATTTTAGGTTTTGAATATGCTTTCCTGACATTGCCACTTGCCAACGCAAAAATATATGCGGGTGTAGATGCACGATATTCTTTTGTAACCGATGGAAGTTTCCGTCGTCGGGTTGTCTATAAAAATTTTGATAAAATAGACGATACAACTATTGCCTCCAAGCCATATTATGGCAACCAAGCATATCCACAGTTTGAAACTCAGTCGAGACTTGGTGCCTCGCTCAAATTAGGTATCGAAGGCGAACTTCTCGATCCCGTCTATGTAAATATTAGCGGTTCGTATGGAGCGATTAATCTCGTTGGTAGAAATGATATTCGCGGTGAATTACTCACCCCCTCTAAGGAAGTTGCTGAAACACAAGAAAGTGTACTCGGTAATATTTTCTTTACAATGATGTTGCAGTACAGATTTTAGATTTATTCAAAAATATTACTTCACTTAAAAATTTTAACGCATATATTTATCGGAACTTATCTTTAAATGACAGTCCATACTGATTGCATACATTTTCGCGGTGATATTCCTTGTACACCGCACAAACAGCATGGTGTTCATTGCGATGATTGCAATAATTACCAATCACTCACAAAGCATATTCTTATCATTAAATTAGGTGCTGTTGGTGATGTCATTCGTACCACTCCGCTTTTGCAACGCATCCGTAAAGAGTACCCCGAAGCCGCTATTTGGTGGCTGACGCTAACACCTGAAATTGTTCCATCCGTTGTTAATACCGTTCTACGATTTTCTCATGAATCATGCTTGATACTACAAGCTATGAGATTTGATATAGTAATCAATCTTGATAAAGATTTGGAAGCATGTGCCCTTGCGAATATCATAGAAGCAAAAGTAAAAAAGGGATTCTTGCTCTCCTCAAACGGTAAACCCACACCCGCCGACTCTCATGGAGAACACAAATTTATTACCGGAATATTCGACGATATAAGCAAAGCAAACACAAAATCGTATCTCGAAGAGATTTTTGAAATATGCGGTTGGGAGTTCGCCGGTGAAGAATATGTTTTGGATGCTGCTGTTTATTCTGGTGAGCTGATACCCAATGAAAGAAAGAAAATTATTGGATTGAATACCGGTTGCGGTGATCGTTGGGTTTCCCGCTTGTGGGAATCATCTCGCTGGGAAAAACTTATTCTTGAGCTTATTGAAAACGGATTTTTCCCAATGTTGCTTGGCGGTAAACAAGAATATGAAAAAAATGTGGAATTATCCCAATTGACAAATGCTTACTGCCCACCTCCTCGCAAACTTGATGAATTCACTTCACTTTTGAGTCAGTGTGATGTTATCGTAACAGGGGTTACAATGGCTCTTCATCTTGGCATCGGACTACAAAAACGGCTTGTGGTGATGAATAATATTTTCAATCCAAATGAGTTTGAGCTGTATGGACGTGGCGAAATAATTCAGCCGGAACGCGAGTGCAAATGTTACTTCCGTCCATCATGTTCCAATTCCGAATACAATTGCATGGAACACCTCTCCGTAGAGCAAGTCATGCAGGCAATCGAACGGCAGATTTCTGTACTTTAATTGTTTGCTTGTCAATATCTAACCGCACCTACAAGAAAAAGAACGACAAATATAAAAGGCACATTCGGTCTATTAGACGCAAAATCTTTTGTTTTCATAGCAGAAATAACAAATGTCAATCATTGTTCTTCTTTTATGATTAATCATAATATATAGATTAGCGAAAATTTTTGCAAAAGTATAATGAACAAACATACAAAAAAACATGACTAATAATACCATAACTATATTACATAGAACTACATTGACAACAACGACAACATAAAAGATTCCTTTTATTCCTTCACCGCAATAAACAGCAGAAGCCGACTTATTTCAAGTCGGCTTCCATGTATTTTCATCACCTATTATGATAGAAGATTATTTCACAAATAACATCTCGCGATAATTAGGCATCGGGAAATTCTTATCATCTATTATTTGTTCGATTGCATCGGCACTTTTACGCACTTCATTCATTACAGGAATGACATTATCTCGCACATGAAATGCTTTAGAATGAACAGTTTCACCACCAAGTTCATTATTTACTTTTCGCAAATTCGTAAGAGCAGAAGTAAGGTCATTGGTCAGCTCTACCATTTCCTTGAGAATATCACTAATTCCTCTTGGGTGAAGCCCTAAGCCATTGGTTCTTTCTGCAGTTTGAGCAAGTTCGTTGATATAACTCACAGCCGCCGGAACTATCATAGTTTGGGCAACCCATTCGGTAGTTTCACCTTCAATATTCACTGTTTTGAAATATTGGTCGAGTGCAATTTCATGGCGAGCTTCGAGTTCACGATGAGTAAGAACATTATATTTTTCAAACAACGACTTATTTTTTTCCGAGGGAATAAACTCTATTGCTTCGAGAGAAGTTCTGGCGTTGAGTAGTCCACGATGTTCGGCTTCGAGTTGCCACTGATGACCATAGCCGTCACCATTGAATACAATTCGTTTATGTTGTTTAATTGTCTCAACAAGCGTTTGCGCCAGAGCATTTTCGAGTGAAGCTGAGCCACTGTTAGAATTTAGCTTTGCTTCAATTTGGGTAGTCATATCGTCAATTGCTTGAGCAATAATTGTATTGAGAATTGTAGCAGGGAACGAAACCGATTGGCTACTTCCAACAGCACGAAATTCAAATTTATTTCCCGTGAATGCAAACGGCGAAGTACGATTGCGGTCGCCGGCATGACGGGGAATATGAGGTAGAATCGGAGTTCCAAGACCAAGTAATCCACCAGATTTACTTTCATTAAGATTTCCGCGCTCTAATTGATCGAAAACATCAGATAATTGCTCACCGAGAAAAATCGAAATAATTGCAGGCGGAGCTTCGTTTGCTCCAAGACGATGGTCATTAGCGGCCGTAGCAACGCTCGCTCGAAGCAAATCTTGGTGAGTGTCAACTGCCTTGATAACCGCTGCACAAAAGAACAAAAAGAGCATGTTTTCATGTGGAGTTTCACCGGGTTCGAGAAGATTAATACCACTATCGGTAGCGCACGACCAATTGAGATGCTTTCCGCTTCCATTCACACCGGCAAATGGTTTTTCGTGGAGAAGGCACACCATTCCATATCTACGTGCAGTATTTTTGAATACTTGCATGAGGATTTGCTGATGGTCGGCGGCAAGATTGCAATGCTCGAATATCGGAGCAATCTCAAATTGTCCGGGCGCAACTTCATTATGACGGGTTTTTACGGGAACACCAAGTTTATATAATTGCTGTTCGGCATCGGTCATAAAGCTCAGAATTCTATCAGGAATTGAACCAAAATAATGGTCTTCGAGTTCTTGTCCGCGTGGTGGTTTTGTTCCAAATAAAGTACGCCCGCACATCATCAAATCAGGTCGTCGAAAGAAAAACTCTTCGTCAATAAGAAAGTATTCTTGCTCAATTCCAATAGTAGAAAATACCTTGTGAAAATTCGTAACACCAAAGAGTCTAAGAGCGCGACTTGCTTGCTGGTTTAGTGCTTCGATTGAACGCAGTAACGGTGTTTTATTATCCAATGCCTCACCTGTCCACGACGCAAATGCAGTTGGAATACATAGAGTCGCGCCGTTAGAATGGCGAATAATAAATGCAGGCGAAGTCGGATCCCAAGCTGTATAACCTCTTGCCTCGAACGTGGCACGAAGTCCACCGCTTGGAAATGACGAAGCATCAGGTTCACCTTGGATAAGGTCTTTACCCGAAAATTCAGCAACCGCACCACCACCGGAATTAGGCGTTACGAAACTCTCGTGTTTTTCGGCTGTACTTCCTGTAAGCGGTTGAAACCAATGAGTATAATGCGTTGCTCCTTTTTCGGTTGCCCATTCTTTCATGGCAAGAGCCACGATGTCGGCTATCGCAGAATCGAGCCCTTGACCTTCTTCAATGGTTGCAATCAGAGATTTCCAAACGGGTTTTGAAAGTCGCTGTCTCATTGCGTCTAATCCAAAGACATCTGTAGCAAAAATATCATTAATGTTAGTAGAGACAGCTGCAGAAGTATCGGTTACTCGCCAATTTTTAGCCGCCGCAATTACATCTAAATCATGTGTTGTCATTGTATCTCCTCGTTCATTAATTCTAAAAAATAAAACAATATTTTATGATTGATTATTTATCTTTTTCTCGGTAGATTCTATGGTGGAATCTGTAGTGCGATTCGGGGCAACAGTTAAGGCAAAGGTTTCAATATGAGTAGAAAGCACTAAATTTGTAATAGTTCGTTGCACTCCTTCGATTTGTTGGAGCGACGATAATAATTTTTCGAGTGAGCGTGTATTCTTGGTACGGATTTTAAGTAAGTGAGAAGAGTTTCCGGTAGTAGCATGACATTCAAGAACTTCCGGCATTTGTTTGCATATATTTATAAATGAATCGTAATGCAAACTTGATTCAATATCCACAAAAATAAAAGCAGTAATATCGTATCCAAACGGTTCAGGGTTAATTTTAGCGTGGTATCCTTGAATTATTCCTTGTTCTTCGAGTTTACGAACATGGTCGGAAACAGCAGGAACAGATAACCCGACATTTTCGGCAACACTACTGAATGCAATACGTGCATTTGCTTGGAGCAAAGCACAGATTTGTTTGTCGGTATCTTTCAGTTCGGTTGAGGTTGTTGCCATGATTGTGTTTGTAATTTTATTGAATAATACAACACAAAATTAATAATTTTAAGATTTACTGGCAAATAAAATTAAAATTTTAAGATAATTACCTCTAATAATAATACTATTTAAGATTTTACAAAATTAACGCGGTTATGATTAAAACGTTTTTTAAATGGATTTTTCGGATAATTATCGGTTTTATTATCGGCTCGGTTCTGCTTGTAGCTCTGTATATAATCGTCAATCCACCATTTACTCCGCTGATGATTATTCGCATGGTCGAGGGACGATTTGCAGGTCAGAGCGTAGGAATCACCAAAGAATGGAAGGATTATGACGATATTTCTCCGAATATTTTTAGGGCGTTGATGGCAGGTGAAGATGCAAAATTTATGGCTCATAGTGGTTTTGATTGGAAAGCAATTGACCGAGCAAAAAAAATTAATGAACGTCGCAAAGGCAAACGGCTTATAGGCGCAAGCACAATCTCAATGCAAACCTCAAAGAATGTGTTTCTTTGGCAAGGAAGGAACTATATTCGCAAGGGGTTGGAGGCATATTTCACCGTATTAATAGAAGCATTATGGGGCAAAAAACGTATCCTTGAGGTGTATGCAAATTCGATAGAATGGGGCAGTGGAATTTATGGCGTTGAAGCAGCATCCCAAGCATATTTCGGAAAATCATGTGAGAAATTGTCCAATCATGAAGCGGCATTACTTGCGGCAATTGTGCCCAATCCTCGGAGATGGTCAGCCGCCAAACCATCGTCGTATATTCAGAAACGTGCTTCGATGATTCAGGCACGATTAGGCGGAATTCCTGCGCCGAAATAATGTTGAATCAACAGTGTAAATTACTGTTACAATTACGAGAGTTTTTTTCAAGAAACAATACCAAACTATGACTTCTAAATACCAATTTCCGGGTGAAGAACAAAAAGAACCGACAGCAATTATACAAGAACGTAAATTCTTAAACAGATGGAGTATATTTGGGTTACTTGTAGTGAGTGCATTGGCCGTTGTGCTGTATGTCAGTAATGTGGTGCGAGTAAATACACTGATGCGAAATATGCAACGGTATGAAAAAACACGAGATTCATTGGTGTATGCAAATCAAGCACTTCAGAGCGAAATAATGCGTTTACAGTCTGCCGAACGTATCACAACCATAGCACGTACCAAATTAGGAATGATACCTAATTCACAAGCTCCGAAACGGTTACCTTAGTTATACGTAGAATTATTTCTTCTGTTTTTGTTGTTTTTCTTGCTGTTCAAACAATTGTTTTTCGGCGGCGATAACTGCATGAATACGCGCCGCTTCGTGCGGTTTGTCAATACGTGTCCATGCATCTGAGAGCAATATTTCAAATTCTGAACGGATTTGTTCTCGTTGCTTTTTATCAGGAATTTGAAGCCATGCATGTTGGTCGAAATACGTTGTCATTCGGCGAATAACTTGCTTCGGACTGCGGACGGAATCTTTACGAGCTGTTGAAATTACCCTCAATAATTGCGGTACAACATTCGGTGGTTTTGAAGAGTTCGTATCATATTTATTACGTGATTTATTATAATACTCAATTTTATTTTTCAGCAGGTTAATCGTTGAACTATCCGAAAAGTTATATACTTTAAATTTAGTTCCCATCGCAGGGCGCACGCGAACAGTTATTGCAGTCGAATCTTGAGGAAAACCCTTCTCTTTGAGCTGATTAAACAGCGTTTTAATATTATCTGCCGTTAGGTTTGTTTCAACAAGCAGAAGCCCTGCTCGAATGAAAATTTCACCAAAAAATCCATCAGCCCTATTAAAATTTTTTAGGATATTCTGTCGAATAAATTGCCCTTGATTATAGCATCGCTGGAAATCATCACCGCCTAATCCCTGCCGCGAGCGCAAAACTTGAAGTGTAGATTTACTGTCTTTATGACCAAGAAGCTCGATAATCCCCATTGCTTGCGAGAACCCGAACTCCATATAATAGTCAATTTTACCTATATTTGCAATTTTGGCAGCTTCGATAAGGTACGACCTGATTCCTCGATTTGCATGGACGATCGTAAGTTTATTCTGTGAACTTGTGTCCGCGAATCCTGCATCTGCGGGAGTATCTCGCGGAATAGAGATAATTTCGATTTTACCGCTGTCGAGCAGTATTGATACAATGTGATTTGCGTCGGCGTGTTTAGTCGAAGTACCGATGCGGGCATCCACGCCGATAATCGCGATATTTACGCGGCGTCCGCGATAAGGAGTGGATTTATTGCCGTCGCGGTCAATATTAAAGCGAAGTTCGGATGACTTAGACTTACTTGTTGTATCGCTACTTCTTTTGGGGGTCGAATCAATCAATTGATGAGAGTTTGAATTCTTAGACTTGCCTGACTTCGAGGTATCTAATACTTTCTTTGGGGTTGTAGAAACAATAATAGGCGACTCTACCGTGAGAAGCGGAGGTTGTTCTTTGATGACAAAAAAGTAAAAAGCGTAGCCGCCCAAAAGCAGTAAAAGGGCAAGAAGCAAGTAATAACGTTTTGATTTCATTAGGGTTGTATCGTTCTCGGACAGGACTTTCCGGTGATATTTCAAGAAAAAAGAATACAATTGTACGAAATATCAACGAGGTAACCAATGATTGTGCAAATTATAACAACTCATTAGTACTACCGAATAGCTGTATTTTCCCGCATATTTTATGCCGAATAGATACTTTAATTTCTCATTTTTAGGATTTGACTATGAAAATAGATTATAATGCGCCTGTTATTCTCAGCTATACACTTGTAGCTATTATTGTAATGGCAATCAGTTCGATGACCGGAGGGGTTTCCACCTTTCAATTTTTTACAGTTGAGCCGGGAATGTCTTTACTCTCGATTGGCACATACTTCCGTGTGTTTTCTCATGTGATTGGTCATGCAAATTGGGGACATTTAGCAGGCAATTTTTCTCTTATTTTGCTTATTGGGCCACTCTTGGAAGAAAAGTATGGCTCGGTGCTGATGCTCACCATGATTTTGGTAACTGCATTTGTTACGGGAATTCTGAATATTATGGTCTTTTCGACCGGACTTTACGGTGCAAGCGGAATAGTGTTTATGCTCATATTACTCAGTTCGCTCTCGAATGTACGGTCAGGGCATATTCCGCTTACGTTTATATTGGTTGTCGTATTATTTTTGGGGAAAGAAGTTGTGAATTCATTTCGTCCCGACGGAATTTCACAATCAGCGCACATTATTGGTGGAATATGTGGCAGTATCTTCGGTTTTCTTAAAAGCGAGAAGCAACCGGAAGCGGTTGAAGAATAGAAAGTTTGGACATTTATTCATTAAAGATTACTGTATTCACCAATATTTTTAATCCCGTAAATTTAATAACATTCTTACTTATACGTTCTATCAATTGTTCAAAATTTAAAATTTGTTTAAATAAACCGAAAGAATAACACGATGCCTTACGATCCAATGATAGTAAAACCAATGAAAGCAGAACTTACAGCCGTCGGATTTGAAGAATTACTCACTCCCAATGATGTAGATTTGGCAGTAAAACGTCCGGGAACTGCACTTGTCGTTGTCAATTCCGTATGTGGATGTGCGGCAGGTGGAGCACGTCCGGGGGTTGCATTAGCGGTAAAACACGAAGTGAAACCCGACCATTTATTTACCGTTTTTGCCGGACAAGACCTCGAAGCAGTTCAACGTATGCGTGAGTATTTCCCGGGTCAGCCGCCTTCTTCTCCTTCGATTGCATTATTGCGCGATGGTGAGTTGGTAGGTTTTATGCCTCGCCATGCTATTGAAGGAAATATGCCCGAAAGTATAGCTAGTGCGTTAATCAATGCATTCGATAAAATTTGTGCTAAACAAGCGGCTTAATAATAAAGAATACTGTTATCTTCGGCAGTTTCGTTATTTTGCGGCGTTCATGTATTATACAAAATACAGAACGCCGTTTTTTTTCTGTTTCAAATAAAAATCTCTATCTCATACCATAATGGAAAGCTCCTCTAAAACTAAATTTCCGATTGTTTCAGTTGTTGCGGTCAGTGCGATTGCGCTTGGATATTTTTTATATCTAACGGGCATGGCTCTCAATCCACTGATAATTAGCGGTGCTTCGTTTTTCTTACTGTTCCCGTTTAGAAAAGAATCCGTTCTCATCAGAAAATTGCTGATGCTTACGATTATTCTTTTTATGGCTTGGATTCTTCGTGAATTGGGAATGACATTACTGCCGTTTGCAGTTGCAATGATGTTTGCATATTTACTCGACCCTGCTGTGTCGTGGCTTGAACGCAAATATATTCCACGTTGGATTGCGGCTCTTGTGATTATCCTCTGTATGGTGGGTGGAATAAGTTTAATTTCCATCTTTGTTTTTCCGATTGCCTTTGCTCAGCTCGACGATGTTCTGCGGCAAGTTTCATCAATGATTACATCGGCTACTTCCTATCTTGAAAGCAGGAAATTCTACAGAATGCTCGAAAGTTTTGGGCTTCCTCGCGGAACTATGAAAGAAATTGTCCAAAATGAGATGATGCCCAAAGTTGAATCAATTTATAAAGTTATGCTCGGTGCATTGCTTTCGGTTCTTACCAGTCTTTCAGGTATCGCTTCCCAACTGCTTAACGTTATTTTAATACCGATTCTTTCATTTTACTTTGTCAAAGATTTTCCAAAACTCCGCGAATTTCTGCGGAGAATGGTGGAACGAAATAATAAGCGTGTATATACTAACTTAGAGCGGATGAGCGATATTCTCAAGGCGTATTTTGGGTGGCAAATTATTGCGGCTATGATGGTCGGAACGCTTTCTTCGATATTGTTTTCTCTGTTTGGTGTTCCGTATCCAATTGTATTGGGAGTGTTGTGTGGATTTTTCAATCCTATTCCACTGTTTGGTGCAATTGTAAGTATGACCATTGGCATTATTACTGTACTATTGGTCAATCCTTCCGGTGCGGGTGGAAATATTATTACGATTGCACTCGTAATCAACGGACTGCATTTCTTTAATGCGTATGTCATTGAGCCGCGTATTTTGGGTAAACGTGTGGGATTGCATCCGATTATGTTACTTGTATCTCTGTTTGTATTTGGTCATTTCTTTGGTTTTTTGGGATTGCTTATTGCTGTGCCGACTACTGCAATACTGATGATGTTTTTGCGAGATTGGGAGAAAAGGCAAGATACGCTGATGCCTATCATTACTGATGATGGAGCAAAATCCGAAAGTACTTAATGTGAAATTTGGAATACTATTAGAAGTCGGTTGGGAACAACCGATCGGACTGGAAAACAGATTAACAGAATCGTATATGAAAGATGTAAGGAGCATTTACAAAATGGATACATACGGTCAACCAAGGGCAGCAATTGACTTTATTTTACATTATATTACACTAGGGCATTGGTTAAAACATCCGGCGGGCTCTGATAAATATTTAGGAGGTGAAGATGAACCACACGACAAATAAAAGCAACTATTCTATTTTATGGTTTTTTATTTTATTTCTGGTCGAATTAACATCAATTTTCTTATACGGATGTGGAATATTTAATATTAGATCTGATTTCAAAACTTTACAGAATAAGTATAATAATTATGTAGAAGAACGACTTACAACAATGGATGATCAAGGCAACAATTATATTTACGTAGAGTTATGTGTAAATTCTAGTGCTCCAAGAAAAAGAGTATCCTACTTCATTTCAATAGTTCGTTAAAAAAAAGCCCAATTCTATAAAATAAGCGGTAAAACCGTAATTTGTGGTATCTAACATCACAATTACAATTTTACCGTTATGCAAGTACAAGACTTAACAAGTGCAATATTACAACAAATGCCAAAGGTAGGCAAATGTCAGCGTAGATTTATCATCCATATCATGGATCTTTTTCTGCGGATGTCGGGTAGGAAGAACTTTTTAATGATGGAACGTTATGGCATTTATAGTGAGCAAAGCTATCGGCTGAACTTCGAGAAAGACTTTGATTTCAAGCGGTTCAATAGTCATCTTATAGTTGAGAATTGCGGTAGGGAGAAGCTGTGGATATTCGACCCAAGTTTTATTCGTAAGAGTGGCAAGAAGACACCGGGTGTGGGTTATTTTTGGTCAGGGAGTGCCAATGCAGTTCAATGGGGTTTAGAGCTTGGTTGCTTAGCTGTTGCCGATGTCGAGAATCATACAGCATTTCATTATCATGCCTCGCAAACGAAGCATATCCAAGGTGAGGAGAAGTTACTCAGTTATTATGCAGGAATCATAACCAAGCAGTCAGAGGAGATGAAAGCGATTTCGCCTGTCGTCTGTGTTGATGCATATTTTTCGAAGAAGTCGTTTGTTGATTCGATAACAGCATCGGGGTTAACGGTGATTTCACGATTGCAGAAGAATATCTACTTACGCTACGGTTACCGCGGCGAGCAGACAGGTAAGAAGGGTCGTCCGACGATATATGCCGGTAGAGTTGATACCAAGGCACTCAACATGGATTATTTCAAGCGTATAGGTGGTGAGGGCAACGAGCGCATCTATGAAGGTGTCGTTCATGTTCGGAGCTTGAAGCAATGGTGTACGGTGGTGGTGGTTCATACTCTCAAGGGTGAGGAAGTTACTACGGTGTCGGTGTATTTTTCGACAGACCGTCAGATGTCAGGTTTGCAGATATACCAGTACTACAAACTCCGTTTTCAGATTGAGTTTCTCTTTCGCGACGGCAAACACTTTTTGGGTCTTCAAGAGTGTCAAAGTAGGCAAGAAAAAGCATTGGATTTTCAGTATAACGTCAGCCTAACGGCACTGAATGTCGCAAAAGTTGCTCATTGGTTATCTATTCCCAAAGAGCAACGAGGTGCATTCTCAATGGCTGATATTACTACGCGTTACGCAAACAAATACATCCTTGATTCAATTATTACGATATACGGGAAAGACCCGAATATTGAAATTAATAATCCACAAATTAAGCAACTCTATCTATTAGGCAAAATTGCTGCCTAAATTCTTAACGAACTATTGTCATTTATGAATTAGAAAAAAAATATTACATTCAAAAAACAACAACTTTCGTACAATACGAGCCAAATACGTTCCCATATTTTACAAAATTTACTAACAAAGTTGAAAATCTAAAACCATACGATTGGTCATCAGATACTACAATAAAATATAGGGATGTACTAACTCATTTTATTTATTACAAGGTTCGTACAAACCTGAATGGAAATAAGAAAGATTTTGAGTTGTTGTATGAGCAAGTAATGGATAATGTGAATGTTCCCGGATGTGATTTAATAAGAGAGTTTATTATGCAAGCTCATTGGATAGATATGAGAGAGCAAAACATAAAAGAGTGATTTCATTCCAGTCAGGGCGGTTGTTACAACTGCCCGTAAACACTTACATATAAAACGATTTTCCGTTCGATTGTACTAATACTACCGACCTACTTCATAACTTTATAGCCCGCAATTTGTTAGAAGTCGTTTGGATTAGCTAACCAAACATAAAAATATAAGTATTGCCCCACTGTAATAATTGATCAATCTTGCGTTATTACAGCTCTTCGTTTTAAAGAATTTCAACCTATTACCGATAAACAAAATATTATAATTATGCTTGTCTGTGCGTAAATTATCTTTACTTCTACAAAGCACTTTGTGTTTTTTGTTTTAGAGATAGTAATAAACATTGTATATTTGGTAAAGAATGAATACAACAGTTGATACTTCAATGCTTGAACAGCTCATATCAAAAGAACTTGAAACAGCTACCAACGACCGTGAAAAAGTTGATATTCTTAACCATGCGGCTGAACAATATTATGATAAGCAGCCACTGTTTTCTCTGGAACTTTCAACTCAAGCACGCGATTTAGCTCAAAAAGCCCTCTATCGTTCCGGTGAAGCGTACAGCTTCCGAAATAGTGGTGCGGGGTATCTTGTTCTATCGCGTTTTACCGAAGCATTATCCCATATTCAATATGCTTTACAGCTTTTTATTGATATTGATGATATAGACGGACAAGCCGCAAGCTATACAATGTTAGGGATCATTTACTTTTATTTAGGGCAATACGATTCTGCTCTCGAAGCTCAAAGTAATGCGTTAATTATTTATGAGCAACAGACGAATAAACGAATGATTGCCTCGTCGCTTGGTAATATAAGTATCATCTATCTTACCGTCGGTCAGTATGATGAAGCTCTCAGCCACTCTCTCCGAGCTCTAGCAACTCAAGAAGAAATGAAAGATACGTTAGGAACGGCTATAACTGCCAATAATATTGGTGGATTATTTATTCGTCTTGGTCATTTCGATACTGCTCTTAAATACCTTGAACAATCCATAGAAGTTTCTCGACTCCTGAATAATAAGTTTGGAATCAGTAAGGCGTTACGCAATATTGGAATAGTTCATGAACAGAAAAAAGATTATCACACTGCTTTAGAATATCAGTCACAAGCTATAGTTATTATCAAAGAGTTAGATGACAAACAGGGATTCATTGAATCTCTAACTCTTATGGGAGTATCATATCAAAAAATTAATGATTTTCAGACTGCACTTTCATATCATGCTACCGCACTTAAGGCTTGTATTCAAATTGGCGAACAAAAAGTTCAAGTTGAAATATTAAAAAACATTGCTGATTGCTATACCTCACTTCTTAATTTCACTAAAGCACTCGAGTATTTAAATAAAGCGCATGAACTTGCTCTCAAAATAGGAATTGATGATACTTTGGTCGAGGTGCATTTTAGTTATTCGAAGACTTATGAGGCAATGAATAATTACCGCGAAGCTCTGCGTCATTATGCAGAATGGGCAAAACTTCGTGATAAAATTCTTGGTTCCGAAAAGCAAAAACTCATCGCTGTTATGGAAACGCGTTTGGCAATTGAAAAAGCAATGAAAGAAAAAGAGATATTCCGTCTTAGGAATATTGAATTAACTCAAGCATTAGATGAACTCGAAGAAAAGCGTCATTCTTTAGCCGCGGCTTACCAACAAATAGAAACACAACAGATTGAAACGATAAAAATCAATCAAGAGATGGAAGTTGTTAACTACCGTTTGGTAGAATTAAATAAAGAAAAGAATGAATTGCTGGGAATTGTTGCTCATGACCTCAAAAACTTTGTAACGAGTATGATTATGTCGGGTGAAAGCGTTCGCCGATATTTTGACAAGCTCTCTACAGATGAAATTTTTCAAATTGGTGAGCGTATTGAAACCGTTGCACATCAAATGATGAATCTTATTCATGGATTACTCGATGCTAATTCTATCGAATCCGGAAAAATAACGTATAATTTAGAACCAATAGCTCTTAATGAACTTTTACCTTTGATTTCTGAGGCGTATTCATCCCATAGTAACCGCAAGAATATATCATTGGATATCGAATATGATGAATCTCCGTCAATTGCCTATGTTGATAAAGATCGAATATTTCAAGTATTGGATAATTTAGTTTCAAATGCTATTAAGTATTCTGCTCATTCAAGCATTGTAAAAGTTCGATTATACAATCTACCTCTTGCAATTCGCTGTGAAGTAATTGACCAAGGACCCGGAATCAGTGTTGAAGATCAAAAACTATTATTTAAACGATTTCAAAGACTTAGTGCAAAACCAACAGGCGGTGAACACTCTTCCGGCTTAGGTTTAGCTAATGCTCAAAAACTTATTCAAGGTATGGGTGGAAGAATTTGGTGTAAAAGTGAAATAGGTTATGGTTCAACATTCACTTTTGAAGTTCCTTCTGCGTAATTCATCCAAAATGCCAGTAAAACAAAAAGAGCCGTCCCCCGTTGGAAGACAGCTCTTTTAAATTTTATTTATTTGGTTACGGACGGATACCGGTATCAAACCAAACTGCAGTAATAATTCCTGTTCCACCATTATCAACAACAATCGGGTCAGTATTTCCACCTACGATTGCATTCATATCAAGTGTTGATAATTCATCTAAAGTTACAAGGTCGAGAGTTAGGGTATTATTCATAATATTATAATAATAAAAGATTTAAAATTCGTGATAGTAATTAAAGAAAAGTTACGGACGGATACCAGTATCAAACCAAACTGCAGTAATAATTCCTGTTCCACCATTATCAACAACAATCGGGTCAGTATTTCCACCTAAAATTGCATTCATATCAAGTGTTGATAATTCATCTAAAGTTATAAGGTCGAGAGTTAGGGTATTATTCATAATATTATAATAATAAAAGATTTAAAATTCGTGATAGTAATTAAAGAAAAGTTACGGAC
>JAFDZU010000078.1:0-8952 GCA_018266765.1 Bacteroidota bacterium
TATCCCGAACTCACGTTATATTATACAGCAAAGTTAATAAAATTAGCATTTTGATGCAACTAAATGAAATTTTGATTGATATGATTCCCGTCAGGGCAGTTGTTTTAACAGCTCGTAAATACATACCAATAAAACGTTTACATGATGTTTTATCTGGTTACTCGTTTCTTCTGCGCATTCATCGGCTATGCAAAATACCAACAGAAATTCCTTCCTCTATGACGATATGGGCAATAGAGTTCGTAAATTTGTGAGCGCAGGCGAGAGCAAAACGTTCTTGTCGGTGTGTACAAGAGTATTTAAACGCACAACTTTTAATCTTTAAATATCGCACAACTATTTTATTGTTCAATTGGTTGGTAGGTATTTGAAGTCGGTTGTAACAACCGACTGGACTGGAATTTAGAGAGAATAGGAGACTAATATGTTCTATAGGATAACAAAATACAATCCCAAATTTCGAGATGAATACGGTGGTTACACTGTAGATGAATGGATTGATTACTCCTGCATTGGATATACATATAATGGTAAGGTTTTCACACGTGAAGAGTACGAGATAGTTGAAAATAAATACGTAACTGTCATTACTACTGCATTTCGAAGCTCAGGTGTGACGACCTTATTTATTAACCAATTAACGAAACATTACTATAATCCTAAAGAACCTAATTCTGACGAAGATGCTCCAAGATGCCCAGATAACATAGTAACTATAATTGAAAGAGGATGGATAAAAACAGTTGAGGATCTTGAAGAGATAAGTAAAGCAATATTACTAGGATATATATGGGCAGAATTAACTTCACCATATTATATTTTAAATATTACATTTGGATATGATTACTATATGTATGTAGAAACAATGGATGAAAAGGTAATTCAGGCGATTATTCAAAACTTGCCGGAAGGTATGTATATAGACGGAATTGATGACTATAAAATGAAATAAAGTAGTAAATGCAACTACTACTGCGAGAAATAGAATTCCCGTCCATCCAGTTGTTTCAGCTGCCCGTAAACTCATACCTATAAAACGTCAGCACGGTGCTTCCCGCTTGGGCATGATGCTCCCCAATGAAGACAGAGGAGCAATAACAGGAGCAGAAAATACCTTCACCCGCACGCTCGAAAAGAAAAACTACGAGCTGACCGACCACCTCGGCAATGTGCGGAGTGTGATAACGGATATGAAGCTCCCCGATGGAAGTGATGGCTTCCTACCGGAGGCAACAACGCGGAACTACTACTATCCTTTTGGGATGGAACGCCCGCTGATGACGGCAAGTACGGGCACGCAGAGTTACCGGTATGGATATAATGGCATGGAAAAAGATAATGCCGTATCACCCAACGGCGTAACAGGCGCGAATTATTCGACCGACTTTAGAGAGATAGATACGCGTATCGGGCGGTGGTGGTCACGTGATCCGATTGTGAAACCGTGAGAGTGGTAGTTTTGCTTGGGTATGGACGTACCGATACTCCCCAGGAGGCGAGCGAGAAAGTAAACGTTTGGTAACATCGCCTTTGGGTGACGGTTATGCAAGTCACAATTGGAATTATTACTTACTCGGTGGTAATAAACAGCAACTTGCGGTGTATAACGGTCGAGAGACCTCTCGAACAGACTGCTATAGTTCCGGTAACAGGGTGTATTTTTATCCTACGGAATATCTGACGTATGGCTATGGTAGCTCTGCCCTTCTCACTACAAGAGCTAATGGAAATCAAGAGTATAAAGTAACCGACCATTTGGGAAGTACACGTGTAGTAGTAGATTCAACGGGTTATATCTTAAGCCAATATGACTACGAGCCATTCGGGAATCCACTGGCAAAGACGGGATTGGATAGTAGGAAAAGCTACATTGATAAAGAAGTAGATAAAGAATCGGGGGACGGAAATTTTGGATTGCGGCAAATGGATGGAGAAACAGGACGATTTAACCAAACTGAACCATTATGGGAGAAATACAGAGATCAAAGTTTATACAACTATTGCGGAAATAATCCACTACGACTATCAGACCCAACGGGAGAAGGTTGGGGTGATTTGTTCGCTGGAATTGCGAGATCGGTTGAATTTCATTATTCATTTGGAAAACAGATAGGTGTTGAAGGTAAAATAGGCGGGATTATGGGTGGGTTTGATATTGATCGCGAAAGTACTAAAAATACAATAAATCTTATGGGTGAAAAGAGTCAAGAAACTACACAGGAAATATCGTTAAGAGTTGGTATAGCTAAAATTGGTATAGACAATTCGGCAAAACAAAGTACCGAAAAGGGTTTGTACAGTCTAATTGATAAGAATGTGGTTCAAGTAACACAGACAACAAAAGTAGAAGTAGGTACGCTTAGTATTGGGAAAACAAAAACACTAACTACAACGTCAATTTTGGGGCAGATTACATCTCAAAAAGAAGCAAAAGGAGATATTCAAGTATCAGCAAATTTGTCAAATAGCGGTATTGCGGTTGGAAAATTTGAATTCAAATTAGGTATCGGTTTAGGTATATCTGTTCATGGAAATAAGATATTGGGAGCTATATCAAAATTCAGTGGAGAGGTAGCTAACAGTTTTCTTAATGTGATCGATCTAAGACAACATATTACAAAATAAATTAGGAGAAATATATCATGCTAACAATGATTGTTAAAAAAGTTTGCGTAGTTATTAAGTTTATTGATACAACAGTATTGTTTTTAATTTTGGGGAGCTTGTTTTTACTCTCATTCCTTTTTGATGATACCTCACAAACCATTTATTCAATTTTATTTTCAATTATAGTCAGTTTATGGGGAATTTACTGGATAGCTTTAGAAGGAAATAGGCGAAGTATTACCATGATTAAAGTGTATTGGATTTTGATAAATATTCCCTTAGTCTTTTTTTATACTAGTTTTTTAAGCTATTCATTTGGATTTGGAGCAGATTTCCCTATTTGGATGTTTATAGTCAGTTTTTTTGGTAATATTTATTTCCTATGTTATATAGTACTTAATTTACGCAATATCGGAAAAAATTTAGTTTCTTTAGAGAAAAAACGTGAAGTAAAACTTGAAGAATATATAGGGTTATCACTTGCACTTTTGCCATATATCTTTGCAATTCCTACATTGCATTCTCGAATCCAAAGGGCAATTTATGACAATGAAGAACAAGAAAATTCGTAAAAACAGCAAGCGAGAAAGTAAACACAACACAATAGCTCCATTAGACGGCATCCTAACAACTTCTCATTTATGGACATACTACCTTCTCGGCGGTAATAAACAACAACTCGCCGTCTATAACGGACGAGAAACAAGTGAAACCGATGCGTGTAGTAATAATAGTCATCGGGTGCATTATTACCCTATGGAGTATCTAACGTATGGCAATGGTTCATCTGCACTTATGACCACTCGCCCGAATGGCAATCAAGAGTATAAAGTAACCGACCATTTGGGAAGTACACGTGTAGTAGTAGATTCAACGGGTTATATCTTAAGCCAATATGACTATGAGCCATTCGGGAAGCCATTGGCAAAGACGGGGTTGGACAGCAGAAAAAGCTATATTGACAAAGAGAAGGACTACGAGAGTGGGCTTGGGAACTACGGAGTGAGGAGTTATGATGATGACTTGGGAAGACTTACAACAACGGAACCATTATGGGAGAAATTACGTGGGTGGAGTCTGTATCAATATTCATATAATAATCCGCTAAGATTTCAAGATGGTAATGGAAAATTACCCGGAGATTTATTCACTTCCCCCACTCAAGCAGCTCATGATTTTGGAAAAAATTATACTCCTGTATCGTTCGATCTGAAAGTAGAAGTAGGTTCTTATATTTATGAAGTGGTTAAAGATGGTCAGAAACTTTACTCTTATACAATTCCTGACTTGGGCGATGAATCAACAATAAACCCTTCAGCGCATGAGTCTTATCCAAGTGTTGCTTGGATTCATACACATGGGCAATATAAAGCAGGATTTGATATGAATGCTTTTTCTGATAAGGTTATAGATAAAAAAGATGGATCAATAAATGGTGATAAAACCAAATCAAGAGATGAAAATATTCCGGGTTATTTAGTGGGTACAAATGGAAACCTTCTAAAGTTTGATCCCAAAAAACCAGAGAAAACAACTGTAGTTTCTCGGGATATGCCACGTGATTCCAATGATCCTGCTTCAAAGAAAAATAAAACTGCGCCTGTTAAAAATAACGAAACAAGAGATGTTACGTATCGAAATCGTAATCTTTTACCAGGAGCTAATATAATTTATGAAAAGAAATAATAATTTATAGGAATAACAATGCCAAAACTTAATAAAATCTGCTGTATTGCTTTACTGTTTTTTCTTACTACTTCTGTGAATTTTAGTAGTTCCCAACAAGATAAAAATAGATCGAATTCATATGTTCCTAAGAGTGGTTTTGTTCCAGATAAGGAAACAGCAATTAAAATTGCTGAAGCAATATGGTTGCCAATATATGGTGAAATAATTTATAAAGAACGACCATTTACAGCAACTTTAAACAAGAAAGGAAATTGGGAAGTTTATGGAAGCTTTTCAAAGAATCATGGAAAGGGAGTTTATGGTGGTGGAGTTGCTTATGCAGAGATTAGAAAGAAAGATTGTAAAATAATAAGAGTTATACATACATTATAAGTGTTCTTCCGCCCGTTTGTTTGACAGTAAGAAGAGACATTTTTGAATTGTATGAGCGAATATTTTTCTTGTGTTTTGGACGGCAAGGGTGTCCGCAGGCGGCTGTTTGGGAATATGTACAAGGGTATTAATTATGAACAGCAAACAACAGCTTGCCGTCTATAACGGACGAGAGACCTCTCGAACAGACTGCTACAGTTCCGGTAACAGGGTGTATTTTTACCCTACGGAGTATTTGACGTATGGCTATGGTAGCTCTGCGTTACTAACTACTCGTCCGAATGGCAATCAAGAATATAAAGTAACCGACCATTTGGGAAGTACACGTGTAGTAGTAGATTCAACGGGTTATATCTTAAGCCAATATGACTATGAGCCATTCGGTAAACCACTGGCAAAGACTGGATTAGACTCTCGGAAGTCATTTATAGATAAGGAGAAAGACTACGAGAGTGGGCTGGGAGATTTTGGGGTGAGAAAGTTTGATGATGGAAGATTTACGAGTATTGATCCTTTGTGGGAGAAGTATAAGGGGTGGAATCCCTATCAATATTCAGGTAATAACCCGTTGCGTTTGATAGACCCAAGTGGATTGGAATGGTTTGATATTGATGGAACTGGTGATTGGACGTATAAAAAGGATACGAAATCAATGTCCGTAACCCGCAAGGATAAAGAAGGAAATGATGTAATTGTAGAGCAGGCAGGGATAAAACAATTACTTTCATTTGATGGAAAATCTTTAAATATTCACACAGCCGATGGAAAAGTTCTTTCGTTTCAAGCGGAGTCGGGAATTCTTAATTCCGAAGGTGAAACGCAAGCAGATAAACAGGGAGAAAAAGGGGGACCAATACCGGAAGGGGCGTATTATATTGATTTGTCGAATGTTACAAAATTTGATGACTTATCCCTAAGTCGCCAAATTCTAAGTACATTTGGACTACAATCTCCATCGGGTGGCAAAGCTTCATGGGGTGAAATGTTCACGCCTATATTACCCAGAGAAAATTTAGAATCTGGAAGAGGAGGTTTCTATATTCATGGTGGTAATACCCCAGGTAGTGCTGGATGTATTGACTTATGCCATCGGGAACAATCTTTCTTCCTCGGACTTGGTGGTGTAGTTCAATCTAATACAACAACAGTTCCATTATTTGTTAATTATCCAAAAAAATGAAATACTATATATTTAAAATATTGCAAGTCATATCTCCCAAAGCTAAATGGATAATTATCTTATTGAATATTCTTCTTTGTTTTTTTACCATTTATGAAATTGGAATATGTGTTTTTCAACCACAAGCTATTATGCTTTTTGAAGGTGGGTGGAGATGGGAAACAGTCAAAGGATACACATTCTTTCAAATATCAAACCTTTTAGTTTTCGTCGCCGTTATTATATTCGGAGTAATTCGAAAGTACCAGAAATATTTCTGGTACGTAGTTCTTGTTTGGGTACTATACCTTGGATACTTGTTTCTTGAACTTAAAGAATAATCCACCTACAGCGTAGAAAACATGTATTCAGATAATGTAAATTGCTTTACGGAGGATGGACCGTTCAAATGGGAATGGAGCTATCGGTATAGTCCTGGGGGCGAGCGCGAAAGCAAAAGATTAACCACCTCCCCTATAGGCGATGGCTTGTCAAGTCACAATTGGAATTATTACTTACTCGGTGGTAATAAACAGCAACTTGCTAATGGAAACATGAATCCCGGTATCGGGACTAAAACATTCAATGGTATATTTGAAGCAAGAAGCAAGAATGGAGCGAGGGTTTTATTTCGCAATCAGGACAATACTATTCAAATACTTGGTTATTCTAATAAGGATATAAATCATCAACAAAAAGTAATTAACAGAGCAACAGAACTTTATGGAAAATGAAATCGGAAATATGAATGCACACATAACACTTAGATTTCCAACAGGATATCAAGTTAATGATATCTATAATGACAATATTGATGTACATTTCATAACAGAATTCGGGGAAGCATATTTTGCTGTTGTTTATACACTTGAAAATATCGCCTACCTCATGAAAAAGGATAATACTACTTGCTTTTGGGGAGAAGATATGGTAATTGTAAGTGATTTAAGAGAGGAAACTATTTTATCAGCTGCCATTGAAATTTATTCGTCAGGTTTCATTAAATCTATTTGTACATATGCCGGAAATATAAATAACTCTAACGAAGAATAGCAATATTTTCCCGTAAAGTCATTTCTCCCGTCTGGTCGGTTGTTTCAACCGACCGTCAACACTTGCCGATGAAACGTCTACACGGTGCTTCCCGCTTGGGCATGATGCTCCCAAATGCAGACAGAGGAGCAATAACAGGAATAGAAGACATCTTCACCCGCACCCTCGAAAAGAAAAGCTACGAGCTGACCGACCACCTCGGCAATGTGCGGAGTGTGATAACGGATATGAAGCTCCCCGATGGAAGTGATGGCTTCCTACCGGAGGCAACAACGCGGAACTACTACTATCCTTTTGGGATGGAACGCCCGCTGATGACGGCAAGTACGGGCATGCAGAGTTATCGGTATGGATATAATGGCATGGAAAAAGATAATGCCGTATCACCCACCGGCGTAACAGGAGCGAATTATTCGACCGACTTTAGAGAGATAGATACGCGTATCGGGCGGTGGTGGTCACGTGATCCGATTGTAAAACCGTGGGAGAGTCCGTATGTGACGTTTGGGGATAATCCGATTGCCTTTATGGATCCATCGGGATTGTCGCAAACAAATCCAAACACAAATCCGAATGTAACTCCGCCGACTGATGCAGGGCAAGAAATGGACTATGAAGGTTCGCATTTTCGCTCTGGTATGAATCAAGCATCAGGTCAAATTGAGTGGCGTACTTCGACAAGACCAGTAGTAGGTGAATCGAGTACTCCATCTACAGCGGTAGCAGGAGTTCAATATGTTGAAAACCCAAGTTGGACAGTAGGGGGCAGACAGTTTGATGTTGGAGATATAGGTGGTTTTCATATTACGGGTCGAATGACAGATGATGGTCAATTGTATGATTACTATGCAACATTGCGTGGAGAGTACAATAACAATCCACAGTTTCTTTTAGGAGCTGAAGGTCTTCATGCTTTAGCCCTTAACCCTGACGTATGGAGTTATAAACTTCATATGGGTGATCTTATTCCGTTGGAAGCGCGAAATGATATTTTTAACGGTAATAACGAAGGTATCTTTAAAGTATGGAAGCATGAAGTAATTAATCCGTTTAATTGGTTAGTAGCAGGTGAGGCATTTGTTCTTTCTTTGCCGAAGGTAACAGTGCCTATGCGCTTAAGCGACCTTACTATGGACTTACTTCAAAAAGGATTTCAACAGCCAACAACAAGTAAAGGTGGTTATATTACATTTAATCATTCGGATGGTAGAATAGTACATGTTAAACCAACGGGAGAAGTTATTCCAGTAAAACCAACGGTTTCTTCAAGTGGTAAAAAGTATAACGAAAGAACAGATTATGATTTTATTAGACTACCTAATCAAAGTCATTCAACAAATCATGTCATTGACCTACACAAATAAAAATGCAACTATGGATAAAATAGTTTATAATAACATTGATTTGAATTTATATGACTTTAACTATTTTCAATCAAAAGATAAAATAGAAATGACTTTTCTCAGTATGTCTGATGGGAATGAGGTTCTGAATATTTGTTGTAATGAGATATTATTATTACTTACTTCGAAATTAGTTATTAGAAAAAATGATGAATATATTTCATACTATATAGGCGAAGTAACAGTTGAAGAAGTATCGAAAAAGAATGCCCTATTAATTCTAAATAGTTCAAATTACTTAATACAGGGTATAGCGGAATTAAATGAAATATTACCTAATATTGTTTACTCTATAAAAATAGTCAGTGGCTCAATTGATGTTTTAATAATCTGTAACAGTTTGATTATAAATGATTTTATTCATCCAAAAAATAATTTTTCGAGTTATATCATGATTTAATAGAATTTACCATCCGGCTAGTTAATTCAATTGCCCGTAAACACATACCGATGCAACGTCGCACTGTTCACGTCCGGGCAGTTGTTTCAACTGCTCGTAAACACTTACCACTGGAACATTTGCATCATGATTTATCTGCTTAATCGTTTCTTCAGCTTATATCTCTTGCTAAGCAAAATACCAACAATAGAAATTTCTATATAGTCGCTCATTACAACTGATATTCTTCATAATTTTCTTATTTTGCAAATTGTTGGAAGTCGGTTAAA
>JAFDZU010000078.1:8987-37833 GCA_018266765.1 Bacteroidota bacterium
CACTCGTTTTCCCTATTTTTGCAGTATATTTTTTCATATCGAAGGAACAACACAATGAACTCTACAATATCAGCAGTTTTTGAGCGACGAGGCGATTGGTATATCGGATATTCTGATGAAATACCCGGCGCTAACGTGCAGGAAAAAACACTTGATCGGGCAAGAGAAAGTTTGCGAGAAGCTATTGGACTGATTCTGGAAGCTAACCGTATGATTGCACGCCGCGGACGTGAGGGGCAAGACGTTATTTGCGAACAACTCGTTATCACCGACTAAAAAAAACACCATGAAAAGGCGGGACTTACTTAGAGAGATAGATAAGCAACCACAACAGCCCGATATAGTTGGGCTTTTGATTTATAAACTATGTGGGTCAATCACTTGCAAGCCATCAATGTTTTTAAAGTCGGCAGTATTGCGAGAGATTACAACCAAATCATAGACAAGGGCAGTAGCGGCAATGATAGCATCAGGCAGTTTTATTTTATTAGCTTTTCGTAAAGAAACACAGGCATCCATAATGGGCTTGTCTATTTCAATAACCGAAGCTAGTGATATAAATTCTTCAGATTCTTTTGAAACATCTTTATAACCCAAAAATTCAATATAGGTGATAAATGAAATAGTAAAATCTTCATTGATTGCACCAGCTAAGAACAGTAAACCCTTTTTAGGTAGGCGTTTCATTTGGGCATCAATAAGGCTGTTGGTGTCAATCAAATATTTCTGTCCCATTCTTCTCTTGCTTTAGTAATGTATGTATGGAATTTTTCGCCTTCCTCTTTAGACAAAGTGCCAAAAAAATCAGAAGGTTTCTTTTTGGCAATAGCTTTTTCTTCTACCAACTCATCAAAGGCATAGAGCAACACTTCCAGTTTTTTACCAATGTAATTTTTTGGGATGGTTAAACTGTAACTTTCACTTTGTGGAATTATAACTGTCTTTATCATAAGGCATTTAATTTAGTTGATTTAATAAAATTATCTACAGTAAGCAAAAGACACTCTTTGACTTTGTTTGGCAAACTTTCAATATCCGCCATCCGCTTAAACATAATAGTGTCTTTAATACATTTTGTTCGTTGGTCTCTCCTAACAAAAAACCTGCGGTTGTTCCCAGAACTTGAGCAATTTTTTTTTTATCACATCTACAGTGGGGGCTTTACTTCGTCTCTTTCATACTTTCCAATGATAGAATAATGAACGCCTAATTGCCGTGCAAACTCAGCTTGAGAAAGGTCTTTTACCTCTCTACATTCCCTTGTTTTTTACAGAAAGTATCCATTATGTGTGATTATACGGTGTTAAAAATGACTTTACTCTATTTGACACTGCAAAAATATAATAAAAAATGGCACAATAAAAATAACTAATTATTTTGCGTTTCAATAAAATACTCTACTTTTTTACCAAATATTCGCAGAAATAAATTTTAAAATTAATTTTCAAACAATGGAAATATCGCAAATCATAGCCCAGTTAAGCATCCGAACAGTACTAAACCACTACGGCACCCGCTCCAACCGCAACAAAACGGTATGCTGTCCTTTCCACGATGATAAAAGTCCCAGTATGCAGGTGTATGCGGAGACGAACACGGTATTTTCCTGTCAGGGTAGTTGTTTCAACTGCTCGTAAACACTTATCACTGGAACATTTGCATGATGGTTTCTCCAATTTTGCTCATAACTTATGGCCGGTACGAGTAATAGAGTTCGTAAATTTGTAAGTGCAGGAGAAAGAAAAATGTTCTTGTGATGTGTGCAAGAATACTTAAATGCACAGCTTTGAATCTTTGTATGTCATGTAATTATCTTATATTGTAATTGGTTGGAAAGTATCTTAAGTCGGTTGTAACAACCGACTGGACTGGACAGCTGCTGCCTTGTGGATGAAGAACTATATGCAAAGGCAAACAGCGAGTAATATAATGAACACTGAATATTTTGAATTTGGGAAAGAATATTTTGATAATGCTTTAACTAACTTTTAAAATTAATTATTACATGGCATGGTACCACGAATTCACGATTCCTTTCTGCAAGGAGGGAACAAGAGAATTAGATATCGAGAAGACAACTATAATAGTCGTCCTGCTTATTGCTACTATTATAACATTTATAATAGTACGTGAAAAATATTACGAAAGAACGAGTGAAAGGAAAAATCATCTACGATACGCGTTGGCATTACGACAGGAAGCCATAACAACCCTAGAAGTTCACGAAAAGATATTGACTATAGTTTTAGTTATAATAAAAAAATCTACTATGGTAGCAGCAGTGTTATTTGGACAAATTTTAGTATACCAATTCAGGGCGGCAGGTTTTACGTAGAGTTCTCTAATATGGATCCTAGCAACAATGAGATGTTATTTGACCGACCTGTACCTGTAGACATCTTAAATTCTCCAGATACGGGGTGGGCTTCTATACCCTGATTATTTCCAGTCCATCCAGTTGTTTCAACTGTAAGTAAACAAATACAAATGAAACGTCTGCACAGTTTTTCGCAGACTGGTGAATCTTTTGACTTTGCATGAAAGCCCCGTTTACACAACACCACCAACTGTTCTTAATCTGAAGCACCATCTACGGCGCTTCCCGCTTGGGCATGATGCTCCCAGATGAAGACAGAGGAGCAATAACCGGCATAGAAGACAAATTCACGCGCACACTCGAAAAGAAAAACTACGAGCTGACCGACCACCTCGGTAATGTGCGGAGTGTGATAACGGATATGAAGCTCCCCGATGGAAGTGATGGCTTCCTACCGGAGGCAACAATGCGGAACTACTACTATCCTTTTGGGATGGAACGCCCGCTGATGACGGCAAGTACGGGCACGCAGAGTTACCGGTATGGATATAATGGCATGGAAAAAGATAATGCCGTATCTCCCCAACGGGGTAACAGGAGCGAATTACCCAGGCCGACTTTAGAGAGATTGATAAGCAACCACAACAGCCCGATATAGTTGGGCTTTTGATTTATAAACTGTGTGGGTCAATCACTTGCAATCCATCAATGTTTTTAAAGTCGGCAGTATTGCGAGAGATTACAACCAAATCATAGACAAGGGCAGTAGCGGCAATGGTAGCATCAGGCAGTTTGGTTTTGTGCTTTTTACGAATTTCAATACTTGCTTCTACTACATTGTTGGTCAAATCCAATACAGTAGCATCATTGATGAAATCAGAAAGTGTTTTGTAATGCTGTTCAGGAGTATTAAAACCCAACACTTCTATTTTGGTAACTACCGAGACATTAGGAACGGCATCAATAACCGTATTCATAAAATCCATACCCGAAGTAGGAAGTTTATTGCCGAGATAATCAATTACGGCATTGGTATCTATTAAATACTGTGGCTGTTCCATTCGTTACGGCTTTGGGTTACATAATTTTGAAGTTCGTCTGCAATATCTGAGGGCAATTTACCGGCATACTTTTCAGAAAGCTTTTGTTGCGGCTGATTACTTTTTTTAAGGACTTTGATAATATGTAAATCTTCTAAGTCTTCTAAAAGCCGATATGCCTTGATGTTGTTGATTTGTACTAATACTGTTTCCATTGCTTTTATAATGAATTGTTCTTTAATCAAAGTAAACACAAATATACGTAAAATATAATAGAAACAAAGAGTAGTGGCTTGGTAGTTTAGAAACCAACAGTTACTTTTGTATCAAATAATTTCCCGTCCGGCAAGTTGTTTCGACTGACTGATACAAGATCAGTTGAAAATAATTATCTTCAATAAACAGGCGCGAATTACCCAGGCCGACTTTCGAGAAATTGATACGCGTATCGCGCGGTGGTGGTCACGCGATCCGATTGTGGAACCGTGGGAGAGTCCGTATGTGACGTTTGGGGATAATCCGATTGCCTTTATGGGAATTAGCAGTTGTTAATATCTATTAACAGAAGCAACTATCATGCTTTTTGATACACAACCCAATATTTTTTTCTTACCGCACAATTACTCTTCGAGAAAAAGTTTGTGTGGGTAATTCGACCAGCAAGAAATACACGCCCGAAGACAATCCTTCCCGAACGAAAGGAATATGATATGTTCCTTCGGAAAATTCATCATCGGCAACAGTGGAAACCGTTGTTCCCAGCACCGAAGAAAGCGAAATCTTCATTCGTCCTTTTTCTCCGGTTGTAATGGTAATTTCTCCTGATTGTTCGATTGGATTAGGAGCAACTTGCACCGCTGCTGATGGAGCAGGGCGATACAGCCGAGGAGTTGTTCCTTCTGTGCAAATTCCTTGTAACGTAAATAAGCCGGGAATAGTAGAGATAATTGCAATACCAAATTCTGAAACGGCAGACTCTGCTATGAGTGTGGTCGTCGTGTCATTTCCTAATCCTACACGAAAATGTAATACCGTAAGAATCGAGTCATTGCCGATAGGTGCAGAGAATTTTACTCGAACAGTATCACCCGAATATATTCCGGTAACCGTTGGAGCGACTGTTGCAAGAAGAGTTCCGTTCGTGCGTATCGTTCCAATAATTCCGGTAACTTGTGCCTCCTGAAGTTCTTTTAAATTTGATATAATTAATGGTATATCAACGTATTCGCCTGCCTTTGCCGTAGCCGAGCCGACGGTCAAAACTACTTTTGGAACAAGTCGAACATTTGCTTGAACAGTCAGAAGTTTGAAGTTATTGCATTTAGTTTCGTACAATGGAATATCCGGTGCATAATAATTGCCGATGCTTCTTCCATTAAATCGGACTCGCAAAAGCGACGAACCTCCGACCGGAGTTTGCGGTGGGATTGCCTCCACAAGCGAAAAATTCCCGACAACCAATGGAAGATTCCATTCGAGTGGTATTACTCCCGTATTAAAAACACGCACAAGTGTATCACTTGTAATGTATTGTTTAAATACAAACATTGTAATGGTTAATTTCCCGTTTTGTTCGCCTTCGATAAAAAATCCAATTGAATCTTGTCGTGCTCTTAAAGCTATCGTATCGGATTTTACACTGACTCCCGAAGTTGTCAGAACGATAAACGCAGATTTTAAACCTGCTCCTTTGCTTAATAGTCGCACCGACGCATTCACAATGCCGCCTATGGGAATTGCTCCGTTTGGTGCTGTGCCGAGCCATGTAAATTCACTTGCATTTGTACCGAATATTACCGCATTTTGCAGAGTAACAGGAGCTTCACTGATATTTTTAATCGAGAATTGAATCGTTGTATCGGAGCGGCAGGTTAGCGTAGGAATATCTACCACCAACGGGAAGCTAATTTCTGTGATAACACCTTCGCCAAATAGCCGAACTTCTGTTACTGAATCTATTCCTGTGTGCGATATTATTATGCTTCCCGAAGTGCGGCCGCGCAATGTTGGAGCAAAACGTAGAGTCACTTCACGAGTTTCACCATTGGCTAAAATGAACGTACCGCCACCCTGCACAATGTCGAATTGAACTGAATCAGGTTTACCTTTGGTGAGAGATTTCACCTTAATGGCTGTGCCGCTTGTATTTTTCAAAAACAATGCAATCGTAGAATCTTTCACACTTCCCACACGAACTTTGCCAAAATCAATCAGTTCTGCAGCCACCGAAAGCGAAGGGAAAAATCCGTTTGCTGTTATCGTGGTAGAATTAATTATTCCTTGGCTGTGAAATAATACTGAAGCCGTGCGAATTCCTACGCCAAGTGGCTTACAGCTAAATTCAATATCTGCCGCTTCTCCTCCTGCAAGTATAAAATTTCCGCCGGAAACTACTCTGAATTCACTTGCATTGACACCCGAAAAAGTGATACTGTCTATTTTTATGGGTAAAGTATTTGCATTGCGAACTACATTCTTTACGATAGAATCTCGGCTGATTCCAACCGGAATTCTCCCCAAATCAATAGAGGAAATTGTAGGTTTCGGTGATTCAATCGAAAACACAGCATCGGAAGTATCTTGCTGAATAACAAGTATATTACCCAAATCCCAAATACGAGCCGTATAGTCAATAC
The DNA here is from genome assembly GCA_018266765.1 of Bacteroidota bacterium. Classification (GTDB taxonomy): domain Bacteria; phylum Bacteroidota; class Ignavibacteria; order Kapaibacteriales; family UBA961; genus JADJXV01. The sequence continues at coordinate 14,981 of JAFDZU010000078.1, forward strand.
TCGAAGAAATAAGTCGCCGTCCGTTTTTACCAAACTGAACTGTATTAATTTGCGAACGATGTCCACGAAGTGTGAGTAATGAATCACCACTCGATAAATTCCATAGAATAATAGAAACAAACAGTGTATCTCCCTGATAACTTCCGCCGGTGGCGAGTAATCCGCCATCGGGACTGACTGCCGCACACGTTACATTGGTATTTCCCGAACGAAAACTCTTGATTTGACTTCCTGAATTAGCATCCCACAAAATTGCAGAGGTCGGCCCGCCGGTTACAAACTGAGTTCCACCTTTGATAAATCGAACCGTATAAGCATATTCAACTGCACTGACCGAAAAAACATATAACCGTCTTCCTGTATTGATATTCCACATCGTAACATTACCTGACTGCGTTGTCGAGAGAATTCTACTGCCGCTTGGGTCAATATCGAGCGATGAAATTTTAGTAGAATCATCCGATGAAGAAAGTACACGAAGTTGCGCGCCGGTAGATACATTCCATATTCTGATGACTCCTTTGTAATCACCTGTAATAGCAAGAGTTCCGTCTTTGCTGAATGTGCAGGTTGCAAGTTCAATCGGACTTCCGAGCAACGAACGAATCGGTGTAGCAGTTGCGGCATCCCACAGAATTCCTGATTGGTCGCGGCTGACGGTAAGAATTTGCGTACCGTCGGGACTATAAACAGCCGCACCGACAATTGCTTTATGTGCGGTAAGTTTGAACTTTTGTTTCCCTGTAAGTACATCCCAAATAATTGCAGTGTGATCTTCGCTTGCTGTTACGGCATCAGTTCCGTTTGGACTCAAATCTGCTCCCAGAAGCCAATCCGTATGCCCCGAAAGAATCGTAGCCGGCGGCAAAATTCTCCGTAATTGACTTACGCGAACGAGGCATTTATTACTTGGTGTATTGGGTATTTGCCATTTGTCTTGCAGTCCGCCTGCGTTTGCTTTTAGCAGATTCCACGTAGCTCCGGCATTGGTGCTGAGTTCTATTTTAACTGAATCCGAAGGCGGCACTCCTTCCCATGTAATGACTGTATCCGAACCCATACTGTAGCTTTCACCACCGTTCGGCTTTAGCAAATGAAGTGTTCGTACTTCTGCTCCCTTATCCAAAAATCCGCCCGTAGCATAAAAGAAAAATGGGGAGCAAACATCAGTTTCCACCCGAAAAGAAGCAAATGCATATCCCGAATCCGATGGCGTAAACTCAACCGTTATATCATGGCTTTCGCCTGATTGCAGTGAAAATGGTGCTCCTCCTGCAATTACCTTAAATCGTGTGTCATTTGGAATAATATCCGAAACAGAAATATTCCGAGAATAAGCAGTTAGTTTAGTTTTAAGTTGAGTTGGAATGTTCGGTGCAGATGCACCAAATTCCAGAACGGACGGACTGATTTGCAGTCGAATCATCGCCGAACTCGGACGGGAATATTTGGCGGTTGCGGTGATTTTTTCCGCAGGAACAGAAGCTCGTACTGCAACACTCGGCAAACATCCGGGCACGCTTTCCCATTCAATTAAGCATGGCTCAAACTGTTCAATCTCTTGAAGAATCGAAAGATAAATGCTTTCAGCTTCGGCTGGACTTCGCACGTTTTCGTAGTATCTTCCGCCTGTTTGTCCCGAAATTTTACGAAGTAAGTCAGGTGCAGGAATTCCTAATGCTACTGTAAAAATAACCACATTCGTTGCTTTGGCAAGTTTGACGATTGCATCGCCGTCACCATATCCCTCGCCATCGGTAAGGTAAATTACAATTCGTTTATTCTTACCGTTTTTGGCAATCGAAAGTGCTGATGCCGGTGGATTGCGCAATCCCATATCATGGTCAGTTCCCCCGCGTGGCTCTAATGAACTTATAGCGGAAAGTAGTTGCTTGCGGTCGGTTGTAAAATCTTGATTGAGATAATTCAAATGGTCGAAACTCGTAACAGCGCACTCCGAGAAACCAAGATGTATCGCATTGACAAACGATGTTGCAGCAGTTTTAGCAAGTTCGATATTGGGATATCCAAAGCGCATCGAACCAGAAACATCAATCGTCAGAACAGCAGAAACTGCAACTTGTGCAGAAGCAGACGGACAGCTAAGTTTTGTAACCGGTCGCACCAATCCATCTTCGCTTAGAATAACGTCGGCAGGAGTAATATCAAGAATTTTTCCGGTGGAATCATATGCACTGCACCGGGCTTTTATCGTTGGGAATGACGTTGTATCTATTCCGTACAGTGCGAAACCTTGCGCCTCAAGTTCAAGTGGTAACAGTAAAAATAAAAGGAGGGCAAGATATTTCATACAGGTAATTTGATAGGGCAATACACTTTATTATGGGCTATTTTTCAGCAAATTTACGTCAATATTTTGTGAAAAATTGTGTAATTCCCCACAAATCATCCGGTTAATTTCAAAATAAATACTACTTAACGGTATCACACCTTCGGTTTTACGGGAATTGTAAACCAAAATGTGGCCCCATGTCCGGGTTCGGAATCCACTCCTATTTTTCCTCCGTGAGCATTCACTATTTTACGCACAATAGAAAGCCCCAATCCTGTACTCTTTTCACCTCCCGTGGGTTGTGCCGAGAGTTTAGCAAAGTCTTGAAATAGTTTTTCACGGTCTTTTTCGGTAATTCCCGGTCCTTCATCTTGCACCTCAATTTTCCAATAGGGTTCACGAAGTAATACGCGAATTTTAATTGTTGATTTTGGTGGAGAGAATTTAACAGCATTGGAAATTAGGTTGTCCACGATTTGTCGAAAGCGTGCAACATCAGCATTTATAAGTCCTTTATCTACGTTTTCTATAATAATGTTAGTTTCTTTGGGCTCGGCAAGTTTGAGGTGACGTTCAAGAATCTGCTCGAAATATTCATCGGATTGGATTGGCACAATATTCAACAAGAATTTTCCTGATTCAATAGTTGTAATATCTAATAAATCATTGAGTAAATTGAGCATGAAATTAGATTGGTCATAAATATCACTGAGAAATTCTTTCTTTTCTTCATTTGTTAATTCAAACCGCTCATCAAGCATCATTTCAGCGATTCCACGAATTGAACTGATTGGGTTTCGCAAATCGTGTGCGGCGATTCCTAAAAACACATTCTTTAATTCATCCAATCTTTTCAGTTCTTCGTTCTTTTTTTCGATTGTATTTTTTTGGTCAGAAAGCTCAGAAACCAAGCGTCCTTTTTCGAGAATTATTGAAAGTTGTCGGACAATTCTTTGGTAGGTTGCTATATGAACTTCAGCGTATGTATTTTTTTCTCTACTCGAAAAAAACATAAATCCTACGGCAACTCCATTAGAAATAAGAGGACATGTCAGTGAAGAGCGAATACCTTCTTCTACTGCCAATCGTGAGGAATGAGAAGTCGGTTTATTATGATAATATTCCTCTAAGTCGTTTATAATTCTTGGAACACCAGTTTCTATAATGTTTTTCAAACTGCTTTCACTCATCAAGCCGGCATATCCTTTTTTAATTTTAGTTTCTTCAAACTCAGATTTTGACCAAAATGCCCGTAAAATTCTTCCGTGTTGTTCCAAAAGTGCGAAGCCAATACGGTCGTACGGAATGAATTGCTTGAATTCCTTATAAACAGATTCTAAAATATCTTCAAGCAAAAATCCTTGATTGATATTCGTTGTAATTTTATCTGTTTCGGAAATTTGAGAATAACGGTGCTCTAAATCATGGGCAAGATTTTGAAGCGATTCGCCCAATATAGAAATATCATCTCCTTCATGCAAAGGTACTTGTACATCATAGTGTCCTTTTCGTAACTCTTCAGTTACTTCGACATACTTTGGGATTAGGTCGTCATTATGGGATGTCATAAATTTTAGAAGTAAATGTGATAAAGAAACAATAGTAAATCATCAATGACAGAAAAGTTGAATAACAGAAAACGCTACAACTCCTTCTGATACACCCTATATGTTTTATAGACTTTTCCGTTCATTGTAGAAGTCAAGGCGCGGTTCATCATTTGGTTGTCTTCGAGTATCCACGATGCCTCACCGTGGGTAATTCCTTTGGATAAACCACGTTTGCCAAGTTCATAGTACATCACGGCATCGGCTCCTGTGCGGCGATATTCGGGCAATACTCCGAGCACGATAATACGCAAGAGCGAAATCTTCTTTTTCTTGGTCAGTAAGTGCCATGCCGCACCAAGAATTCCACCGTTTTTATTATGAATAAGCGATTGATTAATATCCGGCAAAGCAAGTGCAAATCCTGCGGGTTTTCCGCTGATTTCGAGAATTAGTGCGTATCGTGGGTCAGCTACTTGTTTCAGATCTGCGGCAAGAAAATCGAACTCTTCATCGGTCATTTTTACAAAACCCCAGTTTTTTTCCCATGCGGCATTATAAATATCTTTGAGCGTTTTTACATCGTTGGTGAACTGCTGTTTGTTCTTAAAATTCACCTCACGAATAGTAATATGATTGCGCTCTCGGATTACATCTACCATCCGTTGCATTTTATCGGTCATATAGGTTTTATTTTCGAGAAGATACGCATACAAGTCTTTTTCTTTGGAATAGCCGGCTTTTTCGATAAGCTGTCCGTAATATTGTGGGTTATAGGTCATCAGGATTACCGGTGGCGAATCAAATCCGTCTATCAGCAGTCCGCTTTCGTCATTGAGTGATGGATTTACCGGGCCGCGTGCGTGCGTCATACCGCGTTCTTTGAGCCATGAATGCGCCGCATCAAACAACATATTAGCTGTTTGCTGATTATCCTCACATTCAAAAAAACCAAAGAAGCCGATAGAATCATTATATGTTTCGTTATGATTATCATTAATAATTGCACCAATTCTTCCAACCACCGCACCGTCCCGCTCGGCAAGAAACAGTTGCATTTTAGAATGTTTATAAAATGGATTCTTCTTAGTGCTCAGCAGTTTTTGTCTGTCCATAATTATTGGCGCAACAAAGTTTTTATCGCCTTTGTAAAAATTCCATTGAGATTTGATAAACTTCATTTCATCCGAAGAAGTACGTATAGGTCGAAGCGTCGTTGTATTCATAGATTTTAAATGATAATTGTACAGTATTATTACACAAATTTAACCCGTTTTTTGGTGGTATCAATGCTGATTGACTCAAAAACTTTTATATTGGCGGTGAAGCAGATAATGCAGGTAGTTTAACTTCTTTATTTTTGTGGTGGAAAAGAATGGAACAAAACCCGATATTGCGGAGTACAAGAACATATATCTGTTTATCACAAACTGTAAGCGTACAATAATGAAAGAGCTATCATGAAAAACATAATCATAGCAATCTTCCTCTTCAGCGGGATATGTGTTTCAGCACAAACGAAAATTTGGGAGAAAAAAATACTTACCTCAAAAAATATCCGATACCTTGCTATTTCTCAAAATGGAAAGACTATTTGTGTTATTATTGGTGGTCAAGGAAATGATGATATCGGAAGGGGACAGTCTTCATACTATACAGATGCAGATGTTCTGATTTCGAGGACAGATACAGTTTCTAAACCCAGAAATTTCAAATTCAAAGGTGGGTCAAATCCGACAATTTCTTTAAATGGGGATACTGTCTATTGCATAGGTTTTCTTAATGGTAACAATAAAAGTTTGTGTGCTATTCCTGTTGACGGTGATACGATTTTCACTCGAAGGATTATTTCAAATGGATCTGATACTCAAGGAAAGAGTTTTCTGTGTATTCTTCCTGAAGTTGATAAATTTCTTTATAGTTATGCTGTATTTCATTCAGGAGGAGCTGAAGTAAGTTGGGATGGAGTTGTAGATTTTCTAGACCGAGATGCCAAGCTTTCTAATGTTGGATTCTATACTGATATTGTAGTTAGAGCTGATGTTAATCCGAATACAAAGAAACATTTAACATCCGGCAGGACAGTAGTAACAAAAGACTTCCTTCGAATAAAATCTACTTCTACTTGTCTTGTTTCTACTTCTACTCTAAAAAACAGTTTTTGTTTGCCAAATGAATCTCCTTTTTTAGGAATCTGTAGTGATTCAAATTATGCAATTATTGGCAATGGTTTATTCCATTTTCCAACCAAAGAATACATACGTACTCTCGATTTTGGTACAAACGGTACATTTATGGAATGTTCGCATCTATATCCGTGGTATCTGACTGCAAAAGGAAACGAAGTGAATTTTCGTAGAATTGATAATGACAGTGCCTTCTATACGATTGCGTGTGCTGAAGCTGTGATGGCAACCAAACTAAGTGAAGACGGAAAACGTATTGCCGTTATCACCGATGACAGTTTATTAACAGTCTATGATATTAGTTCGCTCATCTCTCCGCAACCCCAACTCCATATTGATTTTACTTCAGATTATAAATCTCCCTTTAAAGGTGGTGAAATAGCATTTGATATGACAAATTCGTATATCACAACGCCAACGTATTCTTTAATATGGGATTTTGGTGATGGCGATATTTCAACGACACAGCATCCGAAACATACATACAAGTTTCCCGGCATTTATACTGTTTCACTTACTATCACATCGTCCATAGGAGAAAAATATACCACAATAAAAAAGGACTATATACACTACGAAAAGTCAATTGTACCCGATGGCGCACTATGGGCAGAGAAACATACACTGGCGGCTGGAGTTACTGCAATTTCTTTTGCTTTAAGAAGCAATCGTATCCTTGCAGGAACAAGCAACGGTTCAATCTATACACTCACTCCTGATGGTCAATTCGAGCGATTTTTGTTTGAAAGAACTTATGTGTAACACTATTTTAATAAAGAACCCAAAACACAACTTTGGATTAGAGGAATAACGATTAATGAAAGCAAATCAATAGCATATGGCATTGGTGTTCCTAATGGTAATTCAGGGTTGCTCTATTTATTATCATCTTCAATTATTGATACCGGCTATTCATCTTTTACAAAAGGAAGAGTTGCTTATCCATTAGAGGGAAATTTTGTCAAACATTCAGAAACAAATTTTTATGAAGATAATGCAGGTAAAGCGGGGATTGATTTGAGCCAAGATTCTAGCTCAATTCTTTATTCTAACCAGGGTCATTTAACCTATACATATACCCTTCCATATTATCCTTTTTCATCCTATACAGAAGAGGAACGGGGAGGAAATGCTGGGATAACATCATCCACAAGGTCGTATGATATTTGTATTCGACCTTCTACGAGATATCTTGCTAAGAATCCCGATTATATTCAAGGGGCATATATTGGTGCCGGGCAATATTTCTATTCTATTCGTGGTGGACTTCCTTATTTACCAAATTCCTATTTTGTAATTAGTAACCGAGACTCTATTCTTTGGATTAGTGACAGCACATATACACTTATATCAAAATTCCCTACTAAAGGACGAATATTGCGTCATCTTCCCGATAAATATCACAGCGTAACCGAAGATGCGGTATGGAGTTTTGCCGATGGAAAGAAAATAGACTCACTTCCTTTGCTTGGCATAAGTTCATTCGAGCCGTTTCCTGATGGTGTGCATTTGCTTGTGATGTTTCGTAAGTCAGATTCCGCCGGAGTTTTTAATATTAAAACCAAAACTTTTGTACATTATTTCAGGGCAAATGCTGTAGTTTCTTCGATTGCAATTTCACATGATGGCAAGCAAGTTGCTCTTGGCGATATAACTGGTGTGCTTTCGATGTGGGGAGTTCCTCCGCTTCCCGTACAACGAACAATTGGTTTTGAAGCTCCTCGAGGCAGAAATGGTACTAAGCCAATCCCAATAGGTGATACTGTACAGTTTTTAATACAAGTGTACCTGTAAATTCACGTTGCCAATTCCTGTGGGATTTCGGCGACGGAACTACCTCAATCGAGCAAAATCCTAACCATACATATTCAACCGAAGGAAAATATACTGTCACGCTTCGATATACGTGTCCGCCCGAAACAGGTATTGACTCCGTTCGTGGAATGCTTGTCCGTGAAAATTATATAACCATAAGCAATAAAATAACTTCCGTGACAACCGACCAACCAACTTTCCTTGCAACGATAGCAATATTTCCAAATCCGATAATTTCAGGCGAGGGAATTATTCGGGTTAATTTTGCGCAAACAGAGCGTTATAATGTAAGCATTATCAATACACTTGGACAGGAAATTCCTATCATAGAAAATCAAATCGGCTTGCATGGCGAGTATCGTCTTCCTTTGCTTTCACAAGGTGTGTATAGCTGTGTTGTTCGGACTGCAAGAGGAGAAGTAACGACGCTTGGCTTTATAGTAATGGAGTGATGCAATCTTTCCATAATCAATAAATTAATTACTGCTTTTGGCTTGTATGTTTGTTATTTTTGCGGTCGTAAATTGTATGATGAATTTTAATTCTATCACAGCAAAACGCACTAAAAAATCAATCTATTGTAATTTATGAATCGAAAGATCCTCTCTTTTTTGTTTAGTATAACAGCGTTGCTCGTCATGATAATCGGTTGCCATGACAAACCATCTGTTCCTACTGCACCACCGACCAAAGGTACAGTTAACGACACTCTCTATTTGCCACTTGCGCCGGAATGGACAGGATTTAATGCACCGTCGGATGTATTTATTGGGCGCGAACCTTTTATTTATATAGCTGATACTGAGAACGACCGTGTGGCAATGCTCGATCTTTCGGGAAAGCTTGTCGGGTATTCATCGCGGATTCGCAGACCAATCGCCATAGGTCAGAATGGTTTGTTCGACTTATTGGTTTGTGCCGAACTCGATACGACAATTAACGGCAATCAAACAACTATCGGTGCTGTCTATCGCGTTGAACTCCGTAAATCACTTCATGACATCTCAAGCGCACCCGTTACTCTTGCTTATTCCGAAACAGGTAATCCTGCGCGGAGGTTTACGGGTATAACAGTTTTTCCCAATAATTCATATTTACTTACTCGAACGGGGCCAAACAATTCTTCTCCAACTAATCCTGATAATGCAGTTATAGTAATTTCTTCGGAAAACACATTTCTTTCGCCAATTGCAGGACTTGTACCAAAAGGAAACGCTCTCAATTCTATTTCGGGACTAAGTAGCATTACAACCACAAGTGAACGTTCTCAAGATTTTATTTTCACACAAACGGGAAGTGGAATGCAATTCAAAACTCAATGGCTTACTTTTAGTAGTGGCGACCAATCGGCTTGGGTTCAGAAATTTATTCCGCCTTTAGACCAAAACAGTTTGTTTTCAGCAGGAAGATTCACCTCCCCCGAAGATTGCACCGTTGATAATTTCGGCAATATTTATATTATTGATGCAGGTAAAGACTCACTTCTTAAGTTTACTTCTCAAGGAAAACAAATGCACTCGTTCGGTGGCACAGGAAACGGACAACGGCAATTCAACTCGCCCAAAGGTGTGGCTTGGTACGATAGAACACTCTACATTGCTGACACTAAAAACAATCGTATTGTTCGGTTTCGTCTTTCGACGGAACAGTGATATATATCAAATAGTTAAGTTGTCTGTAAATCGTTCTGATTTCGATAAAGATAATTTCTTTAGGAAGTATTCTGTTTAAGAGCTGTTGTGAAGAATTTCTATAAAAAAGACGGAATTGTTGTTCCAACGCCGAGGGTAAATGTGCCGATATTCCATGTATTTTTCCCGACGAACCGCGCCGAATATCCCAAATCCAAGAACCAATCAGAACTGACATACAATCCAAACGATGCGCCACCGGCAATATAATTTTCCTGAAGAATTGTTCGCCGAGGATTAAAGTCTATACTCCCAGGGAAACTACTCATGCTTTGGAGAATATCCACATAAATCTTGATGAACGTCGATGGAATATTTTTTGCTCCAACCTCGAAATGAACCGCAAGTTCGTCGGATAAATCCTCAAAACGGTGATTATAGAGCAGTGAACTACCGAGCCAACCATCGGTGAACGGATAGCCGAATTCTAAGCCGCCACCGATTTGCATTGCTCCGTCACTCAAGAATGGTTTTGGGTCGTTAGCTACACCATTATGAAAGCCAGGTGGAATTTTTGCCATTAATGCAAGGGAAGTAACTCCTTTTCCGGTATGAATTTTCCACCGAGCACCAATGCCGTAATAGACTACTTGTGTAATACTTAAATCCGCTCTCGTTTCGCCGTCGGGAGAAATTCCGCCACTCGAATAGACTTCATGCAAAGCAAACCGTCCGAACGGCACATCAAGCAGAAGTGTAACATCATCATTCAAACCGTATTCAGTGTACAAACCGCCCAATATTCCGTTTAATTCCACTCCATAATTTCTGCCATTCGGAAAGATAGCCGAAGTATCGCGTTTGTAGAAAACACTTTCACCGGCTAAATCTCTAAAACTTGACGAAAGCATGACACCCGCATATACTTTGGCAAACAATTGGTTCTTGGGTTGTGTCCAGCCGCCTGCCATTGTTAGAGAGAATGCAAAAATTACAAAAACTATGGTAATAGCAGATAGCCGAATAGGATAATTACTCATTAAAAGTTTCTCTGTTAAAATTATGATAATTGAATGTGTTGAGGTTGTTCAAAATTAATTATTGTACTTCAAAATATGGGGAATGTTTATTTGTAATGCTACTCAATAACTATACGCTTTATAATTACTTGCGATGGCGTGGTCATTCTTACAAAATAGACTCCTGCCGGTAAATTTACTGATAATGGAAGAGTATAGTCACCTGCCGTCATTTCTCCCGAAAAAAGTGGCACTGCAGTGCCAAGTACGTTGATAATTGCAATATTAATTCGCCCAATTTCCGGCGTACTAAATTTAACTTGAGTATCATCGCCACGCACAGTATTTGGTAAAATTGCCAAAGTAGCTGTTTCGCCATCGGGATTATACAGCCGCGGAGAACCTTCTTTGCAAACCGTAATATGAACTTCTCCCGCTATGCCGGCGGCTGTTGTTGTACATGCAATCCATTCAAAATTTTCGACGGTAATCACTGCGGTTTCGGCAGTTCCTATTGCAGTCATCAGATGCAATTGCGTAAGCGTATCATTACCTTCTTGCCGACCGGAAATATGGATAATTCTATCATTACCCGCAACTGTGCCGGTCGGTGTTGGTTCGACCGGTAATAGCACTGTTTTATTAAATTTCACATCGAATGAATACTCTCGTAGTAAACTTTGTAATGAATTTTTTGGAAAAGAAAGTACCACAGGAATCGTAACCGACTGCGCTGGAATTGCATCCGAACTCCCTACGCGAATCGTTTCACCTCCCGAACTGCACACACCTTCTCCGGTTACGGGAATCATAATTGGTGAGCCATATCCGTTAAATTCAATTTGCAAAGCAGTTGTAATGATTCCAACCTTAGTTGGAGCGAATGTAATTGTAAAAGAATGTGGCTGACCTGCGGGAACAGTTACTGCACCTCCACCGGAAAGTATTGTTATATCAGAAGACTGAAGCATTGCCGTGAGTGGAAGTGGTGCTTGCGAAACATTAGTTATAACAAGCTCAATAGTGCTGTCACGACGGTCGCCTACATATACTTTACCAAGGTCAATTCCTTGTGTCCATCGCGCCAAACGCAATACTCCTTCGCCGTTTACAGTTCGTCTTATTACTTGATTTTGAGTGATAATCTCCAATGTTGTGGAATATTTTCGCACCGAATCAGGTGAAAATACTATTTCAATATTTTCTGAACTATTTGGAGTAAGTATTTGTTGTGCTGTAAGATTTTTAATTGAAAATTTCGATGAATCCCCGCCCGTGAGCCGAACCGACCGCACTCGTACATCTGCAAGCGATTGATTTCGCAGAATTTTACTAATTATAGAATCTTTCTGCTCGCCTGCATATTGCATTTTCATATCAATATCATCAGCAGAAAGAACTGGCTGTGTTATTCGCCATGGCAATGCCGAAACTGCACTTTGGATTTCGGATAAATCCCAAATTTTTACGGTGCTGTCTGCGCTTGCTGTTGCCATTCGACTGCCGTCTAACGAATAACACACCGAAGTAATTCCCAAATGATGTCCCCGTAAATAGCGTATAGGATTATGACTCGTTACATCCCATATAACGCCGTCAGCATAGTTTTCGGTTTGTCCGTTTATGGTGCGAGTTTGAGTTCGTCCGCCACCGAGGGCGTGTTTGCCGTCGGGACTTAGCCGCGACGAAGTGAAATTTTTATCGCCGAGTTGAGCTATAAGTTTGCCGTTGATGGTATTCCAATAATACACATTTCCGGCTTTATCATCGGTAAGCGCGCGAGTGGCATCAGCAGAAATATCCACAGTCCACACTGCTGACGTATGTGGAAGTTGAGCTGTTTTTGTTTTATTTGTGTAATTCCAAACAATTGCTACACTGTCGTTCGAGCCGGCTATAAGTCGGGTTTTGAGAGCATTAAATCGTGTGTCATTTACGGTTCTTCCATGGAGCAAGTTTCCATAAACAGTTGTTATTCCCGTTGGAAGATTATATCTACACGGATAAATATTATTGCCGATTGGCAAAGCAATGGTATCATTATTCAAAAAGGCAATACGCCCGAGAACCGGAGTAAAACTAAAACTTCGATTGCGAATTTGTCCGGTGGTTACATCCCAAATTGAGCCGTCATTTAGAAGATTTGAAACCGAAAAATACGCCCCCGACGGACTAATAGAAATGAATCTTGCCTTTGCGCTATCTATTGAATAACGTTGATTTCCATTCACAGCATTCCACATTTTAACTCCGCCGTCATCTACCGAAGTGATTACTTCATTGCCGGTTGCGGTAAAAACTACATCAGTAACAAGACGTTTATGGGGTAGCGTGAGAACTGCCTGCGGGAATTCCCGTTGTGCTACACGCATCAAACAGCTATCCGAAGAAAGAGCCGGAATTGCCCATCGGTATTGCAAACCCGTAGCCATATCGGTAATTAACGACCAACTTTTGCCGCTATCGGTGCTAAATTCTAATAATACAGTATCTTGCGGCTGTACTCCTGTCCATTCGATGGTAGTTGTATCACCAGTTGCAAATAATTCATTACCATTCGGCTTTACAATTGCAAGCGAAGCAGTTCCATGCGGCAAGGCAACAGCACTCAATGATAGTGCATTAAAAACAATGATAGAAATAAAAGCTGTTAGCGTTTTCATCGTTCGGAATCCCCCCTTTGATGAAATAATGATAGTAAAGAGTTTAGGTTAATTATTTGATTGACTTAGCGTGTCCTTTTCGTCTTTTGATATTCAATTTGCTCTAAAATATGATTTTTTTGTTTGTCAGAATAACGATTTTTGCTAGATGAATATGTTATGGTACACAAATTGAGTCAGTCTATCGCTCAAACATTCAGTCGATGTTGTCTAATAATTTATTATCTACTATTTATAATAGTCGGATAGAACGAGAGAAAGAGTTAACTTGCTTTCAGTTTTAAACAACTTCAAACTTTTAGTCTTCCATACAGTATAATTTACTTAAAGTTTTTTTTTGGGGAAGATACCAAACACGATGATTCCGTAAAATTTCTTCTACTTTTTTAATTAGAGATTACTATGCCAATTGATAAAATTACCGTAAACGGTCAGGAGTATAGCCCTCTTGATTTTCTACTCGGAGATGCGGATAAATACGCTTACGAAGCGAAAGACCTCCCGTCTAAAACAGCAATAACAGTAAGTCGTGCAACGGCGATACAAACACATAGTCAGTCAACTTCATCTGCAAATACTTCACTCACTTCTTACACTGCAACTCGGCAACTATCACGCAGTAAGCGAAAGGTCATGTATACGGTTTCGGGTCCGGTTGTGGCCGTTGCAGCGACTGTAGCGGCTGTAGCAATCATAGGTGGGCCAATTACATGGGCATTAGTCGGAGGTGCGGCATTGGCGGCGGCGGCAGGTGTGGCGGCATCGTATGCTTTGAAAAAAATAATTCGCAATACCCGAGCATACTATTATACTAAAATGTATATCACGATAAAAGATGGCAGAAAATCATTTGTCCATTCTCATGATGCCCTCAACGGAGTACGTTTTATACTTAAAAAACGAAGTGTTTCAGCAATTTCAGATGATGTTAGGGAGTTATGGAAAGCAATCGCTCAATATAACACCCGTAAAAACAAACCGATTGGCTCGTGCCGCGATGCCTTAGAGCTTGCTTATTGGTATAATCGTGTGTGGTATTTGCATGAGCGTCTCGCTGACGAAATGGATTTGTTTATCCAATATTATTATTATCTTCACGAAGAACTCGAAAAAGCATTCGTAACCGATTCAAGTGCTTTAAACAAAGAAAATGCCGCTAAAGCCATAAAAAAAATCAACGCATGGGTTAGTAAAAATTATGACCCACACCATAAAACAGTTTGCGGTAAAGGAATACTTCACGACACATGCTATGCCCACGTGGGAGGGAAGTCAAAAAAACCAAAAGTTTATACGGCATGGACTCTTAACGAAAAAGCTCGTAAAGCAAGTAATCGTTTGTGGATGGATGCTATCCATATTTGTAATACGGGTGAAAATTCTATTTCAAGCTATGATGCAGTAAAACTCTATGCAGAAAAAATTAAACTTTTCGAGGAAATTACTGATAAACCCGACGAGCCACTTCTTGACCAAGCCCGCTTAGCCCCAACAACTATGAGTTTAAATTTGATGGATTTGCAGCAAGGCACTTCACTTGGAACAAGTAGTGGTTCAGATGCAAGTCCGAGAACTGTTAATTTTGGTTCAACTGATTTGACTGAAACAAGTGGTCGGGTTACTGGTGGCTTGATAGGTGGCGGAGTTTCAATAGGGCTTGGAACAGCCGGTTCTGTTGCAACTCAATTGCAATCTGTCGTTCCGGTTGTGACTCAATCATTAGGAACAGCCGCCGCAACTTCAGCAACCGGTGGTGGTCTTTCGGGGGTGGTTATGATTCCTTTACAAGCATACGGAGATATTAAAAATATACAGAATGAGTTACAATCCCTCGAACATGAATTAAAACGTCCGATTGCACAAATGGATGTTGAAAAAATGATGATTTCTCTTAGGACGTTACTCAAAGACGGTAATGTCTTTGAAAAATGTGTAGATGAAATTATCAAAATTTTAAAATATCACGAAGAGTTCAAAGCCGCAAATGAGGCCGAGCAACCGTCGTGCGAAATAGCATTTGAACTTGCCTATCGCATCGTGAAAACAGTCAAGCATTTCAAAGTGCTTCAGCAATATATGCCTATTTATGAGTTATTCGCTCGGATTGCTTTGAATATAAACTCTCAGGTTGATGCCATTCAAAAAGATAAATCGTATGAGCAATTAACCTCTGATATTACTACATGGTTCAGCAATGCGGCGAATCATTCTAATTGTAAAAACTCCGGTTTGTGTTATCACGGAATTGAAGATGCAGAAATTGTCACGCAAAACCCTTTAGTAAGATAAAGAAAACAGTCCTGCATTTTTGCCGATGAGGTCAAGATTATCTCACTCTATATGAATACTATCCTGACTTCCTCAACGAGGTTTTACATACTATGATAGTTTCCCGCCAAGGGCGAGAGCCGCCGCACCAATTGCCGGAGTAGAGTCGGAATACGTACTGACATAACAATTAGCGGTGATTGAATCACGTAAATACGGATTACCAAGTAAAACTGCAATGATTTTTCGCCCATCGGCAATTAACGAGAGTGCATGGTTAAGATGCGAAGGAACATCCACCGTTCCATGATGGGATTTTGCACGCATAAACAGCGCAACAACAATGATTTCGGCATCGGCAGTTTGTTCGGCAAGGGCAGTGGCATCTTCATCGGATATATTTGCATCTAAAAACCCAAAATCACAATCACTTTCGACCACTTGAGCTAAATAATGGAAAAACTCCGCACCCGGCTGAATATTCTCGTCCTGCATCACGGCAAAAGCGGCAAATGTTTCGTACTGACTCAGAGGAAGTATTGTATTTCCGTTTTCAATTCTGACTGCTTTTTTAGCGGCTTGAAGAGCAAGAGTGCCGTGTTCTTCGAGTGAAATCGGTTTGGATTCGAGCGTTACAGATGTGTTTTTACACCATTGTTTTGCTTCATCAATTCGCTCTGCGGCTTGGCGTAATCGTTCTGCAAATGCTGGGTTTGCTTCGGCTTTACGAGCGAGTGATTCGATTGCTTCCCACGGTTTTTCAGGAATGAGCACTACATCAGAACCTGCGTCCATTGCACGAATTGCGGCTTCACCGCTTGAATACTGCTTCGTAATTGATTGCATTTCGAGTGCATCGGTGACGGTCAATCCTCGGAAACCGAGTTTGTTTTTGAGAAATCCTGTGGTAATTGCTCTCGAAAGCGAAGCAGGAAGATTGCCGTCGAATTGAAATCGCGAATCTACTTCAGTGAACTCATTACCCGCTTGTGCAAGTATCGGCGCAGAAAGATGTGCAACCATTACTGATCGTACTCCGCCACCAATAGCCGCACGAAACGGCGCAAGTTCTGTTTGTTCTAATCGGTCGAGCGAATATTCTAACGTTGGAAGTGCGAGATGAGAATCTATGGCAGTATCGCCATGCCCGGGGAAATGTTTGGCACAAGCAATTACACCTTCGGATTGCATTCCTTCTATCATTGCTACTATATGTGGGATAATTGCTTCGGGCGACTCACCGAACGAACGAATATTGATAATGGGGTTCTTTGGGTTAGAATTAACATCACAGACCGGAGCAAAATTCCAATGAATTCCGATTCCGCGGGCTTCACGTGCAATTGCTTGAGCAATTTTGCGTGTGATTGCTGTATCATTTGCTCTGCCGAGTGCCATCGCTTGCGGAAATGCTGTACCGCCTTCTAATCTCATCGGCAGTCCGTATTCATAGTCGGCACTCATGAGTAAATTTCCGTTTGCAATGC
Source organism: Bacteroidota bacterium (assembly GCA_018266765.1). Taxonomy (GTDB): domain Bacteria; phylum Bacteroidota; class Ignavibacteria; order Kapaibacteriales; family UBA961; genus JADJXV01. The sequence continues at coordinate 31,890 of JAFDZU010000078.1, forward strand.
GTTGAAGTGTGGTAATCATCGAGGCGGTTTCTTCCAATTTCCCTTGAAACACACAAAAGCCTGCCACGCCTGCTTCAACAAGCCGATGAATATTCTCACGATAATCCGCATCAACAGAATATTTATCTTCGGAAACATTTGGCATTACACATGATGCGGCAAGACGATAAAAAGGAGATGTACTCATACGGTTGTTTTCTGATAAAAGTAAGGAATATTTCCACAAAATTACGAAGGAACACCCAAGCATCCATAGTATAGATGAACAATATGAATAACTTTATTTGTAGGTTTGTAGTTTAAAAGCAAGACTTTTATGTGCTTGGACGGCAACGGGTGGCCGCAAACTGCCGATTGGAAATTAGCATGCACAAACCCAAAATTAACAACGATAAATATCTTCACATACAAATAATAATTATATGAGTACAATTGAAGAATCTCACGAAGAATCTCATCAGCACAGTCATTCTGCGCCACTCCGCCGCGTAACAACTCGTCGGCTTGTGGATATGAAAAAAAAGGGAAAGAAAATCGTGTGTCTGACTGCGTATGACGCATTGATTGCACGTGTTTTGGACGAGGCGAAGGTAGATGTTATATTGGTTGGTGATTCGCTTGGAAATGTGGTGCAAGGGCATGAAACGACGATTCCCGTAACGCTTGAAGATATTATTTACCACACACGCGCCGTTAATCGCGGAGTTAAACGGGCAATGGTTATAGCAGATATGCCGTTTATGAGTTATCAAGTTTCGCCGGAAGAAGCGTTCCGCAATGCAGGACGATTACTCAAAGAAGCAGGTGCAAGCGCAGTGAAAATCGAAGGCGGCAGGCGTGTTGCAGAAGCTGTTCGACGCATGACCGAAGCAGGAATTCCCGTAATGGCACATCTTGGACTAACACCACAAAGTATTAATCAATTTGGGAGTTATCGAGTGCGAGGAACAGATGAAGCCGAAGCTGAAACTCTTCTCCGTGATGCAAAATTATTAGAAGAAGCAGGTGCATTTGCAATTGTACTTGAGAAAATTCCCACAGAACTTGCCGCGCAAGTAACTGCCGCAATTGATATTCCCACTATCGGCATTGGTGCCGGGCCAATGTGCGACGGACAAATCCTTGTTTATACGGATATGCTTGGTCTAACGGTAGATTTCAATCCGCGTTTTGTTCGGCAATATGATAATCTTTATCAAAGAATTCACTCGGCTGTAACGCAGTATGGCGATGATATTCGCAATGCCGATTTTCCCAATGAAAGTGAAAGTTATTAAGTGGCGAAAGCAAAGCATTATTCTATGAATAAAATATTGAGTATTATTTTTATTGCGGCAATCGGTCTGATGACTGCTTCCTGCGACAGCAATACCATTACCAACCCGTCTCAAGTGGTTTTTCCTGACTCGAATGTGAGCTATCGGGCGCATGTGTTGCCTCTTTTGTCGCTGAGTTGTGCGTATGTTGGTTGTCATAATGATGAAAGTGCGGCAGGAAATCTTCGTCTGACAAGTTATAGCTCAATGTTTCAACATGCCGGCTTGATAATTCCCACAAAACCCGATAACAGCGTGTTAATCCAAACAATAGAAGGCACCTTACCGCACCGAGCTACCTTTTACCAAGAGTTCAATGCAAACCAGAAAAAGGGAATGAGGGTGTGGGTGCTCGAAGGTGCAAGGAATAATTGAGAGACAAGATACAGACTAAAGTTCTATTGGTTGTTGGAACTAATTTAATTATCTGCCAACTTGTAAAATTATAAAAAAGATCAGTTGAGACTACACTTAGAACTAAAAAAGCCCACGAAAAATACTCGCGGGCTTAAAATCTATGTAACCTATGTACCTATGTGGTTAAAAAGGAAATCAAACCTGTTCCACCGCTATCTCAACCCACTCACTTTTTATCGAACCATAGGACGCACGTATCCGATATGTCCAACTTCCACTTGCAGGAGTATGAGCAAAACTTGTTGCATTACCGTTAAATATCAGCACCCAGTTTTCTTCATTCGCAAGCGAATATTGTATATCATATCCATTGGCAAATTCAACAGGATTCCAAGTGAATTGATCATCAGCATACGCGAAATTATCCGCCGCTGAAAGCCCAAACAGATGCTCGAATGTACCCGAATACTCTCCATAACCATTCGCATTTCGTGCACGAACTCGGTAATATAATTTCCCAACTTCTGCCACAGGAACTACCGATGAATTCGTATCAGAATTAAAATCACCCTCCCAATGTGTGCCACCGTCATACGACAAACTTATGCCGTAACTCGTTGCACCACTAACGGATGTCCACGAAAGGGTTTCACCGCTAAAATTCAATCCGCTTGGCGATGCCGGAACTGGACCACCACCGTTTTGAGACGCAATAGGAGCAAAACCCAAATCTTCTAATAACGGGTTTTTCTTGCCTAATGTCATTTTTGCCTGTTGGAATATCAATTGCAACACCGCCGTATCTTCGGCAAATAAATCTTGCTGACTGTCAAATGCTTCCGATGCTTCGGTTGATTCCCGTTGAGCTACTTTATAGGATGCAACTGCTGTATCGAGAAGGTCTTGCAATAAAGTAATGGCACTCGGAGGTGCAACAACCGGATTGTTATCTGTAACAAATTCCGCATTCTTTTCGATTAGTTGAATAACATAAATCCGAAATGTTTCCCACGTTGTAGGCGTTGGAACTGCTATTCCAAAATTCTGGCTTGTTTCTTTTAATTTGCGGGGTTGATTTGCTATCAAAGCCAATAAATAGTCCTTTACAAGCTGATATTGCTCCGCAACTTCAATAAAATCAGCATGAAAGATTTCGTAAAATGAAACCGATTCGCCTTGTTCGGTTTGCGAAGAAACTCGCGCCGCTTGCCAAGCCGCCGCCGCACCTTGCGCTTTGGTAAGCAATGTTGAAGATAATCCGAGGGTTGTTGCGTGTGTAGCAACATTTGCCGAGAGTCGCCCGAGACGTTCAGAGCGCATGTCCAAACTATCACCGGAAAAGTTATTGTTTATAATCGTAGGCATGGTACATCCTTTGAAAATATGAAATAAAATAAAAATTAGACCGACAGTAAATATCGTTTGATGAATTTGAATTTTAATTGAAAACAGGATAGAGGCAATCAGAAACTTGGATTGAAGAAAACGTTCGTTTAATTGACGATCGGGTTCGTTTAATTGACGATCGGGTTCGTTTAATTGACGATCGGGTTCGTTTATTTAACGATCGGGTTCGTTTATTTAACGATCGGGTTCGTTTAATTGATAATCGGGTTCGTTTAATTGATAATCGGGTTCGTTTAATTGATAATCGGGTTCGTTTAATTGACCTTTCAATCCCTTGCCTCGTGCTGAAAGTGCCGTTTTTATGGAAATTCGGCTACTTTCTAAACTTGTGGCAGGGTCTTCGGTTATTGAGCGAAGTCGAAATGCACCCTGCCACGGACAGAATGTGAAGGACTTACTTACTGTGAAATTCAACTATATTCACAAAGTTCATCGTATCGGGGGTGTTTTCTTTCCCAGGGAGTGGATCTACTGCGCCATTAAAACAAATAGATTTCTCGGGCAATACTTCTAATATACCCCAATAATCTCCACCCTCATGGAATAGTCGTATTGTTTCAGAAATTCTAGTTGGTCTGTAGATTGCAGTTTTACTACTATCCCTCTTTAAACTCGAAACGATAAAAAAGCCACATTGGTCGTACCGTGCTCCTCCATCAAAGACCACAAAATTAAAGGTATCACGATATACTACTCCTCTCTCTGGTTGCTTTACAGCAACACAATCACCATCGCTGCCACAGGAAGCAATGAGAAAGCAAAGTACTAATGCAAGAAAAATTGATGTTGTTTTCATAAGATATATTGTTTTATAGTTTTACAAGATTTGCTTTTGAAAAGAATACATCGTTGATATATACAACGATTGTATATGACCCCGATGACAAGCCATTAAGAGTAATGTCCTTTTGATAATCGGAAGATGCCATAGTACCATTTTCTGTTGAAATAGTACGTCCTAAAATATCAATCAAACGATAGGATATAATGCCACTGCTTTGACTTCTAACAGTAATTTTAACATTCTCACTGGCAGGATTAGGAGATAAAGAAATGCCAACTTCATATTTATTATCAGCTATTCCAACTTGGTTAATAGCCGTATTATATTGGTTGCATGACTCTCCGTCAGGTGTACCACAAGCAGGCACAATACGCGCTAAGAAATCACTGCCGGCAGTAGCAATAAATCCATCTGACATGGTAATTCCTTGTCCTGCAAGAAACGACCAATCACTGCTTGATGCTATTGAAAGACTACCCGTTGTGCTAATAAACCCAGCATTATAGGTAAAATGATTTGCTCCAGTAATATCGGCTTGTACAATTACTCTCTCGCCGTTTATAGGACGAAAATTCATTGTATTAGACCAATAAGTATTAAGAATCCTCGCGTTATTATGTGTTGCAGTTGTACCCATTGGATTACCGCTATAATTTATACTTGGGTTAGACCAATATGCTATTCTTGTTGTTGCTGGGCTTGATTGGTAAGCCATAATCGTTCTCCATCCATTCGAAATATCACGGTAACCATGAGCATCTGCGTATGGTGCATTTGTAGCATCTGCCTCAGTATTATGCCTGCAACCGAAAAGGTGGGCAATTTCATGAGCAAACGAGTAATTTGAAATGGCACAATCCCAGTATACAGCACAAAAACCAAAATCTTCGCATGTTTTAATACCTGCTGCTAACCCACAATAATCGGTATTATTTGACATCAGAACACAAATATCAGCAGAAAATTCTTCCCTAAGTGCATGAACTTCATCCATATATCCATCTCCATTTATCCGAAACCTTGGAACATCTGTAAAGTAACCCACTTCTGTATAGCTTGTTTGTCCAACATATACAAGTTCTGCTTCAAAACTGACAGCACTGTTAGAATTCGCTAAGTTCATGGTAGCAATAGAATTTTGAGCATGTGTTTGTAAATTTCCGCTACCTACTGCACTGACAGCAGCAGTGGTATATAATACCAATACCCTCATTTTACAATCAATTGTTCCGACTGCGGTAATGGTATGTTTTTGCAGACCACCTATCCGAAGATGAGCAGAATGTTCTGATTGATTCTGCGGCTGTAGTTGATTATATATTTCCACTCCGTCATTCCTTAACGGCTGGACTACATTATTGGGAAGTTCGTTAAAATCTCCACAACCTTCTGGAGGAAATCGCCTCTGGTCTATTTCGACCAGAATGTATTGTGAATCTAATAACTCTAATTCGAATATTCGTAATCCAACTGTAATGGTTCCTCGAACATTTGATCCTTGTATAGAGAAAATGCCAGAGTAATTCTTCGTTTTATTCGAGCCATACCAAGTGAAGTCATCAGGGTTGCGAATATCAATTTTATCGCGTTGAAGAGTAATGCCTGACAATTCTAAAAAATTCATTACAGCGTTATTTGTTTGTAGAGACTCCTTGTTAAATTCAACTACTTGCCATTTTATCGTGGCAATACGTTTACTCATTAACTCGGCATTCTTCTGTTTTATGGGGTCTCTTGAAACGTTTATTAATATTTCCGCACCATTCGATGCGAATAATAATGCTGTAGAATTACTTAGCACTACAAGTATTATAATTATGAATTTGGTACGCATATTATTTTCCTCTCTCTAAAGACTGCATATGTGCCTTCATCAAATTATTTTCCTTTTTCAATTCAATGACATAGAGTGTCAATTCTTCTACTTTCTGTAGAAGTTTAGCTTGCATCTCAGCAATATTTACACCTTTGTCTTTTACCTCAGTTTCACTTGGAATTTCAGGTAAATGTCCGTTTGCTTTGATAAATGTTTCTACTTCATTTAAACTACGCAGATTATAACTCACCTTACGCAGAATTT
>JAFDZU010000079.1 GCA_018266765.1 Bacteroidota bacterium
GCACGAAGTTCTTTTTTTGCTTCGCGGATTTGTTTTTTGCCTGCTTTAACGGCTTTTTTTCCTTCTTTAGCTTGAGCACGGTCAGCTTTCAGTTGGGCTTTTACTTCAGCTTTTGTTTTTGTGCCCTCTTTAACTTCTTCTTTGAGAGATTTGGCATCTTGATGAGCTGATTTTACCTCAGCTTTACCTTGTTTTACTTCTGTTTTTCCTGCTTTTATTTGCTCTTTGGGAGTTTGAGCAAAAGCATTACCACTTACTGTTAGAACGAATGCAACTAATGTTGCGAAAATTGCTGTACGCATAACTATTACCTCTATAAAATATTGTGAAATTTTGGCGAGAATACCACAAGTATCTCACCGTTTTACTGTGGAGAATTATTTGTTCTCCGTTGTTATGGTACTTCGAGAGATGTGAATTGCTCAATGGTTTAATAAAATTTTGATATGACAATATTCTCATTTTAAACTGCCTGTACTATTCATCATTTTGTAGTAGAATTATTCATTTTTATTGCTTTTTCAACCACGAACAGTAAAGAACGATACTGCTGCCCTGTAGCTGAACTCATTCCCATTTCACAAGTTATATTACTTGAATAATAGCCGTCGAACTCATGTTGGTTAATTTCAGTCGCTTCTTTCTCGGTAGCAGATGCCGTAAGCTCAGGATGAAGCAAACCCTTGTCTCCTGCAAATCCACAACAGTGAAGTTCATCGGGAATCGTAACATGATTGGCACATTTTTGAGCAATTGCCTCCATTTTATCAGTTAGTCCCATTTTAATTAACGAACAATTCGGGTGGAGTACAATTGATTCATTTATCGGACTTATGGAAAGTTTTGGAAGTACAATATCGTAAACAAACTCAATACTATCCATAATTTTTAATTGTTTCCAGATTTCAAGCAATTCAGTTGAAAGTTCGTCGGGAGGTGTTTTAAGGAAAAGCGAACATGAACTTGCATCAATAACAATCGGTAGCTTTCCGTGATTTGACCACTCCCAAAAGCTGGTAATTAATGAAGTCCACATTGCAAGTCCGCTTTCAGCAAACCCTTTTGAAGAAAAGGCAAGTCCGCAACAGCTGATACTGTCATTAGGAATAAAAACAGAAACGCCTGCTGTTTGTGCTATTGAAACAAGTGTTGCCGGGAGATTATCTGAATCTGATTGACCGAATAATCGGGAAGTACATGTCGGAAAATATACTGCCTCTGCTCCATTGGAAGTGGTTTGCGGAAGTTTTGGCGGCTGACCCATAAACGGTTGCCACGATATTTTTTGCCGAAAGAGCGACATAATAAATTGAGAGATACGTTTTGTTCTATTATTTCCTAATAATTTCCGGCTTACTTGTGCTGATTGAAGTCCTAATTGAGCTATACGTAGACCAAGTGGAAAGTACTTTGAAATTCGAATGGCTTTGCGTTTGTCAGATTCTGAAAGTATTCGATTCTTTGTTAGTTTAACGAGTTCGCCTGTATTAATTCCAACAGGACAAACAGTAGAGCACATTCCGTCAATGGCACAAGTTTCAATTCCGGAATACAGAAAATCCTCCTGCAATTCCATAAGTGCAACTGTTTGATGTTCAGCCGGTAATCGCTTCATCTCACGCCAAAGAACTATTCGCTGACGTGGTGTAATGGTCAGGTTTTTACTTGGGCATTTAGATTCGCAAAAACCACATTCTATACATTTATCCACGAGAGAGTGGACAATTGGTAACGATTTAAGATTTTTTGTGTGATTATTAATATCTGTGCTTATCATGACATCAGGGTTGAGAATAGTATTTTTGTCAACCAATAATTTAAGTTGTTTCATGATTGAATAAGCTGTTTCACCCCATTCTTTTTCGACAAACGGTGTAATGTGCCTACCAGTTCCGTGTTCAGCTTTGAGTGACCCATTATATTTTCCGATAACAAGTTCTGCTAAATCACTGACAAATGATCCGAAGTGAAGAGTGTCGGCTGGTGTATTAAATGAATGAGCGGCTACAAAATGAAGATTACCGTCTTTTGCATGGCCAAACACAAATGCATCTTCAAAATTATACTTTTTGAAAAGAATGTGGAGGTCTTCCACAGCGTCAGCAAGTCGTTCTATCGGAAAGGCAACGTCCTCGTTTAATAAAGCGGTGCCGGCTGCACGCATTGCTCCGGCAGTAGGGAACATCCCTTTGCGAATGCTCCACATTATGGCTTGTTCTTTAGGGTTCTGGGTAAATTCAGGCGGCAACAACAATTCAAAAAGATTAATTGCTGCACTCGCATTTTTCATTTTTATAGTCAGTAATTCAGGTGTTATCGCTTGAAATTCTACCAAAAGAGCTGTTGCTCCTTCGGGAAGTGTTTTGAGAATATCCGGACTCATGGGAAGATGCTCGACAGAACGCAATGCAGGTCTATCCATCAATTCGAGTGCCTCTGCTCCGGCATCTTTTAGAGGAATTATCGCATTGCAAGCGGCTTGAATACTTGCAAAATAGAGCATTGCCGTTGATTTACAAGGATTGTCGGGAATTGTGCGGAACACTGCTTCGGCTATAAAACCAAGGGTTCCTTCACTTCCAATCATTAATCTGCCGAGAATGTCGGCTGGTTTTTCTTCATCAAGAAAGGCGTTGATGGCATAGCCGACTGTATTCTTAATTTTATATTTCGAGCGAATTTTCGTAGTTAATTCAGAATCATCGAGAATAAATCGGCGCAGTGCTAAAATACCGTCGTAGATTTCCGGGCAATGCTGTTCTAAATGCATATTTGCATTTGGGTCGGCTGTATTTATGAGTGTTCCATTAGGCAGAATATAAGTGATTGATTCGATAGTATGATAGGAATTATTCACTACACCACAGCACATACCACTTGAATTATTGGCGATAATTCCACCGGTCATACAGGCGTTCATACTTGCAGGGTCAGGCCCAAGTTTAGTTCTATATTTTTTTAGAAGTTGATTGACTTTTCCACCAATTATTCCAGGTTGTACTCGTACTCTTTTACCATCATCAAGGATTTCAATAGCATCCCAATTTCGTGAAATATCTACGATAATACCACTTGTAACTGATTGTCCTGAAAGTGATGTTCCGGCGGCACGAAAGCAGAGTGGAACATAATGAAATGTACTCCATTTGAATAATGCTTGTATCTCCTGAACTGAAATCGGTCGAACAATTGCTTCGGGAATTATACGGTAGCAACTTGCGTCACTGGCATAAGCAAGACGGTCTATCCACCTTGTAAGAATGCGCTCTGGAGCAAAGATTTTTTCAAGAGATGATTTGATGGAAGATGTACTCGAAGGTTTCACTTTTGATAGTATTACTTATAGAACTTACGGAAAAATAGAAAGTTTATCAAGAATTAAGAGAATTACCCTATATTTTATTTGCTTAACTAATCGAAATTTTGTTGTACTAAGTAAGTTTTAATTTATATTGAAATTTCTAAATAAATTAACTAATGCAATACATAGAAGTTTAGAATTTAATCATTTGTTATTAACAAGGATTTTATCACCACTGTTCGGGTTTTGCTCGGCGTATCATCAAGTCATTAATTGCTTTTCGGGGGGATTTTCCTTCAAACAAAATCCGATAGACTTGCTCTACTATCGGCATTTCTACTCCATGTTTTCGGCTTAATTCATAAACAGACTCTGAAGTACTGACACCTTCAGCAACGGTTTGTGTACCCGAAAGTATTTCAGCCAGTGAAATTCCTGAGCCGATTTGTTCTCCTACTCTACGATTTCGGCTATGCCTACTGCTACAAGTAACATACAAATCACCCAAGCCGGAAAGTCCGGAAAATGTATGTGCATCTGCTCCGAGTGCTGTTCCAAATCTTGTCATTTCAGATAGTCCGCGTGTGATTAATGCGGCTTTGGTATTATCTCCCATTTTAACACCATCAATAATTCCGGCAGCAATAGCAATTACATTTTTAAGTGCGCCGCCAAGTTCTGCTCCGATGACATCGGGCGACGAATATACCCTAAAAGTTGAGGTGGTAAAAGCTTTCTGAACTTTACTCGCAATAATAGAATTAGTCGAAGCTGCTACTACAGTTGTTGGCATTAGCCGAGCAACTTCTTCGGCATGGCTTGGCCCGGTTAGTACTGCGAAACTATTAGTTATTCCTGTTGCATCATCAAGTATTTCAGATACGCGCAATAAAGTGTGACGTTCAATTCCTTTTGCACCACTAACGATGATTTTTCCTGCAAGAGCAAACGTATATTCTTTCAGTATGTTTCGAATATATTGTGTTGGCACTGCTATTACGAGTAAATCACAATCATCCAAATCTGATGGATTGGTTGTGGCACGGATAGCCGAAGGAATCGTTATATCCGGCAGAAAAATGTTGTTTGTGTGGAATTGATTTATCTCATTAGCAACATCTGAGGAGCGTGTCCAAAGAGTAGTTTGATGATGATTTTCGGCAAGCACCATTGCAAGTGCAGTTCCCCATCCTCCTGCTCCTATAATTCCTGTTTTTAGTCGCTCCCGATTCATAAGTATGATGCTATTATAATTACATAAAAAACAAATGGCGAAGATTACTCTCCGCCGTTTACATTACGAACTTATGTTTCTTCTATTGTTATTTTTTGTGTTTGAAGAGTTGCAGCTTGGCAAATCTATTTTCATTTCCAGAAATCAGCCTCTTGATATTTGCACGATGAGTAAATATTACAAGTAAAGCAAGTCCGATACAGAAGAAAACCATTGTATGATATCCTGCTATATTTACATGCAAGATATTATATCGAATGCACATTGCAGTTGGAATAGTGATAGCCGCAACTATAGAACCGAGTGAAATATATCCCGATGTAAATACAACTAATAGAAAACAAGCAAAGGCAATTCCCACGTCCACCGGGGCAATTGCAATTAACATTCCCGTTGCAGTATTGATTCCTTTACCACCACGGAACTGTACAAAAGCCGAAAATACATGACCAAGAACAGCCGAAACACCGGCTATAAGCCGAAGAACTGTTATATCTTCAAACGGAGTTCGATTTACAAACGGCATCTCTCCCATGAAAAGATGACTGATAACTGCAACTGCCAATACACCTTTTAATATATCAACAACTTGTACAAATATTCCCCACTTAACACCTAATATTCGAAAGGCATTCGTACTACCCATATTACCACTGCCACGTTCTCGGATGTCAAACCCAAAAAAGAGTTTACTGATAATGACTGCTGTCGGTATTGAACCGGCAAGGTAACTGAGTGCTATAATAATAAATAGACGGACAATTGGATCCATAGTAATTTTCTCCTTTAATTTATAATACCCGATGTCTAAATTCCACTATCGGATAGTTTCGGTTAATTCTGAAGTGCAAAATACGCTATTTTTCTCGAATTTTAATGATTACCAATTCGCGAACTGAGTATTCATGCTGAATTCTTTCTGCTCTGAACTAAGTTTTGCACTATTAATATAGTTTAGTATTGGTCATCATCTTCGTCATTGCTTATGCGTGTCGGTCGTGTAAATATAGAGCCAATCATATCTCTATAAGTTGCTCCGGAGGCAAATTCTTCCTTAGCAATCTTTGAATTTTGATGCAATCCATCCAAGAGAAATTCCATTGCTACTGCGGTTTCATACTCGTTATTTGTATCTGATTGTATGTATTTGACAGCAATATTACGCAGTTCGGGTACTTTGTTTAATTCATTGAAATAGCTGTCAAAATCCATTGTATCGCTTAAAGAAATACTATTTCCTTGTTCAAAAAAGCGAATAATAGCATTGTATTCTTCTACGCCTTTTTGTTTAGATTCACCACGTTTCTGGCGGGCTAACGGGTCTGGAAAATAAAGTGCAAACACCTCACGGATAGCTTTACCGATAAGTGCACGTGCTACTTTAAATGCGCCTTCTTGCTCACCTTCAAAAACTAATTCAACTTTGCCCGTTATACCCGGGATAGACTGCGCCAAATCAACCATACGAGGGGCAATGTGTTGTTCACCGAGAAGTAAAGCGCGACGTTCAGCATTCGAAATAAGCGCTTCCATTACTGCAATGGTAAGCCGAGCTGATACACCGGAAGTTTGGTCAATGAATTCACTTGTACGAGCAATAAATGCAATACTTTCGACAATTTGACGGAAATAATGAGGAATAAACGTTGATGAAACATCACGTTGAGTCCACGCTTCTTGCGAAGTAATATGAATTCCATCATCAAGTGTGCGCGGATAATGTGTTAGAATTTGTGAGCCGATACGGTCTTTGAGTGGAGTTATAATACTTCCCCGATGAGTGTAATCTTCGGGATTTGCCGTAAATACCAAACAAATATCAAGGGGAATACGAACATTGAATCCACGAATTTGAATGTCACGTTCTTGTAATAGATTAAATAAACCAACTTGGATACGTGGCTGAAGATCTGGAAGCTCATTGACCACAAAAATTCCCCGATTAGTACGGGGAATAATACCAAAATGAATTGCACCTTCGTGAGAATAATGAAGACGTTGAGTAGCTGCTTTTATGGGATCAATATCACCAATTAAATCGGCAATAGTAACATCAGGTGTGGCAAGTTTTTCGCCATAACGTTCAGAACGGTGTACCCAGTCAATAGGAGTTGCATCTCCGTATTCTGCCACTACATCCGTTGCAAATTTCGATATAGGAGCAAACGGACTGTCATGAAGTTCTGAACCCTTGACTATAGGTGTAAATTCATCAAGAAGTTCGACTAAAAGGCGAGCAATTCTCGTTTTTGCCTGACCGCGCAAACCGAGTAAAAGAATATCATGTTTTGCCAGCAAAGCATTCACAAGCTGTGGAATAACTGAATCTTCAAAACCGATAATACCCGGAAATAGTGTTTCACGTTTTCTCAACTTTTCTATAAGATTACGACGCATTTCTTCTTTGACGGGTAATAATCTGTATCCCGATTTTTTTAGCTGACCAAAATTTTGGATAGGTTGTTTCATGATTCCAATAGAATTGTGATTGTTGTTTGTTAAAATTGAGAGACGAATAAACTCTGTTCTTGCTGTTTATGAAAACAAAGAAGGCCTATATTTATTTTAGAAGCTAAGGAGAAAGGTCGGGAATTCACAATATTAATAAGAAACATAGTTATGGTAAGTCATAAGTATTATTGAAGATGGGGAACGTAATGTTTGGTGTTCTGTAAAATAATCAAAAGCGAAGTTAATCGGAAACTTCAAATAGTTTCCATTAATTAACCTGCAAGAATAGAAGGCAGAAATAGTAAACTTTTAAAACTTAGGTCGAGTGGAATAGACTACGGTCATTCGCGGACGTTTGGTGCTATCGGATTCTTGGGCACCAAAGAACACTAATTTATCCATTCGTTTGTAGTAATTAGCGGGTTGTGTCTGGAGCGTAATTGTTCCGATTCCATTGCGGCGAACCATAGCTTCGAGAGCAGAATTTAGCGATGGAAAAAAGTATTCATTGGTATAATTGCCATTAGCATCCTGCGAACGTGCCCCATAATATGTACGCACAAGATTGTTAGAAGTTGAATCAATAAATTCAGCATAGACTGCCGCATCAGTTCCTGCTGTTCCTGCTTCCGAGCGCGAAGGGTCAAGAGTAAGAGTCAGCCCTGCAAGATGAATTGCGACACCTTTTGGAATTGAACTCACATCAAAACTTATTTGAGAGTGAATTGCCGAAACACCTTGAATTGTAATGGATTTTTCTGTTGGATTTGGGGTGGTGACATATGTCCCTTCGTAAGATGAAGGAATAGTAATTACGGTAGAATTTGTGTCGGTAGTTCTGCGGTAAACTACTTGGAGCGATGTAAATTGAGGAGCTTCTGCATTCCCAACCGAACCGGCAGAAAACCGACGAATAATGTTGCAATCCGAATTTGCACGGAATGCAATGCCGTAATTAAGTGAGTCGTTACCGCTACCAAGTTTTCTCCGTAAGCTAAACCATTCGATTACTTGATCTTTATCGAAATCTACAGTAAATGTGCCTGTCGAATCTCGTAGTGGAATTTTCCCGTTATAAGTTGCCAGTGGTTTTGAATCAAAATAATCGGGAGTAATCGAATCTCGAGTAGCCGTTGTACCCCACAATTTAAGAACTTTTACAACTGAAAAAGAAAGTTGATTATTAGTTGTATCACCAAAAGCATAATAGGGATTCGATGCAGAAATAAACAGTTTAGCAGAGATAATGTCTGCAACGTTTAAGTCAGGAACCGAATCGGGCATAGCAATTCGTGACAACGTAAGGGCTTCGGAAGTTGAAGTTTTACCTATAAAAACATATCCGACACCGGATAGAGAAATAGATTTTGAGAATGAAGACGAACCGGTAATCAGAGGCAAAGAATCTGAAGAGTTAATGGAGGTGAGTTGGAGAGTGTCAGAAAGTAGATTATTACCAACTACGCTTAGTTTGTCATTACAACCGATCATAGCTGTAAGCGCGGTAATAATTAAAATTACTCCGCAAAACCAATTGAAAAGAGAATGATTGTGGATGATACGAACTTTCATAGACAATAGGGACGACGACGGTGAGTTAATAACTTAAATTTCAATTTGCATTAGATTGTGATATAATTCACTGTATTGTTTTGCTGAGCGCGACCATGATAAATCTTCGGTCATACCATTTTGTACAACCATACTCCATACGTCTTGCCGAGAATACATAGCGAGGGCACGACGAACAGCCGATACCATTTCTTGGGCATCAAAATTTTGGAATACAAATCCATTACCGTCGGCTTTTTGAGGGTTGAATTCACGTACTGTATCGGCAAGTCCACCAGTTGAACGAACAATTGGTACAGTTCCATAGACCAATGAATATTGTTGGTTAAGGCCGCAAGGCTCGTAGAGTGACGGCATCATAAACATATCAGAACCTGCTTCAATTAAATGTGCAAGTTCGTCATCAAAACCAATCTTAATAGATGCTTTCTCGGGATACCGTTCGGTAATTTCCTGCAAACCCGCTTCGAGAGCAGGGTCGCCTTCGCCAAGCAAGACAAATTGTAAATTTTCTGCAAAGAGTTGTTCTGCCGCTTCGATAATAAGTCGAACACCTTTTTGTTCATTGAGTCGAGAAATCATTCCGATAAGCGGAGTATTAGAACGCATCGGTAATCCAAAACGATGAAGCAATGCTTCTTTGCTGTAGATTTTATCTTGAACCGAGAGATTATCGTAGTTTTTGGCTATAAACGGGTCAATTTTTGGATTCCATGTGAGCAAATCCACCCCATCTAAAATACCGAGCATATCATCTCCTCGAGATCGTAATACTTCATTAAGTCCATTGCTTGACTGCTCGTTTCTCAGAATTTCTGCGCAATATGTAGGGCTAACAGTTGTAATCTGATCGGAATAAGCAATTCCTGCTTTCATAAAGTTAAGACGGTCATTATGAGTGATTTTTGCTATATCTTCAGGGGATGTTAGTCCGGTTTTCATCAAACTCGATGCAGGGAAGCTACCTTGATTACCGAAATTATGAATCGTATAAATGATTTTTGCGTTTTTGAACTCTTCGGCATAATCGGTGCGAGCAATTGCAGGAACGAGACCTGTTTGCCAGTCATTACAGTGAATTATATCAGGAAACCAGCCGAGCAGAATACAAGTTTGGAGAACCGTCCTATTGAAAAAAATAAACCGTTCGTCATTATCAGGATAATCTATGCCGGTAATTGGGTCGCTGTAGAAACCTTTATTCGCCTCAAAATAATTTTGATTTGTAGTAATATAGGCCTGAACTTTTGAGCGGGACGTAGTTATAGCAGAAGATTTCACTGTAGCGATAGACTCTACATCGCCTACCATTATAGCAAAATCTCGAAGACGGTTTATCTCGTGAATACGATTTTTGCGTTCGCTAATACTGCCATATTTGGGCATCATTACACGAATATCATGCCCAAGCTCACGAAGCGCAAGTGGCAATGAATAAGAAACATCGGCTAATCCGCCTGTTTTTGCAAAAGGATAAACTTCACTCGAAACGAATAAAATACTAAGCGGTTTTGCCATTGTGTACCAGAGTGGAGAATGCTATAATTTGGCGCATATATTCACTACAAAAATAGTGAATTATGATGTAAATTAAAAGAAGTGAAAATATTTTCTATTTTTTTTGATAATCTATATGGTATTAAACACCCTGTCTCAACTACTAAAATTTTATATTTAAAACTAAAAAGCACACAATGAAATTTCTAAAAAAATATTATTTATCCGTTAACTTATGCTAAGTTAGCAACAAAATATTGTGAAATTAATTTTAGAAAAAATTATTTACACTGTAATACAGTATTTTATTACTTCAAATAGTAAAAATTTGATGAAATCCTCCAGAATACTCATCGTTGAAGATGAAAAAATCCATAGTTTAAACCTGTCATCAATTCTTCAAAGACTTGGTTATACAATTATAGCAGTCGTTTGTAGTGGTATTGAAGCCATTGAAACAGCTACAACTCACAATCCAGATATTATAGTAATTGACATTGACATCTCGGGAGCCATAAATGGAATTGAAATAGCTCGTAGAATACAATTGCTCCTCGATGTACCGATTGTGTTTCTCACCGGAAATTCAGATGATGCAACTATTGAGGAGTCGAAATTCGGAAACCCTTATGGCTATATTCTAAAGCCATTCGATGAGCGTGAAATTAGACTAGTGCTTGAAATATCCCTTTTTCGTCATAAAAGAGAAAATGACCTAAAACACACACATCTCTTAAAAATATCAGAAGGTTATAATGAGAATAACAAAAATAATTTACGCAAATCAGAAATGCTTTTCCGGCAAGTTTGGGAAAATTCCCGCGATGGAATGCGTATTGTAGATGCAAACGGTACAATCTTACTCGCAAATCCTGCTTATTGTGAAATAATAGGCAAACCTATTCATGAAGTAATTGGTCAAATATACTCAACAGTGTATATTGAAGAACAGCAAGGAGAATTGTTAAATACATTCCGACAGCGTATAAGCACAAATTCAATTGTAACAAATTATGAAAAGAAGTTACGACTATGGAATGGAAAAGAAGTATGGTTAGAATTATCGAATTCCTATGTTGATACCGGTGATGGTAATACACTTTATTTATTAAGTATTGTCCATGATATTACCGAGAGAAAAGCCACGGAAGAACAAATACAAAAATCGCTGGTAGAAAAGGAAGTATTACTAAAAGAACTCCATCACCGAGTTAAAAATAATATGCAGATTATATCGAGTTTATTGCACCTTCAAGAGCAGAATATAGCTGATACGTTAATTTCAACCCCACTGCGTGAAAGCCAAAATCGTGTAAAATCTATGGCTTTGATTCACGAACAATTGTATCAATCTGATAATTTATCAGAGGTGAATATTAATGTTTATCTTCGACAGCTCAGCACACGGCTATTGCGGTCTATTATCGGGAGTAAAAGAAATATTTCTATATCAATTGAACCAGAAGAAACTATTATATTGTTGAATATAGATATAGCTATTCCGATGGGACTTATTCTGAATGAACTGATTACTAACGCTCTTAAATATGCTTTTACAGGTAAATCGGAAGGTAGAATAAATATTTCTATTCTTAAAGATGCAGAAGCCATGTATCAAATGACAATACAGGATAATGGAAATGGAATTTCTCCGGAAATTAATATTGCTAATACAGAAACTCTTGGATTGCAATTAGTACATTCTCTTGCAAAACAACTCGGTGGACACGCAATGTGTTTAAGTACATCGACCGGCACAACCTTTACTATTACTTTTCCAGAAAGGTAAAAACAATGAATGATTTTTTCAATAATGAGGTTATTCATTCTCCACAGACTGTTCTTGTGGTGGAAGATGAAAATATTGTTGCACTTGACCTGCGCTCAATTCTTACGTATTTGGGCTATATCGTTGTAGGAATCACCGGTAACGGTGAAGAAGCACTTTCGTTAATACATTCGCTAAAGCCAGATTTAGTGTTGATGGACATTGGGCTAAAAGGTGATAAAGATGGAATAGATACCGCAGAGACCATCCGAAAAGAGATGAGTACACCTATTGTTTTCATAACTGCAAATGCAGATTCAGCAACATTAAATAGAGCAAAAATCACCGAACCCTATGGATTTATCCTCAAACCATTCGATGAACGTGAGATTCAAACCACACTTGAGATGGCATTCTTCCGCTTCAAAACCGACCAAGAACTTCGTGAAAATCGCCAATGGCTATCTACAATTCTCCAGAGCATAGGTGACGCAGTAATTGCTACTGATGAACATGGTATTATTAAGTTTATGAACCCTAATGCGGAAAAATTGACCGGATGGTCTCAATCAGATGCAATTGGAAAAAAAATTCAGGAGGTATTTGTTATATTTAATGAATCCAACCGTATCCCGATTACAAATCCTATTGATATAGTTCTAAGAGACAGAACAACTGTAAGTTTGTCAAATCATATAATATTGATTGCCAAAGATGGAAAGGAATATAATATTGATGATGTTTCGGCACCGATTCATGATTCCAAAGGTGAAATTGTTGGTGTGGTAGTCACGTTTAAAGATATCACCGAAAAACACAAAGCTGAAGCATTAATCGATGCAAATGAACGACGATACAGAGCACTTATCGAAAATAGCAGCGATATGGTTAGAATGATTGACGCTACCGGAAAAGTTCTCTACATATCACCCGCTACCGAACGGATAATTGGTTATTCATTAGAAGAATATGTAGGAAAATCAATCTTTGAGTTTGTTCACCCCGACGACCTTCCTATTGCAAACCAAAAATTAGCAACGATACTTGCACATCCTGAATCTCCAATCAATATCCAATACAGAGTAATACATAAAGATGGACATACAGTATGGATTGAGGGTATAGTGAGAAATTTACTTCATGACCCGGCAGTTGGAGCAATTGTTTCTAATATTCGCGATATTACCGAACGTAAGAATGTAGAACAAGATTTAAAAGAAAACCATGCTTTCCTTAAAGCTGTAACGGAAGGAACGGATGATATAATTTTTGTTAAAGACATTTCAGGTAAATATTTACTTTGTAATACCAATGGAAAAAAAATAAGCGGTTATACTCCCGAGCAAATGATTGGCAAAACTGATGCAGAATTGTTTCCTGCTCATGTAGCAGAAAAAGCTGTCGAAGCAGATCGTACAGTTATGGAAACACAAAAAAACCTCATTATAGAAAATACCATTGATATTTCAGGGGTAATTCACACTTATATGGTATCCAAAAATCCTTTGTATGATAATGATGGAAAAATGATAGGAGTTATTGGAGTAGCCCGTGATATTACAGAGTTAAAAAAAGTACAGGGAGAACTTATCCAAAAAGAAGAATTATTCAGAGCACTTATTGAAGGCAGTTCAGACGGTGTTATTCTTATTAGAGACGGTAAAATTATTTATAGTAGCCCTGCGAATCATAAAATTTTAGGGTATTCACCTGAAGAACGACAACTAAAAAGCTTTGATGAGTTATTGCATCCTGACGACGCACCAAAAATAAGGGCTATGTATCAAGCAATGGTAAATGGTGAAAAGGAAACTGAGAAATTTGAAGTTCGCGTTCAACGGAAAGACGGTGCATGGCGTTGGTTAGAAGTTAATGGTCGAAATATGACAAACAATCCTTCGGTGAATGCTATCGTCGCAAATTTCCGTGATATTACCGACAGAAAAAAAGCCGAGCAGGATTTACAAGAAAATTATTCACTTCTCAAATCAATTACAGAAGCAACTGATGACGTAATTTTTGTAAAAGATACAGAAGGAGTATATTTGTTTGTAAACTCTTCTGTTGAAAAGACTTCAGTGAAAACAGTAGGGGAAATTATTGGTAAAACAGATGATGAATTATTTGAAAAAAATGAAGTAGAATTATATAAGGAAGTAGATAATTTAGTACTAAGTTCAGAAAAAGGACACACCCAAGAATATTCTATAAAAGTTGCCGAGCAAACATATAATTTTATGACGTCAAAGAATCCTCTTTATGATTCTAACCAAAAACTAATTGGAATTGTGGGAATCTCGCGTGATATTACCAATCTTAAAAAAGCGCAAAGCAATCTTATCAAAAGCGAAGAGTTATTTAGAGCAATGATCGAAGACAGTAATAATGGAGTTGTGTTACTAAACGAAGAAGGCAAAATCCTGTATAGTAGTCCATCTAACGAAAAAATTATCGGATATTCTGCCGAAGAGCGGTTTGAGCAAGATTTCATTGATATAGTACATCAGGATTATACTGAAAAAGTTATTAATCAATTTCAGAGAGTCAAAGAGAAGAATGGGAAAAATGAACCTCTTGAAATACAAATTCTACACAAAGATGGTTCTTTGTTCTGGCTTGAAATAAGTTGTCGGAATATGTTTGATAATCCGAATGTAAATGCAATAGTCTGTAATTTTCATGATATTACAAGACGAAAAGAAGTTGCTATAGAGCTTCGCAAAAGCGAACAAAATTTCCAAGATATTGTCGAGGCAATTACTATTCCTATGGTAATTACTAATGTTAAAAGTAGAAAAATACTTTACTGCAATCAGTTAGTGGCGACTATGCTCGGTTTTTCGATGGATGATTTATTAAAGCAAAAAACATTAGACTTTTATGCTAATCCGGGAGACAGGATAAAACTCATCTTAGAAATGAAGAACAATAGATTTGTACAGAATAGGCCTATTCAGTTAAAACGGATAAATGGTGAGTTATTCTGGGGACTTCTTACTTCTCATATAATTATGTTTGCCGGAGAAGAAGCTGTAGTTACAACTGTTTATGATGTTACCGAACAAAAACTTGCAGAGGAAAAAATTAAAGAAAGTGAAGAAAAGTATAGGTCTTTGGTTGAGAATTCGCCGGATATCATCATGACGCTTGACCTCGATTACACTATTAAGTTTATAAATTATACAGTAGAAGGGTTTACAATAGAACAGGTTATTGGTTCAAACGTTTTTGATTATGTATCGCCTCATCAACATCAAAAGATAAAGCAAGTGTTTGAAAATGTTCGTGAGAATAAAACCATGCAACATTATGAACTAGAAACCCCCGGTCTAAACGGATCAGTTACATGGTATTTTACCTATACAATACCAATTTTTTCCGGGGAAGATGTTGTTGGCTTTACACTTATAACTCGAGATATAACTAATCAAAAAGAATCAGAAATTGAGCTGCGTAAAAGTGAACTAAATTTCCGTAATACAGTTGAAGCTGTAACTGTTCCGATGATTATAACTGCCTTGAAAACAAGTAAAGTTCTCTATGCAAATAAACTTGTTGCAGATATGATGGAAGTACCGCTTGAAGACATCACTACTTTGAATGCAATCGAATATTACCATAATGCCGACGAAAGAGAAGTTTATATCAAGTTGCTGAAAGAGCAAGGATTTGTGCAAAATTATTTATTGCAATTTAAGCGCAGAACAGGTGAAATACTTGATGTGTTAGCTTCCTCAAGGATTATCACTTTTGACGGACAGCAGGCACTTGTCTCTACATTGAATGATATTACAGACCAGAAAAAAGCCGAAGAGTCTGTAAGAATGAGCGAGGAGCGACTTAGTGGGGTAATCGAATCAGCGATGGATGGAATTATAACAATTGACAGCAACCACATCATTATTTTGTTTAATAAATCTGCTGAACTTATGTTCTTATGCACAGCTGAAGAGGCCATTGGTACTTCGATAGAGCGTTTTATACCGAGTCAATTCCGTCATACACATTCTCACTCGATTGCAGAGTTTAGTGAGAGTGGAGTTACAAATCGTACATTGGGACATTTAGGTGTTATAAGCGGACTTCGTACTAATGGTGAAGAATTTCCGTTAGAAGCATCTATTTCACAAATAAATACTATTAAAGGAAAGCTGTTTACTATTATTCTGAGGGATATAACCCAACGACAAAAAAATATACAGCAAATCAAAGAACAAGCCGCATTATTGGATATCGTACCCGATGCCATTATAGTTCGTGAGTTAGGAGGAAAGGTAATCTTCTGGAATACCGAAGCAGAAAAAATCTATGGATGGTCATCTACCGAGGCAATAGGAAAATCAATGATAAATCTTATATACAAGAATGAAACAACGGACTATTATAATGTACAGCAAGTACTTCTCGAAACAGATGAGTGGTCGGGAGAATTGTATCAATATACCAAAACCGGAGAGAAGATCCTTGTCCGTAGTAGAAGAAAGTTAGTTCGAAACGCTCAAGGAGAACCCATTATGGTTCTTATTATCAACACCGATATTACCGAACAGCGAAAAATTGAGGAGCAATTCCTTCGTGCTCAGAGATTAGATAGTATTGGTACCCTTGCAAGTGGGATTGCACACGACCTCAATAATATTCTTACTCCTGTAGTACTCCAAATGGAACTGCTGAAAATTAAGCTCGACGATAACGCAAGTAAGCAAAGAATAAATGAAATTATTGGTATAATAAGACGTGGTTCTGGACTGATTAGTCAAGTTTTGGGCTTTGCACGAGGAACGAAGGTTGAAAGTGTTGCCATTAATCCAAAATATATTATTTCTGAAGTTGCTAAAGTAATTCGGGAAACTTTTCCAAGGGACATTGAAATTCATGTAAACATTTCCAAAGAAGATATGTCAATTCAAGGTGACGGTACACAGCTTCACCAAATATTGATGAATCTTTGTATTAATGCTCGGGATGCCATGCCTACCGGAGGAAAACTAAGTATTGAACTTGCTCTGGAAAAGACAGATAAGAATATCATTCGTCAAAATGGTGATGATAAATTAGGTCAGTTTGCTCTAATAACTGTAAGCGATAGTGGTAGTGGTATTCCACCGGAAATCCAAGAAAAAATATTTGACCCTTTCTTTACTACCAAAGAAATAGGAAAAGGAACCGGACTGGGGCTTGCTACAGTATATTCTATTGTTAAAAATCACGGAGGGTTTGTAAATGTATATAGTGAAGTAGGTAACGGAACTTCTTTCAAAATTTATCTTCCTGCACAAGTATCGGTTATCGATGAAATTAAAGAAGAGATAGCTATTCGTCAGTCGGGCAAAAAAGAAATAGTTCTGGTAGTCGATGATGAAGAACTTATCCGTACAATTACTCAAGATATTTTAGAAGAAAATGGTTATGTAATACTTACAGCCCAAAACGGACTCGAAGCCGCCAAAATATATCAAGAGAAATCTGATGAAATTTCTCTTGTGATAACAGATGTAATGATGCCTGAAATGAGCGGATTAGATCTCATTGAACGTATCCAAAAAATAAATCCGAATGCACGAATAATAGCGGCAAGTGGAATGATGCAAAGCGATATGGCTGCAAAATTATTAACGATGAATATATCTGCAAGATTAACTAAGCCCTTTACAGCAGATGCTTTACTTCTTGCGGTACATAAGGCACTTAGCAAGTAATAGTTTAAAATTTTCAACGAAAACTCTTAGCAAATCGTTGTAGTCAGTGAATATAGTTTGAAGTTTTCAATTTACGAATCAATATATAATTATATATGACTGAAATTCAGGATTTATACCAACAAGTTATTCTCGACCACAATAAGAGTCCTCATAATTTTGGTGAGTTAAACCATGCAGACTGTTCAGCCGAAGGGTTAAACCCTTTGTGTGGCGACCATATAAATGTATATTTGAATCTTGACGGAAATGTCATCAGCGAAATTCGGTTTAACGGCTCAGGATGTGCCATTTCAAAATCGTCTGCCTCGATAATGACGACCCTTCTCAAAGGTAAAACTATCAAGGAAGCTGAAGAACTGTTTGGGAAATTCCACGATCTTGTTACAGCGGATATGGAAATAGAATTTGATGATGACAATTTTGGAAAACTAGCTGTATTTGCTGGAGTAAGGGAGTTTCCTGCTCGTGTTAAATGCGCTTCACTTGCTTGGCATACACTAAAATCTGCACTTGACGGAAAGCACCTCACTACGACAGAATAATTTTTCTGTGTAATTTATAAAAGTAACATCAAGAGAATTTTATCCTATGGAATCATTTTTTCCTTTACCTGTGAATCAGCCCGAACGAAAAGAACCAACCGTGCAACCATTGGCTTCCGAGCCAACTACATTACATGATAAGGTTGTCGCGGCTATTAAGACTGTCTATGACCCCGAAATTCCTGTTGATATTTATGAGTTGGGACTCATTTATGAGGTAAAAATCAAAGAAAACAACCATGTAGATGTTGTGATGACTCTTACTTCTCCGGGCTGTTTTGCTGCCGCACAGATACCTGCTGAAGTTGAACAAAAGATTGTTGCCCTGCCGGAAATCGAAAGTGTTCATGTAGAATTGACCTTCGAACCGCCGTGGGATAAGGTAATGATGAGCGAAGCCGCATTGCTTGACTTGGGGTTCTGGTAGAATATAAAAATCATGGGATTCCAAACACTTAACAAAAATTTATAAAAATTACATAATCTATATTATAAGATAATTGAAGGAATTATGGCATTACAATTTTACAAAATTCCGGTGGCGAAAATCACACATGAAACTGAAAGTGCAGTTTCGATTGCTTTCGAAGTACCGGAAAATTTACGGGATATTTTTAAGTATAAGCCGGGACAATATTTAACTCTGCGAGTTGCGATTGGTGGTAAAACATTCAATCGTGCTTATTCTTTATGTAGTAGTTCGGCGTTAGGTGAGTATCATACAATAGCCGTAAAATCTACCGAAGATGGATTTGTTTCTAATTTTCTCAATGAAAATATCCGCGATGGTGATACTCTCGAAGTAATGCCGCCGATGGGGAATTTTACAATTGACATGTCCTCGACTAATGAACGAACCTACGTATTATTAGGAGGCGGTAGTGGAATTACCCCACTGCTGTCAATTTTAAAATCAGTTCTGGCACTTGAGCCGAACAGTCGTGTAATTCTACTCTATGGTAATAGAGATGAAGCGAATATCATATTCAAATCTCAATTAGACGTATTGACAGAAAAAAGCAACGGACGGCTTACTGTAGTTCATGTCTTGGAGCAATCTATAGAAAATATAACTAAATACATCGGAAGATTGGATGCTCCCACGATAGTATCTCTTTTAAAGGATACGGTCGGTTCTAATCTTGAAACTGCTCATTATTTTTTGTGCGGCCCCGGTGGTATGATGGCTCAAGCCGAACTTGCTTTAGAGCAATTAAAAATCGCTAAATCTAATATTCACAGAGAATATTTCACATTACCGCTTGCTGATGCAGTAAGTTCTGCTCCTGTTGTTTCTGCTCCTGTAGATGAAACTCCCCAAAATCGGGAAGTTAAACTACGTTTGTATGGAGGCAATTATACTATTAATGTCGAGCCGAAGGAAACTATTTTAGCGGCGGCAATCCGTCAAAATTTAGACCCACCGTATGCGTGTCAAATTGCGGCTTGCTGTACGTGCAGGGCTAAACTTGTTACAGGTAAGGTTGTTATGGATAGTAGAGAAGCTCTCACAGACGATGAATTGGACGAAGGGTATATTCTTACGTGTCAGTCTCATCCACAAACAGCTGATGTACTCGTTGATTATGATCAATAGATTATGTTCTTGAGCAGTTGTTCCCACAGTCGGTATTTTTCAGTCACAGCAAATTGATGTGGAAAATTTTTTACTACAATTTTAGTTCTACATTGATGATTTTTAGCTCAATTTACTTTTTTATAAAATAGTTGTTACTGTTTTTATACCGTTAAATGTGCCAATTCTCAGTATCAATATTTCCATTAAAACAGCATTTATTTACATTTTCCAAAAAAATATTTTGGATAGGTGGTATAAAAGGT
>JAFDZU010000007.1:0-14032 GCA_018266765.1 Bacteroidota bacterium
CTGCGTAAGGTGAGTTATATAATATTGATATTGCTGAACAGACGAACGACCCAAAATTATTTAAGAAACTACAAAATGACATTTGGGAACTTCGGGCAAAATTTGGAGGACTTCAAATCAGACTGCTTGCATTTTGGGACAAGTCAGACAATATAGAAACTTTGGTAATTGCTACACATGGTTTCATAAAAAAAGTTGACAAAGTACCGACAAATGAAATTGACCGAGCAGAAAGACTAAGGGGTAAATATTTTCAAAATAAACCAAAAAAGTAAGATATATATGAAAACGAAAGAATTTAAGACATATTCGCTTACCGAAATGAAGGACAAGCATATCGGCAAAGTCGGGACACCTGACCGTGATGAATACGAATACGAACTTCGTATGGATGTGTTAGGAAAAATGATTAAATCTGCAAGGCAAGAACGCCATTTGACTCAAGAAGAATTAGGCAAACTCGTTGGAGTGCAGAAATCTCAAATTTCTAAACTTGAAAGCAGTGCTAATAGTGCTACAATAGACACAATTTTGAAAGTTTTCAAGGCATTAAAAGCAGATATTAATTTTAACGTAAAGCTGGAAGATAACTTTGTCAAACTCGTTTGAAGAATAGAAAGCAGAACGGTATAAAGATAAATTATGTATGCAGTTGACGAGAGCTTGTATTCCGCAACAGTTTTGTGGTTGCAGGAAGTTCAGTGACTTCGAAGGAATGTTTTTATTGAAAAGCCCGTTATATAGCAAAACTACAAACCATCAATCACATTTCCAATGAGTGTGCAGAATTTTGTGTCTGTTCTGAGAATTACTTTTAAGTTTTCCACATAGTTTTCCACAGAAGTGTACTACTTTTCAGTAGAATTGAACAAAATATTCATATTTATGGATATCACCTGAATAACAACCTATAATTTTTGTTTCTTACCTCTTAAAATTTTCGTACTTTCGGAGTATTATATACTTGTAACAACTCGTAGATAATTTGATTACTACGCCGACAACCTCATTTATCCAATAATTTTCTGAACAGTATGAAATCAATCATATCGTATAGTGTGGTCTTTATAGTTTTTGCCTCTACAGTTTATTCCCAACAAAATATTTCACCGAATTTCTTTGATATTCAGAAGCAATCTCTTCAGTATTTCACATCAAAAAAATCTACCAAAGAAGATGATTCTTGGGCAAAATATAAACGGTGGGAATGGTTCTGGAAACAGCGTGTTACACCCGACGGACAATTCCCCAATCCTATGGCTGTGTACAATGAAACCGTAAAGAAACAAGCTGAACTAAAGAAAAGTGGTGCTCAAATATTATCGGGAGTAACGGCAAATTGGAAAGAACGAGGTCCGTTTGGTTCTGCTGATGGTGGTGGTGCCGGAAGAGTAAATCGTGTGCATCTCAATCCTTTTTTCCCAAATGATGTATGGGCAGGAACTGCGGCAGGCGGCGCATGGAAAAGTACGGATAAGGGTCTGACATGGAAGGTGAAAACAGATGGAATTCCAATTCTTGGTGTTACAGATATTGCTACTGTTTCTTCCGACCCGAATGTAGTGTATATTGCTACAGGAGATGGAGATGGTGATATAACTTCAACTAATGTTCAAGATCATATAAGTTATAGTTTGGGAGTAATGAAATCAACCGACGGCGGGACAACATGGGCTACCACAGGACTTAATTGGCAAACCAGTAACGCACGACTAATAAGCCGACTTTTAGTTTCACCAACAAACCCACAACTTTTACTTGCGGCTACAAGTCAGGGAATTTACAAATCAGTCAATGGCGGAACGACGTGGACAATTACACAAAACGGGTATTTTATGGATATGGAATTTAAACCGAATGATGCCTCTAATCTTTATGCTTGTTCGGGGAGTGCAATTTATAAATCAGTGAACGAAGGTTCAACATGGACAAAGCTAACTACCGGAATTCCAACAAGTATCGGACGTATTGCTCTCGGAGTCGGTTCTGCAAATCCCGAAATGGTGTATGCCCTGTGTACTTCTCAAAGTAATTGGGGATTTGGAGGATTTTATTCTTCTACAAACGCCGGACAAACGTGGCAGTTAAAATCCTCAACTCCTAATATTCTCGGACTTGAATCCGATGGTTCAGACCCTGCAACCGAGCAATTTCAAGGTTGGTACGACCTTGCTATTGCAGTTTCCCCTGCAAGTTCACAAGAAATTTATATTGGCGGAATTAACATTTGGAAAACAACAAATGGTGGTTTGTCGTGGTTTTGCAATGCACATTGGTACGGTGATAAGGGATTGCCGTATGTTCATGCTGATATTCACGATTTGGCTGTTTCGGAGGAAAACCCTTCGATGATATTTTCGGGAAATGACGGCGGAGTTTTCCGAACAAGTGATAAAGGGAAAACGTGGGCTGACTTAAGTAATGGTATGGGAATTATGCAGTTTTATAGAATTGCATCCGCTTCCGTAAGTACTGATTTAATCATCGGTGGTGCTCAAGACAACGGGACAAACCTTCTCAAGAATGAAAAGTGGTCGGAAGTAAACGACGGCGACGGTATGAATTGTTTAATAGATCCAAATAACTCAAATATTCTCTATGCAGGTGCGCAAGAAGGTGATATTAGTCGCTCGACAGACGGAGGAGCAAATTTCCCGAGTTTTATTAATACAAATATCACGAATGAGCCGGGTTCATGGGTTACTCCCTATGTTTTTGACCCAACCAATTCAAAGATTCTCTATGTAGGATTTATTAATGTTTGGAAATACAACCCAACAACTTTAAAATGGTCAAAAATTTCTAAACTGAACGGAAGTCCGTTGAACTATTTAGCGGTTGCACCTTCGGATGTAAATTATATTTATGCAGGAAATGAAGGTGAACTTTCCTATACTTCTAATGGTGGAACGTCGTGGCAAGGTATTACTGCTCCTCAACTTGGCAATATTTCTCATCTAGTAGTTCATCCCTCATCACCTCGAAGATTATGGCTGACAATGTCAAGCTATACAAATAAAAAAGTGTATGAATCGAATGATGCCGGGCAAACATGGGTTGATGTTTCTGCCGGATTACCTTCTATTCCGATTAACTGTATCGTTTACCAAAATAACTCTCCCGACCGACTATATGTAGGCACTGAAGCCGGTGTGTATTATCGTGATAACGACCTCAATCAGTGGCAACAATATAATGATGGTTTGCCAAATGTAATTGTAAGTGACCTTCAAATTAATTACACCGCTAATAAACTGTTAGCAGGAACGTATGGTCGCGGAGTTTGGGAAGCAAATCTTATTAATTGCACTTCATCTGCTACTGTTACTGTGACTGTAACCGGTAGTAAAACAACACTCTGCGACGGTGACAGTGTTAAACTAACAGCAACCGACGGATTTAGTTCGTATAGATGGTCGAATGGTGCTACCACTCAGTCAATTTATGCCAAAGAGGCCGGCGAATATATCGTAACAATTACGGATTCAAAAGGATGCCCTGCATCATCTAAGCCAATAATAATTGCAGTAAGCACTAAAAAAATACCGACAATTAAAGGCGACCACACCGACTCAACTGCTTGCGAAGGCAATCCTATAACGTTAGATATTGGATTTGGGTTTTCAGAATATTCCTTAAAATGGAGCACAGGTGATACTACACGCAAAATTAAAGTAACCCAAGCTGGAGTATATTCTGTAACGGCAACTAATTCAGCTGGTTGTGTGGGAGCCTCAAGCAAATTTATAGTGAAACAAGGAATTGCACCTGCAAAACCAACGATAACAATGAGTGGCGATACGTTAATTTCAAGTGTCGCAAACGGTTATCAATGGTATGTAGATGGGCTTCCGCTCGCAGGTGCAACTTCAAGATGGTTCATTCCACCGTCTGGAACTCTTGGTAAAAAAGCAACTGTAGCCGTTTTTAATTCGGGTGGCTGTTCCACTACATCTGATGAGTATGTCATTACTGTTACTTCTGTTGCAGAGCAGTCAGTCGAACGTGGATTGCTTTTGTATCCGAACCCCGCCAGACAAACTATAACTCTTGAAGCAACATTAGAATCGATTGCTTCAGTTGTTATTCAAATTACAAATACTCTCGGTGCAAATGTACAAACAATAGAATTAATCCCAGAAAATCTACAAGTAGTGGAAAACATATCACTCAAAGAATTATCAGCTGGAACTTATATTGTCACTATCAAGTCTGGTGGAAAAATATGGTTGCGGAAAATAACGAAAGAATAACAGTCGTTTCGATTCTCCGATAAATATTATGTAATTTGGAGTGAATCTTTTAAGCCAAATTAACCTAATTTTCCCTTTAAAATTAGAATCCTTTATTATTTAATTCTTTGAATTACATATACTTTTAATCTTTATGTTGTGTCTCCAGAATGCTTCCAATCCTGAATGGATACTTGCCGCCGCCGCCAATTTAAATGATGTGCTGATTGACCATGCACATTGCGAAAAAAAAGCCGCAGCCAATGCCTTAAGTATGGTTCAACGCTATCCCGAAAAGGATAAAGTCGTCGAGAAAATGATTTTTATTCTCAAAGAAGAATGGGAACACTTCGAGATGTGTTATCAAGAACTTCAAAATCGAGGTGTGGTATTTACACGTGATAAAGGCGACGGTTATGCACAGCAATTATCCCAATTAGTCAGCAAGCAAGAACCTTTACGTTTCTTGGACTTACTACTTGTTGATGCGCTGATTGAGGCGCGTTCGTGTGAGCGGTTTTCTATTCTCTCTAAATGCGAGGAAATTCCATCTGATTTACGTCAGTTTTACCAATCATTACTTGCTTCCGAAGCCGGACATTATCGTATGTTTACTGATATTGCTCGTGAGTATTTTCCTACTGACCAAGTAAAATCAAGATTAAACGAACTCTCTGCCTCCGAAGCGGAGATTGTAAAAAACTTGCCTAATAAACCGACAATTCATGGATAAATCAACCAAATATCAAACACTTCAATGAATATTATTTTTATGGGAACGCCGGAATTTGCTGCTCCGTCACTTCGAGCAATTCATCAGCAATTTGGCGTTTCTGCTGTAGTAACTATTCCCGACAAACCTCAAGGTCGTGGCTTGAAATTAACTCCGAGTGCTGTGAAAATTGCGGCACTTGAACTTGGTCTGCCTGTTTTACAGCCCGAGTCATTAAAATCTGAAGAGTTTCGCAGTGAAATTGAATCATTACGTCCTGATATTATTGTTGTAATTGCTTTTAGAATTCTTCCTTCGGCAATTTATACGCTTGCTTCGCTCGGTGCATTTAATATTCACGGAAGTTTACTTCCAAAATATCGCGGTGCGGCTCCGATTAATTGGGCAATAATTAACGGTGAAAAAGAATCCGGTGTAACTTCCTTTCTTTTAAATAACAAAGTAGATACCGGTAAGATTTTACTGAAGAGATCTTGTGAGATTTCTGATTCGATGACAGCAGGAGAATTATATAATTCCCTTATGCCGCTTGCCGCTGAAATTGCAGTTGAAACGTGCGGTTTGCTCTTGGATGGGAAAGCCGTGCCGATTCCGCAAGATGATTCTATTGCTACACCTGCTCCCAAACTTTTCAGAGAAAATTGTGCGATTGATTGGTCGAAAACAGCAAGTGAGGTTCGGAATTTTGTTCGCGGAGTAAATCCTGCTCCGATTGCATGGGTACTGTGGGATAACAAACGGTTGAAAATCTATTCTGTAGAAATAGATAACCGTAAACTTCCCTCAGGAATATGGAGAATTGAACAGGGTAAATTTATAGTAGGATGTGGCGATGAAACTTGTGTCTCATTGATTGAAATTCAGCACGAAGGGAAACCCAAAATGAATGTTGAAGTGTTCTTGCGCGGGTATCGCGGAAGTGTAGAGGGGCATTTTTTAGTGTAACTATTTTCCGAGACTACCACACATACCTAATCTAAATCCACGACCGGGCATTGGATAATTAAGTATTACTTCGTATTGCTTATTAAAAAGATTAGTGCAATCAAGTCGTAGCGATAAATTTATACCATTAAAATCAAATTTCTGTTCTGCAAACAAGTTCACTTGAATATAATTAGGAATAATACTTTCAATCGCATTATCAGCAAGAGTATAACGAAAACTTGAATAATTTGCCGTAAATCCTACCATGGATTGTTCGATTGTTGCCATAATATTTCCTGAGATTATTTCCTCTGGAATATAAGGAATTTGCTTGCCCAATGTGAGTGAATTAACTGTTTCATCAGTGGTTAGTTGCCGCGAATAAGCGATTTTTGCCGTTATATATTGCTTTATTATATCTCCGCCCCCACTCAGTTCAAATCCTCTTGAAACAACATTACCAATATTTTGTGCGCTCCATGTTATCGGACTTTTCGGAACTGCGATAATTTGATTGTTGGTATTGATAATAAACGATTCTGCTTCAACTTGGCAATGTGAATTTATATCCCAAACTAATCCTAAATTTAATGATTGAGCACGTTCCGGTTTGAGAGAAGCTGTACCAAAATTAAGATAGTACATTTCATTAAAACTGGGGAGTCGAAAATTATAACTCCAAGAGGTGCGTAATCTAAGCGGAAGGTTTTTATGACGAAGAATACAAGCAAAAAGCGGTGTAAAAGCACTGTTATTCTTCGAATTTATGTCAAGTCTGGATTGTAATTGAACTGCAAAAGTGAAATTTGAATCAAGTGAAAATTCTTTATCTGCATATCCTGAAAGTGAAATCGTTGAACGTTCAACAAAAGAACCAACATCGGGCTGAAAAGTATTTCCACGAAGATCTGAATATATGATTTGAGATGAAATTCCACTATATAAAAAAGTGGTAAGCCAATCAATCTTTGCTGAAAACATAAGCTCTCGTGTGAGATAAAGGTCATTTGTACCATTAGGGCCTCGAAACAGTGCGTCTTTGTCTTTATAATCTAATTCGGAATACCGAGCTGAAGTAGCGAAAGTTAATTCTAAATTTTGAGAAATATTTGTAGTAAGTGAATGAATTGTCAGTATTTCTTGTTCATTCAATCTCGCAGAAGTTTGCTCGATACTTCCTTGTAAAACTGCACCGGGCGAACCGCGTTTGGTGTCTCGTAGAAATAGTTTATGCTTTACTGACCATTGACCGAATTTATAGTCTGCTGAGGTAAATACTCCAATATTTTGGAAGTCTGAATTTGTTCTCTTAATGGTAAGTTCATTGCCGAATTGGAGCGACTGAAACTTATAATCTCCTTTTGATTGAACATATTCTCCGCCTATGTTTAGATGTACACCTAATGAAGAAAATCCGGTTGAAGCAGAGGTCAGTAGTTCTCCGAATGAACCGAAAGTAAGCCCAATAGTAGCAGTAGTTGGTTGATTCGATGAATCCAAGTGTTGTGCTGAAGTGCGCAGATTTATAACTCCCGCCACAGCACCAGAGCCGCTAAGAGCAGAATTGCCACTGCGTGAGATTTCAATTTCATCAAAAAGTGTGAGTGGTAATCCACTCAAATCTACCGTTCCGTTAGCCGGAGAAGTGAGAGCGACTCCATCAAGCATTATTACTGTTTGTTGAGAAGTAGTGCCTCGAAGAGATATAGTTTTAAGTCCTCCGATTCCGCCATAATTTTTAATAAAAGTTCCCGGGATAGTAGCCGCAATATCAGATACTTGCCACGCGCCGAGACGAATAATTTCTTGACGTGAAACGAGAGATTTAGGAATAAATGACGAACTATTCAATATTTGAGAACGCTCTGCAGTTATTTCTACAGTGCGAGTTTGGCGAGCATTGGTGTCGGATTTGACCGTTTGTGCGACACCGGAGAATGCAACTGTGATAATATTAACCAAGAGAAGAAATGCAAAGCGCATGAAAAAGCAAGAATTAGTTTGGCAAAAGAGCCGAAAAATTCGTATATTTGTAGAAGGAAAATGATGAAATGGGCTCACAAGCCCATTTTTTATTAAGATTATCTTCAATCGCAATTACGTACGAAATCTGTGAAACTATCGCTTCCTGATCATATTTACGATCAAATCCAAGAACTATGTCGGCAGAACGAAGTTCATTTGCTCGAAGCAGTTTTGAGAGGAAGTCCACAGAAAATGTTGTTGGAGATTTTTATTGACAGCGAAACGGGAATCCGGCATTCGCATTGCAAAAATATCGGTAAATCTTTGAATGACATCTCAGAAACTGATGAATTTCTTGCGAAAGTAACACAAATAGAAGTTTCTTCGCCAGGAGCCGATCAGCCACTACAGTTTGAGTGGCAATATCCAAAACATATCGGGCGAACTCTCGAATGTACGCTCAAAGATAAAACAAAAATCCAAGGAAAACTTATTTCAACTGATAATGGAAGTATAACATTGTCATTGAAATCTGAAAAAAAAGCAAAGGAAGCCGAACTATCGGCAAATGAAATTTCTATTCCGTTTACAAATATAGTAACTGCAAAAGTTGTAATATCGTTTTCGTAATTAAGTTAATAAGTTGTACGAATATTATCTTTTATCTCAAACAATAGTTTATTCACATTCTCAACCGAAGCAATGGCAGCACGTCGTAAAGTAAAACCCAAATTTGATAAAAAGGTTCTTATTGAAGCATTTGCGGAGATGGCACGCGAAAAAAGTATTGACCGCGATCTCCTCCAAGGTATTTTAGAAGAAACACTCTCACTTTTAGTTCGTAAAAAATACGGACAAGAAGCCAATTTTGATATTATTGTGAATATGGAAAAAGGTGACATTGAAATTTACCTTACCCGTGAAATAGTAGATGACCCCTGGGACGACGCACTCCAAATAGATATTGAAGAAGTACAAAAACGATCTAAAGAACCTTATGAACTTGGTGATGAATTTATTGAAGAGATAACGCTCGATAATATTGCCGATAATTTCGGACGGAGGATGATTACTCTTGCTTCACAAACACTTAATCAACGTATTCGTGATTTAGAAAAAGATAATATATTTAATGAATACAATAGCAAAGTAGGCGAAATTTTAGTTGGAGAAATATACCAAGTGCGCCCAAGTGGACTATTGATAATGCACAATAAAGTGGAAATGCGTCTTCCGCGTGAAGAACAAATTCACAATGAAAAGTATAAAAAAAATCAAACAATTCGTACTATTATAAAAGAAGTTCGCCGTCAGCCCGGAAGTGGAACACCCGATATTATTCTTTCGCGTTCGGCTGATGAATTTTTGGCTCGATTATTTGAAATCGAAATTCCGGAAGTATATGACGGTATTATTGAAATTAAAGCAATTGCTCGCGACCCGGGCGAAAGAGCAAAAGTAGCTGTTCAGTCATTCGACGACAGAGTAGATCCAGTTGGAGCTTGTGTGGGTATGAAAGGTATTCGTATTCACTCAATCGTACGCGAACTCAATAATGAAAGTATCGATGTCATTGAATTTTCGCCGGATACTAAATTATTTATTGCGAGAGCATTAAGCCCGGCAAAAGTAAATAGTATTATGCTTTCTCCGGATACTCGCCAAGCAACAATTACTGTTCCCGATGAACAAGTGTCGCTTGCAATCGGTAAAAACGGACAAAATGTACGTCTTGCATCTAAACTCACAGGATATTCCATAACTTTGATAAAAGAAGGCGGTGAGGATATCGAGCTTATTGAATTCCGCGAAGAATTAGGGCGCGAAATGTATGATAAGGTTATCAATCTCGGAATTGATACTGCTCGTGAATTTTTGGATGCCGATGTGATGGAACTCCTTGCAATCGATGGTATGACAAAAGAACTTCTGCTCGAACTTCGCGGGTTGATGCTTACAGAATTTGACGAAGATGAAGACCCAATTATTCATAAGAAAATTTTACTTTCGCATTTAACAGATGAAAGTGAAGATGAAAACGAAGATGGCGATCCGCCACAACCGATTTCAAATGAATAACATGGGAGGTTTGGATCTAACTCTTCAAACCATACTACAGATTTCTCGACGACGATTTTTTCATTGCAAATTTTTTGCACCTCATTTATCTATTGAAGTATGTCTGCACAAAAAGGTACACGGTTATTTAAGCTGGCTTCACAGCTCAATATTGGTAAAGATGCTATCGTGGAGTTTCTTCTAACAAAAGGAATTGCCATCGAGAACAAACCCACTACGTCTCTTACGGATGATATGGTATCTCTCGTATTGGGTAAATTTGAAAAAGAACAAAAAGCTGTAGAAATACAACGTGAAAAATTAGAAAAGCATAATATTGTTCGCCACGAATCGGTTGCAATTGAGCACGAACCGATTTCTACTGAAGTACAAGCCGAGGAAGTAACTCCTATACAAGTAGAAATAGTTGCAGAGGTTGAACCTATTCCCGAACCAGCACCGATTGTCGAAGAAGTTATGACAGAGCCGGTAGCAGAGGTTGCTCCCCAAATTATCGAGCAGATTCCCGTTGAACCAACTCCAATTATTGAAGAAATAGCAGAAGAAGCTGTTCCTACAGTTCAGCCGATCAAAGAAATAATTGAATTGCCTGAGTCGGCTAACGTAGCTTCAGATGAACCTGCAATATCTGATACTGTCGAAATTTCAGAAGAATTATCATCAACTATCGAGAAAAGTGAAGAAGCTGAAATAATCGAAGAACCATCTGAAAAGCAGAGCAAACGAAAACGTAAGAAATTTGTGCAAGTAGAATATGAAGCAGGAGTTAAGCCGCAGCTTCGCGGGTTGACAATTGTTGGTAAATTAGACCTAACGCCTCCTCCTTCCCCGATACGAACTACTGTATCTTCAAGAGCACAAAGCAGCGAACCCGGAGCGAAACGCATTAATACAAATGTATTCCGTACAAAAGCATATGAAGAAGAAGAAATAGCTAGAGCAAGTAAAAAACCAATAAAACCACGTGACCCTTCTGCTCCACTTGTTTCAGCGAAACTTAAAGGGCCGGTAAAAGAACTAAAAGTAATCGATAAAAAGAAAAAACGTAAAAAATCAATACGAGAGGCAATTACCGAGGAAGAAGTAGCACGCGCTATCCGCGAAACTCGCCAAGGTATGGAAGAAAATACTGCGGCTAGTTCACGCAATAAACTTCGTCAGCGTAAAAAACTCGAACGTGAAGAAAAAGAACTAATGCGTATTGAGGATATCGAACGTGAATCAACGATACTTCGGGTAACGGAGTTTTTGACCACGGGCGAACTCGCAAACCTGATGAATGTTAATTCTTCGGATATTATATTGAAATGTATGAAATTAGGCCTTATGGTTTCGATTAACCAACGGCTTGATAAAGATACAATTACTGTGATTGCCGATGATTACGGCTATCAAATTGAATTTCTTGACGAAGCGGATGCTCAAATTCTCGAAGATGAAGAAGATGCGCCCGAAACACTTCTTCCACGTCCACCCATTGTAACAATCATGGGACACGTTGACCATGGTAAAACTTCGCTTCTTGACTTTATTCGAAATGCAAATGTTGTGGCAGGTGAAGCAGGTGGAATTACTCAACACATCGGAGCGTATCATGTGGATTTACCAAACGGAAAATCTATTTCATTCCTTGATACTCCGGGTCACGAAGCATTTACAGCGATGAGAGCTCGTGGAGCTAAAGTTACTGATATTGTTGTACTTGTGGTTGCCGCTGATGATAGTGTTATGCCTCAAACAATTGAAGCAATCAGTCACGCCCAAGCCGCTAATGTACCAATTGTTGTAGCAATTAATAAAATTGACCGACCAGAGGCAAATGCGGATAGAATTAAACAGCAACTTGCTGACCGTAATGTACTTGTAGAAGATTGGGGGGGTAAATATCAATGTGCTACAGTATCGGCTCGTTCGGGATTGAATGTTGATGTTCTCCTCGAAAAAATAATTTTAGAATCTGAATTGCTTGATTTGAAAGCAAACCCGGATAGAAATGCTCTCGGTACTGTTGTGGAAGCTCATCTTGACAAAGGTAAAGGCGTTTTGGCAACCGTTATGGTTCAAAAAGGAACACTCAAAATCGGCGATTCTTTTGTAGCCGGAATGTATGCAGGACGAGTTCGTGCATTATACGATGAGCGAGGCAATCGAGTAGAAGAAGCTGAGCCGTCGGTTCCTGTACAAGTTGCCGGATTTGACGGACTTCCGCATGCAGGCGATATCTTCATGGTTAGAGATTCTGAAAGTGAAACACGAGATATAGCCCAACAGCGACAAATTCTTAAACGCGAACAACAATTCAAACAAGTTCGGCATATTACACTCGATGATATTTCTCGTGATATTTCTGCAGGCGGCTCGCAAGAATTACGACTTATTATCAAAGGTGATGTGAGCGGTTCTGTGGAAGCATTATGTGATTCATTACTGAAATTGTCAACGAATGAAGCGAAAGTAAGCATATTACACAAAGGAGTTGGTACAATATCCGAATCGGATGTTATGCTCGCCGCCGCATCGAATGCCGTTATTATCGGCTTTAATATTTCACCGTCGGGTGCTGCTCGAAAAGCCGCCGAAAGTGAAGGCGTGGATATTCGTATTTATAATATTATTTACGACTGTATCAACGAAATTCATCTTGCACTCGAAGGGTTGCTTCAGCCGGATATTAAAGAAGAAATTACAGCAACTGTCGAAGTTCGTCAAGTATTCAAAATTAGTCGTATTGGCGTTATTGCCGGCTGTTATGTTCAAAGCGGAAAAATTACACGGAATGATAAAGTTCGACTTCTGCGTGAAGGTTTACCAATTTTCAAAGGTTCACTTCATTCGCTCAAACGCATAAAAGATGATGTTCGAGAAGTGGATTCCGGCTATGAATGCGGCGTTGCACTTGCCGGATATAATGACATCGAAGTTGGTGATATTATCGAAAGTTATAAACTCACGGAAGTAAAACGGAAATTATCGTAAGTGTGATTAAATACTTTTGCAAATTTCCTTCTAAATAGATTCAATATTATGTCTTTTCGCACCCAAAAAGTAGGTGGTTTAATTCGGGATTATCTTTCCGACCCGCTTCGTAGAATTGCCTCCGAGATGTCAGCAGGACTTATTACTGTAACCTCGGTGCGAGTTTCAGATGATTTGAAAATTGCGACAGTCTATCTTAGTGTTTATGGCGGAAAAGCGTCTTCTGCGAAGGTTTTAGAACGAATTAAAGACGAAAAAGGGAGAATTCGACATTCGATTGCAGGAAAACTTAATCTGCGCCATGCTCCTGACTTGCGGTTTTTCCTTGATGATACACTCGATGCAATGGATAGTATTCAATCGTTAATGGATAAAGTTAAGCTCGAAGACGAAATTGCCGGACGCACTCCAAAAGTAGAAACTTCCGACGATGATTCGGATGCCTAACACAATCCAACTATTATGTTCCTCGACCGCACTACACTCCAAGATTTCGACACTTGGAAAACTACGTCTGCAACCGAAGGTGGCGTTGCGCTGATTGATAAAGATACTAATTGGACTTCATTTGATGCCGTAGCTAAAATGCGCTCACTTACCCGCATTAAAAAAGTGGGACATGCTGGCACATTAGACCCGCTCGCTACAGGTTTACTCATTCTTTGTTTTGGGAAAATGACAAAACGAATCAATGAATTTCAAGATGCTCCCAAACAATATGAAGCCGTTATCAAATTAGGTGCTACTACCAAAACCGACGACTCCGAAGCTCCCGAAGAAAATATACAGCCATACAACCATATTACAGATAATGATATTACCGATGCTTGCTTGAAGTTTATCGGTGAGATTGACCAAATTCCTCCGATGTATTCGGCTATCAAAAAAGACGGTCAGCCGCTCTACAAACTCGCAAGAAAAGGAATTGAACTCGACCTTCCGCCGCGCCGCGTTATCATTTATTCAATTACAATTACAAAAATTGAACTCCCCTTATGTTTTATTACGGTGGATTGTGCTAAAGGAACGTATATCCGTTCGCTGGCACGAGACATTGGTGCACTTTTAGGGTGTGGTGGGTATCTACGTTCCCTTCGTCGAACAGCAATAGGAGAATTTC
>JAFDZU010000007.1:14076-23072 GCA_018266765.1 Bacteroidota bacterium
TACCGAATAATTTGAAGGACAGTGCCACTTCGATAGTTCTTCGACTTTACCAGAACAATATATGCACCTGATGGAATCCCAGCCGTTGGCAGAAGCATTCCTTCACTACTTCTGTTTAGGGTATTTACATCAAATTGCTGAACCATAGTTCCGACTATTGTATAAAGCTCTACTTGCCCTTCGCCCCAAAGCGGCGGAGTTTTGAGCAGTATATCGCGCTCGGAGGTAGTCTGCCATTGTAACTGCTGCAAGCCCGCTTCGGGTACGTTTTCTTCCACGCTATTGACTGCCGACCTTGTAATGTGGATGTGAACACTATCGTAGCCCGGATGATAGTAGAATATCTGAGGTTTTAAGTATTGATAGCCATTGCCTACAATATTAAATTCCGGGACATTACTTATCATTCTAATAGGCAAACCAAATTGTTCGGGAAGAGCTATTACTATTGGAGCATAGACATAATCACTAGAATCTTTAAGCAAGCTAAGTTGAAGGGGGGTATCTTTAGTACAGACCACTCTGTTTTCGCCCCGTACTGTATCCCATTGTTGCCATGGATAATAGTGTGTTCCCATAAGCTCTTTCATTGTCGAGTCCATCGTTATTGTCAGCTTCCATCGAGGGATCGGCTTGGAGTAAACAGGTGTAAGAGTTAGATTTACACCGGCAGTGACTGCTTCACAATGCATAATATACTCTAGAGTATTATCTGTTTTACTCGATTGTAAATATCCTACTTTTCCCGGTCTTGCCTCTATCGTTTCCCAGCGAAGGAATTTTCTGTCACCAAAAAACTCATCAGTATACACTGAATACTTTGTTTCGGCTGTAGCAAAATAAACATCATTGCTCAGTGGCTCCTCAATGAGATCCTCCGTATTTCTTATTGGACGCACATAGAAGGGGGCGTACCAATAATCTCCTATTTTTTCCTTCAGCATCATTCGACTACCCTCCTCGACACCTGCTTGTTTAAGTATTGTCGTTAGATTAAAACCCATACGATAATTCTTAAATAGTATTTCATCGGGGCTGTTATCCTTTTTTTTGGTAAATCTATCTGTAATTCTGATGCCATAGAATGGACCATTGAAATTGCCTGTACCTGAACGTAAACCAGGGACAAATTGCTTTATATTCTTAATTATTACAAATATCGTATATCTATCATCGCTCAGCCAGATATCGCCTTCATGAGGCATAAGATTTTGAGGGTTGTATATGTCGGCATTTTTATCCTCACTATGGGTAGTAATTT
The DNA here is from genome assembly GCA_018266765.1 of Bacteroidota bacterium. Classification (GTDB taxonomy): domain Bacteria; phylum Bacteroidota; class Ignavibacteria; order Kapaibacteriales; family UBA961; genus JADJXV01. Next base: position 15,338 of record JAFDZU010000007.1, read on the forward strand.
CAACAACTTTCCCTCTCTCATTCTCAAGGGTTGGAATAGGATTGAACATTCTAAACCACATCGTATCATTGCAACCAAAATTATTATGGATATTACTTGACGTTACAAACCATATACTATCTATTTGAGCTAAACAATCCGGTACTAATAGAAAAATGAAACTCAAAAGAGTTATTGTGATTTTTTTCATAGAGCTATGCACGTTATAGTTAGAAAATTGGAGTTGCTTTAAGTATGAATGAATAGAGTATAGTCGGCGAATTATTTTGTGTAATGCTAAACTACATAAATTGAAATTAGTAACCAAACATTATCAGAGTAGCAAAAGGATTGGTATTATTACTATTACACAGATTTTCACCAAAAATTTTAAAGCAGATACCTGTCAATCCGTTGTCTTTTGGTATTTTTGTACTCCATTTTTCCGCAACTACAACGCAAAACTCTGCCAATTTTCTTATTTATGTCTGATAGAACAGTATTAGTGATTGCTTATTATTTTCCGCCGATGGGTTTGAGCGGTGTTCTCCGAACCGTTAAATTTGTTAAATACTTAGCAGATTACGGTTGGAAACCGATTGTGCTCACCAACACGCCACATACGTATTATGCACACGACGAAACATTGCTTTCGGAGTTCGATAATCGAGCAATAGAAATCTATAGAACCCCGCCTAAAAAGCATTTATTTTCTTCAAAGAAAGACGGATTAAAAAAAATGCCCGGTTTTTTTCGGAGAAATATTATTCATCGAACCGAGCGAGCTTTTTTCAAACCGGATACTGCTATCAGGTGGCATAAATCTGCACTCGCTGCGGCAGATGAAATTATCCGCAATCATCATATTAATATAATATTAACAACTGCACCACCATTTTCTGATTTTTTGATTGCAAGTGATATTGCCGAGCGTCACGGATTGCCGTTCATTGTGGATTACCGCGATTCTTGGGCGGATAATCCTGACTCACCGTTCCATTCTTCACGGAATGAAACATTGGAAGCACGTATTCTGGCTCGTGCCGCAAAAGCTGTGGTTACTACTCGATATGCCAAAGAGTTACTGCTAAGGCGGTATCGAATGCTGACACATGAGGACGTTATTATTTTGCCGAATGGATTTGATAATGAAGATTTCAAAAACAGAACTACTATCACAACAGATAATTCTAAGTTTGTGATAACTCATTGTGGTATTTTTCAGGATGACTGCACACCAAAGTATTTCATGAAAGCATTAGCGACGTTTCTCAAGAAAAATCCGAATGTAAAATCTGAAATAGAAGCTCGATTCGTGGGAACGATGAAGCAAAATTATACGAAAATTATTAAAAAATATAAACTTGAAGAAGTAGTAAGTTGTACGGGATATGTGCCGCACAGCGAGGCACTTCAGGCGATGACAGAATCGGACGCACTCTGGCTTATGTCAATGAGCGCAGAACGAATGCCGGGTAAATTATCGGAATATATCGGCGCACTCAAACCAATGTTGGTTTGTTCGCCCGAAGGAACAATCCGCCGCACCGCACTCGAAACTAAGTCTGCAATTACAACAGAAGTACGAGATGTTGCTCAAATTGAAAAGGCAATTGCTACTTTATTTGAGCATTGGAAACAAGGAACTCTGCCGAAACCTGATGCCGGAAATGCTTCTCAATTTGAAATAAAATTGCTGACAAGCGACTTATCCCGCGAACTTGCAATCGCCGCTCGATTATAAGAAAAAACCGAACCTTCCTTCGTAAAATTCTTTGAGTGAAAACTATTTCTTGCCTTTGGGTGAATTTTGATGTAAATTACATGAGTAGTTGATGCTTTTCCCGTCAATGTATAGATAATTATACTCACAAATTCCCTATAATATTTATGGAATTTACTACAGTTCCCGAAATGTTTTTACAGGCAATCGAGCGATCTGCTTCACTTCCTGATAAATACGCATACTCTCGTAAAATCAACGGGATATATGATGGTGTTACCTTTGCCGAAGTAGCCGAACGTGTCGAAAAATTCGCAGTAGGGCTCTTGGAATTAGGAATAAAGCGTGGCGACAGAATTGGAATAGTATCCGAAAATCGTCTCGAATGGATTATTGCTGACCTCGCAATAACAGGAATCGGTGCGATAGATGTACCCATATTTACAACACTTACCGCTAAACAAGAAGAGCAAATTTATAATAATTGCGAAGCAACCGCAGTTATCGTTTCAAATGCGTTTCAACTTGGAAAAATTCTGAAAATCCAAGAAAATCTGCCTTCACTCCGACATATTATCGTGATGAACCAAGCGGACAAAGGCACACATCCACTCATTAAAACGATGGATGATGTGATGCAACTCGCTGATAATACAAATCCTAATGAACGAAGACAATTGTTCCGTGAATATGCCGCTCGTGTAGAGCCGGAAGACCCGCTTACATTGATTTACACAAGCGGAACAACAGGAATACCCAAAGGTGTAATTCTCACCAATAAAAATATTTGCTCGAATGTTAATTCATGTTTGCAGGCATATTCTGTGACTGAGGATGATGTTTTTCTGTCGTATTTGCCGCTTTGCCATTCGTATGAACGCATTGGCGGATTGTATTTGCCGCTTGCAGTCGGTTCATTGGTTGCTTTTGCTGAATCAATCGAAAAAGTGCCGGAAAATATCCGAGAAATTCGCCCAACGATTATGACAAGTGTTCCACGACTTTTCGAGAAAATTCAAGCACGAATATTAGCTCAAGTTGAGAAATCGTCGGCGACAAAACAAAAAATATTTAGATGGGCAATAGATATTGGTACAAAATATATTCATGCAAAATTGGATGGACGCTCGCCGTCATTCCTAGTATCAACGCAATACAAAATTGCTTACAAAACAGTATTTTCTAAAATATACGAACGATTTGGCGGTAGAATCAGGATATTTGTTTCGGGCGGTGCTCCTTTAAATCGCATATCGGCAGAATTTTTTATGATGACGGGTTTTACAATATTAGAAGGGTACGGACTTACCGAAGCATCTCCGGTTATTAGCGTTAACCGTGAAGGAGAAATAGAAATTGGTACTGTCGGCAAACCGCTTGCTAATGTTGAAGTGAAAATTGCCGACGATGGAGAAATATTGGCTCGTGGTAATAATATAATGCGTGGCTATTGGAACGATGAAACTTCTACGAGTGAAGTAATTGATTCGCATGGGTGGCTTCATACCGGTGATATTGGTCAATTTACCGCCAAAGGTAATCTTAAAATAACGGACAGAAAAAAGCATCTCTTGGTTTCGAGTGGTGGTAAAAATATCGCTCCCGCACCAATAGAAAATCTACTCTGCCAGAGCCGTTATATTGAGCAATGTATGCTTATCGGGAATAATCGGGATTATTGTACGGCTTTGATTGTAATTGATTTAGAAGTAGTTGGCCAATGGGCAAAAGAACACGGATTATCTGCTACAACCCTTGTGCAACTTTCTTCAGAACCTGATGTTGTTGCGTTAATTAATAATGAAATTACTTTGCTCCAAAGAGATGTTGCTAAATATGAACGGGTTCGACGATTTGTACTTTTAGCGCAACCATTTACAGCAGAAACAGGTGAACTTACACCTAAACTAAGTATTAAACGTGCTTATATAGAACAAAAATACTCTTCTGAAATTGAGAAGATGTATCAGTGATTACGAAGCGCAGTAATCACGAATTGGTACCCAAGCAGATTCCTTCAATTTACGGTGGGAACAATTATGAACAAAACTATTACATCCTTTACCCGACAAGTTATTGTTATGGTACTTGTTGCATTCTTTTCAGTTGTCACAGCTTTAGCACAGACGCCCGCAAGTAATAAAGGGCGCGATTTTTATTGTAGTTTTATACCTAATTACCATGAAGGTGCACGCAGTTTTGTGGATTCTATTCGCCTTCAAGACTCTCTGTTTATATTTATAGCTTCAGATATTCCGACTACCGGGACAATTACGTGTACTGATAGATTTGGCACTATAAATATCTATCCTTTTCAAATATTCGACCCAACACAAATTTATTCATTTGCCCTTCCGTGGCTTGGTTATGAACTTGACGGTTGGAATAAACATGGAGTATTGGCAACTGACATAAATGATACTATAAACCAAGCCGGGCAAATAGCACGTCAGCATTTTCGAATAGAAAGTAACGACGACGTTACGGTGTATGCACTTAATCAAGCAACTCGAACGAGTGATGCGTTTTTAGTCCTTCCGGTCAATGCTCTCGGTACGGAATATTTTGCTCTCTGCTATCCAAGCGATGGATTCCCCAAGTTTTCCGGCTTGGAACTCGACCCAATAAGCACACCTTCAGAATTTTCCGTAACAGCAACTGAAGATAATACTCAAATAATAATTAATCCTTCTGACTCGACAGTACGGCATGGTAAAGCTCTCGATACTGTGATATTGCAACGTGGCGAATCATATCTTGTTCAGGCGCAAATTTCATTATATAATCTTCGCCCTGATCTAACCGGAAGTAAAATTATATCCAACAAACCGGTTGCAGTATTTGCCGGACATCAACGAGCACTTTTGCCTGTAGAAATTCGCAATACGATTTCATCTCGTGACCATTTGGTAGAGCAAATGCCGCCCTTAAGTTCCTGGGGGAAAAGTGCTATATTAACACCATATCCCCAACCTTCCGGTATTACAAATGTCGGAACAGATTTATATAGAGTCCTTGCCGCATTCGACAGCACGGTTGTTACTATTGGCGGCATAAAGAAAAAAACACTTTCAGCAGGACAATTTTTCACTGATTCACTGCTCGTGCCGGCCGAGCTTACTTCAACCAAGCCGGTTTTAGTATCCCAGTATAAAAAAACTTCATCTGACAGAATAAGTGGTAATGCGCGTACAAACAGCGACCCGTTTATGATGATTATTCCGCCTAAAGAGCAATTCATGCTTTCGTATCGCTGTGTAAATGCTCAAGCACGACAACTTAATGGATTCCTTCCACCTTCATCTGTCTATGCTCTTCAATATATAATAGTTGTTGCTCCCGAAACGGCAACTTCAACAGTAAGATTAGATGGAAATTTTGTTGGTTCGGCAATGTTTCAGCCGATACTTGGATCGAAATTCATGTATGCAACTCTACAAGTAGGCGATGGAACACATTCAATAATTGCAAGTGAACCTATTGGTATTTATGTGTTTGGCTATGGATTTGTTAATTCGTATGGGTATGTCGGAGGGATGAGTTTTAAAGAATTTGACTATCAAGAGCCGGAAATATTCACTTCGTTTGATTGCTTCCAAGTTCGTGGAGTTGCTATTGATACACACCGAACAGACTCACGGCTTGCACGAGTAACATCACCGCTTAATTTACAACAAAATATGAATGTAGCATTTGATACTTTTACTCCTTATGCTGATTCTGTCCATTTTACAGCAGCACTTGCTGATATCTATCAAGACGGAGAATGTTCTATTATAGCCGAAGATTCAATCGGATTTATAACAACCAAAAAAATTGCAATACCAGGGTTTACTCTCAGCGCAGATGTGCAGTTGCCTAATGGCAAGTTACAAGATATTGTTACTGATGGCCCTCTTAATCGTTCGTATTGTTTCCCTGTAAAAATCAAGAATTACGGCTCTTATTTTCAAACAATTACAAATTCAATATTCTCAAGCAGTAGTGGGAATTTTTCGATTACAACTCCACTACCGATTGTCATAGCTCCGAATGCTACAAAAGAAATTACTGTGTGTTTCTATTCAGACCATTTTGGAATATTTCACGATACACTTTCTATAGGAAATAAGTGTATCAATAGAAAGATAGTAGCACTTGCAGTTAGGGCGATACCCGATAGTGCACCTCCGGTAATTGCACGGGTTAATTCACCCTGCCCTGAACCGATTGAACTCAAGTTAAGCGAGGCATTACCTTCTGATTTGGGAATTGAAACAATTACCTTTATTGATTCATTAACAACGAATTGCACAATAGAAACTTCGATAAGTGAGGGCTACCAAACCTTGAAAATGATAATTCAGCCGACTAATCCCGATGAAGATGCTTTCTTTTCTTTTATCGTGGTTGATTCGGCCGGTAATATGTCTCGTTACAGTGATACAATTCCCGGATTTACCTTGCGGATTTCTGTGAACAATAATCCGTCATCTCGGCTTGATTTTGGTGAAACTATTATTGGCGAACTGAATTGTCGTGAAATTGAAATAGAAAATTATGGGAAGTTCGCACTTGATTTTGGTAATCCGACATTAACTCAAAATACAATTTTTTCGATTCCTCCTTCACGGCAATCTACTCTTATTATACAACCAAACCAAAAAACTACGTTAGGATTTTGCTACGCCCCTATTCGGGTAGAAAACCGTATTGAAACAGATACGATGTTTTTCAAGTTTGGTTGTCGAACAAAGATGCTTCTTTTGGAGGGCAGGGCTAATCCTGCAATACAAACTGTTCCGTCTCGCTGTAATATTCCTGTGCGGTTTGTTACAGTAGAATTACCGGAATCCTATGGCAATAAATCAAGTTATCTTGGACAAAATGCTCCGAATCCAACGGTGAGTAGTAGTTCAATATCATTTGCTTTCACAGAGAAAACAACTGCTACGATAACACTGTATGATATGATGGGCAAGCCACTCGAAATTCTCGCTGACGGTGACTTTGACTATGGTATGTATGAAATTAATGTAAATCTTGACCGCTATCCCGAAGGTTTGTATTTTTATCAACTCCAAACTCCTAAAGAACGAACAACACGAGTAATAACCCTTACACATTAACAGTGTTATATATTTCATAATCTAAACTTCGTAATTGAAAATCCGTACTCAGACATGATACAAGTAGAAAACCTTTGGAAAAGTTTTGGAAAGAATGAAATTTTAAAAGGAATTAACTGGAAACAGCGCAAAGGTGAACTTGCTGTTATTATTGGGCCGAGCGGATGCGGCAAAAGCACGTTTCTTCGCTGTCTGAATCATCTCGAATCATTTGACGAAGGTAAAGTAAGTATCGCAGGAATTTCACTCGAACACACCAAAGACCGCAAGCATACCAAAGATGAACGCCAAAAAATCCTGCAATTGCGTCGCCGTATTGGGATGGTTTTTCAAAGTTTTAATCTGTTTCCGCATCTCACCGCACTCGAAAATATTATAGTTGCACCGATGACCATTAAAGATATTGCTCAACAAGAAGCAGAAAGCCATGCTATGGAACTTCTTCGCAAAGTTGGACTTATTGACCATCGTGACCATTATCCTTCACAGCTTTCGGGCGGACAAAGTCAGCGGGTAGCTATTGCTCGCGCGCTTGCAATGGAGCCGGAAGTCATGCTATTTGATGAACCAACATCAGCATTAGACCCACAACTTGTGGATGAAGTCCTTGCTGTGATGAAAACTCTTGCCGAAGAGGGGATGACAATGGTAGTTGTTACGCACGAAATGAGATTTGCTCGTGAAGTAAGCGATACGATTGCAGTGTTTAATCGTGGAAATATCGAAGAAATTGGCTCACCTGATAAAATATTCTCTCAACCCAAAAGCCCAATGACAAGAGAGTTTTTGAAGAAATATTTGTAGAAGTGTCTTGCTCACTATATTCTACAAACTCTTATTTGAGATAGATAGAATCTCAAAACTTATACTCTCGAACGATAAATTTACTCTATCGGAGCCCTCCGACGGTTCAACTCAACTGTCC
>JAFDZU010000007.1:23209-59004 GCA_018266765.1 Bacteroidota bacterium
TCAACTGTCCGACGGTTCAACTCATCTGTCCGACGGTTCAACTTTTTAGATTTCAATTGTCCTTATTTTTCCAGTCAGAGCAGTTGTTGCAACTGAGTAAACATTTGCATATAAAACGATTTCCCGTCCGATAGGCAGTTATATTACCAACCTTCTTCATCTTTATATTTAGTAAACAATTGAAGTCAGTTGAAGAACTGACATGACTTTAAAATATGTAAATATATTGTTTCTTCTAAACCGATAAACTGTTTACACTATCGAAAATTAAAAAACCAGTCTTAGATGAACGTCCTCATAGCTCCGATGAATCCCCCCAACTTCTGACCGCATGGCTCTCGTCATTCAGAAGGAAAGTATTTGTTTAAGCTGTGGTATTTCAAATATTTTAAATAACCTTTATAATAATTCACGTCAAGTACTTATATTGAACTATAATTGATGTTAAAATTAATTTTCGAGAGTGTTTTATGAAACTTCGTTACGTTTTTATAGCGGCTATCGCTACAATTGTAGTATGTTCTGCACTACTATTACAGCTTTCCCCTCATTCATATCCTGATTCTGACGGTTATGCAGACGAAACCCGTGCCCGCACTGAATGGGAATTACTGCGCCTTCGTGACCCTGCAACCGGTAAAATTCCTGATAATATTCGACAAAATGAATTGGCATTTGCTTCGACGCTTCCCCGTAAAGATGGAGATTCAAAATCTGCATCTACACTCTCATCATCGTGGACTCAGCGAGGGCCTTGGAATGTAGGAGGTCGCACTCGTGCTGTTGCAATGGATATTGACAATGAAAATATAATACTCGCAGGCGGTGTTTCGGGTGGAATATGGCGTTCGGAAGATGCCGGAGCACATTGGACACCGACGTTTACTCCTGCCCAACTTAAATCAGTAACATCAATTACCCAAGACACCCGCACCGGCAAAAGAAATATATGGTACTGCGGAACAGGTGAAATATGGGGAAATTCTTCGAGATTAAACGGTGACGGTATTTTAAAATCAATTGATGGTGGTAAATCTTGGCAATCGCTCAAATCAACAACTACTAATACACCTGATGCTTGGGACGGTGCATTTGAATTTGTATGGAAAGTGATAACCAATCCTCATAATGTACAAGAAGATGAAGTATATGTCGCAACGACGTTAGGAGGAATTTGGCGTTCTGTCGATGGAGGAAACTCGTGGAAAGCCGTTTTGGGAAATTTGGGTAATAATTATTCGCTTTTCACAGATATTTCAATTACTTCATCGGGTGTAAGATATGCGGCAATGAGTAGTGCCGGAGGAGGAGGTCAATTGTCATTAGTTAAAGGTATGTATAGGTCGTTAGATGGAGTTAATTGGACAAATATTACACCGAAAGATTTTCCTGATACTTGCAATCGTATTTCAATTGGAATTGCACCATCGGATGAGAATCAAGTATATTTTCTGGCGAATACTCCAAGTGCGGGATTACGCGGATTAGGGTTTGAACAGCGAACTGATTGGAATTCACTGTGGAAATACACGTATATCGCTCTTGACGGGACTGGCGTTGGTGGAAAATGGGAGAATCGTTCACAGAATTTGCCCGCTTTTGGTGGGGAATTTGGAGATTTTTTCTCTCAAGGTTCGTATGATTTATTTGTTCGTGTCAAACCCAACAACCCAAATGAAGTATTCATCGGCGGAACAAATCTCTACCATTCAACCGACGGCTTTGCTTCGACAGCAACAACGACATGGATAGGCGGATATAAGCCCGGCACAACGCGCCCGGATTATGAATTATATACCAATCAACACCCTGACCAGCACGAATTAGTCTTTTCGCGTTCCAACCCAAATGTTATGATTTCCGGAAATGATGGTGGTCTGTGGCGATGCAATGACAATACTGTATCTGCACCTGTTTGGTCTTCACTCAATAACGGATATTTAACAACACAGTTTTATACGGTTGCGCTCGATCATTCAGTAAAATCTAACGAAGTTATTATCGGTGGTTTGCAGGACAACGGAACGTTCTTTGTGAATTCTACCCAACCAACAGCAGAATGGGTACAGCCGGGACTTGGCGACGGTTCGTATTGTGCAATTGCCTCAGGTGGAAATTATTATATGTCGCGCCAATTAGGGAAAATCGGACGATTTATATTGGACAGTACAGGAAAGATTCTTCAGAAAGGTAGAATTGACCCAGCCGGCGGAAAAGGATATTTATTTATCGATCCTTTTTTATTAGACCCCAATAATGATAAAGTAATGTATTTAGCAGCAGGTTCATCAATTTGGCGTAATAAAGACCTTACACAAATTCCACTTGGTCGGTGGGATTCTGCCACAGTAAATTGGGATGAATTGTCCTCGACATTTTTACCATCTGATAGTGTTTCAGCTCTTGGAATAGCAAAAACGCCTGATTCACGGCTTTATTACGGAACAATTCACGGCAAAGTATTTCGATTGGATAATGCTTCTAATACTTCATCTATTCCAAAAGAAATAACAGGATCATCATTCCCGAAAGGCGGTTATGTGAGCTGTGTAACTGTAGATGCTTCTGATGGAAATCACGCTGTTGTTGCTTTCTCAAATTATAAGGTTGTAAGTTTATTTGCAACCAAAGACGGCGGAGAAACATGGGAAGAAGTAGCGGGAAATTTGGAACAATTCCCCAATGGAAGTGGAAGCGGGCCATCGTGTCGCTGGGTAAAAATCCTCTCGGTCGGAGGGAAGAACATTTATTATGTAGGAACAAGTACGGGGTTGTATTCAACTGCTTTTTTGAATGGAGAAAATACTATTTGGGAACAAGAAGGCGCAGAAATAATTGGGAATGTTGTAGTTGATATGATTGACGCGCGTGATTCGGACGGAAGAATCGTAGCCGCAACTCATGGAAATGGAGTGTTTAGTGCATCTGTTACCCAATCACCGCTTCCGCCTACGACTCCAAGTTTAGTATCACCTTTGAATGATACAACGGGAGTATTGCTAACTCAATCACTAACGTGGAATTCATCTGCAGGTGCAGTAGGGTATCAGATACAACTATCAGAAACAGCAGATTTTTCAACAGTATTTGCAGAACAGAATGGACTCAAAACAACATATTACAATGTAAGTAATTTAACACAAGGTCTAAAAGTCTATTATTGGCGTGTGAGGGCATTCAGTTCGGGTGGAGCAAGTGCATATTCGGAAGTTTGGAAATTTACTACAGCAATCGCCCCTCCTGTATTGGCTTCTCCTTCGTCAGGAACAGTAGGATTAGGATTGCCTGTAACCATTCGTTGGAATGAGTCAATCGGTGCAACTACGTATCATATTCAGGTTTCGCCAAGTTTAGGATTCTCTTCTCTTGTATTTGAGCAAAGTATTAAGGGAACATCAATTGAGATACCGGGGCTTGAATTGCAGAAACGATATTATTGGCGTGTGAGTGCCGGAGATGATACCCACGAAGGCACGTTCTCATCCAAATGGAATTTTACGACGGGAGCAAATGGAGTAGAGGATGAAACGAGTGATATTTTAGGACTGAGTGTTTTTCCGAATCCTCTCTCAGCTGGTAAAGGAACAATACATTACTCGTTAAAGTATTCAGGATACGTACAAATAAGACTTTTTAATCTATTAGGAAATTCAGTAAAATCAGTGTTTGAAGGTAAGCAAGAAATAGGGAATTACACACAGAACATAAATGCAGAGAATTTACCCACCGGTAGATATTTTCTTGTTCTATATTTAGGAACAAAACGTCAAAGTATTCCGATTGATATATTTCATTAAAGATCAAACCTTCAATTGATTAATAAAATAAAGAAGCCGGACGAAATCAAATTCGTCCGGCTTCTTATGTATTAAGTGGAGAGGAGAGTTCCTCCCACAATTAGATTAACGATTAATAACAAGAGGAAGTTGAACAGTTTCAACTGCTGTATGAGCAATGATATGATAACTTCCGGTTGCTAATGCTGATGCATTTACGTTTGCTGTATAATTACCCGGAGCAAGAGAAATGTTATCAACTAAGGTTGCAACTCTTGCACCGCGAATATCTACTACATACATTTCAACAACTTGCGGTGAAGTTCCACCGATTGTGTAGTTGATAGTAGATTTAGTATTTGCCGGATTTGGACCAGCGGTCATGCCGATAACAGTTTTAGCTTGATCAGCCGGAATGAATACAGATTTTGGAGCATCTTTTCCTTTACCGGTTAAATCTGAAGTTATACTATTATTTTTAGGATCATTAGATGTAACTCTAAGAACACCGGTCAATGCATCACCTAAAGATGTAGGTGTGTACGTAATAGTAACAGTCACTTTTGCACCCGGTTTAATAGTCATCGGTAAGGAAACACCTTTGAGTTTAAAATCTTTATTAATAAGGATTTCGATATTAGTAATTACTAAATCTGCATCTCCGGTATTTTCAATATCAACTGTCATATCTTTTGATTTGTTAATTTCAACTTCACCAAAATCTACATCGTTAATATTCGCAATAACAGGTACTTTTGGCTTTACAAGTAATCCTTCAGCTAGCCAATTCATAGTTTTATCCATAATTTGACTGTTGATTGCAGGATTACCGGAAGCTGCCATGTCGAAAGTAAGGAATACAACACGAGCTTTATTTGTGGCTTCGTAGCGTACACCAAGAATATCTGCAGGTTTGCCACTCATTTCAAAGATTGGAACTGATTTGCTACCCGGACTTAGCTTTATACTGTTTGTCCAGAAAGTATATCCAAGACTTGGAGTACCGTTGATTGTAGCAGTTAAACCTTTGCATATTTCATTAGCAATTCCTGTAACTGTAAATTGAGCAGGAGTATAAGAATTTCCGGAAACTGTGTAGTGTTGGTTTGCTTTTGCTAATTCCACACCAATTGTAGAATAAAATGCTGTAGCATCTTGATTAATTGCCCCTGCTACTTTGTTTAATGCCAAACCGTTAGGAACAGATACTAAAACGCGTTTGCCACCATCCATAATGGTTTTAATATATTTTGCCATGTTTGGATAATCAGGGTTAACAGTCGGGTCAGCCGCAAGTGGAGTACCATTTAACAAATCCAAAGTTCCGTTATAAATAAGTCCACCTGAAAAGCTCATCGCTACCACATGGAATTGGTCAGCAAATGCTTCGAGTAGTTTTTGGTCGGTCGCCCAAGTGAATGCTTTAGCTTGGTCACCAATAATGTCTAATCCAAGAACTGCATCATTAAATGCAGAAGATAATGGATTGAACTGACCAATAACAGCATATCTGATATTCTCACTCATTGCATAAACAGTTGCATTACCTGCTACCGGAATTGCATCTTGAACTTTTGGAGTTGCTGTTACTAAAACTTTCGCCAAATCAAGTCTTTCGTCTGTTTCAATAGTTACAGTAGCTTCAACAGTTCCACCATTTGCAGAAATAGTTGCTGTAGTTGGTTCTACTTTTGTACCCCATCCACCCGGCAAAGTACTATTTGAAATATCAACAGCAATATCAACATCAACATCAACATCATTGTTATTTGTAAATACTACTTTTTTCGTAATTTTTGAAGTAGCTGCTGCACGAAGATACGGATCAACTACACTACCAACAACACCAATAGAAGGAAGTTTTGTTTCAAACAAACCTTGCTCAACCGCGTTCAAAACTTCTCGTTTGTTGGCATCAGTTGCATCATACATTTGTACAATGCCAACTACACTAACTCTATTTGTATTCCAAGTTGCCGGTAACTGGTATGTGTATGTTTTCTTGTATGTTCCACCACTTGTAACCGATGAAGGAATGACGCCGTTCGTTCCCCAAGCTCCACCAAGCATCGCGCGAAGTACATGGCGATGATAGAAGTTTGTTATAGTTGGAGGAAAGTTGTACCAAGGACTGTTTGGGTCAGGAGATGAGCCGGTTTTAGACATATAATTATGCTGGTCATAGCCGGTTCCGCTTCCTTTTACACTGTCTTCAACTAAATAAACATTAAAACGGATATCTCCTGAAACTGATGCTACAAATGCCGCTTTTACATCCACCGTTAATGTACGGTTTGCTGAACTATACACAAGATTTTCGATAGTAACATCTGCTTTTGCAGGTGTTACCATTTGAGTTTGAATCGGACCTACAATTGCTCCGTCACTTATACCAATTTTGGTTCCTGAAACAGAAAATCTTTTTCTGTCAACTGTCATATTAGGATAACCATTAATAAATGCCCCGGAATATTGTGGCTCTTCAGGAACTGACATTGCATCTCCATTATGAACTGCAACTCCAATAACCTTTCCGGGATATTTCTCAATTGTATTTATAAGAGTTGTAGCACCGCGCGGACAGAATCCACACCATGCTCCGGTTCCCTCTTCTACAAGAACTCTTTTGACGGGAGTTTGGGCGTTTAAGCCACTTCCCATCATGGTCACTGCCGCTATAAGTGCTAAGCACCGAACAGCATAAGACGTAATCTTTTTCATAAAAATCTCCAATAAACTAAATAAAAAATAAAAACTATAAAAACTGAAAATTATTTAAAAATTGTGTAAAGATTAAAAATTTAAAACACTTTGTTACTACACTAACTACCTAAAGATAGTGATTTGGATACATAAATCTAAGTCGTTATGTAATAAAGTAATGCAATATTGCAAGTAAATTTTGAGAAATACAAACTTTTTTTGCAAAAATTGTTAATTTTTAACTTTTTTTAGATATACTCTCGCGTGCGATATAATGCAATACAAGTAGATTTGTTACAGAACTTCACTTTTATTTTCAATATTTCAATTCAAATATAGTATTTCTATAGTATTACCGTATCAAAATTACAGCTCATTGCATCTTTATATAAATTATTTGGAAATAAAAGTTTGGCATGTCATCAAATTTTACAAAATTTATGAAATTTGTATATTCCGATGTTGTGGTAATTTAAGTTTTAAAACAAATTAACTACACTTTATCTTTCTTGTTATTTGTTTTCAATTCTTTCGTGCAAAGAATTATATAGTCTTAATTTAGATAACTATTAGGAATGATTTCTCAGTACAAGGGCTATTTCAATCCATTTTTGTAAGTCAACTATTCGAATGCATCTTTTATTAATTAAATATACATAGTTTTGTAAAAACAATAAATTTTTAACTTTACTCAAACTAATATAATATATAACTATTTATGAAAAACATATTCTACATTTCTATTCTTCTTATCTCCTTTTCAATCGGCACATCCTTTTCCCAAAACTTCAATAAATCCAAGCTCGATAAATTGTTCGATGTTCTTGCAGAAAAAAACAAAGCAATGGGAAGTATTGCAATTTCAAAAAATGGGAAACTGCTCTACAGCCGAGCTATCGGTTATTCATCTATTTCGGGTAATGAAAAGATACCTTCTACCGCCACTACAAAGTACAGAATCGGTTCGATAACTAAAATGTTTACTTCGACAATGATATTCCAATTGATAGAAGAGCGAAAAATCAAACTTACCTCTACAATAGATGCTTATTTCCCGAAACTCCCGAATGCTCGAAAAATTACTATCGGCAATCTATTGAATCATCGAAGCGGACTGCATAATTTTACCGATGACCCTGACTACAAATCATGGATGACTCAGCCCAAAACTCACGATGAAATGCTCGCAATTATTTCTAAAAACCCTGTTGATTTTCAGCCGAATGAAAAAGCATCATACAGTAATTCTAATTATATAGTTTTAGGATATATCATCGAGAAAATCACCAAACAATCCTATTCTGAAGCACTTAACCAGCGCATTATCTCCAAAGTAGGACTTACGAATACCGAAGTTGGCGGTAAAACCACTTTAAGTAAAAATGAAAGTTTCTCGTATCAATTCTCTGATACTTGGAAACAAGAACCCGAAACAGATATGAGTATCCCCGGAGGTGCTGGAGCAATTATTTCCACTCCAACGGATTTAACCAAATTTATAGAAGCATTATTTGCACATAAGCTAATATCTGAGAAGAGTTTGGCACAGATGAAAACATTAAAAGACGGCTATGGAATGGGAATGTTCAGTTTCCCTTTTTATGCCAAACAAGCACTTGGTCATAATGGTGGAATAGATGGTTTTACCTCTATTGTAGGATATTTCCCCGAAGATAATGTGGCAATATCTTATATTTCAAACGGACAAGTATATCCGATGAATGATATAATCATTGGCGCATTAAGTATCTATTTTGGCGAGGTGTATGATATTCCTGAATTTATGACATTTGCATTAAAAAGTGAAGATTTAGATAAATATCTTGGAGTCTATTCCAGCACCGAACTTCCTTTGAAAATGACTATTTCAAAAGAAAATAACTTGTTAATTGCCCAAGCTACCGGACAATCATCGTTTCCACTCGAAGCAACAGCAAAAGATACATTTCAATTTCGGCAAGCAGGAGTAGTTATAGAATTTACCACTGAAAAAAATGAATTCATTCTCAAACAAGGCGGTGGAAGTTATGTGTTTACTAAGGATAAATGAATCGAATGTAAAGTTTTGAAGGAAATTTAAGTCAAGTAGGTTGTTACAGCCGACTTCCCCTATAAACCCTTATTTAGCAATTTGTTAAGGTCAGTTGTAACAACTCGTATATTGCATATTATTAAAATAAGCCTAAATTTGACAGCCGAATTATCTTTGAAATGAAGGCGGGAACGATAAAGACCAATTAACAACGAGTTCAAAAAGAACGCCAGTCATGATGGTCCCGTTCCCTGACTTCTGCAACCTTGAACAGTTCTTTAGGGCGACTATCGAATAGATTTCGACCCTGACCGGACTTAAAAAAAATTAAGAAATGAAAAAAAAAGTACCATTTATTATCAAATAATGGTACTCTTTTATAAAATAAATAATTAAATCAATTATTTGTTTACAACAAATCTCATAGAAAAAACAGTACCATTTACTGTAGCACGTGCTACATAAATACCTGATGCAAGATTATGTACATCAAATTGATAAGAATGGCTATTCCCGCTGAGATGAAGATATGTCATCTGATTGCCGAGTGCATCATAGATATTCAATGATATTGGGAATTGAATCTTTTCTGGAAAACGAAAAGTAACTACATTATTTACAGGGTTTGGCTCAAAAGTAATTCCATTTGAATATTCATCTTCTTCAACAGGAGTTCCATCCTGAACTTTAATAGTAATCAAACGTGAATACAATATAAGATTCGCAACTACCGAGTTTGTAACTTGATAAGAATATACACCCTCATCAGATTTTTTTAAGGAAGTAATCACAAATTCTTTAGAAGTAGCAGAAGGAATCACCACACCATTTTTAAACCACTTGTATAGATTATTGGTTGTTTCTCCTGCTAGAGTACGAATACGAAACTCTCTGTTTTGGTTGATAGTTGTGTCAGTTGTTACTCCCAGAGAGTCTTGAGGTGAATAATTAAACAATGTATCCCTACTTGCTATATCATAATTCTTTTCAATATCATCAAATGTAAGTTTGTTGTTTTGAATTTTGAATTCTTTGAGAATTGGAAGGGGAGAAGCAATATCGGGTAACCCGGTAATATTAGAATTATTTATCCAAAATCGTTGTAAATTTCTTAACCTTGTAAATAAAGGAGGTAATGGTTGAGGAGTAAAATTACAACTGTCAAGGAATAAACCACCCTGAGTAAAGTTTGGAATTTCTAAGCCCAGAGAATCTAAATTTCCTATTTGTTTTGGAATAAGTCCGTTTAGCTTAGTATGCCCAAGTGCTAAATATCTCAGACTTTTGCAATTGCCTATTTCAGAAGGAATTGAACCTGATATATTTGTTTCATAGAGGTGAAAATATTGCATATTCGTTAGATTACCTATGCTAATTGGGATTGTTCCATCTATGTTTGTGTATCCTAAATAGAGTTCTCTTAATAAAATTAAATTACCTATTTCCTCAGGTATAGTACCTACCAGTTGGTTGTTTCCTAAAAACAGCTCTTGTAGGTTGGTAATATTGCATATTTCTTTGGGGATAGACCCTGTCAGTTGATTGCGTTCTAAATATAGTGTTTGAAGGGCACTTAGTTTGCCAAACTCAATGGGTATAGAACCTGCCAGTTGATTTTGACTTAATTCTAAATTTTCTAAATTACTAAGATTCCCAATTTCTTTGGGAATTGATCCAGAAAAACTATTACCCCAAAGATAAAGATCAGTTAACTTGATAAGTTGTCCTATTTCAAGTGGAATTGTTCCACTAAACTTATTACCACCAAGTCCCAACAGCTTTAATTCACTCAAATTTTTAATTGATTTGGGAATCTCTCCTGTTAATTGATTTCTTGATAGACTCAAATCAGTAAGTAAAACCAACCCTGTTATTTCAGTTGAAAACGTTCCAGTCAATTGATTTGACGAAAGATAAAGTCGTTGGAGATTTATAAGATTACCAAGTTCTTTGGGGATAGTACCTGTCAATTGATTAGTCGAAAGAGTAAGTTCTATGAGTGAGATACAGTTTCCAAGTTCTTTAGGAATTGTGCCTGTTAGTTGGTTGTTCCGCAAAAAAAGATAGTTTAAATTGTTACAATTACCTAATTGATTAGGTATTGAACCAATTAGTTTATTGACCGAGAGTGAAAGTGCGGTTAGTTTTATGCAATTCCCAATACTATTCGGTATCGAACCTGTTAGCTGGTTATTCCATAAGATGAGGTTTGTGAGCGCTGTCAGGTTTCCAATTTCATTTGGGATTGGTCCTGTTATTTGGTTATTATCTAAACTAATATCATTAATAGTGGTTAAATTACCAATATCATTTGGTATTGTTCCACTCAACCCATTATAACTAAGGTTAAGAGTAACTACTCTGCCATCAGCTTTGAGTGTTACTCCATACCATGTATTGATTGGATTGTTAGTCAGCCAATTTGTATTATTATACCACCCCGAACCATTTGTAGAATTATAGATGGCAACCAGAGCAAGTGAATCACCCTGCCTACTACCTTGTCCTGACATATGACCTGCTAGAATAATTATCTTTAGGCAGGTAATAATGAAAATATTTTTCATAAAATATATCCTAAAAAATGTTAAAAATTATGACAAATTGTATTTGGAAAAGCTTTTCGCAAAATTACGGTATTAATTCTGGAATCCATTACTCAATTTATACTCAATTTATACTCAATTTTAAGATTTTTTATTTAGAATTTGAACAAAAATTAATATAACAAATATCAATGTGATAATACTACTTTATGAATAACTATTTTATTTTACGAGCATTAGAATAATAGACTTGTATTCAGTGATTAAGGGAAAGGAAATAATTATTGGTAGTAAAATGGCGTGCAGAATATTAATAAATTTATTCTTAGAATTAAATTAGTTATGAAAATTAAACATCAATTAAATTTCTTATTAAGTAAATTTAAGATTTTTAAGTAAAAAATTTCACACGATAAAATTTCTCGGCCATTCATTTATCTTTTACGCTGCCGAATAAAAATACCTAAACTTTCGCGGTCGGAAAGACCTAATTTTTTGCGAAGGCGAAGGCGGTGATTCTCAATCGTTCGTTCGGAAAGGGAAAGAATTTGTGATATTACTTCTGACTTTAATCCTGCTCGAATCAAAATACATATTTTAACTTCCATCGAGGTTAAATTCTTGTATTCAGATTCTAATACTTCTTGAAAATAAGGGTGAACTTTCCGAAATGATTCCAAATATGATTCCCATGAATCTCTCAATAGAGGTGAATTCCGTAGTTTTAAAACTATTTTACGCTTGATTTCCGACGGCTTTTCTTCTAACTTCGTAATAGTAAGAATTTCAGATTTGAATCTGCTTGTTTCTTCCATTTGAATAACCATTCCTGTCCGGTCGGTTGTTACAACTGACCGTCAACACATACCGCTGAAACGTCTGTATGATAGATCACTTGGGTTCTACTCGGGTGGTGTTAGATAGCAATGGAACTATTTTGAGTACGTATGACTATGAGCCATTCGGCAAGCCATTGCTTACTTCATTCATAAATTCTTAGTTGAGAACTTGCCTGATGTGATTTATAGTAAATAACCAATAAACAGTAGAATCATATAAATTTACAAACTCAAGCTATCTCGTTGCCTGCGCATTTCAAACATTAAAATTCCACCGGCAACCGACGCATTAAGCGATTCAATTTTACCGGACATCGGAATTTTTACTAATTCATCACATAATTTGCGGATATTTGGTCGTAGTCCTTCGCCTTCGCTACCTATTACTAAGACAATCGGCACATCATAGTTATATTCATCTGTATAACTGCGTGCTGATTCGCCGGCCGCGCCAATAAGGTTAAATCCTGCAGACTTACAGTCCTTTAATGCAACGCTGAGTTCGCTTACTTTAGCAACGGGAATATGTTCTAACGCTCCGGCAGAAGCTTTGACGGCTGTAGGAGTTATGGGCGATGAATGACCGCTCGGCAGAATTATTCCCGAACACCCTGCGCATTCAGCACTGCGGGCAAGTGCGCCGAGATTATGAGGGTCGGTTATACCATCGAGAGCGAGGAGCATCGGCGTATCGGTGTCGTCATAGCTATTGGTAATTAGTGTTTGCAAATCTAATGTAACACCCAACGAACAAAGCGCAATGACACCTTGAGCCGCATTTTTTCCGGCTCGAAGTTCGCGTTCCATTGTTCCAAATTTTTCGCGGTCGGCTGTTGTAAAGCTAATGCCTGCTTTTCGGGCTTCTTGGCGAATTGAGTCAATAGCCGCGCCTTCGCTTCCGTAAGCAATAAAAATTTTTTCGATGGCACGTCCGGCGGATATTGCTTCTAATACGGCATTCCGTCCATAGATATAGCTTCCCGAAGAGGGAGTTGTTTTAAAGGATTGATGGTCTTGCATAGCGTGTTAATTCGTAAAAAAGGCGTATTTTTGAAGTCTATTTTGTTGCAAAATTACTAAATTACCATGACGCGCCTCGAAACATTCCCAAATCCAAAGCCGGAACGTCCGTATCTTATTACACATGCTAATCCGGAATTTACGTCTGTTTGTCCGATAACCGGACTTCCTGATTTTGCCGTTGTTACAATAGAATATATTCCTAATGAAGTGTGTTTAGAACTGAAAGCTCTCAAATATTACTTCTTGGAATTTCGCAATAAAGGCATTTTCTACGAAGCAGTTACCAATCAAATTCTCGATGACCTTGTGTCAGCGTGTAATCCGTTGGAAATGACAATAACGACCGAGTGGGGAGCGCGTGGAGGTATGACATCTATTATTGAAGCTACGTATTCTCGATAAGTTTTTTGGAATGAACATGAAGGCAACAATTGCAAAAGATTTCAATTGGGAAATGGGACATCGGCTTCCGTATCACGACGGTGGTTGTCAGAATATTCACGGACATTCGTACTCAATGCGAGTAGAAGTTTCGGGTGATATTGACGCTCGAGGTATGGTAATTGATTATTTTGACCTTAAAGCCGCTGTTCAGCCGATTGTCGAACGGTTAGATCATTCGTTTTTATGTTCAGATTCAGACGAAACAATGTGTGCTTTTTTTCGGGATAATCCAATGAAAGTGAACATGGTTTCGTTTCATTCAACAGCCGAGAATATTGCGTTGTTTATTCTGCGGGAAATTACTCCCGAAATTGCAAAATATCCGAATGTAGAAATTCTTAAAGTCCGTCTTTGCGAAACAGCACGCACATTTGCTGAAGTTTCTGTGGATATGAAAGTATATCACGTTTAATTAGTTCCATCCATCTCATTTGATTATTTGTAGGTAAAAATTATGTCTGTTAGAGTTCGATTTGCTCCATCTCCCACCGGTTTTCTTCATATAGGTGGTTTGCGTACTGCCCTTTATAATTATCTGTTTGCAAAGCATAATGATGGTGAGTGTATTCTGCGAATTGAAGACACTGACCAAACACGCTATGTAGAAAGTGCCGAAAAAGCAATTGTAGATATGTGCCGTTGGGCTGGCTTTGATTTTGATGAAGGCCCTGAACAAGGCGGGAAATATGGGCCGTATCGCCAATCCGAGCGCACAGAACTTTACCAAACGCACGCAAGTATTCTCATCGAAAACGGTGAGGCATACTATGCTTTCGACACTTCCGAAGAACTCGATAGGATGCGTGAACGACAGCAAAAATCAGGTCTTGCACCCAAATACGACCGTACCATAATGCGCAATCAAACTACGCTCGGAGAAGATGAAACCAGCCGTTTGCTAGCAGAAGGTGAACCGAGTGTTATTCGGCTGAAAGTGCCGCATACAGGCGAGATTCGTTTTAATGATTTGGTGCGAGGTGAAGTAGTGTTTGCTGCACGTGATATTGATGACCAAATATTATTAAAATCAGATGGGTATCCGACCTATCATTTAGCGAATATTGTTGACGATCATTTGATGGAAATTACTCACGTTATTCGTGGTGAAGAATGGCTTCCGTCCACTCCAAAACATTGCATACTGTATGATGCATTCGGTTGGGAAAAACCGAAATTTGCTCATCTTCCTTTGCTGTTGAATCCCGATAAAACAAAAATGTCGAAACGTCATGGTGATGTATTCGTCGAAGATTTCAAAAACAAAGGATTTTTCGCTGAGGCATTAGTTAATTTTATAGCGTTGTGCGGATGGAATCCTTCTTCAGACCGTGAAATATTCTCTATGAGCGAACTTATTGAGTATTTTGCTCTCGAAAAAGTAAATAAAGCGGGTGCTATTTTTGATTATAAGAAGTTAGAATGGATGAACTCTCAGTATTTTAGAAGTTATAATCCTTCTGACCTCGCGCCCGAACTTCTTCGAATCTTAGACCAGTATGATTATCCCAAAGTAAGTGCTGAATATGCCGCACAAGTGATAAAACTACTTCGTGAGCGAATTAATTTCATCGGTGACATTCCAACCTTCGGTGATTATATGTTTGTTGCTCCCAAGAATTTTGATGAAGAATATAAAAGCAAACATTGGCAACCCGAAACGCATGGAAATATTGCTCCATTGGTGGGGATGTTCGAATCTACGGTTGAATTTTCACATCAGGAACTCCATGATATAGTGCATGCTTATATTACAGAAAAACAACTTGCACTCAAATTAATAATTCACCCGCTTCGGCTGATGATTACCGGGAAACAAGTAGGAGCAGGAATGTTTGAAACAATGGAAGTGCTCGGTAAAAAAGAAACTTTGTCAAGAATGACAGCTTTTTTGGAGAATAATGCGTGATTAAATTATTTGTTAGTTGTATCTGCATTTCATTAGCGTTTGTCGCAAGTTGTTCAACGCCGGCTGTTAAGTCGTGCATCAATGAGCGAACACGAGAGTCAGTAATTCGTTGGGGGGAATACAGCACTCGAACCGGACAAATGCGTGCTTATCAGTTTGACGGTTCATTGAAATTAGCAAAATGCTTACGGGAATCAGAGGCAGATACCAATAAACTTACTCTAATTCGAGAGATACCCTCGGATGACTTTTGTAAATATTTAATGACTACTCTTCAAACATTTGATACAGTACAAACACTGTATGCGCCGGGTGAAATAGCACGTTTTGTCGAATATACAAATTATGAATCAAACGCAAAGGCAAGGGCCGTTTGGAATCCGGAATATAAAACGTATGGCAGTAAAGCATTTCGGTCAGTATACGATTCTTTAATGACGATTATTCCACTTGAACAACAGTGGTAGATTTATTAAGTATAGATAATGATTCTCACCGAAATATAGATTTAATTAATTAAGAACTATGGCAATACCTGTTAAAATACTGTTAGTGGATGACAATCCAGACTTTTGCGGAACATTAGCCGATATAATTCAGCCGCTCGGATGGCAAACTGAAATTATCAATAAACCGGAAGATGCTCTCACGTATTTGGAGGCGAATCATCAATATATCTCGCTCATTCTTCTCGATATTGAATTTACAACATCCCAAGATATGAGCGGAATGGAAGTGCTTTCCGTAGCTCGACGTACATATCCTGCTGTGCCGATTATTATGATTTCCGGCAAGGGAACAATCGAAAACGCTGTGAAAGCTACGAAACTTGGCGCAGTTAATTTTATCGAAAAAAGCGTTTTGAGTGGTGATAAATTGAAGGAAGTCATTACAAGTACAATTCAAAGAATATCTGCAAATAATGAAAATGCAGAAATGATGCGGATTATCGAAGGGCAAGGAATTACCGGTAAAAGCAAAGCAATGATGGCAGTTGCCGATAAAATTATGAGATTTGGTCGCACAGACTTAAACGTATTAATTACTGGTGAAACAGGAAGCGGAAAAAAATTAGTCGCTCAAGCGCTTCATGCCGCAAGTCGACGAAACAAATACTCGCTTGTTACGGTGGATATTCCGAATATTCCGAGAGAATTATTTCAGAGCGAACTTTTCGGGCATGTTAAAGGTGCGTTTTCGGGTGCATTAGAAAATAAAAAAGGAATGTTTCATCAGGCAAATAAAGGTACGTTGTTTTTAGATGAAATTGGTGATTTACCTATCGAACTTCAAGCAAATTTACTATTGCCAATCGAAGAACGGATTATACGGCGTGTGGGAAGTGTAGAGCCGGAAGCTGTAGATTTACGTCTTGTATCGGCGACGGATAAGGATTTGATATCAGCAATGAAAGATGGGAAATTCCGCGAACAACTCTATCACCGTCTTCGTGAATGTGAGATTCATTTGCCGCCATTGCGTGATCGTCGCGATGATATTCCTTCTATCGTAGAAAAGTATGTTCTGCGTCATAATACTGATATGGAAGAAGGTAAAGTAATCTCTCCTGCTGCAGTTGAATACTTACAGGAAAGAGACTGGCCGGGTAATGTGCGCGAACTCGTTAGTACAATTCGCCTTGCGTTGCAAACAACTCAATCTGACCAGATAGAAGTTATTGACCTTCACCGAGCAATTTCTCCGTCGTCAATGCCTGAAAATTCTGTGGGACAATTTAATTTCTCGACTGACCGTTCCTTGCGAGATGATATCGCCCGCGCAGACCAAATGAAAATAGAAGCTACGCTTGAACGTTGTAAGGGGAACGTCAGCAAAGCCGCGGCTATATTAAGTATTAGTCGTGAAACGCTTCACAATAAAATCCGACGTTATGGAATTAACACACATGATTTTAGGGCGAAATAATTCCCCGAAAAGTAAAAACAGCGTACATCTTATTGCATCTGTTTTCTTAACAATAACAATAGCAACAGTTTTTATTGCTTGCTCGCATACAAAATCTATGACTGGCGGAAGAGATATAAGCAACGATACACTGATGTTGCAACGGACTGTATGTTTTGGAATGTGTCCGTCCTATAAACTAATAATTTATGGTACAGGAAAAGTAGAGTATGAAGGGTTCAAATATTCCAAAATAGACGGCAAAGTTTCGGCTGAAATTCCGGTGGATTCCGTAAGAATTTTAATACAAGAAATAGAAAAAGCTGATTTTTTTTCGTGGAATGATGAATATCAACGACAAGATGCAACTGATTTACCCTCGGCGTGGACTACGGTAACAATTGACGGGAATACAAAACTCATTAAACATTACGGCGGTGATAGCAGTGCTCCTCGCAAGCTCACTGAAATCGAACATCGAATTGATGAAATTGCAAACTCTGAGCAGTGGATTCGATAGAAATTTAATAAACTAATCTACATTCGTAAATAATTAAACTACTTTAACTTTCTCACATATTTAATAAAAGAATCATGTTCGAACCTCAAAAATCACGAATCAGTTTACTTCAAGAAAGAATTGAACAAATGCGGAGGTTTCTTTGACCTCGACACTAAAATTGACGAAATAGCCGAGCGGGAGCAATTATCCGAATCTCCAAATTTTTGGGACGATAATGTAGCCGCCCAAAAAATCATGCAGGAAATTGCAGAGCGTAAAGAATGGATTGAACTCTGGAAAGCCACCCAACAAACCGTTGAAGATGCCAACGCAATGATACAACTCGCCGATGAACTCGCCGATGAATCCCTCGAAAATGATATTAATTCCGAACTTGCTAAATCTCAACAAGCAGTTGATGAACTTGAACTTCGGAAAATCCTTTCCGGCAAGGACGACAGCCGCAATGCAATTTTAACAATTCATGCAGGAGCAGGTGGAACTGAAGCACAAGATTGGGCTGAAATACTGCTGAGAATGTACACACGCTGGTGCGAACGTCATGGCTATACAGTCTATCTTGCAGACGAACAGGCGGGCGATGCCGCAGGTCTTAAATCTGTAACACTTGAAGTAGTTGGCAAAGATGCTTATGGTTATCTCAAAGCAGAAAATGGTGTTCACCGACTTGTACGAATTTCACCGTTTAATTCGCAAGGCAAGCGCATGACTTCATTTGCTTCTGTTTTCGTTTATCCCGAAGTCGAGGACGATGTTGAAATTGAAGTTAATCCTGCTGATGTTGAAATGGATACATTCCGTTCAGGTGGAAAAGGCGGGCAAAATGTTAATAAAGTGGAAACTGCCGTTCGACTTCGACATCTACCTTCGGGTATTGTTGTGGCGTGCCAGCAGGAACGTTCTCAATTATTAAACCGAGAGCGAGCCATGAAAATGCTCAAATCTCAACTCTATAAAAAACGGCTGGAAGAAGAAGAAGCCGCAAAAGCAATCATCGAAGGAAATAAAAAGAAAATTGAATGGGGAAGTCAAATTCGTTCGTATGTGTTTCAGCCCTATACAATGGTCAATGACCACCGCACAGAACTAAAAGAAACAGACATCCACTCCGTCATGGATGGGAAGTTGGACGGCTTTATTCGTGCATTCTTACTTATGACCGACGAAGAGTAAGTATTTCTATTTATTTGCTTTTCTTTCGGTTATAATAGCCGGTCATCCGAAAATATTAAATCATATTTTTTAAGCCAATTTTCAGGTTTTCTACTTTATATATCACTCTACATTAATTATGAACGTTAATCTAATACTCGAAGAAGGAATGAGAGTTCGCGGAACAAACGCACGAGGAATGACAACATTATTTGATACAAATGGAGATGCGCACATTGCAACTTCTGCCTCCCCGATGGAAATTATGCTCGAATCATTGGGCGGATGTTCGACTATGGATGTGATTTCAATTCTTCGTAAACAGCGCAGAACCATTACGGATTTCCGTGTAGATATCGAAGCAGAACGTGCCGAGGAACATCCTAAAGTATTTATTTCTGCACATTTAAAATACACATTGACCAGCCCCGACGCAACTCTAAATGAATTGACTCGTGCTGTCGAACTTTCCCAAGAAAAATATTGCAGTGCATCGGCAATGTTTATTCGTTCAGGATGCGAAATTACCTATGAAGCGGTAATAAATCTTCCCCAATAATCAGAAAATATTATGAATCTTGTAGCAATTGTCGGTCGTCCAAATGTCGGAAAATCAACGCTGTTCAATCGAATTATCGGTGAACGTGATGCCATAGTCGAGGAAGTTTCCGGTGTGACACGCGATCGTCATTATGGAAAAGGTGAATGGTGCGGTGTATCATTTATTTTAATTGATACCGGAGGTATTGTTCCTCAAAGTGATGATGTATTTGAAAAAGCAATCCGCGAACAAGCAATGCTTGCAATCGAAGAAGCAAATTCTATCATTTTTGTCTGTGACGGGCGCGACGGAATTACCCCGATTGACCGTGATATTGCTTCTGTGCTTCGTTCATCACAAAAAAGTGTTATTCTCGTTGTCAATAAATGCGACAACGTAAAACAAGACGGGCAAATGTATGAATTTCATGAACTTGGACTTGGTGAGCCGTTTGCAATTTCTGCTATGAACGGTCGCAGTACCGGTGATTTTCTTGATGCAGTTATCGCGCCGCTTGACCATGATGAACCCCAAGAAGATAACCGCTTGAAAATTGCTATGGTCGGACGGCCAAATGTAGGAAAATCAAGTATTACCAATGCGTTGCTCGGCAAAGAACGTGCGATTGTTACACCAATTGCCGGAACTACTCGTGATGCAATTGACAGCACATTGAAATTCTATGGAGAAGAAATTATACTGATTGATACAGCAGGACTTCGCCGACGCAGTCATATTACCGAAAATATTGAAATGTATAGCACTATGCGAACAGCAAGGGCAATCGAACGATGTGATGTAGCAGTTGTTGTGCTTGATGCAGAGCGCGGGTTGGAGTCGCAAGACAAGCGAATTATCGGTGATGTAGTAGATGCACGTAAAGGGGTTGTAATTGCAGTTAATAAATGGGATTTGGTGGAAAAAGAAACAAATACTGCTCTTAATCTGACTAAAAAAATCCATGAAGAACTAAAAACATACGATTATATTCCGATTATTTTCATATCAGCACGTAGTAAACAACGTCTTACCAATCTCGTAGAAATGGCAATTGAAATTCAAAAACGCCGTTCAACTCGTATTTCTACTTCAAAACTTAATGATTTGTTTTTGGAGGAAATTCGCGCTACTCCGCCGCCTTCGGTTCGCGGGCATGATATGCGTATCAATTATGTAACACAAGTGAAAGTATCGCCTCCGGTTTTTGCATTTTTCTGCAATCATCCCGAAGAATTAGCTGTGTCGTATAAACGATTTTTAGAGCGTGCTTTGCGTCGTCATGTTGATTTATCCGGCGTTCCTGTTTCGTTCTTATTCAAACGAAAAAATGTAAAATGGGAACCTGACGGTAAAAAATAAATATGTTGAACTGTAGTGATAACAGTGGGTTAGTAAATTATCAATCAGAAGTTCATCCTTCATCATTCCTTACTGTGTGAATGAAAAATAGAGAACAACACTATGGATAATAAAAAGTATCTTCAGCCGGCAATCGTAGCACAGCTTTCGAGTATAGAATTGAAAGCACGGCTTGTGGTCGAAGGGTTTATCAGTGGGTTGCACCGCTCGCCATTTCGTGGATTTAGTGTGGAATTTGCCGAACATCGAGCATACCGTCCGGGTGATGATATACGATTTATGGATTGGAAAATCCTTGGGCGAACTGACCGCTATTATGTGAAGCAATTCGAAGAAGAAACAAATTTACGATCAATGATTGTGGTGGACGCAAGTGCTTCGATGGGGTATGCCTCTAAAGGGAATATATCTAAGTTTGAATATGCATCGTATGTGGCAGGCGCGCTTTCGTATCTGATGATGAAACAGCAAGATGCAGTCGGGCTTGCACTCTACGATACCGAGGTAAAAGCATTCCTTCCGCCACGTTCTAAACCTTCGTATATTCAAGAAATACTGCGCACTCTCGGGAGTGCAGTTCCTGCGAGTTCCACAGGAACAGGTAAAGCACTCGACCGCCTGGCTGAACGTATTTCAAGACGAGGGCTTGTGATTATTCTCAGTGATTTTTTTGATGATATTGAGTCAATTATTACTGCTCTCAAGCATTTTCGGCATAAAAATCATGAAGTTGTCGTAATGCAAATTTTAGACCCGCGTGAACGTGATTTTAAGTTTGGAATGGATGCAAATTTCAAAGACCTCGAATCCGGTGAAGAGCTGCTTACTCAACCCTACCAAATTCAAAAAACGTATTCAAAAGCAATCAATGATTTTATTGTTACACTTAAACGCGAGTGTTTCCAGCGTGGTATAGACTATGTGTTGATGGATACATCCGAGCCGTTTGATACGGCACTTCGAGGATATTTGGCTAAACGAACAAGAATGTAATGGTTTTGTCTTTTCACTAAAAAGAGTTTAACTGCGGTTGGGGCTGTCCGCCGTTGCAGCTAATCGCAAAGAAGGACATCTCATTTCCGGCTGCATCAGACATTTAATGTTGGAATTTCGCTTTGTAACATTGGTGGCAGATTTCAGTACTTTCCGTTGGGAACTACTCCCGAGAAGTTCATCCGAAACGTACAAGTGCAGGCAGGAAAAACTCCTGCCTGCACTTGTTTACATTCCTACCCTTTCAATTACACCCGCAGCTTATTTTATCGTTTTGCACACTTTTCTCAGTTTCTTGATGTCAATCAACTGATTAAGTTGCTTAGGTGCGTCGTCGAATGCCGTTTTATTTCCGCAGTCGCACAGTTCCACCAGCGGGTCTTTATCAAGTATCATGCCGTATAACTCGTCTAACGAGGGAACGGCTGTAAGTTGGGAGTATTCCTCATACGTCCATTTTAGGAAGGCAACGTTTTTACCGATGCCCCTATTGTCGAGCAGATAGCCCTCGTGCAGAAGTGTCGGGAAAGGAAATCCGCTACCGAGAGCGATGTCTTTGGGATGAGGGTACGACACCACTGAGGACTTGTCGTCCGAGAGCATGACCGGAACATGGTCGTTATAGTCCCTAACTGTTTTATAGACAATAGCCGGCGGCCCCGGTATGAACTGCGGAGTGAACTCGTTATCTGTGTTCTTCTCTGCGTTGTTTGCTGAGTTCTTTGTCGAGGCACACCCAACGAGCAGCAATATTGTAAATGCAAGTGTTTTCATTATTCTACAATAATTTTTTTGGTAATAACACCATCACTTCCATGCACCCGGACTGCATAAACGCCGGCTACAGCTCCTGACAACGGCAGATTGACAATGCCATTATTCACAACATCTGTGGCAGCAAGAACCAGACCTTGCAACGAGACGAGTTCCACGCGCCAGACGCTACCGGAAATGTTTCTTGTATCAATGCTGACACTGCCAGTCGCAGGGTTGGGATAGAGGTTGATTGCTGCTGCAAAATCATTTTCGTTCACACTCATGCTACCCGATTTTTCCACCCCAATTTCAAGGAGATACGTTCCTGATTCGGCTGCGAAGTAGGGCGACACACCGAAAAGTATCGTTGTCCCACCGGGCATTTGGACGGGTGTGTCCATTACGTCGTCGTAGGCATCCGACCATGTGTTGCCGCCGTCGGTCGAGTAGGCGAAAAGGGCGTCAAGCGAGTACGTGTTGCCGTTGCCACTGTTTGCTGCGTCATGCAGGCGGGGCTTAATTGCATAATTGTCTCCCGCGGGCAGGTTGATTTTGTAGAAATCATAGTCCGTACCCTCACCCTCGTGGCAGTTCGACGCCCCGGTATTCGTGCTCCCCGAATTTCCCGAAAACACGACCGTCAGCACAGTCGCCTGGCTCGGCTCGTTGTTGGGTTCAAATTTGTCGGCAACTAATTTTGGAAGCGCTACTGTTACGGTAATCGGGTTCGGATACGTGGAAGAGCCGGTAATAGTTATTTCGCCACCGTCCTTTTGGTAAAGACAAGCAATGTAATAGGTTCCCGGCTCGGCCCCAATGGCATCTGTTGTGAATGCCAAGTCCGACTCGCCGCCTGCGGGCAGGGTTCCTGCTTTTTCCTCGATTACTTCTACAAGTTCGCCTGCGAGAGAAAACAGACCGACTCCAACGCCCCCGGAGAATTCCGCCGCGCTGATATTTTTGATTTTCATGGCAACAGAAGCTGACTCCCCTTTGATAAAGGTTGCAGGGGTGGGTGTCATGGCGGAAGTCAGTTGGAGATCATTCTGCAAGACAACCTTAATCTCGGCGTAATTGCTGAAATTGATGTAGTCCTCAGCTTTCTTCCAGTCGCCTTCGGCCTGGCGGTAATATATCCTGACATAATAATCTCCCGGCAGCATACCTGCGATTCCGACAGTGGAAAATACAAGATTTGACGGGAAGCTCGCGCCGGCAGCCAATGACTGTCCTGTTTTTACTTCAACAAAACCCACAGATTTTCCGGTCTTTTCAAAAACCGCAGCGGCAATATCCCCGGCGAACGGCGTGTTGCCGCTGTTGGTGATGTTGACGGTAGCGGTAAAGGGGGCGCCGAAATTTATCGTAGAGGCCGAAAGGATGAGCGGTTCGCTCAGGCGCATTGCAAGCACAGGCACTTCCACGGGTTTAATCTTGATAACTGCCAACTGGTCCGAGTTGAAACCGCCGCCACCTCCGCCGGTTCCCAAACTGGGCGGGTTTAACGCATCCAACGTAAAATAGCCGTCGGAACTGCCGCCCCAGCCCCAGTTAAAGTGGAAAAGGCCGTTATTGTCATAGCCGTCGCACACGAACGCATGCCCACCCTTTACGCCGAAGCCTGCATACGAAATCGGGCGCTTGCTGTCTAGTTCCGCTTTAAGTTTTACTTTCCATTCATCATCCGTGAAATCTTTGCGTTGCAAGCCCT
Source organism: Bacteroidota bacterium (assembly GCA_018266765.1). Taxonomy (GTDB): domain Bacteria; phylum Bacteroidota; class Ignavibacteria; order Kapaibacteriales; family UBA961; genus JADJXV01. The sequence goes on from JAFDZU010000007.1 coordinate 47,419, forward strand.
CGATGCCATCGGCATAGCCGAAATACTTCTTCAGCGCATCAATACACTTAAACGGTCCTGCGCCGCTGCCCCCTGTTTTACCAACGCCGTAGCTCATGTCAATGCTCACACCAACATGATAGTTCAGGGTTGCTACGGCGTTGTTGGCGGCCGTTACTTCATCAGGCATGGCTGCCCAATCGTAGGTAGCGTCGCCGAAATTCGCCGACAAAGTTCCATATTTCTTATGGACATAGGAATGGAATCCGCTCCCCTTCGCCGGATGGTTCCAATATTTCATGATCTGTGCCATTGCCGTTGCAGCACATCCGGTTACAGTTCTTTCTTTATATTGGGGGTCGTAGGGGCAGAGGTCGTTGTAAAACGGTGCTTGGTTCCATTTTGTTTTCAAAAGAGGTTCAACCGCAGATGCTCCGGCTATGCGTGCCGCCTGCTTTCCTTCGAGCAGCTTCTGCCATGCCGATTGCACGGCGGGCGTCGCTTGTGCGGTATGGTTTATTGCCTGCCGAATTTGCTGAATATACCCTTCGAACCATTTAGCAGCATTTTCCGGGATGTTGTCCGGGTTGAAACTCCCTTCGGTTGAATAACCCAGAATGGGAGCTATAGCGTCGTCGCCTGCAACGATGACAAAACCCGAAGGCGCGTTAAAAATATAGAAATACGCCTTATTTTGGGCCGCTTGTAAGTTCTGTAATTTAGATGCAGCGGTGTAGGCAAGCGTGAGAGATGCAAGACGCTTAGAAGAAGCGTCGGAAATGCGGGAAGATAAAAAATACTGCCCTGCCTGCTTGGCAGTGCTAACACCGACCTGCTTTGCAGTGACCGAAAATACAGTCATTGTAAGCAGTACCAAAAGAGTACATAGTTTTTTCATAAACGTACACCTTAAATATGAATAAAATGAATATAATTGTTCGTCAGCCCCAAAAACACTAAGTCGAATCTGCACCCCCTAAGCTAACGACTTAGTCACAATATAAAAAAAAAAATGTAAAATGAAATATTTGAAATTTAGGCAAGGCATTCTAAGAATCTAAGAAGTTTTTATTAACTATCCAAAATAAATAAAGTTTTAAACATTCTACTAAAGTTATATTAAGCAGGTTCTTCTAATATAATTTTAAGCCAAAAGTCAACTTAAAATCTTCCTCGAATTGTATTTTTCAAACAGAGTATATGCGTCTTTCCATAGTAAAATTGCTATTTTTGTATCATAGCTTATATTGTTACAATTCGACCTCACTTTATTGAAAGGAAAATTATATGCAACTCTACGTAGATACAGCAAATATCAATGAAATTCGCCATGCCGCCGCTCTTGGTATTGTTAATGGTGTCACAACCAACCCATCGCTTTTGGCAAAAGAAGATCCAAGTGTGGATGTGCGCCAACGTATTTTAGAAATTTATGAAATTATGGAAGGCGGACATCTTTCGGTGGAAGTAGTTTCTACCGATACCGACGGAATGTTACGCGAAGCGGATGAAATTCTTTCTTGGTTTCCTGATGCAACCATCAAAATTCCGATGATTGAGAGCGGTTTAGCGGCTGTTAAATCACTGTCACGGCAGAATATCCCAACTAACGTTACGCTTATATTTAATGCTACTCAAGCAATTGCCGCAAATAATGCAGGTGCGACGTATGTCAGTGTATTTGTAGGTCGTTTGGATGATATTGCAATTGATGGAATTCAAGTAGTACAAGAAGTTTGCGAGATTTGGGATACACAAGATTTGGAGTCTCAAATTATCGCCGCTTCGATTCGCCACCCGATGCACATTATCGGTTGCGCACAAGCAGGCGCGGATATTGCAACAGTTCCGTATAAAGTGCTAATGCAATCACTCAAACATCCGCTTACTGATGCCGGACTGCAAAGTTTTTTGAATGATTATGCTAAAATGCAAGCAGAAAAGGCGAAACTTGCCGGAAAGAATTAATTATTCTAAGATTTTATTAGCTGTAAAAGTAGGATGAAGAAATCATAGATAACTTATTTAAAACAGGTTAGAAGTATTTGTATGTACTTCAAAATGAATAAAGCTACCTCTGGCAAAAGCCGAAGGTAGCTTTTTCATTTTGCTAAAACTATAATATCTTTATTCATATTCATCCACTTGCAAAAAAAGTCGGTAATTGGACATTAGAGCATAGTAGAACTATAAAACAACGAGTAAATTTTCAATTAAATAATAAAATTATACGAGTTCGGTAAGGTTCTTACGGTTGTATTGTTCTTTGATAAAGTAAAACAAATTAAAATAAATGAACTAGTTATTGTAATCAAGAAATATAAAGCTGACAAGAAGCGTTTGCAACAGTATTCTTCACGAATAAATTAAGCATCACACAAGTTTCAATTTTTATTATTATCCTACATATTTGGAGGAGTTGCTATGAAAAAGTATTTGTCGTTTCTTCTTGTAAGTGTATATTTATTATGCACTTTAGACAGCAAAGCATATAATACTCTGCAAGTTCAAGATGTTAAGTCAACTTGGAGAGTAGACAGAGGTTCAATTGATGCCGCTGTTCTGACCGTGAAACCCTCTGGCGCGTATTTTGAATATGGACTTTACCTAACCTTTTCCTCAAAAGGAACCACACTAATCCAAAGTAGTGATACCCTCGAAATTCAATATTTTTTTGATTTGAATCCCAATTCAATTATGATTGACTCGTGGCTTTGGGTGGATGATACCATCGTGAAAGCTTTGCTCATAGACAAAGGTCAAGCACGACAAATCTATGAAGGCATTGTAAATCGCCGTAAAGACCCGTCAATTCTCTATAAAAACTCTCAAACTCGCTATGAATATCGAATATTTCCGCTTGCAGGTTCGTCCTCTCGCAGGGTTAAAATTACGTGGCTTCAGCCGGCAAATTGGTCAACAAAAACAGTTTCAGCACAGCTTCCAACTAATATGATGCTCGATTCTAAAACTCTGCTGAGTAAATTACGAGTAATTGCTCTGACAGATTCAAAATGGGCAGATCCTACGCTATCTGCTTCCGGCTATACGTTTGCGGACGTAGATGACCCATTCTATGGAAAAGGCAAGGAAGTTTATATTAACAGCCAAAATTACTCTTCCCTTCCTTCCATTCAATATACAAGCCCTCTCCAAAATGGATTCTATCTGCAAGCATATGAAGATGTTCCTAATGAAGGATATTATCAGCTAATCATGCTGACAAAACAAGCAGTTGACATTACTACCAAGAAAAAAACACTTTTCATAGTTGATTATGATGTAAGTCAAACGTCTCTGAGCAGAAAAGATGTTCTTGCTGAACTCCAAACTGCCATTCTAAATAATTATGCCGCAAAAGATTCATTTAATATTCTTTTCTCGAATAGTACGGTGCAACCTGTTTCTGAAAAGTGGATTAGCGGAAGTCCTGAAAATATTAATGCATTATTTAATTCGATAAAAGAAGAGCAATTGTCGTTGTATTCGTATTTACAATTATCACTGCCCGCCGGGTTTAGATTCTTAAAAAAAGACTCACAGAAATCAAATATTGTTCTTATTTCAAATTCCGACGGATTGGGAAATTATAAAATTGCTAATCCTTTGATAGAAGAAATTTCTGCAATTGATTATAGTCCGCAAGTAAACTGTCTTGATTATTCGACCAATCGGCGATCGTACTACCAAAATTCAACGAATTATGTGGGAAATTTCTATTTATATGATTATTTGGTGAAATGGTCAGGCGGATATTATCTCGATGCAGCGAAACCTGTAGTTCCTCTATCATCAGCCATTTCTTCATTAGTAAATACTTCTGAAGGAAAAATACAATCACTCGAATTATATACAACTCTCGCTGATGGATTCTGTTATGGACGATACGACCAAGTATCCACACAAGCCCAAAAAGATGCAGGAATAGTATTTCAAGTAGGCCGTTATTACGGCAAACTTCCGGTTATTGTGCGGGCTACGGGATTTTATCAAGATAAACCATTCAGTAAAGAAGTGAGTTTTAATGTTACGCCTGATGTTGACTCACTTAAAATTACCCGAAGAATTTGGAATGGAAATTATATTTATAAAATGGAAACCGGCACAGTTACTAATGATGTAATTAAGGAAATTATTGATGTAAGCCGAAGGAATCGAGTGCTGTCGCTCTATACTGCTTTTCTGGCACTCGAACCATGGCTGATGCCAAAGGATAACTACTACTTCTATATTCCCGAAAAAGAAAAAGATGGGACTGGCGGCTCTAATGATGTTAATGAATCTATAATCGTTAATGGTAGTGATATTGTTCACATAAAAGCGTTCCCAAATCCATTTACGACAAGTTTGCAAATTGAATGTAACGAACTTGCTCACGGTGTTAAAATTACATCAGTTGAAATTTATAACTCAATTGGAAACTTAGTAAAAATATTGGCGAGTGACGGGTTAGGCGAAGCTAAAAACTTGCAATGGCTTGGTGATGATAATTCAGGTGCGTCAGCTCCAAACGGAATGTATGTAGTTGTTGTAAAAACCACAATGGGCCCTATTCGCTTTAATGTAGTCTTAAATAGGTAATACCGCCATTAATTTTCAATAATTAATGTAATTCACGCCGGCAATTTAGGTAAATATCACAAGTAAGAAAACCCTCTAATAGAGGGTTTTCTTCGTTTAAAGTATGATTGTATTTTGTGCAGAATTAAGTAGTTTTGAATTTTCTACAAACAAATTTTATAAGTCATAATTTTACAAGTAATAATTATAAATACACGACATATACACAATCATCATGACAGAGCAACTCGAAACTTGGCAAATTAATAATCGAATTAATCTCTATTTGCTTAATGCAATTCATGAAGAATTTCTTGGTAATGTATCAGCATCCAAGGGCAGAAATATTGCTGAGCAATTTTCCCATATTCATAATGTTCGGTTACTGTGGTTAAAAGCAGCATCTCCCGAACTTCTCGAAGGTCAAATAAAAATTGAAAAAAATACAATTATTAACAAAGAACTCCTTAATTCTGAATTATTTAACAGTTCAGAAGCAATTTCAAAACTGCTGACCAAAGGATTTACCGAACAAAGAATAAAAGGGTTTAAGCCACATCCATCGGCATTTTTGGGGTATCTTATTTCCCATGAAAGTCATCATCGAGGACAAATTGTTCTCACATTAAAACAATCGGGGCATCCACTTGACCAAAAAACTCAATATGGTCTCTGGGAATGGGGAAGCAGGTAAATTTACTATCCACAAAACCCTTCGTCGAATTAATTGCTTTGCTCCAACTTTGCATTTTTTTAAGTGGGATTGCGTAAGTTTGCATTAGGTACTTCGATACCCCTATGCTTAATCATTCTATTTACAATAATAACACTCAATAAAAACTATGAACAAACATACTCTCACTCGTCTTACAATTCGCAATGCGGAATTTTATGCTTATCACGGCGTTAAATCCGAAGAGCAAGCTCTCGGCGGTAAATATCAAATTGATGCAGATTTATTCTATGATGACAGGCAAGCAGTTGTGAGTGATACTGTTCAGGATGCAGTCAATTACGAAGAAGTAATGTTCTGCATTGATGAAATTATGAATGGTGATCGTTTTAATCTTGTAGAAACATTAGGGTATGATATTCTCACTGCTTTGATGGAGCGTTTTACCATGCTTCAAAAAGTAACAGTTCGCATACGCAAACTGTATGTGCCGATACGTCATATTGTTGATTATATTGAAGTTGAACAAACACTTTCACGCGACGGCGTATAATGATTAGCCAAGCCGGAACTTTCGTACTACTTTCGCTTGGTGCAAATTTAGGCAATCGCTTAGCGTCTTTGCAGTTGGCGGTTGAATTTCTTCAAAGAGATGCAGAACTTCAAGAAATTTCTGTGTCTAATGTCTATGAAACCGAACCTATTGGATATAAAAATCAACCTTCATTCCTGAATATTGCCATTTGCGGGCGAACAATTCTATCAGCTTTAGAATTTCATACTGTATGTAAACAGATAGAACAAGAAATTGGTCGCCAAAACCGTAAGCAATGGCATGAGCGAGAAATTGATATTGATATTCTGCTTTTTGGCAATGAAATTATACGGATTGAGAAGTTACAACTTCCACATCCTCGCATGGAAGAACGTAAATTTGTACTTGTTCCTTCAGTAGATATTGCTCCCAATACCATTCATCCTATTTCAGGGAAAACGATCAGCAGATTACTTTCTGAATGTGTTGATACGGCAGAAGTTGTACAAACAGAACTACGAATTACAATCCTAAATGAATTAAACTCTCCTTATTAATTTTTAAGATGGACTTTCTATGAAATTATCAGCTCATATACTTTTCTCATTGATTATTGTAGTGCTACTAACTTCCTGTGGTGGCAAAAAAAATGAAACCGTTCATTCAGCCGGTGCAGGTGGCAAATTCTACGGTGGTGAATTCCGTACCAATGAAGCAGGAGAACTTCGCTCGCTCGATCCTGTTGGAATTAATGATGCAACGTCACATCATATTGCTGCGCAAGTGTACGACAACCTCATTTCATTTGACTCAAAACTTCATATTATTCCTGAACTTGCAGAAACATGGGAGATTTCACCTGATGGACTGATCTATACATATCATTTGCGTAAAGGAGTCTATTTTCATGATAATCCTTGTTTCCCGAACGGAAAAGGACGTGAACTTACTGCTGAGGACGTGAAATACTCTTTTATGCGGCTGTGCGATATTCGCACGCAAACGCGTGGATTTGGGTACTTTCAGGGAAAAGTTATTGGAGTGAATGAATATTTTGACGCAACTCGTAAAGCAGTTGAAACCAGACAAGAGCCAACTGTTACTGATATTCCCGGCTTTGTTGTAGTTGATAAGTATACATTTCAATTCCGTCTTACAAGAGCATTCTCACCTTTTGAGAATTATCCCGCTCTCGGTTGTATGATGATTCACCCCAAAGAAGCTGTTGATTATTACAAAAAAGACTTTTTTCAGCATCCTGTAGGAACCGGCCCGTTTAGTTTTACATCATGGACTCCTGACCGTGAATGTATTCTAACACGCAATCCAAAATATTGGGACAAAGATGCAAGTGGCAATCAAATGCCATTTTTGGATAAAGTTAAATTTACGTTTATCAAAGATTTAAAAGCTCAGTTGCTTGAATTTAAACAAGGTAATATTGACGAAGCATATCGAATTCCGAATGAATTTTTTGCTGATGTTGTGGGTGAAGACGGTAAAACAAAAGGAGATTATACTCAATTTAAATTACTTAGTTTACCGGCTCTGTCTACTCAATTTTACGGAATGTTAGCCCCGAGTAAAGAATTTTCTGATATACGAGTTCGTCAAGCTTTTTCGATGGCAGTTGACCGCCCCCGAATAATTAAATATGTTCTCAAAGGTCAAGCTGCAGGACCGGGATATAATGGAATAGTACCGCCAGCAATGCCTGATTATAATGCGAGTTTGATTAAAGGTTATAAATTCGACTTATCTAAAGCTCGTCAACTTCTCGCCGAAGCCGGCTACCCGAATGGTAAAGGATTCCCGAAAGTTGTTTTTCAATTGAATTCAGGTGGTGGGCGTAATCTTCAGGTTGCCGAAGCAATTCAATCAATGCTGACAGAAAATCTCGGTGTGAAAGTCGAGCTCAAAGAAGTTGAATGGGCAAAACATCTCGATGAAGTGGATGCAGGACATTCGATGTTTTTCCGTTTGGGCTGGGTGGCTGATTATCCCGACCCGGAGAATTTTTTAAATCTCTGTTATGGGAAAATTGTACCAAAAGACGGTTCGGCAAGTCCTATCAATCAAGTACGGTATAACAATCCTGAATTTGATAAATTATTTGAGCAAGCCGTAGCAACCGTTGACCGAACCAAACGGATGGAACTCTACCAACAAGCCGAACAAGTGGCAATGAATGAGGCACCGATGCTGATTTTATTCTATGATTCTGACTACCGATTATTGCAATCAAATGTGGAAGATTATCATAATAATTCAATGGACAGAAGGCATTATAAGTATATTTGGATGAATCCCGAGAAAAGTGCAAGCAAACGATAAGTAATTTAGTTGTTGAAAATGAAGAATGATAATTAATGTAACATTACCCAAATCATGAATAAATTTACGATTATAGCCGGCCCCTGCGTGGTCGAATCCAAAGAAATGCTTCAAGAAGTTGCCTCAATCGTATCTCCTATTTGCAACGAACTTGGATTTGATTATGTATTTAAAGCGTCGTATCGTAAAGCAAATCGAACAAGTGTGGCAAGTTTTACGGGAATCGGCGATGAACGAGCTTTAGAATATTTAGCCGAAATCCATACTGAATTTGGAGTTCCGACGATTACCGATATTCATACAGCTGAAGAAGCAACATTAGCTGCACAATTTGTAGATGTATTGCAAATCCCTGCTTTTCTCTGCCGCCAAACCGATATTCTCCAAGCCGCAGGCATGACAGGCAAAACGGTAAATATTAAAAAAGGACAATTCTTAGCTCCGGCCGACATGGCAAAAGCCGCCGCAAAGGTTAGTGCTACCGGTAATAATTCCATTTGGCTCACCGAACGGGGAACAACCTTTGGTTATCATGATTTAGTTGTGGATTATCGTGGATTGGTTATTATGCGTGAATCGGGATATCCTGTGATTTATGATGCAACTCATTCGGTTCAGATGCCGGGTGGAGGCGAGCAATCCGGCGGTCAACCGCGCTTCATTCGTTCGCTTGCACGTGCAGCTGTTGCTGTTGGAATTGACGGACTATTCGTGGAAACGCACCCAAATCCCCAAAAAGCAAAAAGCGATGCCGCAACTCAGCTTCCACTCTCTGAAATCAAAAATTTCCTCGAAGAAATAGCGTTGATTCAATCGGTAATTACATCATCCCGAACCTAAAAGAAGTGAGTTTCTCGTATATTTGGTGAAATTATCTTTAATTTCGACTCTGTTACTCCATTAACCTATAATCACAAGTTCGTGTAATGTTTCAATTCCTTCGCAATTTTGCCGGTGTTCTCATCTCGCTGACCGTTATAGCAGCAAGTTTTACCGCTTTTTCATTATTTATAGCCACTCGCTCCGAAGTTTCCCCGAATACCACAGTCTATTCAACTATAAAAGATACAATTCGTGTGTATCGTAATCAATTTAGCGTGCCTCATATTATTGCAGGAAGCGAAGCAGACGGATATTTTGCTCTTGGATATGTTCATGCACAAGACCGCCTTTGGCAAATGGATATTGCTCGAAGGGCAGGTCAAGGACGATTAGCTGAAATTTTCGGGAAGGAAGCACTCGAAACCGATAAATTTCTTCGAGCGCTTGATTTAGAAGTAATTTCCCAAAAAGTCTGGAAAACTTCTTCCAAAACCTCTCGGTTTATTATGGAACAATACTCAAACGGAGTCAATGCGTTCATTAATGACCATAAAATTGGACTTCCTTTTGAATTTGGAGCACTCGGTTACGCTCCAGACCAGTGGCAACCAACCGACTGCATTCTCATCGGGCGAATGATGGCTTTTGAAATGAGTATCGGCTTTTGGTCGGATATTGCCTTTGGTGAAATTGCCGATAAACTTGGCAATACTCGCGCCGCCGAACTTGTTCCTTCGTATCCTAATTCCGGCCCGTTTGTTATTCCTTCCGACAAAAAAAGTATTCCTGCTCAAGCTCCTAAATCTGCATCTCAAGCTGCTGTATTGCAAACACTTCGCAATCATGATGTACTCAATTCTACTGCTGAACTCCTCACATCACTTCGGAAGTTTATGGGAATGAACGGTTCGGGTGTGGGCAGTAATTCTTGGGTGATGAAAACTACTTCGAGCGGCTCCGGCTCTACGATTTTGGCAAATGACCCGCATCTTTCATTGTCATTACCGGCTCGGTGGTATCAGGCACATTTGACTACTCCTTCGATGAATATTACAGGACTGACTATCGCAGGTATTCCGCTGTTTATCGTTGGACGCAACGATAATATTGCATGGGGAATAACCAATATGATGGCAGATGATTGTGATTATTACGTCGAAAAAGTAGATTCAAATCCCAATTATTACTTTAATGAAGACGGCAAACGTGTAAAATTCAAATATCGCCGCGACACTATTCACGTAAAAGGTGACGAATCGCTTATTTATGATATTCGCTTTACCAAACGCTCGGCAATTATCTCAGATGTTCATGCGTTTAATTCCGATAAAATATTGGATATGAGCAATTCCCATTCAGATAACTTTTTACAGAAATACGCCTTGAGTTTCAGTTGGACTGCCCAACAGCCATCCGACGAAATTCTGGCAATGTATCGAATAAACAAAGCAAGTAATTGGCAGGAATTTCAGCAAGGAATTAATCTGTGGTGCGTTCCGGCATTGAATTTCAGCTTTACCGACCGCAGAGGGAATATCGGCATGGCTCCTGCCGGCTTAATTCCAATTCATGGAAAAGGAAATACGAACATTCCTAATCCCGGATGGCTACCCGAATTTACATGGCAAGGGTTTCATACGTCAAGTGAATTACCGCGAAGTTATAATCCTCAACGGCGATATTTAATGAGCGCGAACAACAAAACTGCCGAGTCATTACCATTTTTTATTTCGTCGCTGTGGGAGCCCTCATCGCGTGCCGAGCGCATGGATGAAACTCTGCAAGAATTTGATGAATATTCTGTTCGTGATGCCCAATTTATGCAAATGGATGTTACTTCACCGTTTGCACGGACACTTCTCAAAAGAACATTACCCGTCATAGAGTCGAAACAAAAGTATTTATCACAAACGGAACGGGAAGCATTCACCATGCTTCAAAAGTGGGATGGAATTATCAGCGGAAGGTCGCCGCAACCGGCTATCTATTCGGGATTCCTCACGAATTTACTTCGACAAACATTTGAAGATGAACTTGGCGAGCGGCTCTATCGTGAATATGTCTTTGTAGCGAATTTACCCACGCGTAAAATCTTGGAATTACTTAGTGCCGACAGTTCGTCAGCGTGGTTTGATAATGTAAAAACGAAAGAAATTGAAGATAAAAATGAAATTATCTTTCGCAGTTTTGTTCTTGCTGTGCGCTCGCTCCAAGACCATTACAAAAACAATGATATTCACTCATGGAAATACGGAGATATTCATCAAATTACACTCAATCATCTTTTTAGTGCTAATCCGTATATGAAGCAAATAGTTACCAATGGCCCGTTTGCAAGTGGAGGTGATAATACTACGCTCAATAATGGCGAATATCATTTTTATCAGCCGAAAGAACAGGTTTTGGGGGCTTCGATGCGCTTCATTGCCGATATGAAAGACACGGTGGTTTATTCTGTTCTGCCCGGTGGAAACTCCGGTGAACCGCTGAGCGCACATTATAGCGACCAAGTGCAACTTTGGCTGAATGGCGGCTATATTCGTATTCCGATAAACCGATTGCCCGACCCAAGTTTTACGAAGTTTACTACGATTATTCCCAAAGTTCAGGAAAAATAACTAATGACTTAGATTCTATGAAAACACTTCTTCTATCTCTCTTAACGTGAGTTCGGGATAACCGT
>JAFDZU010000080.1 GCA_018266765.1 Bacteroidota bacterium
ATGTGCTCTATGTATCTATGTGGTAAAAAAAATGAAACTATGTGGTAAAAAATAATGAAAACATACACAACTCCACGCCTATCGCTCCACATACTCACCCAAGCCTACCACGAGTTCATCGCCGAACTGGTGAACTCTCCCGAATGGCTGAACTATATCAGCGACGGAAAAACGAAAACACACGCACAAGTAACCGAGTACATCCAAAAAATTACGGATAACCCAATGTGTACATATTGGGTAGTGCAACTGCACGCAGCGGAGCAAGTGCCGATTGGAGTGATTACATTTATGAAGCGCGAGTATTTGGAGCACTATGATATTGGTTTTGCTTTTCTTCCGCAGTTTGCAAACAAAGGATATGCCTTCGAAGCAACTACTGCCGTTATAAATGATGTGAAAAGCACAACGGCTCACTTACTTGCCGTTACAGTTCCCAATAATACAAAGTCTATTCGGCTTTTGGAAAAACTCGGATTTAAGCACGACAGATTGCTCCTCCGCGATAATGAAACGTTACTGCTCTATTCTTTACCAATTGTTTTAAATTAATTATACTTAGAAGGCATACAATGACTTATGTAGATGGTGAATCATTCGATAAAATTAATGCTACTGAAAACCCTCTCCCTCGCGGTGAATACGAGCAATGCACTTTTACCAATTGTAATTTTTCACAATGTGACCTTAGTGAATATAAATTTGTAGAATGTGAGTTTGTGCGGTGCAATATAAGTGTAGCAAAACTTGTGATGACTGCTCTCCGCGATGTGAAATTCAAAGATTGTAAAATGTTGGGATTGAGATTTGAGGATTGTAATGAATTTGGATTGTCGGTAAGTTTTGACTCGTGTTTGCTGACGATGTCATCATTCTACCGAACGAAAATGAGCAATATAGTATTCAAAGATTCATTACTCAAGGAAGTAGATTTTACAGAATGCGACCTTACGGGTGCGACGTTCGACAACTGCGATTGTACCTCAGCATTATTTGAACGGACTATACTTGAAAAAGCAGATTTCCGCACTTCATTCAACTATTCAATTGACCCGGAAACCAACAGCATAAAGAAAGCAAAATTTTCTTTTTCCGGCATTTTAGGATTATTAAATAAATATGATATTGAAATTGATACAACAAGATAAATAATATATTATTTTAAGATTAATAAATTAAGCAACAATATGGAAACAAACGAAATACCGAAAGAATTAATTCGATTGCTCGATAGCAATAACAGAGTAGAATATTATCCCAAGAAGAAACGATTCTTACGTCCGTTTATCTGGAATTATATTCATAGTAAAATTGAGGAAAACAGGGAATACACAGAGCCGGAAATCAATGCCGTTCTTCAAACATGGATTACATTTGAAGATTACGTAACCATCCGCCGAGATTTATTCGAGAATGGATATATCAACCGAGCTATAGACGGAAGCAAATATTGGAAAGCCCAAAAGTCGGCGAATTAAAACCCAACTGTAACGCCAAATCTCACACTTCGTCGCGAAGTATAGCGAGCCGGATTGAACGGATATGGAGTAAGCGGGCCAATCAAATCGGGATATTTTGGGTCATTATCCGCAAGTGAAGTCGGGTTGCCGTATTCATAAGCATGTCCGGTAACAGGATTGATAATGGTAGAGTTTTTAATATCAAATACATTTTGCACTTCGAGCGAAAATTTTAGTTTCGTTCCCCAATTCACATTTTTCTGGATGTTGAGGTCTATCCACCACCAATTATCCGAAATTCCACCCAGAAAATTCGTGTAATCAGCACTGTAAATCGGGCGACCATTTGCCAAAGTTTGCTGTTTCGCTTCGGCATCAAGCGATGCGATATGTGGTGTGTATCGCTGTCCGGATTGAAAGAAAAATCGAACAAAAGCATTGATGTCGTCGAAGCCGTCAATTCCAAAAAGCGGTTTATTCTTAACTACGATAAAGTTAGCAGTTGCATTGATTTGCCATGGTCTGTCCCATGCCATAAAATCTTCGGTAATGCGCTCGGTAGCTTGTCCGCGAGCAACTAATGCACCTTCGTCAGCCGAGCCGCTTTTGCCGGTAACTACCGAGTACGTTGCAGTAATTACTCCCGAAAACCAGTCATCAATTCTTTTTTTGTATTCTACTTCGAGTCCTCGCGAGCGTGAGTAATCCGAATTTCTATACGTGGTAAACGTGCCGCCCACAAAACGTGGATTATCCGAAAGAACTCTCAGCGATTGTACATAATCGAAAATATCCTTGTAGTATGCAGTTACGGTCAACACGTCGTTTTCGGAGAGTGAATTCCGCAAGCCAAGTTCATACGAAATAGTTGTTTCGGGGTTTAAATCAGGATTGCCAAACTTTTGATAACTGGAGTTTGCCGCCTGAGGAGTGAGCTTTGCATACACAAACTGCGGGCGCGGAAGTTTATTAAAATGTCCGTAATTGAAAAACAATGTTTGGCTATTCGTAACGGGATGAGAAACGCCCAAACGCGGGCTAATTCGAGCTTTCCATTGTCTTCCCAAAAAACCAAATGAATGACTCATGTATGATTGGCGAGTAGCCGGAAGAATCGTCGCAATCGTAGTATCAGCGATTGCATCATCTACTAATTTTCCGGGAGCCCAAGCGTCGAGCCGCAATCCGTAATTCAACACTAATCCCTTGAATGATATATTGTTTTGTGCGTACAATCCGACAATCGTAGAATTAACTTTAAAGACATCATTATTGAGTCCGAGGGGCCCGAGCCACGGCTGATAAATTTCTGCTTGTTGCATTTCCTGCAATCGAACTTCGACACCTGTTTTAATTCGATTTTTCTCGGAAAGATAGCTTGTATAATCACCTTTGAGAGTCCATTCGTCTATGTAATGTTCGCGCCAAAAATTACCGTTTCCTGTGTCGAAGAAGCCATCACCGGGAATAATTCCGAGGCGATTTGTGTCGTTTGTGTTGTAATATTCAGCAGGGATTTTGGGAACATCGCGCGGCTCGCGGTAGTCGGGGAAGTTTTTGCCGTTGGCATCTACTTTCAAATGCGTATAAAGATTCGAAACTCGTACTTCGTAGAGAGCAGATGCGCCGAGTGAATGAATCCACGTCAGCGATTGGAGTTGCTGATCGGTTCCGTAGCTGAGTGCGCCGTCGAAATGTCCTTGGAATTCATACTGATAGCCCGGACGAGGCGCAACATATTCAAGGTTCGTCTGCACGCTTCGCGAATCTTGATTCAGCGAAATATTACGCGAATAACTATAAAGCATTTTCATCGAAGGATTGATAACCCATGAAAGTTTGCCGAGCATACTCGCTGAATTGTCTTGGCGTTGGCTGAATATCGAAGGAATAAGCGAAGATTGAACGTTGGTACGAGCAAACGAAGGAGTAAGATTATCCGAAAAATTACCGTTGAAATTAAGAAAAATACCTATTTTCCCCGGAATGTCAATTCCCAAAGCTGGAAGAATTTTAGAGCTGATTGGCTCCGGCCCCGAAACAGATAATTCTATAATATCAGTAGCAAAACCCGAATTTGTATCGCGGTCATAAAGATTACGTGCAAATGTTCGCTGACCTCGCCGATAACTTGCCGAACCGAAAAACTTTTCTGTTCCTTCGCGAGTTTTGATATTGACCACGCCCGACGTAGCTTGTCCGTATTCGGGATTGAATCCACCCGTAATTACTTCTACTTCTTGGAGGGCATCCGCCGAAAGCTGCATTCCGTAACCTGTCCCGGCAAGAGGGTCTTGAATAGAAACACCATCGAGGAGATATGCCGCTTCGTAGCCACGACCTCCACGAATAAATATCTCGTTGTTTTGAGTAACAACACCCGACTGCTGAACAACTACATCCGTTATATTTTGAGCCGCCATTTGATTGATACTTTCGCGCCCAACTGCATGATACGACTGCGTTTCTTCTACATCTACAAGCGGACGTTCGCCAATAACCACCACATCTTTATCGAGCGCAACGACTGATTCTTTGAGCGCGAAATTCAGAACAAGCGTATCGCCGGACTCAATAGCAATTCCGGTCTTTTGGATTTTTTTATAACCGATAAAGGAAATTTCGAGTGTGTAGTTTTTGCCTGCTGTAATCTTGCGGATAGTGTATTTACCTGATGCGTCGCTTATTGCGCCGTAGTATGTTCCGGGCATCCGTATCGTCACCGATTTCACCGGTTTTTTGGTGGCGGCATCGGTAATTATTCCCGTGATAACTCCCTGACCGAATGAAAGCAGAGGAATAAACATCAATACTACAAAGAAACAACGCCGCATAAGAAAATATTAAAGTGTTGGAATTGAGCCAAAAATCTTCCCCAAAACTACGGATTTTCTCTGAGTTTTGAACGTCAAACTATGCTATGATTAAATAATAGTGGATACTTCGCTCGGAGGTATTTGTTTTCTTTTGAATTGCAGAGGAGAAATGAGCAACGCACAACCAAGTTTTCGCAATTGCATTGACTTTTACACCGTATATTGTTGATAACTTCTTATTTTTGTTGATTATTGACCGTGAGCTGAAAATAACAAATAACTTGACGAAAATTATTTTGTACAATATGAATCTCAAAAAGAGAAAATACCCGTTATCAATTATCATTGCAGAAATTCTATTTTTAGTTCTAATTATAGTTTCGTCTGTGGTACTGCGGATGATGACTTTTAGTAAAGAAGCAATACAGGTATATGACTACGCTCACCCAACATGTATGCAAATGTATAGATCTTTAATTAATCCTTCAATTGACGACTATTCTTCTCCGTGGATAATTCGTGAATGTACAGGATTTATTCACGATTCAGTTTGGCAAAAAATAGCCCATCCTTCGGTAAAGAATAAAAAAGTTGCTTCAATATCCCAGATAGATTTCTTAAAGATTATCCAGCTTGACTTAGATGGTGATACTATAGTTGTGAAGGTAAAAAACAATTTTAAGACTATAGAATCAAGTTTTTCGGTATCAATAAACAGCCCAAAAATTCCGAATATTTTGGATTCGGTTCGACGTATTGGATTATTGCCAAATGTTCACCAGCTTATATTCTACGTTACAGTAACAGACAATACAACATATCAGAATCTAATAATTTTACTTGATGAATTAATCTATTCGAGAATAAGAATTCCTTTTTATATGGAGCATTTTGTTTTTAATGATGATATGAAATATTTTGAAAAGGCGTATTCTAAATTGAAAATTGTCAGAAGTAATGCCTCTGTGAAAAAAAGTCTAAGAGATGAGGATAGTTTTTTGCGTTTTTGGGGAATCAACCCCAGTTTCTGCGGCACGAGTGGGATGGATAGTGATATGAAAATCAACCAAGGAAACGTTAAACAAAAGCCAAGTATAGTTGAAATATTTATAGATTATCTCAATCCATTCGGTAAAAATTTACTCTACAAAGAACGTTGGTGGCATGCTGAATAAAGTTAGCCCTAATTTACTCGTCTTGTCAGTTGTAACATCCGAACGGATAGGGAAATTTAGCCAGTGGACTCTACTTTGTGAGCATTCGCACAGCCAAAGGCGCAGTTGTCAAGCCGATGATGGTTAGTCGGTAGTTATTTGAACCACATAGAAACATAGGTCACATAGATTTAAGCCCGCGAGTAGTTCGTGGGCTTTTTTTTATATTTAGGTTGGCTTGTTACAACCGACCTTCTTCATAGCTTTAAATTTGGTAAACAATTGAAAGTCAGTTTTAAAAACTGACTTGACAGAATTGAACTTGCGTGTGAACCTAATAATTCTCCTAAAAATGGGCGACCGAGTGCGCAAACAATACTTCAGATTTGGGATTAAGCCACTCAAAATAAACCTTGTCTTTGGTTGCTACCGCATAACTAAACCCGCCATTACATGCCGCAAACAATGTATAATCTCCATAGCTTGTACTCCGTGAACCGCCGCCACCGCCGGAGATAATACATGTAAATTTATCAGCAGGATTTTTGATACATTGCAAATCATGTTCGTGTCCGCATAAATAAAGCTGTACACCGTATTTATCAAGCAATGGTCTTACGGATTGGAGCATTACTTTTTCCTCGCCATGCGCTCCGTAACTGCGAATTGGGTGGTGACCTATGACTATTTTCCAATGTGCCTTTGATTGTGAAAGCTCTTGTTCGAGCCACGTAAGCTGTTCGTCTGCTTTGCCTTGCTTCATACTGTCGGTGTCGAGTATAAAAAATTCAATTGCAAATGAATCAATTTCTTTGGTAAATTTAAAATAACGGAATGGCATAATCCAACGGTGGTTTTTCATGCTATAATCAACCTGACCTTCGGGATTCCAACGATAATCATGATTGCCCAAGGCAACATACCACGGAATTTCAAGCTCTTTACCGACATATACATCTTCAAACTTTGTTTTGAATTGATTGTCGTCGGCAGATTTCACTCCACTCGGATAAAAATTATCACCAACAGAAACTACAAATTCGGGATGCTCTAATTGTGCTTTTTGGAGCATTGCACCGGCTACTTGACGTTGGAGTTTACCTCCGGCACCCCAATCTCCCAAAATAAAAAACCTGACAGATTGATTAGGAGAGAATTTCTCTATTCTAAACGGACTTGGACGTGAGTTCTTGACGGAATCATCAGCAAGTAACGATAGTGCTCCGCCAATTCCGCCGGCAGTTGCAAGAAGTGTTTGAATAAATACACGGCGTTTCATGGACTTGTTCCTCAATGTGAGTGGATGTAATCAATATGATTAGGTTCAAAACTACGTTTTTCGGCAGAACTTTCCATTGTGAAATACAGAATGATTAGATTGAAACCTGTATTTTTGTGAAAGTTTCTGTTATCCCGTCCCCAAAAACGTCTATGGTTCAATTCTATTTATGAAAAAACTTTCTCATGCAGAAATCCTCCCCAAACGTCTCACTCCCGAACACGCAATTGCGAGTAAACGCCATCCCGTCGTACTTGTATTGGATAATATTCGCAGTTTGTATAATGTGGGTTCAATTTTTAGAACGGCTGATGCCGCGCTTGTTTCGGAGATAATTCTTTGTGGCTATACGCCTGCGCCGCCACGTATTGAGATTGAAAAAACCGCACTCGGAGCCGTTGATACCGTGCCGTGGCGATACGAATCGAATGCTTCGAAAGCGGTAGCTGATTTGCAACAGAACGGATGGAAAGTGTTTGCAGTAGAAATTACTGATTCAAGTAGAAGTTATGATTCGCTAACGGCTGAGGATTTCCCGCTTGCATTGGTTCTCGGAAACGAACTTGTTGGGATTGAATCGGAAGTTGTTTCTGCGTGTGACGGCGCACTCGAAATTCCGATGTACGGTGTAAAACATTCACTAAATGTAAGTGTAGCCGCAGGAATTGCAGTTTTTGAAGCGGTGAAGGTATCGAGGAAGCCAAAAGAATAATTACTTCATTTTTTCCTCAAAGAAATCCAGAATTGCACCGGCAAACATTTCGGTTCGTACTTTTTCGAGCGGGTGAGGAGTTTGGGGGAATATCTGAAATTCTCCGTTTGGTAGTACCTTATATACTTCGATAGTTTCTTCGATTGTCACCATTGCGTCGCGGTCGCCAAGTGCGATACGAACTCGGTGTGGAATCCCTGAAAAAACTGTCGGAGTGAGCAGAGGATTATTGCCTAAATGAATCATCATTTCACGTGTTGCTTGCAGGTTATCGCGCCACAAATCACCATGAAGCGAGCGCAAAAACTCAGCGTATTTCGGAACTTTTACTTCTATTTTGTCGGAATCCAAATAGCCCGCTTCTTTGGCTGATGTTTCGGGATTCCAGCGAAATTTTGTGGCTAAGGTGAGTATTCTTTTTATCCGTTCCGGCTGGATTGATGCAAGATGAAGCGCAACATATCCGCCCATACTGTAGCCCATAATATCGCATGAAGTAAGAGAATGAGTATCAAGATAGTTCACAACATTCTCGGTAAAATGTTCTATCCGAAAAGGTCTTGGAGATGAAGAGATAGTATTCCCATGCCCTTCAAAGTCGAGAGTGTGAATATCAAAATTATTTGAAAGCAGAGAAGTAAGATTTCTAAATTGAGCACTCGCACCAAGCGCACCATGAAGTAAAAGAAGTGGTTGCATATGCGGCTTACCTAATGAAAAATGATGGAATAGACTATCTATGTGTGCAAAAATACGGTTTTTAAGCAGGAGAAATAATCAAACGACATCGTTACTACCCGTAATTTACATTCAACGGAAATTAACAACACCATCGTTTGTAGTATCTCTAACAGCTTACACGCATAGTATTCACAGCAGAAATATCCTTTGATTGCGTTTGCGAAATTATATAGTATTGCAGGTGGAGAGCTATTGTTTGCAGACTTTCTTTATAGTCTTTTGGGCTTCTAACTTCAATCATTGAATAACCAAGTCGCAAGTTTTGGTTGACTATTAAAATACTCTTTGATTTATCCTTGTACGTTCATATAAAATGTAAAATTATAGTTGCTTTGTCGGTGCTGTAAACTTGCCATAACTTGTGTATAGAGGAAACTATTTCGTTCAAAAACTTCCTTCTATCTACCAAAATATGTAAATAGGAGGAAGTTTTCTCACAATTTCAGTTTTCCGTTATTTTCTTTCAGCGAAACTACAAATATTCCCCGAAACGACAACAAGAAAAGGCGCATCCATTATACTTAAAATGAATTCAGCACGGCAAGGTATATAAATTTGGTTACAACTTTTTGACCGCAAGATAAAATCTCCATAAATACAGTTTATATCAGAACTTTGTTTGGGTTTGCAAAGTCATTCCTATCATAATGATATTGCCCCTTCATTCTTGGAATCCACCTATTGTTTCTGTATTTTTGAAGAATGAACTGCGGGCACTGACTATCAGTTTCCTCACTGCATCAAAAAATTATCAACGATTCTCCAAAAATAATAACACGCTATGAAAATAATTACATGGAATATCAATGGGATTCGAGCGATTCACAAAAAAGGTTTTTTTGAATATATCGAACGCGAACAACCCGACGTGCTGTGCGTACAAGAAACTAAAGCGGATATGGAACAGATTGCTCCCGAATTGCGTGCGCCTGCGGGCTACGAAGCATTCTATCATTCTTGTTCGGTAAAAAAGGGGTATTCGGGTGTGGCAACTTTCACCAAAATAAAACCCGAAACAACGTTTAAACATATCGGTATAGAACGATTCGACGGTGAAGGGCGAATTATGGCAACCGATTTCGGGGAATTTATTCTCATTAATGTCTATTTCCCAAACGGTGGAATGAACGAAGGCAGACTGCAATATAAACTTGATTTTTACGACGCATTTTTTGGATATTGTGAGCAATTACGCAAAAAAGGACGTAAACTTGTTGTCTGTGGCGACTATAATACAGCCCATTATGCAATAGATTTGGCAAGACCGAAGGAAAATCTGATGACTTCGGGTTTTATGGTAATTGAGCGCGTAAAACTTGACTGGCTCTTAGAGAAAAAGTATGTTGATACATTCAGAATGTTCAATAAAGAAGGTGATAATTATACGTGGTGGAGTATGCAACAGCTTTCGCGTCCGCGTAATGTCGGCTGGAGAATTGATTATCATTGGGTAACGGAAGATTTAACGGCGAAGGTCGAGAGTTGTATTCATCACACCAATCAGGAAGGTTCAGATCATTGTCCCGTTGTACTTCAAATATCGCTATAAGGCGTATATTGCTAATTAGTTGGATTTTGTTGTGTGCAATTATTCCTTCTACTAGAGCACAAGAAAGCGACCTTACCAAAATTCCACCACAAGTGCGTTTGATACGTGTGTATGGTGGTTCGGATGAATCATTGCCGCCGATTGCAGTGCTGAGTCAGCCCACACGAAAGTCAACAGTCAGCCCGACATTCGGCGAAAAATCCGTTACGATTGAAATGGATATTCAATCCAATTTGCCACCGTCACTCTATGCGATTTTTGTGCATTGTTCTGCTGATTGGAGCGAGGACAATAACGTTTTTTTGAATGAAATCACCCTTCGAACAAGTAATATTGACTGGCGAAGTGCACCTGCTTCATCGCGATATTACACCTATCGCGGCTCGCTTTCTGTTCCTAATTCCCAAGTAAGTTTCAAGGTTGGCGGAAACTGGAAAGCTAAGTTTTATGATTATTCCAATGATGGTGTTGTATTTGTCGAAGCGCGTTTTTTTATGGTTGACCCTGCGGCAGAATGTGCTGTTGATGTGTATGGTGATTTGTACGAGCCGGATATGAAAGTCGGTATTTCGGCTTTTACGGTCGAGGCGCAAGTGCAGACAATTCAGGGTGTTATGGATAATCAAGTACAAACCGTCGTTCTTTATCGCAATAACCGCTGGTACGAACCAATCACTATTTCGCAAATATCATCATTCGAACAGTCGAACGACTACCGGAAATATCCGCCACGCACAATGGTTTCGG
Source organism: Bacteroidota bacterium (assembly GCA_018266765.1). GTDB lineage: Bacteria > Bacteroidota > Ignavibacteria > Kapaibacteriales > UBA961 > JADJXV01. The sequence continues at coordinate 10,459 of JAFDZU010000080.1, forward strand.
GATTTGGCGGACTCGGCAAACGGTTTCGAGCCGAGAAATTGCCCGCCGAGAATGATTATCGAATTTTAGATATGAATAATCTTGCGTTATTTCCTCGGGGAACTGCACCTATACGATTACCATTTGCAGATTTACGACGCAATGGCGGATATTTATATCGTGCCGACGACGGCGCAATGACTACTCGGTTTACTTCTTTGTATGATGATGATTATGTGCTGGTTGAATTTATTCTCGACCCCGAAAGTCGTCCTTCGGATGAGGATGTTTTTGTGGCGGGTTCGTTCAATTCATGGAATCCTGACGGTAATTGGCAAATGTATTATGATGAACACGAACGGCTTTATAAATTACGCCAATGGGTGCGCCGCGGACGGCAAAATTATCTCTACGGAACTGGAAAATACAACAACGACACTCATAAATTTGAGAAGATTTCCTACGAAGAATTCGAGGGGAATACGAATGCATCGCCTCATACATTCATTGGTTTGGTGTATTATCGTGAGTTTGATTATGGCGGCTACGACACCATAATCGGTGTGGGTGCAGGTAATTCATTGGGGAGAATCGGACGGTAAAAACAGTTGTTTTTTTTGGGGGGATTTTAAATGGTTGGTTATACATTTATTTGTAATTTGCGATGATAGATAATGGGTATCATTCTTATACAGAAGTTAGCGGACATTTTTTGAACCGTGTGAACACATTGTTATGTCAAAAAAATCTCAAAAAAAAGTTTTAGAAGCTCAATGGTTGTATGACAATATAAAACCGATGACAGTCCAAATCTATAAATTTAATTACGATTTCTTTTATGATCTAGACGAAGGATATAATGAAGGTCAGGTTAAGGAATTAGACGAAAACGGTGAACAGTACGCAGTTTATAATAATTGTCCCGTATTTAATAAAATGGTGTATCCTTTTCATATAAGTTTAGATTTGGAAGAAGCAAAAAAATACGTTGAAAAAACTATCAAACAAAAACTCAGTTGGGTTTAAATTAAAACTTCTGTTAACAACGGCTATAATCTAATTGCTAATTTAGTGTTAGTGGAAAAAATAATTTTCATAAATTCATTTTTCGGTAATGGGAAATAAAGTGTTCCAAAAGCCGCAACAGATTTGTAGCCGCAGAATGTTAGCGGTAATGCTATGACAACAGAACAGACCAAACATATCATCCAACTTTTGACGCCTCGAAAAGAACAGCAAAGATAGAAATCCTTTCCGATATTAATCCTTTTGAAAACAACCAAAGGCTAAATGGAAAGTCTGTTTTAACATACGATTTGATAAAAGAGAGTACCAAACATTTTATGGGTGACCTAATAGAGATGTATGACAAATAAGTTGTTAAATACAAAGTTCTTGTCCCAAATTGTCGATTTGTTACAATCGGCAAGAAACAATGTAGTGCTTACCATTAACCAAACAATGGTGACAACTTACTTTGAAATCGGAAGAAAGATTGTAGAAGAAGAACAAAATGGTAAAGACAGAGCTGACTATGGAAAAAGTCTTTTACGAGATTTGTCAAAAGTTTTAACATCAGAATTTGGCAAAGGTTTTTCAGTTACAAATATTCAGCAAATGAGAAGCTTTTATCTATCGTATCAAAAACAGCAGACACTGTCTGTTAAATCTGAAAATGCAAATCAGCAGAGACTATCTGTTGATTTCAAATTGAGCTGGTCGCACTACCTGAAACTAATGCGAATTGATGATGAAAGCGAACGAAAGTTTTATGAAATAGAAGCGGTAAAAAACAATTGGAGCGTTAGAGAATTAGAACGTCAATATAATTCTGCACTTTACACCCGTCTTGTTTTAAGTCGGGACAAAGACAAAGTAAAAGAACTTTCAGAAAAAGGTCTAATACTCGAAAAACCGAAAGATGCTGTAAAAGACCCATACATTTTAGAATTTTTAGGTTTACCTGAACACTCCACATATTCAGAAAGTCAATTAGAACAGGAACTCATAGATAAACTTGAACATTTTTTATTGGAGTTAGGAAATGGATTTACTTATGTTGCCCGACAAAAAAGGATTTCTTTCAATGACAAGCATTTTTGGATAGACTTGGTATTTTATAATAGGTTCTTAAAGTGTTTTGTATTGATAGACCTAAAAATTGGAGAACTTAAACACCAAGACCTTGGACAAATGCAAATGTATGTTAACTACTACGACCGTGAAATTAGATGAGATGATGAAAACAAGACCATTGGGATTGTCCTCTGTCAAAACAAAAACGAAGCAGTTGTGGAATATACTCTGCCTGAAAACAACGAACATATTTTTGCGAGTAGATACAAAACTGTACTTCCGAGTAAGGAAGAATTGAGACATTTAATTGAAACTAAAAAATGACCCACCGTTACAGCCACACATATTGCCAAGCCGCACTAGCCAAAGCTCAGCTATAGCTTGGCAAAGAGTGTATCTGTCCCACAAAGCTCGACCGGAACGACCGATAAACCTGCGGACGAAGAAGAACACTGAACCTATTACAGCACATTCACAACAGGCGTATTTTCGTTCTCCGCAGACAATTTTATAGTTACAGAAAGTATTGGGAATTCTAAAAGGAGGATTTTAAATGCGCAGAAAAAACATTTTAACGATTCCAGAAACAACGAGTTAGTTGTTTTTCTTCTGTGCAATTGCCCGCGCTACATTCTGTCCGTCTAATGCCGCCGACATTATCCCACCTGCATAGCCCGCACCTTCGCCGCAAGGATATAGATTTTCGATAAGTACATGCTCAAACGATTCTTTATGACGTGGGATTTTCACCGGTGAACTTGTACGAGATTCAGTTGCTACGGCTATTGCTTCGTTCGTGAGATAGCCCTTCATTTTTATGTTAAATTCACCAAACGCAACTTGTAGCCGCGAGGCAAGATTTTTCGGCAAAAGTTCGTGGAGATTCGCCGAATATATCCCCGGAATATAGGAAGTGTGCGGGAGGGAAGCCGAAGGTTTATTCGCCACAAAATCCGTCAGACGTTGCGCCGGTGCTTGCTGTGAACCATTGCCCGCTCGGAAAACACGCTGTTCGATACTTCGCTGAAACTCAAGTCCGGCAAGTGTTCCATGTTTTTGATATTCTGTGAGGTCTTCGGGTTCGACAGCAACCACAACTCCCGAATTTGCAAACGGAGAATCTCGCCGTGACATAGACATTCCATTGACCACAATCTCCCCTGCCCCCGTAGCCGCCGGAACAATTAACCCGCCCGGACACATACAAAACGAAAATACCCCTCGCGCCTGCACCTGACACACAAGTTTGTAGCTCGACGCAGGAAGAAATTCATCACGAATTCTCTGGCGATATTGAATCTCGTCAATGAGTGCTTGCGGATGTTCTACTCGCACCCCAAGGGCAAACGGTTTGGGCTCGATAGTTATATTCTTCCGTTTCAATAGCTCAAAAATATCACGTGCGGAATGTCCTGTGGCAAGAATCACCGCATCAGCAAAATGCTCATCTTTAGTATTGACAATAACACCTTTGATTGCATTCTCTTTCAGAATAAAATCCGATACGAACGAATCAAAATGAATTTCTCCACCATGCTCTAAGATTGTTTGGCGGATATTTTGGACGACTATCGGCAGTTTGTTCGAGCCGATATGCGGATGTGCATCAATTAAAATATCCGAAGGTGCGCCATGCTCTACCAATAGTTCCAAAACTCGATTGATATTTCCGCGTTTTGACGAACTTGTATAGAGTTTACCGTCGGAATATGTTCCTGCACCACCTTCGCCGAAACAGTAGTTAGAATGAGGGTTTACTTCACCAAACTGCTGAATTGCCCGAAGGTCACGGCGACGAGAGCGAGCATCCTTTCCACGCTCAAATACAATCGGAGTAATACCAAGCATGAGCAGTTCGAGTGCGGCAAAATATCCGGCAGGCCCCGCACCCACTATAATAACTTTTCTATTACGTTTCGGGGAAATTGGAGCGAATAGGTGCGGGCTTTCAGGCGTTGGAGTTTCATTAATAAACACCTCAACAAGCAGAACAATCATTGGAGTTCGACTGCGAGCATCTATCGAGCGTTTTATTAGGCGAAAAGATGTAATTGCACTTTGTTCCACACCGCATATCACAGCGGCGGCACGGCGGACGGCTGTGTCGTTGTGTGCATCGCGAGGACTGAGCTTTAGTTCGATTTGTTGGGGCAATGTGTTACTTTTTTTGTGAGAAATCTACAGAGAGAATCAATCATTTACAATTGGGAATCCTGCTTCTTTCCATGCGCCGATACCACCGATAAGATTATAAATATTGGTAATTCCTTCGCGAAGCAAAACACTGCTTGCAATACTCGAACGGTCTCCACCTGCACATTGAACTATAACCGTTCCGGTGCGAGGCACTTCGTCCAAACGGTTTTCTATGTATCCTCCGTGAATATGTTTTGCTCCTGCAATATGCCCGCCGTTATATTCGCTTGTTGCGCGAACATCTATGATGGTAAAATTATTCTCATTAATTCGATGTGCAAGTTCATGAACATTAATTTGGCGCAATGATTCGAGTTCGCCACCGAGAGCAGTCCATTCTTCAATATCAGGTAAATACCCGTAGATACTATCGAGACCGATACGAATGAGCTTTTTGGTGATTTCGGCAATAGATTTTTCGGAGGCAATAATAATAAATGGCTTGTCGTAGCGTATCATCCAACCTGCCCATGTACTCAATGAGTTATTGTCTTGGATATTAAGAGAGCCGGGCACATGTCCGTCTGCAAATACAAATTTATTGCGAGTATCAATTATTGCCATACCGCTTCGCATCGCGGTATCAAATTCTTCAGCTGAAAGGCGATGAGGGAAAAACCCTTCACCTAAAATTGGTGCACCGATTCTATTAAGTTCCTTCATTTTAGCAAAATATTTGGGCGGCTCGGGTTGCCCGTCCAAGAGTGCAGTTACGAATTCATCCTCGTCTTCGATGAGTAATGCAACATTTGATATTTTCTCGTAGCCGACAGTACTGCTCGGAACTGCTCCGAGAGCTTTACCGCACGCAGACCCTGCGCCATGTCCGCTCCATAACTGGACATAATCAGGCAATTGTTTGAAGCGTTTGAGAGAATGAAACATTTGTCGTGCGCCAATTTCCATTGTTCCGACTACTCCTGCGGCTTTTTCGAGTAAGTCGGGTCTGCCCACATCGCCAACGAATACAAAATCACCCGAAAAGAACATAACCGGCTTATCTGAGGCGGGAGTATCGGTGAGCAAAAAGCAAATATGCTCAGGTGTGTGCCCGGGTGTGTGCATTACTTCTATTTTTAAATTGCCAACCATGAACGTACTGCCATCGTAGAGAGGAGTATGTGGGAATTGATATTGCCATTCTTCTCCGCCTTCATCCGAAAGAAGAAGTTTGGCTTGGGTAGCGGCGGCGAGTTCACGTGCACCACTTAAAAAATCAGCATGAATATGAGTTTCAGTCACATGAGTAATTGTCAGTTTTTCTTGTTTAGCTATTGTCAAATACGTGTCAATATCACGTTTGGGGTCAATAACCATTGCTGTTCCCGTCTTCTGACATCCAATAATATAGCTTGATTGTGCAAGACCTTTTTCATAAATATGTTGAAAAAACATAATAGTTCCTTTCGTAGAGAATATTGGAAAAAGTGGACTATGTATCATCCCTTTCGTAGTAGTACAAAACTACGGTTAATTCCCGAAAAAATTGGTATTATGAGATTTTTCAATACGGTATGTGATTCTTTTCATTATTTTGTAGCTTAACCTAAAACATATTACGGTCTAATTATCATAATAATCCGTAATTTTTAGGTCTTTAACAATTAATTATCATGCTTAGGATATATTGATGAAAAAGATTCTCATTATCGAAGACGAAGAATATATTCGCTCAGGGGCGGCATTACTACTCGAAGATCAAGGATTTCTGACTATTACGGCCGAAGATGGAGAAATCGGAATTGAAAAAGCTTTATCCGAAAAACCGGACTTGATTCTTTGTGATGTTATGATGCCAAATGTTGACGGATACGGAGTTATTTTTCGGCTTCGCCAAGAACCAACGACAGCAAATATTCCTTTTATTTTTCTTACTGCAAAGGTTGACAGGTCGAGTGTTCGTATGGGAATGGACATGGGAGCAGATGATTACCTAACGAAGCCCTTTACACTTGATGAACTTGTGGGTGCGGTCAATACTCGATTAGAAAAGCAAGCAAGACAAGCCCAAGAAGCAGAAGAAAAACTTGAAACTCTCCGCCGAAATGTTATCTATGCACTTCCTCACGAACTGATGACACCTCTCAACGGGATTTTAGGCCCGTCCGAATTATTAATTCAAATGTTTGATATGCTCTCAAAAGAAGAAATCATAGAAATGCTTGGAATTATACGGAAATCCGGCGACCGACTCTACCATCTGATGCAGAATTATCTGCTTTATGCACAGCTTGATTTATTTTTGGGAGATGACGAAGCGATTAAGATGATGAGAAATGGACTTACACCCGAAGCGCATGTTGTTATTGAATCTGCATCGGTAAGCAAAGCTGCAGATTACAACCGAAAAGCAGACTTACAGCTACAATGTGGAGGAGGTGATGTAAAGATTAATCAGGAACATCTTCATAAAATTATTATTGAACTCATAGACAATGCATTCAAATTTTCACCGGAAGGTTCATTCATCGAAGTTAGAGGAAAACAAAACGAAGGATTCTATCAAATTACAATAACCGACGGCGGACGTGGAATGAAACCGGAAGAAATTGCTTCTATTGGCGGATATATGCAATTCGACCGAAGAATGTACGAACAGCAAGGCGGAGGATTCGGACTAATCATTGCCAAACGGCTCGTGGAAATTCACGGCGGAGAATTTTCGATTGATTCTGTTCCACACGTCAAAACTACTGTGCAATTTTCAATTCCGTTGAAAACTGCATAAAAGAATCTTTTTCCAAATTTTAGCAATATTCCAAACACAATGGCTCGTTTTAAAGTATTTATTGAATATGAAGGTACACGGTTTTCAGGTTGGCAGGCACAGAAAAATGCTCGCACTGTACAGGGTGAACTCATCGGAGCAATGAAGCAAGTTTTTAATACTGATGCTTTTGAACTCTACGGTTCGGGCAGAACAGATGCGGGTGTTCATGCGATTGCACAAGTAGCACATTTGGACGTACAAACAATGTTCGCACCCGAAATTATCCGAATGAAAACAAACGACTTACTTCCGGCTGATATTAATCTTGTGGAAATAGAAAAAGCATCTCGGCAATTTCATGCACGGCACGATGCAATTGCTCGCAGTTATTTATATCAGATTTCACGCCGCCGCACCGCTTTTGGCAAACGCTCGGTGTGGTGGATTAAAGACCGTTTAAATCTTGATGCAATGAAACAAACAGCAGAGCTATTTGAAGGAATGCATGATTTTGGTCATTCACAGCCGATGACCCTGAACAAAAATCCACGAAAGTTAAAATTGACCAAATACTTTTACAAGAACATAACCATCTTATTGTAATACGAATTACAGGTTCTCATTTTATTTGGAATTTAGTGCGCCGATTGGTAGGAACGATTGCTGAAGTAGGTCGCGGCAAATTGTCAATTAAGGAAGTTGAAAAATTTTTAATGGTAAAATCAGATATTCCGGCAAAACTTACTGCACCGCCATCGGGGTTATTTTTAGAGCGTGTATTTTATCCCGGCGACACACCACTGCAAACACTTGAGCCGACATTGAATATATAAAGATGTTGGAAATTAATGACATATTGCCCTACAACAACGATTACTAATGAGATTTTCAGAATAATATCAAATAACGTATTATCCGTATTTAAACCGAGTAAAAGCTATGAAACTAATAACTTTTATGCTTGTTTTGCTCTTGGCAAATGCCACTGCTTTTGCCGGTGAACCGACGATCTGGGTTGGTGTTTCAGGCGGGTATATACTTCCGATTCATTCGGGCACGTTTAATTTCAGTAATCCAAACTTGGACACTACCAACGTCGGGAAATCACGATATTCGTTTGATAAAGGAGCGGGGTTTCATATTTCAGCGAATGGCGTTTTTATTCTTGATAAAGCAAGTAGATATTCACTCGGGGCAAGCATTGATTACTCACAATTTAGCTCACACACAGAGAAAATTATTAACAGCTCACCTTACGCAGAATTTCAAAG
>JAFDZU010000081.1 GCA_018266765.1 Bacteroidota bacterium
ACTTCTTAATCTATTTTGGTATAACCCGATGCTTCCCAGTCCGGTCGGTTGTTACAACCGATTTTCACTGTAACTTTTTATTTGGCATATACTTGAAGTCAGTTGTAACAACTGACTCGACTTTAAATACTTTCCCACTATGGTGTCACATGGCTCCGTAGCCAACTCTATATGTGTGCAATGTCTGCTCTGCGATGGAACAAACAATGTAAAGAACTTTATCTACGACTCGTTGCGAAGGGAAAGTCTAAAAAATCTGCAATCCTTGCTGTCGCTCATAAGCTCGTACGACAAATTTATGCTGTACTCAGTTATAATACTCGCTTTGACTCTGAATACTCAATCACAAAAAAAATGCTTGACAATTAACACAGTTCTTGACTGGACTTTAAATGTTTTAGGAGATGCAGAATTAGTAATAGTCCCATTATCTCAAACTCCGATTCTAAAAAGAGTGGCATTAATAAAAGGATTCCCGACGCAAATTACGATTAATGCTCAAGAATTAGGAACAGGTGTATATACCTATTCTATTATTATACAAGGTAAAATTTTAGCATCTAAAAAAATGATTGTTATCCACTAATTTATAGGAGAGAAAATTATGAAAAGTTTATTTCTATTCATCATGTGCCTTATTACTATTTTGGGCAGTAATAGTTGCTCCGAAAACAGCATATCAACAAAACCTGTCGTTCTGCAAAAAGGAGATGGAATTCTTTCAGGAAGATGTCTGCTTTATACATATCATCGTGATTCAAGCTGGCATAAGGATCAATTATCACCTTCAAATAACGCATCTAATTGCGCTGGAACACTTGTCAAATTGTTGGGGACACAGATTTCCGCCATTACCGATAGTACGGGGAGGTGGATACTGAGAGGAATTGAGTCTGGTACATATTCTATACAATTTACCCATTCGGGTTTCGATTCAATTACAGTTAATTCCTTAGTTCACAATGGTCGAGACAGTGTTTCATTAGTATGGACTGATGTAAACCCTTTTGGTCAAACATGGGAATATGAGACTGTTTGCCTTGCTGAGCCACCTGCTTTAGTGAGTGTTATAGATGCCGATGTTTCTGCATTACAACGTCTTACACCGTATCCAATTGGAGGAAATTATGACACTTCCTATAACTGGCAGTCTCAATTTACAATAGAAGTTAAAGCCCCAATTTCGACCGTACAATCAATGCTGTCAGTTGGATATGTTGCAATTATTTCAACACATACACCTTTGGATATAAGCGAATTGCCTAAAAATGGAACTATAGTTCAGCCATGGCAAGGAAACCCGAATGGTTTCATAGCATATACCCCAAACAACGATAAAATGGTATTTCCAAATGGTGATAAAACAAAAAGGTATTTTGAAATTAGCGGAGGTACAATAACTAACTCGCAAATATCTGTTAATATAGCTGAGTATGCCGCTAAATTTGGAATTTCCTTATCAGATAAACCGCAGTTATATCTCCATATTATTCCAATGCGACTGGGGTTCACTCGCGAATGGAGAGATCGTCCCGAAGGATATAGCGGCGGGCCGTACGGAACACCACAAATAGATTGGGTAGTAGGAAATCCACAGTCATTTCCCATTGCGTGGCAGTAGTAATTTACTTTTTCAGGGTTATTTTTTATTCTTCTTAATACCATGAATACTTTTGCTCAGATATACTAAATTTACTACTTGATTAAATAGTGTCGGTATATTTTTTTTTATTTCCATTTTTTTCTGGAGTTTTTATGAAACACTTTGTTAGCGCGGTTTCCGCAGACCGCAGACCGCAGACCGCAGACCGCAGACCGCAGACCGCAGACGGTTTATATTAACCCACCATCTTAGCATTGCAATAATTTTTGCAATTGCAATTATGACAAACTATCAAGCAAAGTCACAGCCACCGCCTCCAGGTTGGCTTTATAATTCCCCGGGTTTTCCTAATGGAAATTTTTGTGACCCTCCGGGCTTTACCTCATGGAATGGATATGTCGGTATCCGAATACCAACACCTGTCAAACCGCTCCATATTTATTCAGGTTTATGCAATGCAGAGCAGATTACCTACGATCCCGCTGTCGCACGACTTCAAACTGATGCCGCAGGTTTTCATTTTGGACAAAGTTCCATTCAATTCTGGTCGGGTACTTTCGGTACTCTTTATGACTGGCAAGTCGCTTCCATTAAACCTATTACTAATTCTGCTTCAACTATTTTCAATGGAACAAACATAGGTAATTGGAAAGGAGGACTTGCATTCTATTGTTCAGGCATAGGTGCAGGAGAAGCTCCCCAAGCTGACGGTGCAGAGGTAATGCGGTTATATGATCAACGGGTAGCTATTAATTCTACAATAGCGAAAGGAAGGTTAGATATTAATACTAATCCAAGTACGACAGGAGCTGGTGTCCAACCACGATTTATCTTTGATAATGTAGAACAGCGCGATCCTGTATTGAAAATGTACAGACCATCAGGTACATCTGGAAATGCTGAATTTGGCGATTCATATCCTCTTTGGATGCAATATGAAACAAATGCACCCTATGGTCTTGGCTATGCTCAATTTCATATAAAAGGGAGGCAATGGGCAGTTGGAACACTGGGTGATGAAACGGAATCTGAGATGATACCTCGTCTAACAATATTAACTGGGAATGGGAATGTTGGAATAAATCAAATTCTTCCCGATGCAAGATTTCAAGTATCAAATGGTTCTGTACTTTTTGACGGTACTATTGGTGGAACTCCTGGGCAATGGCTTGGCTCGGGTGGCTCTGCTGTACTATCGGAGCTTGGTGCAGGTACACGAATGATGTGGATACCCGAGAAAGCGGCGTTTAGAGCAGGGAGTGTAGAAGATGCCCAATGGGAAACAGTAAAAATTGGAAATAATAGTACGGCATTGGGATATAGTACAATTGCATATAATGATGGTTCGTTAGCTGTTGGGATTGGTGCTGTTGCTGGTTTAAATGCTTCTTTGGTTCCACATACATATATTGATGATGAAGAAGGAAGTAGTATTGTACATTGTAGTATTGCTTTAGGTCATTCAACAGTTGCGGATGGTACCGACGCATTTGCTACAGGATTTGAATCTAAGGCATTAGCAAATCAAACTATAGCGATTGGTACTGGTGCAATTGCATCCCATGATAATAGTATAGCTATAGGTTGGAGTGTAAATGCAGATGCAACAAATAATATTGTTATCGGAGGTGGAGTAAACTCATTTTTAACGGGAGCATTAGTAAATCCAACACCTAATTCAATAGGTTTTGGCTATAATAGTACTTACCCAACTATGATAATTACTGATGCTTATGGTTCTTATGGAAATGTTGGTATAGGAACTACTACACCAACGAATACACTTGATGTGAATGGTTCAGCTTCTATTGGGTATGGGGCATCTCCGGTTTCCATCGGCACCAATTCTCTTGCAATACAAAATAAAGTTGGGATTGGGACTGATGCACCAATTGAAGCTTTGAATATTATTGGGTCAGGTGGAAACAATCAGGTAGTAATTTGGAGTAGTGACCAAGAAATAGCTACATCAGTTGATGATGATATTGATTTAGCTGTGGAAGAGAAAGTTATTATTGGATCAATATCTAAATTAAGTTCCACCAATAATTATAAACTTCAAGTTCATGGAAGTGCATTTAAAGATGATGGTAATAATGTATGGAATACGACTTCTGATTCACGTTTTAAGAAAAATGTTGCTCCCTTTACAGATGGACTATCAAAAATTTTACAAATAAAACCAGTTTGGTTTGAGTATAATGGGAATTTTGGACTTGAAAGTGTAAAACCAATAATAGGTGTTATTGCCCAAGAAATTAGGGAAATAGCACCTTATACAGTTAGCGAAGATACTCTTAGTCGAACAATTAAAGTCAAGGAAGCAAAACGATACCAAGTTGATACAATCGATTCTGTCAAAATTCATATACCAGATTATACAAATCATTCTAATGATGGTCATCATAACTACAAAGATTCTATTATTCTAAAGCCAGTTAAAAAATGGGTAATAGAACCACCAGAGTTTACCCGTGAATCTACATCTATACTAACATATAATGCAAACGCTTTATGGTATATTTTAGTTAATTCTGTTAAAGAATTGGATTCATTAAGAAAAATCGAACAAGAACAATCTATATTGCAATACAGTGAACTCTTACAATCAAATGATTCTCTTAAATTTCTTCTACAAAAACACGAAGAACGAATTGCACGATTAGAGGTGCAAAATAATATAAAACAAAATGAAATTTCTGATGTTATTCTAGAACAAAACACTCCAAACCCCTTCAGTAATATCACAACTATTACTTGTTATATACCAGAACAAATTAAAGGACAACCGCAGCTAATTATTACTCCAAGTAATGGGGGATTATCACTATTTTCATTTGATGTAGTTAAAGGAGTACCACAAGAAATAAGAGTTGATGCAAATACATTAGATACTGGCGTATATATTTATAGTATTGTCTTACAAGGCAATATTCTCGCAACTAAAAAAATGATAATCATTAAATAATTACACATTTCAAGGAGATAACAAAATGAAAACAACATTTAAAATTACAACGATTGCGGTTACTTTAATATCATCCTTTTTCTTAAACGGTTGTTCTAAAAAAGAAGATCCTGTTAAACCAAATAATACTCAAACTACTGGTGATGCAACTTTAACGGGAGAAATCCAGCTAGCACGAGCTGAAAAAAAGGATTACAATATAGTTGATGAAGACTGGGACGGTATAAAAGTCGAACTTCTCGGAACTCAACTCTATGCTGAAACTGATATTCATGGAAAATGGAAAATTAGTGGTATTGATTCCGGTTCTTACTCGGTACGATTTACGAAGAGTGGTTTTGATACTTTACAATTAGACAATATAGTGCTTAAATCTCAAGACTCAATTCGGTTATTACAAACTATAAAAGATTCAACAGGAACACTATCACAATCATATGATATTCTCTTTTTAGCTGAATTACCTTCAAAAGTTGAATACCTTTCGGGCAATGCTAAAATTTTACAAAAAATTGTTGAAATAAAAGACAGTCACGATACTACTCAAATAATAAAGCAAGATACTCTCTATACACTTCAATCAGATTTTACGATTAAACACACTTCACAGTTCGCATATACTGAAAATTATAATAATGTTCGATATATGTTTTGTCTAAGCGAAAAACAGAATCTGGATCAATCTGAAATTCCTCTTACATTTTCACCATGGAAAGCATGGCAGAATGAACCGACGGGTTTTGTAAAAGTTCCAGGGAAGGAAGGTGTTAATCAAGGTAGTATTCGTACATTTTATGTAAATAATAACTCACAAATAAACTCAATAGAGTTAAATTTACCTGAATATGTGAATAAGCGTAATATAGCATTTCGGTATGGAATGCCTCTCTATATTCACGTTATTTATAATTGGGGTGGAATGAAAAGAGTTATTAATCAGGATAAAAAAGCTGTATGGACAGTAGCAGGCCCCGTAGAATTTTACAGCCCAATACAAACAATTCCTATTGAGTGGAAGTAGTATATTGTTCAGTTGTCAAGCCGATGATTGTTAGTCGGTATTTTCTTTTGTTGAACCACATAGGTACATAGGTCACATAGATTTAAGCCCGCGAGTTTTTTCGTGGGCTTTATTCATTCCTTTCGTTTCAGTTTTGGTATGCACGATTGTTCTCTGTAATTTAGCATAGTATTTTGTAGATATTTAATAGAACGCAGTCAAATTTCGGAAACATTATGACAAAAACATCGGGACATATAGATTGGTTCATCTTACTATCGGTAGTAGGGCTTATGCTGTTCAGTGTTGCGTTTGTCTATAGCGCGAGTTCATCATTTTCAATGGTGAAGTTTGGTTCGAGTGAGAAATTATTTTGGAATCATGCCCTTCGCGTTTTAATTGGACTGGCGGCAATTATTATATTTGCTCGCATAGATTATCATCGCTGGGAAAAATTTACAACACCGATATTATTATTGGCATTATGCTGTCTTGTGTTTGTGCTTGTATCGGGTGCAAGAATAAATGGCGCGGCACGATGGATTCATTTCGGCTTTATCAATTTCCAACCATCGGAATTTGTAAAGTTTGCGTTGGTACTCCATATAGCCGCACTCGCCGCCGCCGCAAAAGACTATATCTCGGACTTTAGAACGGGAATGTTGCCGTTGCTGTTGTGGATAGTAATAACGTGTGGCTTGGTGGCGGCACAGCCGAATCTTTCCACAGCTTCGGTGATTTTTTTAATAACGGCGATTATAATGTTTGTGGGCAATGCACCACTCAAGAAACTTGGTATTATTGCGGGTGGGGGATTTATCATTGCGGCAATTTATGCAGTTTCAGCGCCATATCGTCTGAAACGGATACTTGCTTTTACGGGTTATGGCAAAGGAACAACCTCGGAAGTGGTGAATTATCAGCTTCAGCAAGCAATTCTTGCTTTTGGTAACGGTGGGATATTTGGTGTCGGCCCGGGGCAAAGTTTGCAGAGAGATTTCTTCTTGCCGGAAAGTTATGGTGACTTTGTTTTTGCAGTTGTGGGCGAAGAATATGGTTTTATTGGAGTTTTATTAATTCTAACGGCATTCGGAATAATTCTGTGGCGTGGAATTAACGTAGCAAAAAATGCACCTGACCTTTTCGGACGGCTTTTGGCAGTTGGAATTACGGTAACACTTGCACTTTATGCGTTTATTAATGCGGGTGTAACCTGTGGAATATTACCCACGACGGGCTTACCGATGCCATTTATCAGTTATGGCGGCAGTTCTGTATTTTTCTCGGCGGCGGCTGTGGGAACATTACTCAATATATCTGCTCAAGCAGGAGTCTATCCAAGTAAACCGAAATAAAACGCTCTGTTTTTAAGCAAGAATTGAGTCGCTTTTTCTGTATTTGGTTAGAACTATTGGTCAGTTATCGAGAAAAGTTTTTGGTTATCTTTGCTTAAAAGGGTAATTTTGTGATTGAAATTTTGAAAAAGCAGATAAATATGGCTCTCCCAAGTTCTCCGAAAGATAGTAATAAGATTTACCGCGAACTTGCTCCATATATGGCACTCGGGTCGCAGATGACGGCGACTCTTGTGGTTTTTGGAGGGCTTGGCTGGTGGATAGACAGTAGTTATCAAACATCTCCGATGTGGCTTGTCATCTTACTCGTAGTCGGTGTGATAGTAGCAATGGTGGGGTTTATCAGAACCGCACTCAAAGCAAAATAATACAGTTGAATACTTTTCGTTGGATTCATGGAAACATTACGTGGACTTCAGCAACTCACTTTGGTTATCGGTTGGGCTGGCGCAAGCCATCTGCTTGATAAATGTACTCCTCGGATGCTTGATAGCACGACTCACGTTTGATAGAAAATTTGAGAAGTTTATTGGGATTGTCATTGGAAGTATGGCTGTGCGACTTATTCTGTCAGCAATTGTCGTTTGGTTTTGTATTTCAGTTGTTAAAGTACATAATGTCGGGTTCTCAATTTCATTTTGCATAGGATCATTTGTATTTTTATTTGTGGAAATCTTGTATTTCCATTCAATTGCAGATTCTCTCGACACAAAAAAACAAAAAAGAAAATAAGATTTACGTCTAATTCAAGAATTTCATAACGTTCCTTTTTAGCTTGCCTATTATTTGATTGATATATACAATGAATCAAGACAGTACAGCACAACAACATTCCGAACATATCCATACTGCCGCGACCGATACCGCAGGGCATCATAGTACAGCGGGCGAGCAATCCGGCGCAATTCCACCAGCACAAGTATTTACGCATCTTCTCGGCGAACTTGGCGACCATCACGGATTTTATATTTTCTCTCATAAGGTTACAGATTTACCCTATATCTTTTATGATAAGGATAACGGACTGAGCGTTTACACATCTCCCGAAAAACTTGAAACAGCAGGAAAATATACTTTGCATCATGGACATCCAAAACGTGTAAGTGATGAAAAAAGCCCTTTGTTAGATTTATCAGTCACAAATTTCGTGGCTTTTCAATGGCTTGGCTTTGTTATTATGCTTGTGATGTTTGGAATAGCAGGTCGTCGTGCAAGGAAAAACCCGACATCGGCTCCCCGCGGAATCCAGAATTTACTCGAAATACTCGTGGTATTTATCCGCGAAGAAGTTGTACGTCCCAATTTACCTACCAATAAACTTGTTGATAAGCTGACACCGTATTTTCTTTCTCTTTTCTTCTTTATTCTTGTATTGAATTTGCTTGGTCTTGTCCCGGGTGGTCACTCAGCAACTTCGGCTATCGGTACGACAGCGGCACTTGCTATCACTGCTTTTTTAGTAGTCAATTATACAGCACTTAAAGAGGCGGGCATTAAAGCATGGTTGCATCATTTACTTGGTGGTGCGCCAATTTTCCTCGCTCCAATCATGGTTCCGATTGAGATTATCGGTTTGTTTACCAAGCCGTTTGCTCTTACCATTCGTTTGTTTGCAAATATGTCGGCCGGGCACATCGTTCTGCTTTCGCTCGTTGGTTTGATTTTCTTTTTTCAAACACTTGCGGTTGCACCGGTTTCAATAGGATTTTCGGTATTTATATATTTTCTCGAAACATTGGTTGTATTTTTACAAGCGTATATATTTACAATACTTGCGGCTGTATTTGTCGGTCTTGCAATCGGCGATCATGCTCACGAGGAACACGCTCATTAATTTGTGTATAAGATTATCAATTATTGTTTTTATTTTTAATTCACATTCATAAAAGGATAGAAAAATGGAATCTGTAGGTTTAGCTTGGTTAGCCGCCGGTCTTGGCGTAGGTATTACAGTGTTTGGTGTTGGTACAGGAATTGGTCCTCTCGTAGCAGCTGCTCTTGAAGCAGGTGCACGTCAACCCGAATCAGCAAAAGATGCTCGTACAACTATGATTATCGGTGCCGCACTTATCGAAGGTGTTGCACTATTTGCTATGGTTATTTGTATTCTTCTTGCAGTTAAAAGCTAATATTCGTAAAAACCGTGCTTCTGCTCATTAAACAAGAGTAGAAGCACGCTGTTTTATTTATTAATAAAAAGATACGAAGCCGGAATTCTGCAATCTAGTGCACAGTTTCATCTTTATATCTTTAATGGTTGAATTTTTACAATACCGAACTATGGAAAATCTACTTAATGTTTCGCCGGGATTAATTCTTTGGACTCTTCTCAATTTTTCAATATTCCTGTTTATTATTGGAAAATATGGATTTAAGCCGATACTTGCATCGCTGAAAGCCAGACAAGACGGTATATCGAATGCCATTGCCGAAGCTGACCGCATTAATGCCGAGGCACGAGCATTACTAAAAGAAAATCAGGCAAATATTATATCTGCTCAGCAGGAAATGATGAACCTCGTAAAAGAAGGAAAGCATCAAGCCGACGCATTAATTCAAGCGGCACACGAAGAAGCTGACCGCGTGAAGCATGCTAAAATAACTGAAGCACAACGCGAAATTGAGCGTGAAAAAGAAGCCGCATTGCAGTCATTACGTGCCGAAACTGCCTCGCTTGTGGTACAAGCAACTGCTAAAATATTAGGCAGTACAATGAATGCTGAAAGTCATCGCACATTAATCGAATCGTATATTGACGAAGTATCCAAAAACTAATATTTCCATTTTGGCGAACTATTTACCATGATTAACACTCGTATAGTAAAACGATATGCCTTGGCACTCTTTGGTGCATTAAAAGCTGAACAAATTGAATCGGTGTATCAAGATTTACTTGCCGTTCAAACTACTATTCGTCAGTCTAAAGATTTGCGTACTTTCCTCAGCAGTCCGGTAGTTCCTCACAATAAAAAGCAAGAGATATTCAAAGAAATATATGGCGCAACGATTAGCCAAACTTCGCTTGATTTTCTTATTCTTATTGCAGAAAAACGCCGTGAAAGCATGATGAGTGAAATTATAGATTCATTTGTAGTATTATATAATAAAAAAATGAATTTACTTCCGGTTGACTTTACAACCGCAGTTCAGTTAGATGCTGATTTACAGCAAAAACTGACAAAAAAAATCGCTGAGATTAGCCATAAAACGATAATTGCCAACTTTAAAATTAATCCTAAGCTTCGCGGTGGTGCGATTGTTAAAATTGATGATTTGGTCTATGACGGAAGTCTGCAACATCATCTCGAAATGCTGTACAAACAGCTTTCAGGTGTGGATATGCCGTTCGCTTTACAAAAAACAATGGCATCAGTTAATTGAAAATATTAAAGTTAGATAAAAAACGAAAAAGTAAAACGTATAAAAATTATTAAACAAAGGTAAGAATATGGCTGAAGTTCATCCAGAAGAGATTTCCGCAATTTTGCGTCGCCAACTTTCCGGTTATGAAAACGAAGTTGATGTATATGAAGTGGGTACAGTGCTACAAGTAGGCGACGGTGTGGCGCGTATTTATGGCTTAACTAAAGTTATGGTTTCGGAACTTGTCGAGTTCCCAAATGGCGTTATGGGAATGGTTCTTAATCTTGAAGAAGACAACGTGGGTGTTGTACTTTTTGGAGATGATCGTTTGGTAAAAGAAGGAGATACAGTTCGTCGTACAGGTACAATTGCTTCGGTTCCGGTTGGTGAAGAATTACTTGGACGAGTAGTGAATCCACTCGGAATGCCAATTGACGGAAAAGGGCCAATTCATACGACAAAAACATTGCCAATTGAGCGTAAAGCATTAGGTGTTATTGACCGTCAGCCGGTTACTCAACCGCTCCAAACCGGTATCAAAGCTATTGATGCACTTATTCCAATTGGCCGTGGACAGCGTGAGTTGATTATCGGTGACCGTCAAACAGGTAAAACAGTTGTGGCAATTGACGCTATTATCAGCCAAAAATACACACATACCGAGGAAGCTAAAAAACTTGGAATTGAACCTGTGTTTTGCGTCTATGTAGCTATCGGACAAAAAGGTTCGACTGTTGCCAATGTTCTTGCTACTCTCGAAGAACAAGGTGCAATGGATTATACAATTATCGTAACAGCAAATGCTTCAGACCCTGCACCGCTTCAGTTCGTCGCACCATATTGCGGTTGTTCGATGGGTGAATATTTCAGAGATTCAGGCCGACATGCTTTGGTGATTTATGATGATTTATCCAAACAAGCTGCCGCCTATCGTCAAGTATCACTTTTGCTTCGCCGTCCGCCGGGACGTGAGGCATATCCGGGCGATATTTTCTATCTTCACAGTCGTTTGCTCGAACGTGCATCTAAACTTTCCGATGCCCTTGGGGCTGGTTCGCTTACTGCATTGCCTGTAATTGAAACACAAGCTGGAGACGTTTCGGCGTATATTCCGACAAACGTAATTTCGATAACGGATGGTCAGATTTACCTCGAACCAAATCTCTTTAATGCCGGTATCCGTCCTGCATTGAACGTGGGAATCTCTGTATCACGGGTGGGTGGTAACGCTCAAATTAAACCGATGAAAAAAGTTGCAGGTCCTCTTAAATTAGAACTAGCGATGTTTCGTGAATTAGAAGCATTTGCAAAATTCGGCTCTGATCTTGACAAATCAACTCAACAACAACTTACTCGTGGTGCTCGACTTACTGAAATTCTTAAACAACCGCAATATAGTCCTATTCCGGTTGAGCGTCAGGTTGCATTAGTATTTGCTGCAACAAACGGTTATCTTGATGATATCGCTTTAGACCATCTCAAACGCTATGAGAGTGAGTTTATGGACTTTATGGAAACTGCACATAAAGATGCTCTGAACGCGATTATTGAAATTAAAGACTTAAATGATGAAGTAAAAGGTATGTTGCATTCAGCAATCAAACAATTTACCGAGCGTTTCAAAGCGACGATTTAATACAAATGACTCACATAGAACGAGTTATGTATTTGCCACATATTTAGCGGAATTGTCAAATGGTGGTAATAACAGGTGGTGCCGGCTTTATTGGAAGCGGATTTTTACGGAAATGTAATGATGAAGGTGTTTTTGATATTCTCATTGTTGATTATTTACGTGATGAGAATAAATGGAAAAACCTTGTCGGGAAACAATTTACCGATATAGTTCACCCTGATACATTTCGTGAAAAACTTCTTTCAGGTAGTTACGGGCAAAATATAGAAGCAATTATTCATCTTGGTGCTTGTTCGGCTACAACTGAGCGGAATGCAGATTATCTGCTCGATAATAATTACAGGTATAGTGTTGATTTAGCAACCTTTGCTCACAAGAATACTGTTCGATTTATCTACGCAAGTAGTGCCGCTACCTATGGATTGGGAGAGCAAGGATATTCAGATTCTTTGTGCAGGACGCTTCGTCCTTTGAATATGTATGGTTATTCTAAGCTTTTATTTGATACATGGGTTTTGAATAATAATTTGCAAAATGAATTCATTGGCATTCGATATTTTAATGTATTCGGCCCAAATGAATATCACAAAAATGCAATGGCGAGTATGGTAGTTAAAGCATTCCGACAGATTCAGGAAACCGGACAAATTCGGCTTTTTAAATCAAATACTCCTGAGTTTGCCGACGGTTGTCAAATGCGTGACTTTATCTATGTAAAAGACGTGTGTAATGTTATGTGGCAAATGCTTGGAAATAGTCAAATATCAGGGATTCTCAATCTTGGTACTGGCAAATCCAGAACATGGAACGACTTAGCTGAATCAGTCTTTAAAGCAATGAACCGTGAGCCGATAATTGAATATATTGAAATGCCCAATTCAATTCGCTCACAATATCAAAATTTTACTGAGGCAGACCTCACAAATCTCCAAGATTCAGGAATTACATATACATTCCAAACTCTGGAAGAAAGTATTGAAGATTATGTGGTTTCATATCTTATGCAAGGTGAATTATACTGGTAATCTTCAATCTGTTGAATCTTTTAACTTTAGCAAATAACACGATAGTTTAGAGAATATTATGGCAACATTACGCGACATACGCCAACGCATCAGTGCGGTAAAAAATACGGCAAAAATTACTTCTGCAATGAAAATGGTGGCGGCGGCAAAACTCCGTCGCGCTCAAGAAGCGATTATGGCGGCTCGTCCTTATACGCTCAAACTTTCAGAAATCCTTACGAATCTGGCTTCTGCTTCCGATGAAGATTTCTTTCATCCACTTCTCCGTAAACCAAAAACGGTTAAGTCAATTGCAGTTGTTGTGGTTTCATCCGACAGAGGATTATGCGGCAGTTTTAATGCAAATCTTCTCAAAGCTGCCAATAATCATATTGAAAAAACACTTCCTGCACAATTTCCCGGTGTGAAGATTTCTGTTCTACCGATTGGTAAACGTGCTGTGTCATTTTTTGGTAAGCGCAGTATCCCGATTATCCAAGAATATCCTGATATTTTTGCTAAATTAGATTTCAGTACAGCATTTGACATTGCTTCAATTATTACCGATGGTTTTATCAACGAGAAATTTGATAAAGTCGAGATATTTGGGAATGAATTTAGATCAATTATTAAGCAAGAAGTTAAATATCATTCATTGCTTCCGTTAGATAGTAGTAAATCCGAACAAACCACGAAGCATCAAGACGGCGAAATGAATAATGATTATATTTTCGAGCCGTCACGTGGCGAGATCATGAACGAACTTTTGCCTAAATTTCTTAATCTTCAAGTATGGACAGCACTTCTCGAATCGAATGCTGCTGAGCAAGCCGCACGTATGATGGCAATGGATAATGCAACTACAAATGCCCGCGACCTCATTCGTGCTCTGCAATTACAATACAATAAAGCACGCCAAGCATCTATTACAAAAGAAATGCTTGAAATTGTGGGCGGAGCTGAAGCTCTTAGAAAATAAGAGGTTATAAATTATAATATTTCAATTGAAAAGGCGTAGAATATTCTACGCCTTTTGCTTTTTTAGAAAGAAAATAATACACCATATTCTCATACTTATTGCCCGAATCTCAAACAATAGTAAAAAATAAATGAAACTTTTATTTTTATTGTTGCGTACTTGTGTATGAATTTCACATTTATTAACATTTTTGGAGAAAACTATGCAACGTGCCTATCGCCTCAGAAAAGGCAAAGTCATTGGTGGGGTTTGCGCAGGAATCGCTGAATACTTTGACATAGACCCCGTCCTCCTTCGTATTGGATTTGCAGTTTCATTCTTTATGTACGGAACAGGATTTTTACTATATATTATATTATTAATCGCCCTGCCATATAAAGATGAAATCAGTGAATACTCCACAGACATTGACGATACGGAAAATGTAAAATCATCGTTTGATAATGATTATAAGTCAAATGGCTCAAACCGCAAAGCTAAACGTAATCTTGTTGGTGGTGTGATTTTGATTCTTATGGGATGTATTTTCCTAGCTCATAATTACATTCCTGAGATAGATTTTTCAGATCTTTGGCCATTATTGCTTGTTGCTATCGGTGCAACAACTATCTATAATTCTATGCATCGCTCGAATAAACAAACTCATTCCTCAACTATAAACAAATCAGAAGAACAGCTATGAAAACAAAAAGTATATTTTGGGGAGCTTTTCTTTTAAGCTCAGGTATTATCTTACTGTTAGGTAATTATGGTTTGGTGAATGTGTATTGGGAAAGCGTATGGAAACTTTGGCCGATTGCTCTGATTCTCCTTGGAGCAAGAGCATTTGTTCAAGACCAAACATTGCGGGGCGTAATGTCGGCTTTAGGAGGTGTTTTGCTCGGAGTTTCGTTGTTTTCCGGAATATTTACGGGGGTCAATGCCGTAAAAGAATCCTGTGATTTAGATTGGTCGAAACCATCCGGCAAGCACGTAACTCAACAAATTAGTGAGCCGTATGACAGCACCGCTCGTATTTTTAATTTCACACTTGACGGAGGTGTGGGGAATTTTTCAATAGGCGATACTTCGACGCAATTGTACGACGGGCTGATAGAATCAAACTTTGGGGAATACTCGCATACCACTGAAAGCAACGACTCGACATGCTCTGTAACAGTCTCTATGCAAGATAACAACAATCATTTTCGTTGGTTCGGACATAATAAACTTAGAAATAGAGCTGATATACACCTGAACACGACACCACTCTGGAATATTGATGCAAATCTTGGTGCAGCAGCAGTACAGTTCGACCTTTCTAAATATAAAGTTGGAACACTTTCAATGGAAGTTGGAGCGGCTTCGGTCAAGGTGAAGTTCGGTGATAAAGCAGACAGTACTCATCTAAAGTTTGATGGCGGAGCTACTAAAATTGAACTCAGTATCCCCACCAACTCGGGTTGTAAATTAGAGATAGATGAAGATGCACTGAATGGTACAGATTTAGTAGGATTTGAAAAAGTTGGTGAGAATACCTATCAAACCCCAAATTATGCTTCGGCTACAAAGAAAATAACGATGGATTTTGATATTGGGGTATCAAAACTAAAAGTTATTCGATATTAAAAGTATAAGAGTAAAGAAAATATAAAGGGGCAAGTAATTAATCTGTTACTTGCCTCTTTTTTTCTTGTTGTAATATCTTTATTTATCTATTGGATGAATTAAATGAGTGAAAATTTTTAGTAATTAAAATAACTCCGAGTGCAAGCATTAGTCCGATAGTATCAGCAAACCAATCCAAGAATTCACACGAACGTCCGGGCACAAAATACTGGTGAAATTCATCAGACGCACCAAAAAAACAACCGATAAGAAAGTAAATGATAATGTAGATTTTACGAGATGCTATGCCAAGTGATTTTGCTAAAAACAACTGCAAGACAATTCCATACACAAAAAAAGCTCCGGCATGAATTACTTTATCCTGCCACGAGAACCCAAAGTCAGGAATATTCGGACTCGATAAACTTGACAAGTAAATTATGAGTAATGAATAGAGAGCAAGAGGAAGCGAAAAAAGAATTTTACGTATCATTTACAGAGGAAGAATATGACGGAAGCCGTCTAAAAGTTTGGAAGCTGTGAGTGATTCTTTCGGGAACTGTTTTGCATACCAATCACCTGCCGAAGCATGGAGATACGCACCTAAAGCCGCACCTTCAAATGGATTGATACCTTGTGAAACTAATGCACCGATAATTCCGGCAAGCACATCGCCACTTCCGGCGGTTGCCATTCCTGAATTTCCGTTGGTATTCCAATACGAAAACTTACCATTGGTTATAATGCTTGGCGTACCCTTCAGTAGGAGAATACAATTGTGCTTTTTTGCAAAATTACGGGCAAGTTCGGCAGATTCCAGCTCTACTTTCTCTCGTTGTACGTCTGTCATACGAGCAAATTCACCTGAATGAGGCGTTAAGATTAAGGTCGGGCGAAGAGTAAATTTTGATTCATGTGGCAAAGCTCGAAGTCCGTCAGCATCAAGAACAATCGGTATTTCTGGTGGAATTGACTTTAGTAGTTTGGCTATAAGTTCGGTGGTTTCGGTATGATTACCAAGACCCGGGCCAATCACAACGACTGCGGCTCGTTTACAAGCTCGAAGCAACGAATCATAATTAGAAAGTGAAAGAGTGCCTTCGGTAGTCCACGGCAATGCTGTCGGCATTACTTCAGCCATAACTGATGAATGAAACGACGTGGAGTACAATTCAACCAATCCTGCGCCTGCACTTATTGCGGCATTCGCACAAAGTGCCGCCGCTCCAGGCATCGAAAGTGAGCCGGCAATAACAACTACTCGACCAAAGTCAAACTTTGAACCGATTTTTCGCCGATAAGGAAGCATTTCACGAATATCAGATTTTTCCAAGCGAGCGATTGAAGAAAATTCAGGAGCAATTACTTGAGGTGCACCGATATTTGCTATGATTATTTCACCGCAAACTGTAAGTCCGTCATTACGATAAAGTCCACTTTTTTCTGCAAAAAATGTGATAGTCAAATCAGCAACAAAGCAAAACTGATGGGCAATTCCTTTGGTAACATCCAATCCTGTAGGACAATCAATGGCTATCATCAAAGGAGAAAATGAAGTACGAGCAGATAGTTGATAATCACGAACTTTTTGGAGCAATGGAAGCACAATTCCGCGCAGAGTTCCGGTTCCGCCAATACCGATAAGTGCATCAATTATACAATCATAATGACGAAGGTCGAGGAATTCTATATCTTCTTTGGTTAAAAGTTGGAGAAGGGGAACATCTAGTAGATGCAAGCAGTTAAAGTTTGTTTTAGTTTCGGCTGACATTTTATCGGGAGAACCGATGTATGCAGTTGCGACATTGGTAATCTCGTGCAAATGCCGAGCGATTGCGAAGCCGTCGCCACCATTATTTCCATTACCACAGAGAATCAATATTTTAGCGGAAGCAATCGGTTTGTTGCCTAAATGCTTTTGCAGATGTTCTTGAATTATTTGAGCAGCCGAGCGTGCCGCATTTTCCATCAACACGAGCGGATGAATGCCATACGTTGTGCTTGCGGCAACATCGGCTTTGTATGCTTGCTCTGCTGTTAGAATATATTTCATTGACTAAAAATAAGAATGTTATGCTGATACATTCTACTACTGCTCACCATTTAATAATTTCTTGAGTTCTTCGGAAAGCCGTTCTTCTACATCTTTTGGGATTCCGTCGGGTGTGATTTCTGTTCCTTCTTTGCGAGATTTAAGTTCTGTATACACGGAGTTGATTTGTACCCGAACTTGCGAAAACTCTTTGAGAAGAAATTGCTCAAATGCCATTAAGTGCATGAGAGTTGTCTCTAGTTCTTTTTGCGTTAATCTTTCGGGCGGCGAAGCTAATATGCTTTTATTTTTGATAGTATCAACCAAAACGCTGACATTATCTTTCCTAAAATCACGAAGATCAATATTATTGACCATCATGAGCTCTTCATCGGGCTGGAGTACATTAAGCATCTTGAGCAATTGATGGAGTTGCTCTTTGTTAATTATATATTCAATCATAGAGTAGGAGAGAATTATAGAAGACACAGCCGATAGCAAATTCCACCCGCACGACTGTCTTTATATAGTTTATAAGTACGAAACTACTGATTTTTTATGTAAAATTAGGTGAAAAATCTTTGTTGATACGATGATGTAGAATGGTTCGTTTATTTATTATTCAGATTGTTAATAAAACATTTATAGTTTGTAATTATATGAGTTTCTTTAAACCAATTTCAATTTTAAAGGGAACTTTATTGTAATCTCTAAAGTTTAAGTATTTATGAAGAACGACTATTTGTCAAATCCATAGTTAACATTCTTATTGTTGAATTGGTCATTGTATTTTGTCCTCTATGGTATATATAGGTGAATACTCTCATTTTTTTTATACTCCAATCTGAGCCTAAATATATTTCTATTGGTTTTATTTCTATAAATACTGTCCTTATTCTTTGAGCTTTATTTGAGTTGTAAATTAGTTGCGTGCGAATTTTTGTTTGCTAAATTTTCCTTGATTCACCGACTATCCGTTATTTTTGCAGTAGCACTTCTATTCCTCACAATTTTTAGCTTGGATTATGCCCTTTACCCGCGAACAGTTGCTTGCCCAATCAGCAGACCGCCATTTAGCCGTAACCGCAAGTGCAGGTTCGGGCAAAACATCCGTATTGGTTCAACGGTATGCTCATTTACTGCTTAGTGGCATTGATAGCCGTTCGATTGTTGCCATTACGTTTACTCGCAAAGCCGCCGCCGAAATGACTGCCCGCGTTGCCAAAACAATAGAAGAAAAACTTGCAAAAGCAACTGAACCCGTTGAACTAAAAAAGCTTCGCACAATTCGCGAACGACTCACAAGTGCAAAGATTTCGACTATTCATAGTTTTTGCAGTCAGCTTTTGCGCGATTTTCCAATCGAGGCAGAGGTAGTGCCTAATTTTACCGAGCTTACTCAAAGTGAGGATATTGTTCTCCGCGAGAAAATGGCTCTTGATACGATGGAAGAATGGCTCGACCAAAATCATCCGCACCGCGAAGATGCTCTCTTGGTGTTTCGCACACTCGGACGCAAAACAGTTCATACTTATCTTAAAATGCTGCTAAGTAATTCTGAAACATTACGGTTGCTGGAGGATGTGTATTCTCATGGCGATGAATTTTTGCTGGAAAAAGCTGCTCATCTTTCTCGTGAAATGATAGCGACGGAATTTCATTCTGCAATAGTTGCATTTCGTCATTTACTTTCAGAGATTGATACTTCATCTCTGAAAACAAAACAACAGTTCGAAATAAACGAAGCACGAGAAATTCTGCACCGAATTAAAATCCAAATACAAAGCAATCGCACGTTTCCACTTGCTGACCTTGCAGAACTTCTCCAAGAATTTGAGACAGTAAAGACAGTGTTTTTTACAAATACCAATACTCTTCGTTCAACATTTAAAAAAGCAGTCTCGGATGCTGAGATTACAACTGTAGAATCTGCAATTCAGCAAGCGTCTTCAAGTATTAATAAAAATACAGTTGAGGCATTTCGGTCAGCAGAAATGGATGAGCAACTTATTACTCTTGCACGAATTCTCTTTGCCATGGCGCGAGAAGCATCAATAGCAATCGAAGCCGAAAAGAACAGTCGTGGGGCTTTGAATTTTGACGACTTACAATTAAAAGCACTCACATTATTGGAGAATGAATCCGTTCGGCAAAAGCTCCGTCGTAAAATACGTTTTTTGATGATGGATGAATTCCAAGATACGAATATCCTACAATATGAAATTGCCAAACGGTTGGTTTCTGCATTGGAATTATCCGCAAAACACACTACGGGAACTTCGACTAATCTATTTATAGTCGGCGATGCAAAACAAAGTATTTATGGTTTTCGTGGAGCAGACGTACGTGTATTCGAGGAAGCTCGCAAGGATATTCAATCTGCGAATAAACGTGACCTCGAAGAAGGAATTATCCCGGCAGATATTACGACACCGCACGGAAAAATAGTTGCACTCGACAATGAAAAATATGGTGACATTCGACTTTCGGCTACGTTTCGGCTGTTGCCGGCTGTTGCAGGGTTTGTAAATAAAGTATGCGGAACGATTATGCCAAGTGAAACCGCCGGGTATGATGTTGGTTATGAACCGATAGTCTGCGCTCGCCATGCTGACCGCCTAAATCCTGCCGACGGTTCCATTACGTTTTTACTCGCCGAGAAAGCATATCAAGACAAATCAAACTCTCTCGATGAATCAACGGACGATGAAACTGACGACACCGACACAGGCAGTGAGGCAGAAATTCTTGCTCGTCATATTGCAGTAATTACCGGTAATGAAAATCCTCGTTTGGTGTTTGGTGGTAATCCCGAAAAAAGCCGTCCTGCCGAATACGGAGATATTGCAGTTCTCTCTCGTTCGCGTAATGGATTTGAAGCCCTGACAACGGCATTTCGGCGAATGGAAATTCCATTTGTGGTTCATAGCGGAAAAGGTTTTTTTAGCACTCAAGAAATTACTGATATTCATTCGTATTTGAGTTTCCTTCATAATCCGAATGATGATTTATCGCTTGCGGCGGTACTGCGTTCGCCATTTTTTGCATGGAGCGACGCTGATATTTATACAATTGGAATATCAAATAAAAGTAAGCCGGAATCAAAACCATTATGGGAACGGCTCTGTGAATTATGCGAAGGCGATACTATACAAAGAGATTCTTTGCTTGTTCGCGCCTATGGTTTACTTCGGGAAGTTCTGCCACTCGCGGCACGAATGCCAATTCCGTCGTTGATTCGATTATTATTGGAACGAAGTGGGTGGCGGGCTGTAATTACACGTTCTGAACGAGCTGCGCAAATGGAGGCAAATATCGAGAAATTGATTGATTTTGCTCGTGAATTTGAACATAAAGGTTTCCGTAATTTATATGATTTTGTGGAGGAATTAACTGTTCTTTCAAACGGTGATACTAACGAAAGTGAGGCAACCATACAGCAAGGCGTAAATGCTGTTAATATAATGACAATACATTCTTCTAAGGGGTTAGAATTCCCAATTGTTGCGCTGTATCAAACCAATAAAAATACACCGAATCCTCCTCAATTGAATGTCAATAATGATGTTGGAATTACCTTTCCATTACCGAATGAAGAAGAGGGGAATATTCTCACACCACTTCAATTAATTGCAAGCAATCGAAAGAAAACAGCCGAAGAAGCCGAGGCAAAACGCCTCTTGTATGTGGCATTAACTCGCGCCAAAGACCATTTGATTATTTCAGGAATGGTAAAGCGAACAAAAAGTGGTGGAATTTCCAAAATTAACGGCGTACTTGAAATGCTTTTTAGAGGAATTGACCGCAATCCCGAAGACTTACTTTTCAATCATTCGGAGGAAATAATTGTCCATTTACCTATTCTGATTGACGATACAACACAAGAACGCGAATGTGTAATTCCGGTGGATTTTGCAATCAGTATTGAAGAAACCGAAGCTGTCGGATTTATCCAAGTAAAACAACAACAGCCCCTTCTTCTGTTAGATGCTCTCGAAACAACTATTGAAGACGAATATTTCTCTGCCTCGCAAATGATGTTTTACGAAAGTAATCCCGATGGTTATATCCGTACATATCGTCTGGGATTAGCTGAAGATGACGATACTTCTGCGCCGATAATTTCTGAGAGCGACACAACCGATTCTGTTGCCGGTTCGCTTGCCGGAACTATTATTCACGAGGTGATGAGTAAACTCCCCTTGTGGCTTGATGCGAATGGGAATATTCGTACTGAAATCTTAGAAAAGCAAATTACCGATGAACTTACGATAGCCGAGCGACATACAAATCAACAGTTAGCCGAAAGAATTCACACCGAAACTGAAAATGTGGCTCGCTCTCCGCTGATTCAACGATTTGCAACGGCGTTTCAAACAGCAAAACAAGAGTATCCTCTACAAATTCCGGTCGGGAAGGATTTTTTGGTGGGTGTATTGGATGTATTGGTGCAAAATTCAACCGGAGAATGGGAAATTTGGGATTGGAAAACGAATAAAATCACTCAAGAAAAAGGTGCGGATGAATTATTCGAGCATTATCGCCTTCAACTGGAATGTTATATTTATTTTTGTTCGCTTGCATTTCCCGAGCAGCAAAATTTCATAGCACGCTTGCTGTTTACTCGGCTTGCAACTACCAATGCACCCGACGAAACTTGGACGCGAATACTTCGTTGTAATCGAGAGCAAGCTCTCCGTTTGGGTGAAACCCTTACCCAAAGGATGAATGAAATGAAAGCAGGGTATTAAGCAAGTTCTGTTTTTATAAACACATAGACACACATAGAAGAAAAATGATATAGCCCTAAAAGGAGTGAACCTTTTAGGGCTTTCATTTGTGGGTAATTGTAAATTGTAGAACAAGAAATTCTGATTACAATATTGGAAGAGTTCCTATCTCATACACATCGTTTGCTTTTGCTTTCGCATATTCTACGAAGTCTGTTTCGGTTAGTGATTTTCCTGTTATTCGTTTAATAATTTCTGCGGGTTTTTGCGATCTTCCGTATTGATGAATATTCTCTCGTAACCATTCACGAATTGGAAGTAAATCACCGTTTGCAATCTTTGAGCGCACATCGGGCATTTGCTGTTGGAGAATGTTCCATTCCATTGCGGCATAGAGTTTACCGAGCGTATAACCGGGAAAATATCCAAACCCGCCAAACGACCAATGAATATCCTGCAAGCAACCTTCGCCGTCGTGTTTTGGTACTTGTCCGAGGTTTTGGCGCATTTTTTCATTCCATATTTCAGGAATATCTTTCAAATCAATAGTTTGATTTATCATTTCGCGCTCAAGTTCATACCGTAAGATGATGTGCATATTGTAGGTTACTTCATCGGCTTCGGTGCGGATAAGCGACGGTTGAATCGTATTGACAGCTTTGTAGAAATCACGAGTGGAGTAGCGAGCCACTGATTCGCCAAATATTTCTTTGAATTTAGGGAGTGCGAAACTCCAAAATTCTTCGGTGCGAGTAATAATTGTTTCCCAGAGAAGCGACTGTGATTCGTGCATTCCGATAGATGCGCCGTCTGCGGCGAAAGTGCGAGCATACTTTGTGGCAAAACCTTGTTCGTAGAGTCCGTGTCCTGTTTCGTGAATTACTCCATAAAGGCACGAATGTAAATCGTTTTCGTTGATTCTGGTAGTAAGCCGCACGTCATATTGCGAGAATGAAGTACAAAATGGATGGGTAGATAAATCTAACCGTCCATTATTAAAATTGAAACCCATTTTTTCTGAAATATACCGCGAAAACTCCATTTGTTTTTGTTTTGGATAATGTTGAAGCATTGGTGCGTCGGAAACTCTACTGAGGTTCGGTTCGATTGCAGAAAGAATTTCGGCTGTAGCTGTGCGCAAATTCTCAAACACAGGATTTAATTGAGCTACCGTCATTCCGGGTTCAAAAAGATTGAGCAAAGCATCGTAACGATTTTCAGCATATCCGTATCGTTCGGCGGCTTCGATTTTTAGGTCAATTAGTTCGGCAAGTATTGGTTGAAATTTAGCATAATTTTTCTCGGCGCGAGCATGTTTCCATATATCTTGTGCTAATGCTTGAGCGCGAGAAGTACGACGCACAAGTTCTTCAGGAAGTTTCGAGGCGCGCTCAAAGTCTTCGATAAATAATCTAAAAAGCGGTTCGGATGTAGCATATCCGTTGAGCGATGTGATTCTGTCGGCTAATTTTTTTGAGCTGTCACCGGTTAGGAATTGATGAGCAAGTGTTTCGAGCGTTGAGATTTGTTCGGCACGAGTTTCTGCTGCACCTTCGGGCATATACGTTTCTTGATCCCAATTCAAAATAGAAGAGGCGGCTGTAATATCATTTATTGTATGCATTGTGTGGACGACATCGCCCAATAATTGAGTTGTTTCCATAGAATTTTTCATGTAAAATGTATTGTTTAATTTATTAGAGAACACAAAAATACAAAGGTCTGCGGTTTCTATTCTGTTAAATGCGTATAAATCCGTAATTTTGTACCATAGTATTTAATTTCCACGTTAAGAGAAGTATGAATCCACTGAGCGAACGTTTACGGAGCCGTCGAGAAGAATTGACTCTCTCAGTCAGAGAAATTTCGGCACGTACTCGTATTCGCCCAAATGTAATTAATGCCCTTGAAGAGGGGCACTTCGATATTCTTCCTCGCGTGTATATCACTTCTTTTATTAAAAATTACGGTGCATTATTAGAAATTCCCGAAGAAGAATTGGAAGAATTATGGATAGCATCAGGATTAGATATTCCGCCTCAAGAATCTGTTAATTATTCACAACCTAAACTAAAGTCGACAAACAGTAATTCCCCCGTTTCTTCCACGACGACGTATATCTCGGGTAACACAATCAAACCTAAAGATAGAATTAAACCTGTTCAAGCATCTCCCAAGTTCATTAGATTACTAGTGTTTTCTGCGCTTTTTCTCGGGATTTCAGCAGTAGGGTATTATTTCTTATTCCGTGAAGCACCAAAAACACCGCGTCGAGCAGGCGAACTCGTTCCTCCATCTGATATTCGAGATAGTAACGAAGAAGGCGGGCTTCTCAATCAGTTATTCGACGAGCCGACCAAAGACAGTATCATTTTGGAAGCAACCGCAACTGACAGTGTTTGGCTGACGATGAATGCCGACGGAAAAAAGAGCGATCAATTATTAATGACTCCCGGAATGCAACGCCGCTGGTCAGCAAAAACACAGTTCATTCTTTCGCTTGGAAATGCAGGTGCGTTGGATTTAAAACGAAATAATGTTCCACTGGCTCAATTAGGCAAAAAAGGAACTGCACTGCGCTATGTGAAAATTACCGAAAACGAGGTAAATACGTCTTCTTCGCCGTATAGAAATATTGATTCACTTGCCAAATTATCTGCTCTTGCCGCCGAAAAAAGAGCGGCAGCTAAAAAACTCCAAGCCGCCAAAAATGAACAAGCACTTGCAAAGCAAGCTGCTGCAAAATCTTCGGCTAAAACAAAAACTCCTCCAACACAGACTAACTCCAAAGTTCAGCAAACGAATAACCATAAACTATTATTGAAAAAAACAGCCAAAGAAAGCAGACGTTCCGAACGGAGAAAAAAACAACCGATTCCAATTACTCCGGCGCCAATTCAACCGGTGTTTAAGTCGCCGCATTCGCAGGAACAACCTCCGCATCATTTGTAAAATTTACAAACTGCTTCGGAGAATGTCGTGTATGCGGATTATTCCTATACATTTATTCGATTCATCTACAACCGGAAGAACGCTAATTTGTCGGTAACGCTGTTCCATGAGCGATAATGCCACGCCAATGAACGCATCTTCACGTACGGTAATCGGGTTTGAAACCATAACATTACCTGCATTTAAATCCCGTATATCGTCGTTTTCTTGTAGGATTCTCCGAACATCACCATCGGTTATTATTCCCAAAAGCAAGCTATCACTATCTACTACACAGACGCATCCTAATGATTTAGAAGTACTTTCGATAAGTGCATAACGAAACGCATCTGTTGGCAAAACCAGCGGTAATGACTCTCCGGTGTGCATTATATCCTTGACAGGAATTGTAAGATTCTTGCCTAATTGTCCCAATGGGTGGCGAAAGGCAAAGTCTTCAGTACTAATTTTTTTCAGCTTCATCAGCACCATCGAAAGTGCATCTCCAATCGCCAAAGCCGCTATTGTGCTTGCGGTCGGCGCAAGATTTAACGGACATGCTTCTTTATCTACCGTTCCATCCAAGACTATGGTTGATAATTGTGCAATTGGCGAATCGAGATTGCCGACAATAGATATAATTGGAATTCCTCGTTGTTTCAAATAGGGAATTATTCGCAGTAATTCTTCGGTCGAACCGCTTTTGGTCAGGAGCAAAGCAACGTCTGATGTGGCGATAATGCCAATATCTCCATGCAATGCCTCGACAGGATGCAGGAAAATTGCAGGCGTTCCTACACTTGTCATTGTTGATGCTATTTTACGAGCAATTATCCCTGATTTCCCGATGCCCAAAACAATAACCTTATTTGCGCCGGCAAGGAGTGAAATCGAATCTTCAAACTTGCTGTCTAATGCGTTTGAAACTCTCTCTAATGCTTGAATTTCGGCAGAAATAATTTCTTGGGCGTTGGCTATTATGGTATTATTCATTGTGTTATCCCATCGCTAATTGCAATGAATGTCCGCCGAGTATATGAAAATGAAGATGAAAAACTGTTTGTCCTGCGTCAGCATTGCAGTTTATGACAATGCGGTAGCCCGACTCGTCTATTTGCCGTGTTTTTGCAATGTTTTTTGCTATCAAAAGGCAATGACCAAGGAGCTTTGTATCTTCTTCGGTTGCTTGATTGAGCGTTTGAATCTCTTTTTTGGGAACTACCAAAATATGAATAGGAGCTTGTGGATGAATATCGTGGAAAGCAATTGTAAATTCATCTTCATATTCTATCGTTGCAGGAATTTCACGATTAATTATCTTTGTAAAAATTGACTCTGACATTTCGATACCTTTGGAAAATTGACTTGAAGTACATTAGTGAATCTATCTCAACCTAATGATGCAAATATCGTGAAAAATGTACGTAAAGCCACCCAAGTATAGAATAATTTATGGAAAAGAGATACATAAAAAACTTAAATTGCCAACTTTGACGGAAAACAGTGAATTTTCTAAACGGAATTGTGAACTTTACATAGGAAGGAAACTATTATGAAAAAGTATTGTGTTCTTTACATTTTTGCATCTATCATTATCTTCGGCTGTTCTGCTTGTAACACTGTTTTTAGTAGATTATCTGATTATGTTACCAATCAGAATAAAGCTAAAGTGATAAAATTATTCTCCTATGATCATGTGTACCAAATTCTATAAGATACTACGCTACTGGGTTCTATTTATAAAAATCAAATTACTGAGGATACTATGCTGTTAAGAAGATATTTAGACGCTTATAAATGTATGGCGAATAATCCTACTGTTGAAGATGACTTTTTTAATATTTATAACTATACAATAACCGGCTCACAAGTGAGAGAAAATCTTCCTCATCACGATATTATATTGTCTTGTCCATCATCAAATATAAAAATGGTTGTAACATTCTATATAGAGTTTAACAAATGGTTAGTATGGGATATTGATAAGTATCCGCGTCCAAGTAGGTGGGGACATATAGAGAAAATTGAAAAATAGATAAAAGGGCAAGGAAACAGGTGGGCTTGTCTGTTTTCCGTCGAGTCGGTTTTTAAAGTTGATTTTAATTATTTGCTAATATATAAGTTATGAAGAAGGTTAGTTCTTTATGACTGAACAGGCAGGGAATAAATCAGTTTTCCAAATGGCACAAAATACTTTTAGACTAAATCATTTTTTAATATAGGTATGTTTTTCAAAAGCCGTATTGCAGTGCCTGCCTCGCTATTATGATAGATCCAAAGAGACACGATACACAACCGTAATTTTTAGTTTTATTTTGAAATTCATCGAGTGAAATTTGCATAAAAAAAATCGGCTTTTGCATTATGTTTGCAAAAGCCGATTTATCAATAGAAAGTCATGATTATTTACAAATCTAATGTTTGTTCATTCATTTTTTCGAGTGATTTACAGATAGCTGCCAAGCACTGAGTAGCAAGCGCACCGTCAATAACTCGATGGTCGTACGTCAATGATAAATAAACCATCTGACGGATAACAATAACATCATCGCCATTAACTTCACGAACTACAGGGCGTTTTTGAATTGCCCCAATTCCCATAATGGCAGTTTGGGGTTGGTTTATTACCGGAGTGCCAAATAAACTACCAAATGAACCGACATTTGTTATAGTAAATGTACCACCTTGAACATCATCAGGTGCAAGTTTTTTGGAGCGAGCGCGGGTAGAAAGATCTGCTACAGCACGTCCAAGCCCTGTAATATTAAGAGCATCAGCATTTTTAATAACCGGAACAATCAAGTTGCCATCATCAAGTGCAGTTGCAAAACTCAAGTTCAAGCGTTTGTGTAATATGATGTTTTTTCCGTCTACACTTACATTTACCATCGGGAATTGTTTAATTCCATCTAAAGCTGCCTTAGCAAAAAATGGCGTATAGGTAAGTTTGAAGCCCTCACGTTTTTCAAAGGCGGCTTTCATTTTCTCACGGAATTTCACAACGCCAGTTACGTCAGCTTCTGCTACACTTGTTACGTGTGGAGAAGTCATCTTGGAACGAACCATGTGGTCACTGATTAGTTGTCTCATTCTGTCCATTGGAATTACTTCATCATCAGGTCCAATGTTCATAGATTGAGTGGCAGTTGCCGGTTTTGCAGAAACTGTTGGAGTCGTTACAGCAGGAGCCGGTACAGCAGCAGGAGTTACTACAGGAGCTTTTCCGGTTTTGCGGAGGTCAATGTAATTCAATAAATCATGTTTGGTTACACGTCCTTCTAACCCCGTTCCCGAAATTGCTTCGAGTTCCTCGAGCATTACTTTTTCTGATTCGGCAATCGTTCGTACAAGCGGCGAATAAAATCGTTTACCTGAGGTGCGAGGTATATCGGCTGTGCCACCATTCATTATTACGGGCGTAGGAGATGTCGGCTGAGGGGCAGAACCATTCGTTGATGCCTGTGTAGCAGGTATAACAACAACAGCAGGAGGAGCAGCAACAATAGCCGGGATTGGTGCAGTGGTAACAGAAGCAGTAGCTCCTGTCGCAATTTTTGCAATTACATTCCCAACTTCAATCACATCATTTTCTGCCGCAAGCAATTCTGCAACAGTTCCGGCATTAGGCGAAGGAACCTCAGTATCTACTTTGTCGGTCGAGATTTCAAGCAAAATTTCGTCGCGTTCAATTTTATCACCAGGTTTTTTAAGCCATTTGAGAATTTTTCCTTCTTGGATAGATTCACCCATCTTTGGCATTACTACATCTATCATTACTCCCGATGAAACAGCCGGAGCAGCAGTTACCACCGGAGCAGGAGTCGGGATAGATATAGGTACAGGAACTGGCGCAGGTGCAGGTGCAGGAATAGAAACTGGTGCTGTAGCAACAGTAATCGGAGCAGGTGCAGAAACAGGAGTAACTACCGCAGTAGCTACATCTGTCTCGATACGTGCTATTACATTCCCAACTTCAATTGTATCATTCTCTTGTGCTAAAAGTTCAGTAATAATTCCGGCGTTTGGAGCTGGAACTTCTGTATCTACTTTGTCGGTAGAGATTTCGAGTAGAATTTCATCTCGTTCAATTTTATCGCCCGGCTTTTTGAGCCATTTAAGGATTTTTCCTTCTTGGATAGATTCACCCATCTTTGGCATTACAACATCAACAGTCATTGTGTCTCCTGAAAAATAATATTCTGATACTTGTTTTTCTCTTAAATGTAATAAATTACAAGTGCAAATTAGCGAAAATTCGTAGATTTACCAACGGTGGAATACTCAATCAGACTTCCATAAGAAATATTCTTAATGTATTATCAAGTAATTAACTACTTAGAATGTCAATTGCTTCTCTCCCTAAAAGGGTAGTTTGCCTAACGGAAGAAACTACCGAAACTCTTTACGCTCTTGGTGCGGACGAGCTGATTGTCGGTATTTCCGGCTTTACTGTTCGCCCTAAAATTGCCCGAAAAACCAAACCGAAAATTTCTACATATCTTGACGCTAATATTGATAAAATAGTAGATCTCAAACCTGACATGGTATTTGCTTGGTCCGACCTTCAAGCAGGTATTTGTGCCGAGCTTATTCGAGCCGGTATCGAAGTTGTATGTTTTAACCATCGTTCAATTGAAGGTATTCTTTCGATGATTCTACGTCTTGGAACAATCGTCGGAAAGCATAAAGAAGCAGTGAAATACATCAATCAATTAGAGGAAAATATCCGAAAAACAGCCGGACGAGCACAAAAACGTAAGCATAAACCTCGCGTGTATTTTGAAGAATGGTACGACCCATTAATTACCGGAATATGCTGGGTGAGCGAAATAATTGAACTGTGTGGTGGTATAGATGTATTCGCCGAAAATCGTGCTTTCCCCGATGCTAAAAGGAGAATTCTTTCCGATAATTCTGAAGTTATTCGCCGCTTGCCTGATATTCTCCTTGCATCATGGTGTGGCAAACAATTCAAACCAAATAAAGTAAAAGTACGTGAAGGTTGGCTCGAAATTCCCGCAGTTCACAATAACCAAATGCACGAAATCCACTCTTCAATTATATTACAACCCGGACCTGCCGCGCTAACCGACGGAATATCAGCAATTATGCAAATATTCGACAATTGGGATTCTCGCCCTATTCTATAATTGTTTTCTCATTTCATTCATAGCATCACGGTGGCGCAGACGTTCTTGCCTCCGGTAATTTGCCTCCTCAAATCTCTGCTTTTCTTCTTTAGTTTGCGGCTCTACAGGAGGAACGGGCAGTGGCTTGCCGTATTGGTCAATTGCCACAAACGTCAGATATGCTGTTGATGCATGAGCTTCTGTATTATTGAGTGGGTCTTGGCGGTGTGCCTCCACGGTTATTTCCATCGAAGAACGAAAAGCACGATTAATTGTAGCCGTTAATTGAACAACATGACCAAGCTTGATTGGCTCAAGGAAGTTAATTTCATCCACTGATGCAGTTACACACACACGTCCTGCATGGCGCATAGCTACAAGTGCAGCGGCAATATCAATCCAATGCATGAGTTTTCCGCCAAGCAGATTCCCAAGTTGGTTTGTATCATTCGGCAACACAAGTTCGGTCATAACAACCAGCGATTCTGAAGGGGATTTAGGGGTTAATGTCGGCATGATTTGATTCCTTGTATAATGATGAGTAATATACTATTCGAAGGCAAGTTATTTTAATTTCTTTTACAAAAATACTATATCTATCATTGATATGACTTATGAAATTGGGTTACTATTTGAATAAACTATTCAAATTACAAACTAAAATTCCTATTCCATACAGCAAACACACACAAAATTTTCTTCAACTTTAAATAAGAAAAAGATATAAAATTTGATATCCGACAAAATTAGTCGTATTTTTGTACTGTTAAATCCGACCAAATTAGACTTATATTAATTTTATACTTAATCCTGCGTTGCTATGATTCGTCTTTCAAAAAGAGTAGAATATGGTTTAATTGCTATGCAACACATTGCAGGGCGTGCAGGGAATGTAGTATCGGCAAAAGAAATTGCAGAGCAAAATTCCATTTCTTTTGAGTTACTTTCTAAAGTTCTCCATCGCCTTTCAAAATCGGGGTTGCTTGCATCGTATCAAGGTGTGCAGGGCGGATATATTCTTTCTCAACCAGCTCATATTATTAGTGTTGCTAGTATTATTGATGCAGTAGAAGGTAAGCAGTCAATCGTAGAATGTAGTCACGAAATGAAAGGATGTACCTGCCGCTCATTACCAAGCTGTACTATCAAAAGTCCAATGGAAAAACTTCAAAATAAAATTGACAATGTATTTCAATCAATGACAATTGCTGAGATGATTCAGCCGACGGTTCTGATGTAACACACTATTACGATGAAAATTTACGTATAAATAATTTACGGGGAAATGAACATGGAAACTAATATGGATATTCTTGATGAGGTAGTCAGCCGCGATTATCAATATGGATTTGTGAGCGATATTGAACAGGAAATTACTCCAAAAGGACTCAATGAGGATGTAGTTCGGCTTATTTCCGGTAAAAAAAACGAACCGGAATGGATGCTCGAATGGCGACTAAAAGCGTATCGTCATTGGTTGACGATGCGCGAACCGAAATGGCCGAATGTTCATTATCCGCAAATTGATTTTAATGACATCAGCTATTATGCGTCTCCCAAAGTAAAAACGGATGCACCACTTTCCCTTGATGAAATTGATCCTGAATTACGCAAAACATTTGATAAACTTGGTATTTCGCTTATTGAACAGCAACGACTTTCGGGCATTGCTGTCGATGCTGTTTTTGATAGTGTATCGGTAGCAACTACCTTTAAAGCAAAATTAGCTGAAAAAGGAATCATCTTTTGTTCAATGAGCGAAGCTGTGAGAGAACACCCTGAATTGATAAAAAAATACATTGGTTCAGTTGTTCCCGTCGGTGATAATTTTTATTCGGCATTAAATTCGGCAGTTTTCAGTGACGGCTCTTTTTGCTATATTCCAAAAGGTGTGCGCTGTCCGATGGAATTATCAACGTATTTCCGTATAAATGCTAAAGATACCGGTCAATTTGAACGTACGCTTATCGTTGCTGACGAAGGAAGTTATGTCAGTTATTTGGAGGGCTGTACTGCTCCGATGCGTGATGAGAACCAGCTTCATGCGGCAGTAGTCGAAATCGTGGCTCACAAAAATGCCGAGGTAAAATATTCAACAGTTCAGAATTGGTATCCGGGTGATAAAAATGGCAAAGGCGGGATTTATAATTTTGTAACCAAAAGGGGAATCTGTTTGGAGGATAATTCTAAAATTTCGTGGACGCAAGTAGAAACAGGTTCAGCAATTACATGGAAATATCCGTCAGTAATTTTAAAGGGTGATAATTCTATTGGTGAATTTTATTCGGTTGCTGTTACCAATAATTATCAGCAAG
Organism: Bacteroidota bacterium; assembly: GCA_018266765.1. GTDB lineage: Bacteria > Bacteroidota > Ignavibacteria > Kapaibacteriales > UBA961 > JADJXV01. Next base: position 32,633 of record JAFDZU010000081.1, read on the forward strand.
CTGATACGGGAACGAAAATGATGCACATCGGCAAGAACACTAAAAGTAGAATCGTCTCCAAAGGTATTTCCGCCGGGAAATCTCATAACAGTTATCGCGGTTTGGTGAAAATAAATAAAACGGCCTCGAATGCACGTAATTTTTCGCAATGTGATTCGCTGTTAATCGGTGATAAATGCGGAGCGCATACATTTCCGTATCTCGAAGTAAGTAATTGTAATTCAACCGTCGAACACGAAGCAACCACATCAAAAATCGGCGAAGATATATTGTTCTATTGCAACCAACGCGGAATCCCGACCGAAGAAGCGATTGCGCTTATCGTGAACGGTTATTGCAAAGAAGTGATGAATCAACTGCCGATGGAATTTGCAGTCGAAGCACAGCGGCTTTTAGCGGTTTCGCTCGAAGGTAGTGTTGGGTAGTTTTGTTACAATTAACCTCTTATATTAAAAGAGGATTATTCAAAAAAAGTACAATCAATTAAGAGAGAAAATAGAATTTATGTTGAGTATCAATAATCTTCAGGCATCAGTCGAAGGAAAAGAGATTTTAAAAGGGATTAATTTGACCGTGAATCCCGGTGAAGTTCATGCAATAATGGGGCCGAATGGTTCGGGTAAATCTACTCTGGCTTCCGTTCTTGCAGGACGAGCCGACTATGAAATAACAGGCGGCGAAGTATTATTTGAAGATAAGGATTTGCTCGAAATGTCACCGGAAGAACGCTCTCACGAAGGAGTATTTTTAGCGTTTCAATATCCTGTTGAAATTCCCGGAGTTTCGACGGCTAATTTCCTCAAAACCGCACTAAATGAAGTGCGTAAACATCGCGGTGAAGAACAGCTCGACGCTATGGACTTCTTGAAGTTGATGAAAGAAAAAGCTAAACTCATGGATATCGAACTCTCATTCTTGCAGCGTTCGCTCAACGAAGGTTTCTCCGGTGGTGAGAAAAAACGTAATGAGATTTTCCAAATGGCCATGCTCAATCCTAAACTTTCGATTTTGGATGAAACTGACAGCGGATTAGATATTGACGCACTGAAAATTGTATCGAACGGTGTTAATTCCTTGCGTTCGGAAAATAATGCTACGATTTTGATAACACACTACCAACGTCTTTTGGATTATATCATTCCGGATTTTGTGCATGTGCTTTATAAAGGCAAAATCGTAAAATCAGGTGGAAAAGAACTTGCTCTCGAACTCGAAGCCCGTGGCTATGATTGGGTAAAAGACGAAGTGGGTGAGTAATTTTCCAAATAATTAATTGAGTACGCATCCTTAATAACTTTAAAATAAATATGACGGATACCTTAGAATTAAAACAACGTCTTCTTGCAGAATTTTCAACTCGTGAACAGTTGCTCAATGGCAGTCGTGAAACTCCACTTCACATTCTACGCCAAGATGCAATGAACCGTTTTGACGAACTCGGATTTCCTACCATTCGTCACGAAGAATGGAAATATGCCAATATTATGCCTGCGCTTTTGATACCATTTTCAAGCGCACAACCATCAAACCTGACTTCTGATGAAGTTTGCAACTTTTATCTTGAAGGAATTGAAGCAAATATACTCGTGTTTGTTAATGGATATTTTGCACCGGAACATTCAAAGTTTATTTCATCGGAAGTAATGATGAGTAACTTTGAAGCATCTCTAAAAACTCCGATAGAAAATTCTCGATTTGCTAAAATATCGGGTTATAAAAATGAATCATTTACGGCATTAAATACCGCACTTTCAAATGACGGAGCGTGGATTTCAATTCCTGACGGAGTAATACTTACCAATCCGATTCATATTCTTATGATTACCGATTCACGGGAATATTCTCCGATACTTCATCCTCGTCATACTATTCATTGTGGCGATAGAAGCGAAGCAACTATTATATATTCATCGCATACGATTGGTGAAAATTCCGGTTTTACAAATTCTGTATCAGAAATTTCAGTCGGACAAAATGCCAAGCTCCATCAGTATATTATTCAGAATGACAGCGATTTATCGTATGCAGTCAATAGTTCTTATGTTCATCAAGAACGTAACAGTACATATTCGGTGGTAACGGTTTCGCTTAGTGGTAAGTTTGTGAGAAACAATCATACTTCAAAACTTGCAGGTGAAAATTCTGTGGCAAATTTCTATGGTTTAGTAATTGGTGGTAGCAAGCAACTTATTGATAATCATACTCTTGCTGATCATTCTGTGCCTCATTGTCAGAGTAATGAACTCTATAAATATATTCTTGATGACCGTTCGACCGGTGTATTCAACGGAAAAATTATTGTTCGTCCTGATGCACAAAAAACAAATGCTTATCAGTCAAACAAAACGATACTTCTTTCGGATACAGCAACAATCAACACAAAACCGCAACTTGAAATATTTGCCGATGATGTGAAGTGTTCGCATGGTGCGACTAGTGGGCAATTAGACGAAGAATCGTTGTTTTATTTGCGTTCAAGAGGTATTCCTGCCGACAAAGCACGAGCTTTATTGCTCCATGCTTTTGCATCAGATGTATTAAATCATATAGCAATCGCTCCACTCAGGGATTCCCTTGATAAAAGCATTGCAACGCGTCTACATGATGAGAGTGAAATTGCATTACTAGTGGAATAAGCAACCGAAACAATCACAATTATTGAGATACATTCTATGAATACTCCCATCAATAGCACGATTATTCGTCAAGATTTTCCGATTTTACACCAAAAAATCTATGGTAAGCCGCTTATCTATCTCGACAATGCTGCGACTACTCAGAAACCGCAGGTAGTTATTGATTCAGTTCCTAACTACTATTCACGTTACAATAGTAATATTCATCGTGGTGTACATTATTTAAGTCAGCANNGCGACCGATGCTTATGAAACAACTCGCAAGACCGTTCAAAAATTTATAAATGCCGGCTCGACGAAGGAAATAATTTTTACTCGTGGTACGACCGAAGCAGTTAATCTTGTAGCAACAAGTTACGGACTTGAAAGGTTAGTCGAGGGAGATGAAATTATTATTTCAATGATGGAGCATCACTCCAATATCGTTCCATGGCAAATTCTTTGTGAGCAAACCGGTGCAATTCTTAGGGTGATACCGATAGATGACACCGGTGAAATAATCCTCGAAGAATATAAAAAATTACTGAATGAACGCACCAAAATAGTTTCCATAGTCCATGTATCTAATACTCTTGGCACGATTAATCCCGTAAAAAAAATCACTGAAATGGCGCACGAAGTCGGTGCTGTAGTTATGATAGACGGAGCACAGGCAATTCAGCATTTCGCAGTAGATGTTCAGGAAATAGGATGTGATTTCTATGCATTTTCCGGACATAAATTATATGCTCCTACCGGAATTGGCGTACTATATGGAAAGCGCAAACTCCTCGAAGCAATGAAACCATATCAAGGCGGCGGCGATATGATTCTCTCGGTTAGTTTCGAGAAGACCACCTACAACGAACTTCCCCATAAATTTGAGGCAGGGACTCCAAATATTTCCGGTGCAATTGGGCTTGGCATAGCAATTAACTACATACATACTTTAGGACTTGAACAAATTGCAATATACGAAGATGAATTATTGAAATATACAACAACCATACTTTCAGAAATACAACAATTAAAAATCATAGGAACTTCAAAGCAAAAATCAAGTGTCGTTTCATTTGTCATTGATGGTATTCATCCACACGACATTGGTACGATGCTTGACCGCGATGGTATAGCGGTTCGTGCAGGACATCATTGCACACAACCACTTATGAAGAGATTTGGAATTCCGGCTACCACTCGTGCTTCGATTTCATTCTATAACACATCAGCCGAAATTGATGCTCTTGCTGTCGGTCTCAAAAAAATTATTAGAATGTTTGAATAAAATTCCCTTGCATTGTACTCCTTTTTTTAAGTATATTTCAAATAATTCTACTGTGTAATAATTCTACTGTATAAATGAGAACAATTGAATATCAACTTCCCAAAGCACCGCATCTCAAGATTTTTGGGGTTGAATCCGGCATTGCGGCTACATGGGGTTACTTGTGTTATGATACAAACACCAAAACAGGAATTATCTTCGATGTCCCACAAAATTCAGTTGATGTTTTAATTCAAAAAGCAAATGAACTTGGTATTACAATAAGTACAATATATCTAACACATTCACATTGGGATCATACTGCTGATGCTGCCAAATTAAAACGAGAAACTAAAGCTCCGCTGTTTATTCATCCTGACGATGAATACCGTTTAGCTGAACCGATGCTTCATACAATTTGGCAATTACCATTTGAAATCGAAGGTGTTGCTGCTGATTTTCATCTTAATCATAATGACGTAGTTCAGTGTGGGGACTGGAACTTTTTAGTGCGCCACACCCCCGGGCACACCGAAGGAGGTGTTTGCTTTATTAATGAAAAACATTCTGTAGCAATCGTTGGCGATACATTGTTTGCTGAAAGTATTGGAAGAACGGACTTACCCGGAGGGAATGCTGATTTACTTCTTGAGTCTATTGAAAATCAATTACTTAGCTTGTCTGATGATGTCGTCTTTTTTGCCGGACACGGAGAGATTTCTACTATCGGCAACGAGCGAAAGTTTAATCCTTTTCTTGTAGGACTTAAAGCATTATGAGAATTAAAAGATACAATGTTAATTTATTCTCATATTTCCGTAATAGTGAATTAGCCGGAGTTTCCGTATCTTGCATCTTATTAACAGCCCAAATCCTTTCGGGCTGTTATTCATTTACGGGTGGAACGATTCCTCCGCATCTTAAAACAATAACTATTCTTTCTGTAACAGACAATAGCGGACTCGGTAATCCGCGATACAGAGAAATACTTACACAGCAGTTAATTGAAAAGTTTAGAAACGATAATTCTTTTTCAATTGCAGAACGAAACGGCGACGCACAGCTTACAACCGTAATTTCAACAATAACAGATGCAACTGTGGCGGTTGGTTCGGGTGAAATTGAACGAGAACGAAAAGCAGTTATTACCGTTGAAGCAGATTATTTCGACACTGTTAAAAAGAAAAGTATTTGGAAGAGAACTTTCTCTACCTATCAAATTTATACGGTAGCAGAAGGTCAGACAGGTAGGGACTCGGCTGTTGAGAGTGCACTCAAATTAATGAGTAATGACTTGCTCACAGCAGTAGTATCCGGTTGGTGATATTAAATTAACAAATAAAAAATTAGATTTTTTACTCTTTATTATTTTTCCCGAGGGGCTAACGTTTAACGTATGGAAAGTTCTATACTCCTGATTTATTTCCTCTCTCTCAGTATTCTCTTTGCTTTTGGTTTGCATGGTTTGGTAATGATTTATTATTACCACAAAACAGCCCACATTTCCAACACTTCTGCACCGCATCCCGGTGAATTTCCACTTGTAACTGTCCAACTTCCCGTTTTCAACGAACTCTACGTCGTTGAGCGGCTTGTGCGTGCGGTATGCGCTTTGGATTATCCCAAAGACAAGTTAGAAATTCAACTTTTGGATGATTCTACTGACGAAACAGTAGAAATTTCGCGAAGATTGGTCAATGAATTTGTACAGCAAGGATTTGATATTAAACACATTCATCGTATTGACCGTAGTGGCTATAAAGCCGGTGCGCTCAAAAGTGGACTCGAAAGTGCAACCGGTGAATTTGTAGCAATTTTTGATGCGGATTTTGTTCCTAATGAGGACTTTCTTCAAAAGACTATTCCACATTTCCAATCTCCTCAAGTAGGAATGGTACAAACTCGTTGGGAACATATCAACGAAGAGTATTCATTTCTGACTCGCGCTCAAGCACTTGCTCTCGACGGACATTTTGTTATCGAACAGCAAGTTCGTAACAAAGCAGGATTCTTTATTAATTTCAATGGTACAGCCGGCATTTGGCGCAAATCCTGTATCGTTGATGCCGGAAATTGGCATGCCGATACGCTTGCCGAAGATTTAGACCTGAGTTATCGCGCTCAGCTTCGCGGGTGGAAATTTGTGTTTCTCAATGATGTAACATCTCCTGCGGAACTTCCTGCCGATATTAATGCGCTCAAAACACAGCAGTTCCGTTGGACAAAAGGTGCGGTTGAAACAGCAAAAAAACTTCTGCCAAGCGTTTGGAAATCAAAATTACCGCTCAAAATTAAACTTGAATGTACTGTCCATCTCACAAGTAATATAGTATTTCCGTTTATTTTGCTTGTGGCGATGCTAAATATTCCACTCGTTATCATCAAAAATGAAGTGGGTGGTTTTGATAAATACTTTACATTGATGTCAATCTTTGTGCTCGCTTCAATTAGTACTTTTCTCTTCTATTTATACGCTCAACGTGCTATTCATCTTGATTGGCGCAGACGACTCATGTTATTTCCTGTGTTTATGGCAGGAAGTATGGGATTTGCGGTGAATAATACGAAAGCAGTATTCGAGGCGTTATTTGGTAAAAAATCAGAATTTAAGCGCACTCCGAAATATCAAATTGTTAATTCAGGTGATGAGTGGAGCAAGAAAAAATACGTTCAGAGGAAAATTGGCGGTGGTGTCATTATTGAATTATTGCTGACAGCATATTTTATCTTTGGAATTTCAACGTCAATTTATTATCTCGAAATTTCGGCTATTCCATTTCAATTGATGTTCCTTGCAGGATTCGGAACAGTGGGCGCACTTTCATTGCGTCATGCGTTAGGGCGGTAGTCCTTCAAATGAACCGAAGATTCAAACTATAGTTGGTTTTATAGTATATTTGTACTGAAAGGCGTTCTGTTTTGAACGCCTTTTTTATTAATAAACACAAAATTGTCTCATTAATTAGGAATACATATATGAAACTTCTCACATTCTCTCCTGTCGCCGGAGTCGAACGGCTCGGTGTGCTAATCGGAGATAAAATTCTTGATGTAGAATTTGCTCATCGCGCGGCTGTTCGTAATCAACAATTTCCACTTGGATACTTACCCTCGAATATCCTTGATTTCCTTCGCCTCGGTGATTCTGCAATGCAAACAGCAAACTTACTGTGCAAGTGGTTCGAGAATAATCCTAACAAAGAAGATATCGCCGAGTTTTGGTATTACGCATCTTCTATTTCGCTTTGTTCGCCTGTTCCGCATCCTACTTCTATGCGCGATGGCTATGCGTTTCGTCAGCATGTCGAGTCGGCTCGGCGCAATCGTGGGTTAGAAATGATACCTGAATATGATGATATTCCAATTTTCTATTTTACGAATCATCAAGCGGTGTTTGGGCCCGGTGAAATCCCCGTTCAAGAACTTCATCTTGATAAATTGGACTTTGAGTTGGAATGTGCTATTGTCATCGGAAAAGAAGGTAGTAATATTCCTGCAAATCGTGCTGATGAATATATTGCGGGCTATATGGTAATGAACGATTGGAGCGCGAGAACACTCCAAATGCAGGAAATGAAACTCAATCTCGGCCCCGCAAAAGGAAAAGATTTTGCTACTTCGCTTGGCCCGTGGCTTGTTACCAAAGATGAATTGGAAGTGCGAAAAATATCAACTCCAAACGGCGATAAATACGACCTCGAAATGAAGACTATTATCAACGGACGCGATATTTCAAAAGGAAACCTGAAAGACATGACTTGGACATTTGCTCAGATTATCGAGCGAGCGAGCTATGGCGTAACGCTGTATCCGGGTGATGTAATCGGAAGCGGTACATGCGGAACGGGATGTTTTCTTGAACTCAACGGAAGTAAAGTATTTACTCCTCCGATGTGGATTCAGCCCAATGACGTAGTAGATTGTTCTATCGAATTACTCGGAACACTTTCCAATACTGTTCATCTCGTTTGAGATAGCAATGGAAGTAAGTCCATAGTTAAAACATAGTTATAGCCCGTAGTTTTTTTAAGCTACGGGCTATAAGTCGAATGAATAGAACTAAGATAGAGAGGTCAGTTTTAACAACTCGTATATTGCAAATTTACAAGAAAATCTTAGATTAGAAATCCAACATTCCATTCATTTGAATGTGGAAATAAAAAAAACTCGGTAACAACAAGTTCCTATTGAACCGAAGTCATGATGGTCACGTTCCCAGACTTCTGCAACCTTGAACAGTTCGTTAGGGCATTAATCTTTATGATTTCTGACCCTGTATTGCGAGGAAAAGTTGAGCGAAGTCTCTCTTTAAATGATGGTAATTCGATGTACACTCTTATACTTTCCAGGGAAACGTACTATGCAAATTTATGTTGGCACCGATATCTCGAAATTCCATTTCGATGCCTATATCGAAGGCAAAACCATTAGGTTACCCAATCGCAACCCAAAACCCGGCATCGCTTCGATTGAAGCCGCACTCGAACCCGAAAAACACGACTATATTTATTTTGTGGCTACGGGCGACGGCGACCATACCTTCTCCAAAACATACACCCAACACCTCAAAGCTGTGGAACTCTATCGCCTTAAACGGAAGAAATAATACGAAAACTCAACTGCAAATTTTATCACGGTGAAACACTGATATTTCAACCAAAACACAAGTAGTTACACCGCCATTGAAATATCTCTTGGATATGTTGAATATTCTATTGAATTTTGCAGTGGGCGTTCTTCATAGCCGATTTTTTACTGCGCTCTGACTTGATATTAAAATAGTTAGTACTGCCAATAAACGCCACAAGGTGTGGTTATTTTTATATTCATTTATGAGGTGCTTTATGCATTCTTTCTCCATTCTCATCATTCTTGAAGTGATAGTATTAGCATTCTCACCCTCTTTTGCTTTGGCAAAAGGGGGTGGAGGAGGAGCAAATATCCTTACTTACCAAAATCCGACGTATTTAAAATTCGATTATAACAAGACAATTCAAGGATTAGGCGTACAATATATGTTATATACATCTGATGGTGGCATATTAACGCATAGCACAGTAGCAATAGAACCAATCCACTCGGTTTTTACCAAACTCTCAGCTTCAGGAGAAATAGAGTGGGAATATTCAGTTGC
>JAFDZU010000082.1:0-14871 GCA_018266765.1 Bacteroidota bacterium
ATCTAATTCTAAAGGATTTGACATGTCTATTTTGACTATCCAACCCTCGCCGTAGCAGTCTTTATTAACTTGCTCGGGTGCATTGTTTAAACCCTTGTTTACCTCGACTACTTTTCCGCTTATCGGAGCAAAAAGGTCAGCAACTGTTTTCACAGCTTCGATTGTTCCGAATGATTCTCCGGCTGTAACGGAGGATAAACTGTCAGATATATCGAGATATACAACATCACCAAGTTCTCCTTGAGCGTGGTCAGTTACGCCGATTGTTCCAATATTGCCTTCCACTCGTATCCATTCGTGGTCGGTAGTATATTTTAAGTCTGCCGGGAAATTCATAGTATTCCTAATTGAATATTAAATTGTAAAACTGTTTATATAATATTATAGTTATTTTTAAAATAATTTGTGTTTATGCTTTCCAATCATGCGTATCAAGATACTTTGTTGTAAAATCACCGGAGATAAAGTCAGAATTATCCATCATTTTACGATGGAATGGGATTGTCGTATGAATACCTTCGATAATAAATTCATCTAAGGCACGGCGCATTTTTGCAATTGCTTCTTCGCGAGTTGGAGCAAAAGTAATGAGTTTAGCCACGAGTGAATCATAATAAGGAGGGATTGCATATCCTTGATAAATATGGGAATCCACACGAACTCCGTGCCCACCCGGAAAATGCAGACTTGTAATCATTCCGGGTGATGGACGGAAATTATTAAAAGGGTCTTCTGCATTAATTCTACATTCGATAGCATGACTATTTGGTTCATTTGAAACAAGAGAAAGCGGCATACCTGAGGCAATTCGAAGTTGCTCTTTCACCAAATCTATATCAAGTGATTCTTCTGTAACCGGATGTTCCACTTGAATCCGAGTATTCATTTCCATAAAATAGAATTTACGATATTTATCCACAAGGAATTCAATAGTTCCTGCACCCTCGTAATTAACAGCTTTGACGGCACTAATGGCGGCTTCACCCATTGCTGCTCGTAATTCAGGAGTCATAATAGTAGACGGTGCTTCTTCGATAAGTTTCTGATGACGACGTTGGATAGAGCAGTCTCGTTCGTTGAGATGAACTGCATTACCAAATTGGTCACCGAAAACTTGAATTTCGATATGACGTGGTTCTTCTACGAATTTTTCTATATAAACTGCTGAATTTCCAAATGCAGATTCAGCTTCATTTCGAGCCATTGCGTAGAGGTTTTCTAATTCTTCGGGAGTTTCTACGTATCTCATTCCTTTACCGCCACCACCAGCAACTGCTTTTATCATAACAGGAAAGCCAATTTCAGCGGCGAGAAGACTTGCTTCTTCAGCAGTTTCGACTGTACCTTCACTACCGGGGATAACTGGAACACCTGCGGCTCGCATAGTTTCTTTTGCAACTGATTTATTGCCCATGCGAGCAATTGAATCGGCGGCTGGCCCAATGAACTTGATTCCAACTTCACTACATATCTCTGCAAAAACTTCGTTTTCAGCCAAGAAGCCATATCCCGGATGAATTGCGTCCGCTCCTGTAACAAGTGCGGCAGAAATAATTGAATGAATTTTGAGATAACTTTCTTTTCCGGCTGGTGGCCCGATACAAACAGCTTCATCAGCAAAACGAACATGGAGAGAGGTTTTATCTGCTGTAGAATAGACTGCAACTGTTTTTATACCGAGTTCACGGCAAGCACGAATAATTCGGAGAGCAATTTCACTTCGATTAGCAATGAGAACTTTTTTTATCATGTTGTTTAGTCCAATTTAATCAAAAACATCGGCTGATGATATTCAACGGGCTGACCGTTCTCAATTAAAATTTTAACGACAGTTCCGCTGACATCACTTTCAATTTCATTCATCAGTTTCATTGCTTCGACAATACACAATGTTTTGCCAACGGAAACTGTATCTCCAACCTGAACAAATGCAGGTGCATCAGGAGAAGATGAACGATAGAATGTCCCAACGATAGGTGATAAAATCTGATGAGTATTTACCGATGTAGCAATAGGAGTTTCAACTTTTGGAGCTGTAGGAGCTTCAGTTGGGGCTACTTGAGCAGGAGCAATAGGATGCTGTTGACTTTGCTGATAATATTGCTGTGAAGGAGCAGAATGGATAACCTCAGTTTTGCGCGAAATAGATACTTTTAGGCCATTTTCTTCCACACTTAAATCAGTGGCTGAACTCTCATCAAATATCTTCATTAATTGTTGTACGTATTTTAAGTCCATAATTTCCTCATTAAATAAGAAAAAAAAACGTGCTTCTTCATGTATTATAATGTAGAAACACGCTCAAAAATTTTTCGGGAATAATTACTCCTTCACTCGTTCCATATAATTACCATTACGAGTATCTATTCGAAGCATGTCACCTTCATTTACAAATATTGGTACGCCGATAATTGCACCGGTTTCGAGTGTAGCAGGTTTAAGAACATTCGTAGCTGTATCTCCGCGAAGACCGGGCTCAGTTGCAATAACACGAAGATTTACATGTGAAGGAAGTTCTACAGAAAGTACGGTCATATCGTTTAAAGCAAGTTGTGCTTCCTGACCTTCTTTCATAAATTTAGCTGATTCGCCTACGATTTCAGCATCAACAGGGATTTGGTCGTAATTTTCAATATCCATAAACATAAAACTTTCGCCATCTTTATAGAGATATTGATAGTTTTTTCTATCTACTCTCACGAATTCGATAGTTTCACCAGAGCGAAATCGGTTTTCGAGTAATTTTCCGGTTCGCATATTACGCATTTTAACTTGATAGAATGCTCGTAAATTGCCCGGGGTACGATGTTCAGATTCTAACACCGTGCATAAGTCATTATTATATTTAATTACTGCGCCAATTCGTAAATCTGATGTGGTTGCCATGAGAACACTATATTATTTAAACATTTTATACGAGGTCTCGAGCGGATTCGAACCGCTGTAGGAGCTTTTGCAGAGCTCTGCCCAGCCACTAGGCGACGAGACCATTTACCATAATTTACATTATAGAGAATGCGAAAATAGGGGGATTTAGCCGAAATTCCAAATAGAAAGTTTGTTTCGGTTAAGAATTGAAGTGATACTACAGTATGCCTTATTGGTTAAGTAGCAATCTTTATGGAGTAGTTAACTTCAATAAATTCATCTTTCTATCGAATGAGGTACGTTCTCTGTTACTGTAAAAACATGAAGAATATGTGGAAATAATGCATTCATACTTTCGATTGCACCACGCTTCGAGCCGGGAAATGCAAGAATTAGAGTATTTCCTTTCATACCCCCGATATTTCGAGAAAGCATTGAATAGGGCATTCGTTGTTGCCCGTAATCTCTCATTTGTTCTGCAATTCCGGGTATTTCTCTGTCAATAAGAGGTGTAATTGCTTCGGGAGTGACATCACGTTTGGATAATCCTGTTCCCCCGGTAAGAATTATTATGTTTATTGACTTATCACATAGCCATTCTACTTTCTCTTGAATCAATGCTACTTCATCGGGAACAATACTGTAATCCTGAATATGAATTCCATATCCTTCTAATTTTGAAACAATTGCTTTGCCGGATGAATCTTCTTTTGTTCCGGCAAATACTGTATCTGAACAGACAATGACAGCCGCCGTAAGTGGAGAATCCGTCTTTGCAGAGTAATCAGACTTTCCACCTTTTTTTTGTAAGAGTTTTATGGTTGATATCTCTATTCCTTTATCAATTGGTTTGAGCATATCATATATTGTTAGAGCCACTATCGATGCTCCGTGCATTGCTTCTACTTCAACTCCTGTTTTGTAAATAGTATGAACTTCTACTTCTATACAAATAGTCAGTCTTTCAATTCGATGACGTATTTCAGTAAATTCAATCGGCAATGGATGACAATCCGGTATCATATCACTCGTTCGTTTTACAGCAAATAAACCTGCAATTCGACTGGCTTCTAATACATCTCCTTTGGGAACTGTTCGATTATTAATTGCATCAATGGTGCTTTGCGAACTAACAGTAACAATAGCTTGGGCAATTGCAGTGCGAAGTGAATGAAGTTTATGAGTAATGTCAACCATGATATTAACATAGACAAATTGTAAAAACAACTATCAAAAACTAGTTTACTAACTATTTTCTTTTTTCCAAACTGAAGTATCATCACTAAATATTTCTTTTCCCCAAATTGGAACGTGAGATTTAATTTGTTCAACAACATAACTACATGCTTCTATTGCTATTGCTCGATGTCGAGATGATGTAAAAACAAATAAACAAATTTTTCCTGCTTCAACTCTTCCCAAACTATGATAAATGTGCATACAAGTCAAATTGTATTTCGAAAAAGTCATTTCTCGAATAGAATGGAAAACATCGTTTGCCATTTCTTCATAACAAGAATAATCAATAGCTATAACTTCCTTTCCTTCTATGTTGTCTTTACGAACTTGACCTAAAAAAATACTGTGCGCTCCAATATCAGTTTTTGAGCTGTGGCTTTGAATACTGTCAGCTATCTTTTGAGGTGAAATTTCACCTTGTACAAATACATTTTTGGTCTTTTTCTCACTCATTATAGTTTGATATTGTATTGAGCAATTCTATTATACCGCCTTTTAGCGAATAAATATTTGTAATTCCATGTTCATCTTGTAAATGACGAACAACTTTTAGACTTCTATTTCCTGATTGACAAATGAGAATAGTTTTTGTTGCTTTGTCAAAAATTTCAATAGAATCTACTAATGAATTTAATGGAATTGTATCACGCTTGATGTAAAAGGGAAATATACTCTCAAGTGATGGAACTTCATTAATAGTACGAATATCTATAAGTTGAATATCTTCCTTTTTAGCAAGTAAAGAAAGTAACTCAACACTGTTTATTTCTTTGACAGAATCAATACTTATTTCACCACAAAGATACTGATAATCCATTTTAGAAAATTCATGCAATGTGCGTGGAATATTCCCCCAATTTTTTTCGTTTCTTGTAATTGCAATTTTATCAAAGTTCATTGTTAGAGCATTCACAAGAAGTAATGAATCGGTATGTAGTTCTCCAAGACCAAGTATAAATTTTATTGCTTCTGTAGCTTGTAATGTTCCAATTATTCCCGGCATAACACCTAAAACTCCAATTTCCGAACAATTCTGTACAGTTCCAGATTGTGGTGCAAAAGGGAAGATACAACGGTAGGTAGCACTTCTTTTGGATTCACCATCAACAAGATGATTAAGTACTGCAACATGACCATCGAATTTATGAAGCGAACCATGAATAAATGGTTTTTCGCACAAAACACAAGCGTCGTTAATTAAATAACGTGTAGCAAAATTATCAGTTCCATCAATGATAATATCAAAGTTAGGAATGATGTCAACCGCATTCGAGTTTGTTAAGTGTGTATTGTATTGTGTTATGGTAACGTATGGATTTTGCTTGTGCAATTTGTTAGCGGAAGTAGATGCTTTTGGTTTACCAATATCATCTGAAGTATAAAGGATTTGGCGTTGCAGATTCGACTCATCTACAACATCACCGTCTATTATTCCGATAGTTCCAACTCCCACAGAAGCAAGATACAGTAGGGCAGGGCAACCAAGACCACCGGCTCCGACAACTAAAACCTTTGCATTCTTTAGTCGTAGCTGTCCAATTTCACCTACTTCTTGAAGGATGATGTGCCTATTATACCGATTATATTCTTCTTGGGTAAATGAAGACATACTACTTAATTGTGATAACTTAAACGCTTAAAAATAGTTTGACACTTGCGATTAATAAGACGATTCCGAGTAAAATACGTAATGTAACGGAATTAAACCGTTGACTTCCAAAATATGAACCTGCCAATCCACCGACAACTGCTACACTAATCCAGATATAAATTGATGAATTAACCGAAACTCCATTACTTATTAAACCAATCATTCCTGATATTGAATTCAAGAAAATAAATAATGCTGATATAAGCGAAGCTTGTTTAATATCTGTCCAACCAAGTATTAATAACAGCGGACTAAGAAGTATTCCACCACCAATTCCTATCATTCCCGACAAAAAACCGATTACAACACCGAGTACAATTGCTAATACTTCATTGGGAGTATGTAATTGGGCTTGTTCTTTTGCCGAAAAACCGATGAGTCGAATAATAGGAATAAGTAAAATCACAGCCAGAACTCGTTTATAAATAGTTGCATCTAATGTTACACACGCTCCAAGGTATGCCGCAGGCACTGAACCCAATACTAACAACAAAAACAACTTCTTATTCAGTGAAACTGAACGTGAATACTGACTAAAAGCAATAATTGAAACAACGATATTCATCAGTAATGCCGACGGACGCATTGTTTCTGGAATGATTTGATATAATCCCATTAATGCAAGATAACCGCTTGCTCCACCATGACCTACACTAGCATACAGAAATGCAACTGCAAATAATGCTGTCAGAAATACTATAGGAAAAGTTTCTAAGGGAAACATACTGTAGATATAAGTTTTAAAAATAGACAATATTTAGTTTAAAATATTAACAAATAAAGCTCTTAGGAGGTATTCCAAAGAGCTTTATTAAAGAGAAATCCACGAACCATCTTAATTTATTATGTCGGTGTGGCGGGATTTGAACCCACGACCCCTACTACCCCAAAGTAGTGCGCTACCGGGCTGCGCTACACACCGTTTTGCTTTCAAGTTCAGCACGAAAATACGTCAACCAATTCGAACTACCAAGTTTTAGTTAATTGTAAAAGACCTTAAAATTAGTTCAACACCTATATAACAAATTAACTTTTCAAAGTAAACTATTTGTTAATAATAAGATGCAGATAAAATATTATATATAAAATTTTAATTATAACAATTTTAATGAAAAATATTTGGACGTTTTTATTGAATATGGTATATTGCAGATAAAATAGTCTTAAATCTTTTAATAATTCTTATGCTATTATCTAAAAGTTGTATTTATGGAATTCGAGCCGCTATTTATGTGGCATCAGTAGAAGGGAATCAATTTATGTCTATTAGGCAGATAGCTAATAAATTAGACATATCATTTCACTTTTTAACAAAAATACTGCAAACACTTACTCTTGATGGAATTATGAATTCTTATCGTGGTCCTAATGGTGGTATTATGTTGGCTAGAGATGCAAATAGTATAATGCTTATTGATTTAGTAAAAGCATTAGACGGAGATAATATATTTAGAGAGTGTTTCTTAGGATTAGAAAATTGTGGTAACTCAATTCCGTGTCCATTACACGAACATTGGGCAAATATCAGGAAAAATATAACTATAGTATTAACAAATACATCTCTTTCAGAGTTAGCATCCAAAGTAAGTACAATGGAACACCGATTGTCGGAAAAAGACATATTCAATAATTTTTAGATATTAAAAAGTAGAACATTAGATAGAATTAAGTAAGAATTAGGATTGGTAATTTTTAAAATAAGATAAAATACTCTTATAACTTAATAAACATGATTTTAATCATTTTATTTTGTTCAAATTGAAGTTAATTTAGAAGTAATTAATTGATAAAATAAATATTTAAAAGGATGAGTAAATGTTACTAAAACAGACATTGGAAAGTAAAACACTCGCTCTGATTGTAGCGGATGATTTTAGATCAGTACAAGTATTTGAAGAGTATGGACTTGATTTCTGTTGTAAAGGAAAACGGCAATTGAATATAGCTTGTTTAGAAAAAGGAATTCCGATTTCGGATGTTTTGAAAAAATTAGAATCACTTGATAATGAACCTAATAATACACAGCGATATAGCGATTGGAATACAGATTTTTTGATTGATTATATTATTCAACAACATCATTCCTATGTCAAAACAATGATACCATTGATACAAGCACATTTGCAAAAGGTAGTAAATGCACATTCTGCAAAACATCCCGAAGTTTCTTTAATTCAAGAATTATTTGTTGATATGAGTACTGAACTTTTGAGTCATTTAACCCAAGAAGAAACTGTTGTATTTCCTAATCTTAAAAAAATAGTTTCTCAATTAGTATTAGCCAAAAGTAAGCTAACAAATGAGCATGAATTTGTGAAATTAATAGAAAATTTAGAAAAAGAACACCTTGATGTTGGCAAAATATTAGGAGAAATTCAATTACTTACCAATGGATTTACTCCACCGCCCGGAGCTTGTACAACGTTCAGAGTTTTATACCAAGAACTTCAAGCCTTTCAAGCAGATATGTTTCGACATATCCATCTTGAAAACAATATTTTATTTCCAAAGATTATGGAAATGGTTACAATCTCAAAATCAAACTCAATATCAAATAATTAATTAAGGAAAATCAAATGAAAACCGGAATTTTAACAACAATTGTATTAGCTTTTATTTCAATTGGATGTAACAATGATAATAATCAAAAAAATAGTGAAACAGCCAAGCAAAATGAATCTACACAGCAAACTGTACCATCAAATCCTAAAGGATATGGTCGTATAACAGAAGTAAAATTAGGTCCAATTGACCCGAAAATGGCGCATGAAGGTAACGAAATATTTGAAACAAAATGTATGGCGTGCCATAAACTTGATGAAAGATATGTGGGTCCGGCGTTGCGCAAAGTTACTGAAAGGCGAACACCTGAATGGATTATGAACATGATATTAGATTCAGAAACTATGGTTGAAAAAGATGATACAGTAAAATGTTTGTTGCAAGTGTATATGCTTAAGATGCCAAACCAACATGTTGATGAAAAAGATGCTCGAAATGTATTGGAACATTTGAGAACAGTAGCGACTCAAAGTCCAGAAAAGAATCCAAGTAAATAAATGCCTTTGAATGTTGATGTTATTTTAATAGTTAAATTATTTATATGGGGGTTATTATGAAACTCAAGTATTGGTTACTTGCAATCGCAAGTATCGCAGTTTTTTCAATCGTATTTATTGGTTGTCCTTCTCAAAAAGAGGTTACATCTAATGATGATGTTGCATCTAAAGTGTATGTAGCACCCGGTAAATATGATGAATTTTATGCTTTTCTTTCCGGGGGATTTAGTGGACAAGTTGGTGTTTACGGATTACCTAGTGGAAGGTTATTAAAAGTAATTCCTGTCTTCTCTCAAAATCCTGAAAATGGCTATGGATATACAGAGGAAACTAAAGATATGTTGAAAACTTCGTATGGAATGATACCTTGGGACGATGCACATCATCCAGAGCTTTCACAAACTGATGGTGTTCCCGATGGACGTTGGTTGTTTATAAATGGTAATAATACTACTAGAATTGCAAGGATTGACCTTTCGAGTTTTCGGACAACCGAAATCATAGAACTGCCTAACAGTGGTGGAAATCACGCTTCTCCTTTTACTTCCCAAAACACAGAGTATGTAGTTGCTGCAACAAGATTTAGTGTTCCAGTTCCAAATACAGATGTGTCGATTGAAACTTATAAAGAAAATTTTAAAGGCGTGATAAGTTTTATTAAGGTAGATCCAAAATCAGGGAATATGAAAATTGCTTTTCAGATTCTAATGCCTGGTTTTGATTATGACTTAAGCCATGCCGGAAAAGGTAAATCACATGGTTGGTTTTTCTTTTCTTCCTATAATTCTGAGCAGGCAAATTCGCTTTTGGAAATTAATGCAAGCCAAAATGATAAAGATATGATTGCAGCTGTTAATTGGAAAAAGGCAGAAGAATATGTTTCTCAAGGAAAAGCAAAGGAAATGTCAGTTAAATATGCACATAATGTTTATGATGAGAATACTCATTCTACCATTTCAACAATGGAAGAAAAAGTTCCCATATTGACACCTGCTGAATGCCCGGGTTTGGTGTATTTCATGCCTACTCCAAAGTCTCCACATGGTTGCGATGTTGATCCGACAGGTGAATATATTGTTGGAAATGGAAAACTTGCGGCTTTAATTCCTGTGTTTTCATTTACGAAGCTCCAAAAGGCAATTGAAGAAAAGAAATTCGATGGAGATGTAAATGGAATACCAATTATGAACTATGCATCGGTAATCGCCGGTGAAGTTCAAAAACCCGGTTTAGGCCCTTTACACACTGAATTCGACGGTAAAGGAAATGCTTATACATCTATGTTTATTTCTTCAGAAATAGTTAAATGGAGCTTAAAAGATTTCAAAGTCCTTGACAGAGCTCCTACATTTTACTCAATAGGTCATCTTATGATTCCGGGTGGTGATTGTGCTAAACCTTGGGGTAAATACGTAGTTGCACTAAATAAAATAACAAAAGACAGATTTTTGCCGACCGGACCTGAGTTAACTCAATCTGCACAATTATATGATATATCTGGTGAGAAAATGAAGTTATTACTTGATTTTACAACTATTGGAGAGCCGCACTATGCCCAAGGAATTCCGGCTGAAATCGTGCAGAAAAATCAAAGAAAAGTGTATCAATTGTCAGAAAATAAACATCCATATGCAGTTAAAAGTGAAAAGGAAGCTCGTGTGGAACGTAAAGGAAATGAAGTCCATATGTATATGTCACAAATCCGTTCGCACTTTATGCCTGATAATATAGAAGGTATCAAAATGGGTGATGTAGTCTATTTCCACATGACAAACCTTGAACAAGACTGGGATGTTCCTCATGGATTTGCTATACAAGGCATGAATGTTGCAGAACTATTGGTAATGCCGGGAGAAACACAAACTATTACATGGACACCAAAACAACCAGGAATATTTCCATTCTATTGCACAGATTTTTGCTCTGCACTTCACCAAGAAATGCAGGGGTATGTGCGGGTTTCTGCCGCAAATTCTTCAGGTCAAATAACATTTAATAAACGATAGAAAATTAATCTCTATATTTGGAGACAGCTCTAGTAGGTAAAAAGAGCTGTCTCCTATATTGAGGTGACTTAATACAAAAATATGGGAAAATTATCACGAATACTCGTAGCAATCGGTTCAATATCACTTATGTTGATGTTCTTTTTTCCGATATGGAGCATTAATCTCGAAGCTCCTCAATTTCCTGAGGGAATTGGATTGAGAATCCATCTAAATACGATAAAAGGTGAAAAACCAAATGACGTAGCAAGTATAAACAATCTCAATCATTACATTGGAATGAAACAAATTATTCCAGAATCAATTCCCGAACTTAAATTTATGCCATATATAATCATTGGATTAATTGGTTTTGGATTGTTGAGTTCTATTATTGGAAAAAAATCAATACTTGCGATTTGGCTTGTATTATTTATCGGACTTGGTATAGCAGGAATGGTTGATTTCTATAATTGGGAATATGATTATGGGCATAATTTAGATCCTCATGCTATTATTAAAATAGAAGGCATGAATTATCAACCACCATTGGTTGGAACGAAACAATTACTTAATTTTACTGCTCATTCAATGCCTGATGTAGGAGCTTATTCAGCATTATTTGCAATTGGAATCGGAATGACGGCATTGTTTATTGGTGATAAAAAAAATAAATATACAGTTCCTAAAGGTCTTTAGATGTTTAAGTATTTCAGCAAGTTTATGTTTTTCTTAATGTTAGCGGTCGTAATGGTAGGTTGTAGCGAACCTCAACCAATTCCAATTGATTTTAACAAAGACCACTGTGATAATTGCAGAATGACAATTGCTGATTCAAAATTTGGAGGCGAACTTGTTACCAAAAAAGGGAAAGTATATAAATTTGATGCTATAGAATGTCTCACCGGATTTATATTAGATGGAACGTTGGTTCCTCAAAATGAAATTCATTCCTTATGGGTTATTGATATCACTCATCCCGGTGATTTTATTAAAGCAGAAACTGCTCATTATTTTCATTCTGAAAATATTAAATCTCCGATGGGAATGAATATATCGGCAATTAATACTGCAAAAGATCTCGGAACAATGAAATTTAATTTTACCGGGAAAGAATTAACGTGGGATGAAGTTATTGCAATGGCAAAAGCCATTCATAACAACAAGTAAAAACAAGATAGAGTTTTCCTCAAATTTTATAGTTAAATGGTCTATTTCATTGTAAATTGTATTTGTGTTCTTTTTTGTGTTTCTGCTACTTTTGCCTCAGAAATATTCTATGTTGGAAAAGGAGAGAATTATACTTCAATTAAGTCAGCACTGAGCAAAGCAACCAAGGGTGATAGAATTATACTAAAAAAGGGTAATTACCAAGAAGGGGAAATAATTATTGATAAAGAAATAGAACTAATCGGCGAAGATTCTCCGAAGATAGATGGCAATAATACATACCAACCAATCACAATCAAAGCAAATAACGTGACTATAAAAGGAATTACAGTTGTTAATTCTAAAAGAAGTTATATAAATGATTTTGCGGCAGTAAAAGCAATGAATGTACGGAATCTTACGATAAATAATTGCCACTTTAGTAATAATTATTTTGCTGTTTACCTTTCTAAATGTTCAAATTGTACTATAAAAAACAACCTGATAGAATCTTCAAGTGAATCAGAAACAACTTCCGGTAATGGAATTCACCAATGGTACTGTGATTCAATTGATATTCAAGATAATACTATCCGTGGTCATCGAGACGGAATCTACCTTGAATTCTCTCATCATGCTTTTATTCGCAATAATATCTCCGAGAAAAACCTTCGATATGGTTTACACTTTATGTTTTCCGATAGTTGTACATATATAGATAATACATTTCGGAATAATGGCTCTGGAGTCGCGGTGATGTACACCAAGCATATCACAATGATTCATAACAAGTTCGAACATAATTGGGGATCAGCTTCGTATGGTATGCTTCTCAAAGAAATTTACGATAGTTATATGCAAGGAAATACATTTACAGAAAATACAGTTGGTATCTTTGCTGAAAGTTGTAATAGAAATTTGATAAAAGGTAATGAATTTACCCGTAATGGTTGGGCGATTAAAGTATATTCCAGTTCATCTGAAAATTCTTTTGTTGACAATAATTTTTCGGGAAACAGCTTTAATGTTTCTACCAATGGAACTCATAATACAAACACATTTAATGGGAATTATTGGAGTGAATATAACGGCTACGACATCAATCACGACGGAATAGGAGATGTACCGTTCAGACCGGTGCGTTTGTTTTCATTATTAATTGAGAAACAACCGCCTGCACTTATACTTCTTCGCAGTATATTTGTTGATGTAATGGATATAGCTGAACGCATTATGCCTTCTCTCACTCCGGAAACATTAATTGACAACGAACCCAAAATGAAACCAAATAAATGATAGAGATTCAACATATACATAAAAAATTTGGTAAACTTCAGGTACTTAATGCGCTTGATTTATCAATTCAGAGTGGAAAAATAACAGCTATTGTTGGCCCTAACGGCTCCGGTAAAACAACTCTCATTAAGTGTATCCTTGGACTCGCCACACCTGACAGTGGAACTATTACAATTAATAATTTCAATTGTTTATTAAATTCAGAGTATCGAAATGATATTGGATACATGCCTCAGATTGCACGATTTCCAGAGAATCTTACTGCATTAGAAGTCATTGAAATGTTGGTAGATATACGTCATTCAGAAGAAATGTACGATAATGAATTAATTGAACTTCTCAATCTCCAAAAAGAAATGAGAAAACCACTAAGAACCCTCTCAGGTGGTACAAGGCAGAAGGTAAGTGCGGTAATCGCCTTTCTTTTTCAACCAAACATTCTAATATTCGACGAGCCAACCGCAGGATTAGACCCAATATCTTCAAGCAGATTAAAAGATAAAATTCTAAAAGCTCGCCAAGACGGAAAAACAATCATTATTACATCTCACATCATGAGTGAAATTGAAGAATTAGCCGACGAAGTTGTTTTTTTATTAGACGGCAAAATCCTCTTTCAAGAATCTGTTGTTGATATTTTGGCAAACACTTCTGAATCTACCTTAGAGCGAGCAATCGCCGGAAGAATGGCTAATTCAATGTATGTGGAGCATATATCATGAGAACTATATTCAAAGTTTTTCAATATGAATTACGAGATGTCGTACGCAGTAAGTGGGTGATTCTCTACACGCTTTTTTATCTGCTTATTACTGATGCACTTTTCAGGTTCGGAAGCGACACATCACGTGCAATGGTCAGTTTAATGAATATTATCATCCTTCTTATACCACTTGTCAGCATTATATTTGGAACAATGTATTTCTATAATGCACGTGACTTTGTCGAAATGCTTTTATCACAACCGATAGAACGGAAAAGACTGTTTATAGGATTATTTTCGGGATTGGCTCTGCCACTTTCGGGAGGGTTTGTACTTGGAGTTTGCCTTCCGTTTGCTATTCATTCCGGTAAAATATATGATATGTCTTCGTTTGTCATGCTATTGGCCTCGGGAATTCTCCTGACTTTTATCTTTATCGCACTTGCATTGTTTATTTCTACAAAAACTGACGATAAAGTTCGAGGGTTGGGTATTTCATTATTGGTTTGGTTGTTTTGTGCTGTGCTTTATGATGGACTAATCTGGCTTATAATAGCATATTTTGGTGATTATCCGTTAGAAAAAGCAATGATTGGACTTACTATTGCCAATCCGGTGGATTTAGCCCGCATAGTGATTATGCTAAAATTCGATATTGCGGCTTTGATGGGATATACAGGGGCTGTATTCGAGAAGTTCTTCGGTAGTTTAGTGGGAATCACAATTGCAGGAAGTTCGTTAATCCTTTGGATTGTAGCTCCATTATTTGCAGGAATGAAGTTATTCAACAAAAAGGATTTTTAAAGTATTAAAGTATGTATCATTTTTTTTATTTGATTTATAGAATAAAAACAAAATACTTTCCAAGTAATTTTATTGATAACTTTGATATAACGTTTTCGGGCTTTGTGTTCGGGCGGG
>JAFDZU010000082.1:15015-15189 GCA_018266765.1 Bacteroidota bacterium
GTCAATTCGTTTGTTACGTGCTTTTATGAAGTCCATTACTCCTTTTTTGTAAATCAAATATTCTTCAACGTCCACAAATGTTGGTCTTGTTTTGAAATTGTCAAACGGTAAGTAAAACTTAATATTCTCGTTCTCGTCAACAAGGTCGTTGAATAAGAAATAGTCAATGTAACC
>JAFDZU010000082.1:15210-17301 GCA_018266765.1 Bacteroidota bacterium
GTGTCGTAAAGTGGGCTTTGTTGTCCTGCGTAAAAAAGTTTGATACATTCCAAAGTCAAGTCGAACCTGTCGTCAATTAATCTGTTTACTCCACGAGCTTGATTTATTGTGTGTTGTTTGTCAACCCGATTGTTTGGAAAAAGAGTGAATGCTCCAATTGTCGAACCTGTGTCAATCAGTTCTTGAACTTCGTCTTGAATTTGTTGTGTCAGCCAAGTTTTGCGTTTGTGATTTCTGTATGAATGAGTAATTGCGTCACTTCCTAATAAATATTCTCCAAGTCCTGAATTATGATATAAATACGTTCCACTTTTTTTGTCGGTCAACTCAAAAATTTCTCCGTTTGGCAATTTCTTACTCCATAACATTTTATGGTAAGAGCGAAGTGTAGGACTTGTGCTGTCCGGGTCGCCACCGTTTGCGTCTGTATAAACGTTAAATGTTATGTCAATTTTCATTTTCCTGTTTAGTTTCTCTTTAGGTGTCTGTCGTTTATGTTTGCCACTAACTTTATTAATTAGTTTCTTTCAGTTTTCTCATTAAGAGTCTAACTCCTTGTTGAGTATCTGGATTAAAAGAATTCGTAAAAATGATATATGCCTTTCCATTAAGTCTATCAATATGAACAAGTGTATAATAAGTACCAGCAGTACCTGAATGTGTTGATAGTTCTTTACCATTTTCATAAATATTATACCAACCCAATGCATAATTTTCAATCCCCTTAAGTAGAAATTGATAAGTTTTTGCAGTTAGATAATTATTATTTCCCTTCATTCCTTGTAAATTCAATTGAATAAATTTTATATAATCTTTTATCTTAATGTTTATATCTCCTGCTGGCTCAGTAAAATCCAAATGATAGTCTGTGTCGGAAGGAATAGGAATTAATTTTCCATTTTCAAAGGAATGTCCCCATGTATCTTTTGCTTTTTGATTTTCTGGCCAAGAAAACTTCACATTTAATCTTAAATCTTGGTTGAATACTTTATCTACCAATTGTTCCCAACTTTTGTTTGTTACTTTTTCTAACATTAATGTAGCCAAGGTATAGTCAGCGTTTGAATAATTGAATTTATGAAAGGTGTCAACATCAATTGGATATAAAGTAAGGACAAATTTTCCGAATGCATTTCTTCTTTCTTGTTTTGTACCTTTAAAATTTGGAATCTCTTGGTCGTTTTCACCTTGAAACGGTTGTATTCTTGCTCTATGTGAAAGTAAATCTTGAAGGGTAATATTCAAATATTCTCTATTGGAATTTTTTTTCCAATCAGGGAAAATGTTAAAAAATTTTGTTTTCCATTTTAGTTTTCCCTTTTCTACAAATTTGGCAATTATAAATGCGGTCATTGCTTTTGTATTTGAACCAAGGTGAAATCTGTCATTAATTGTTGCTGTATCAGTAAGTTCAATTGAATGCATTCCCAAAGCAGATATTTCTATAATTTTTTTACTATCAATAACCGCATAGCTTAATTCAGGAATATTAAAAGTCCTTCTAATTGAATCTGCATAGTGTAAAGTTTTTTGTCCAAGGCAAATTGATGGTATAAGGAATAAGCTAACCGATAGGATTAGTAATAATCTTATTGTTTTGATATGTCTGTAACATTTTGCAGATACAAGAAGTTGGCGATTACGGACACATAAACACTTTACAAATAATTTACATGTTAAGGAGCATAAAGTCTCATCTAACCAATGAACCACCAATTCCAAGTAATTGCAGATTGCATCCATATTACTTTTAATGCTAAGTGTTTATTGTTGTTTTGCTTGATGTCCAAGACACAAGTACAAGTGCAATTAATTCTGCTATTGTTCGCGCTATGTGCAATGTCCACCATTTGTCTCGGAGTAAAATCCAGTTGTCGGGGAGCGAACCTATTTTCCAATTTAACATTTCTGTTTGGATAGGGAGATTACCAAATCTTGAAATGAAAATACACGATGCAAAAATGCAGATGCTATGAGCAATGTGATAAAAATGGTTTTGTTTTTACGCTGAAGTAAAGCTGAAAAAATTGTTATAACGGTTACTGCAATTACAAGCGTAATCATGGTGGTATTTAGGGACTGGACGAGTTG
>JAFDZU010000083.1 GCA_018266765.1 Bacteroidota bacterium
CAGTTGGCAGTTAGAGCCGCCCTTCTTCATAACTTTATAATTTGGTAAGTAATTGAAAGTCAGTTTTAAAAACTGACTTGACTTTAAATACAGTATTCAGAATAATACAGCAGTTTCTCTATCGTACATTTTTCAGAAGAAAGAGTGTTTTGGTAGCCACAGAAGCCGAAGCAAACACTCCCACGCCACCGACAATACTGCCCAAATTTGGATCGTATTGATTGCCTGTCCAACGGGATTTAGACCAACGGTTGAAGTTGTCGTCGGCGGCATACACCGTCAGTTGAGTTTTCCCAAACCACCGAAACGCATTCCAAACAACGGTAGAAGTATTCGCTTGTAATAGTCCGTAGAGCGTTGTTTCTCTATACTGCGGGTTTTCGGGTTGGTCGTAGAATCGCACCATTCTTCTGTTTAATTCGGTGGTTGGCGGATTTAAGTATTTCCCGTATTCGAGAGTATCAAGCGATTGTAAACTTATCAAATATTCCGTTAGACCTTCGGCTTTTGTCCACGAAAAAACAAGCGAGTCATTATCCGACGGAAGGTTTAGCGTATCGGAAGGATATTGATAAACCGATTTTGGTTCTTTATCTGCAACCCACTGAATTTGCTGAGGTGTCATTGTTTTACCGGTGAGAATTCTGCCGTCTTTTGTTGTTACGTGCAATTCATAGAGCGTTTTTTCTTTGATACGTTTGGTTGTATCCGGCAGATAATATTCCCCGCCAATGGAAGTAGGGCGATAAGTCAGCAGGAACGTTTCGCCGCCGCCTGATATTTCGACCGTTGCGTCTTTGACGATACTATTTTCAAACTTAAACGTATCAGTTGTGGGCAATGAACGTGAAATAACAATGTTTTTAATTGGTTGATTAACAAATAAATAGCCCTCAACCGCATATTCAGCAGTATAGGAGGTTGGCGGCAGATCTTCACAGCTCGCCAGTGCGATAATAAAAATTGAAATGACAGAAATTTTGAGAATTGAAAGTATGTGTTTCATAGTTTTTTAGGGGTTGGTAATTAAAATTTTACTTCAAAGGCAAGAGTTGGGATAATCGGCAATAAGCGAACATCCGTTACGGTTGTAATTTTATCGTTGGTATCATAGTATCTGAACCAAATATCACGGCGAGAATAGACATTATAAATATCAATCATTAGCCGCGCCGGAAGGCCAAAGAATGTGGTTGTATAATTTGCATTTATATTTAACTGATGGGTTGCCGGAAGGCGTTGTCCGTACCGTTCACCGGGGATAATATAGGAGTAATTAACACTTTCACCGGGCATTGAACTGCCAAATCGAGAAGTCGCGGCAGTATAACTCTGTCCCGATTGGAAGGTAAATGTTGCACTAAAATCCCAGCGATCATTAAGTTTATACATTCCCACAACTTTGAAATCATGCCGACGGTCATATTTCGGACGGAATTCACGCCCGCCATTAATTTTATCAAATTGGGCATAAACAAAACCCGTTGCGTATCCTAACCATCCGGTAAAGTCGCCCACTTTTTTCTGGAGGAATATCTCCGCACCATACGCTCTGCCGTTTCCGCTGTAAAATATATCGGATACTTTAGTTCCTTGGGTTGCAGTTTGAATTACTTCGCTGATATTACTCAAATCTTTATAATAAAAATCTACATTCAAACCATAATTTTCAAACGGTACGGTCTCGAAGGAAAGAATATAATGACGTGCGCTACTTGGCAAGACAGAATTATCCGTCGGCAACCACGTGTCGAAGAAACTAAAATCGGGCTGAGAAGCCAGTCGCAAATATTGATGATAAATACCAAAAGCGGCTTTTACTGCAAGATTCTCTTGAAGCTGATAGCGCACTGCAAAACGCGGATCCCAAGTGGAGACGCGGCTCGAATCCCAATAATTAAACCGAAGTCCTGCCTGTAAACTCATCAAATCCGTAAGCTGATAATTTACTTGGCTAAACAAAGAATGAGTGTAATCATGGATAGATAAATCAGTTTGTGATGAATCACTTCCAAATTTTTGGAGATAATTAAAATTGAACGCTGTGCCTTCGTATCCGCCCTTGATTGTAAGGTTATTACTTGCAAACCATTCGAGGTCAGCTTTGAGGGTATAATCAATAATCGAGTTGGCTATTTCAAATTTAAAACCACTGTTATTACCTGTAAAACCTGTAAGATACCGACTTCCGCTTACATTAACCACCGAGAAAAGATTATCACCAAAAACATGAGTCCAACGAAGTGAAGCGGCACGATTGCCAAGACCTAAATCGAAGGTAATTCCTGCACCCGAAAGAGTAAGAAAATCACTACTTAAAAAACCACTCAGAAACATTTTGTCGTTCGGGCCAAGAGTTTGTGCCACTTTTGCATTCAAATCATAAAACCCGAAATTCGGCAACGGACTTTCTTTGTCTTCGGGGAGTGCGCCTAACAGTAAATCTAAATACGTTCTCCGCCCGCCCACAAAGAACGAACCATTACCCAATGGCCCTTGAGCGGAAGCACGTGATGAGATGAGTCCTACCGAGGCAAGTCCTTCATATTTTTCTTGATTACCATCTTTTTGAGTAAGATTTAAGACAGCGGAGAGCCGGCTTCCGTACTCGGCAGGATAGCCACCTTTGATAAGCTCTACATCTTTGATTGCATCAGGATTGAACGACGAAATAAACCCGAATAAGTGCGAAGGATTATAAACAGTTGAGCCGTCTATCAGTACAAGGTTTTGGTCAGGAGAGCCACCGCGAATATACAAACCGCTCGAAATTTGTGATGAAGTAAGCACACCCGGCAAAAATTGTAAAGCACGAAAGACATCTGCTTCACCACCAATACGCAACTGCGAAAGTTGCTGAATAGGAATATCTACACGACTTACTGAAATCTGACGTTTTTCTACTTCACGTTCAGCTTCTACATATACTTGCTTCGTTTGTATTGATTGCGGAATAAGCGAAATATTCAACCTTTTTGAGTCATTTTCTCCGACCGTAATGCTCTGTTCATATTTTTTATACCCCAAAAGCGACACTACTATTATTTGTTTGCCAAGTGGAATACTATTAAGAGAGTAATAACCATTTTTATTAGTCAGCGCGCCTATCTTTGTTCCTTTAACGGAAACTGTTGCAGAAATTAGCGTTTCCTGAGTTTCAGAATCGGTTACAAATCCGTTCAAAGTTCCGGTATTTTCGGGAATAACAACATTGTGTTTGGTAGGTTCGGCAGAATAAGCCGTTGGAATACATAGTGATATAACAGTAAACAGCAACAGTGCATACAGACATCTTCGCATGAAAAATCCTTTGATAGTAAGTAAAAACTCCGATAGTGGTTTGTTCATGCCACTACTTTTTGGTCAATTTGTACGGCAATGACGGCAAAATTCGAGGAATGTTTCAGTATTACTGCCATAACCATTACTCTATATGAGTTTATTTGCTCCTACAATGTATTTTCTCTTTGAATGTAAATTAGAGTGGTATAATAAAGGTAGTTGGTAGTATGATATTCGATTAATTACATAAAGAATATTTTGCATTTTTTGCGGTAATGAATGAAACTTCCAGTCCCACAGACTTCTGATAAATGGCTAAACAATAATATCAAGAAGAATGTCGGAGAGTTGTAATAGTCGGTAATTATAAAATTAAAAAGCCCACGAAAAAACTCGCGGGCTTAAATCTATGTAACCTATGTACCTATGTGGTTCAAAAAAAACAATCACCGACTAACCATCATCGGCTTGACCACTGCGCCTTTGGCTGTGCGAATGCTCACAAAGTAGAGTCCACTCACCAAATCCGATACATCTATAGAATACTGTGAACTAACATGAGTAAACTGTTTTACTTCCTCACCCAATGAATTCACCACTCGAACCGATGCAACACCCTCCACACCCGAAAGCGTGAACTGTGTCGAAGTTGGATTCGGGAAAAGGTGGATGCCGTCGGGTTCGGCGGGCTGTTCAGAAACGGCAGAAGCAAGGTCTGATATTTTTATTATTGTTGACTTCAAATTCCTTGTCCCTGCATAACTATTATCAATTAATCCTGTAAATCCAGAAATAACAATTGTATGATCATCAATAGCATAAAGATCCAATACTCTATCTCCACTTTCATTATCGCCAAATGAATCCATCCATTTCAGTTCACCAATAGAGCTTGTTTTAAACAGAAAATAATCCGAACTTTTAGGGACGAAATGCCAAGTATCATTATTCTGCGTAAATCCACCAACTAATAAATTACCCAATGGAGTTTCAATAATTTGAGTTGGTGCATTCCATAATGCCAGAGCAAATTTATTTCTGAATAGTAGATTGCCATTTAGATCAAATTTTCGCAGGATAGTGTGAGCAGTATCACCTTCTGGTGTACTATTAAGTGCGACAACAGCAAAACCACCATCTTTAGTTTCTATAGCAGAGCAAAAAGTAGCATAATCAATTGAATTCCAAGAATCTATTTCTTTACTCCACAGCTTTTTACCAGTATTATCTAACTTCCAGAATTGCATTTTTCCACTAACATCATCAGTATCTCTACCGGAGAGTAGCACACCGAAGCCACCATCAGCTGTTTCAAACATTGTGTTTATGTATAAAGTTGCCCACCACATAGTATCGAGTATAACTTCATTAATAAGGTTACCATCAGTATCATAACGCCAAAAATATGGAATTAATATCTTGGTCTGATTTATAAAGTCACTAATGGTAACATATGTGCCATTAGAACATCGAATAATAGGATTGACACCATATACTTTAGCGTTTTTAGACCCTTTTCTAATAGGCCAATTAGCCGTAATTTCTCCTTTGAGATTTAATCGAACAACATACCTACAGTTTGGATAGAGGATTGCATTGTTTCCTAAGAAAATATATCCAGTCACCTCGTAACCAACATTAGGGATTTCCACAATGTTTCTAATTGTTATCGGAGTATCTACTCCGATAATTCGTTCCCACTCTACAATTCCATCAGGTGAAAGTTTAGTAATAACATATCGTATAGAATCCAAATTACTGTTTACTAATGAACCACCATCCGAAGTACTAATCATTTGTTTACTTCCATTACCGCTTAGACTTATATTATAAACGATAGAGAGTTTGGAAGGATTATTAAAGCTACCTTGTACAATATTATCATTTTGTTTTCCAAGTATTCCGAAAACTGAAGAAAGAAAAGATAATACTAAGATAAATAGTGCTAATTTATTTTTCATATTTTTTTCCTTTAATTAGTAGCTTGACAGGAAGATGGAACACATTCATCTGAATGGTCTAAGTAAACTAAATGTGCCCCACCACCAACTAAGTTAGGACGACTAATGTATGCTGGACAAGGATCTTCAGTTGACACTGAGCAAGTTCCAGGTATTCCTAACGGAGTTACTGTTTTGGTATAAAGTGTTCGATTAAGTGTCTTATCGAAACAAATATTAATATTTACCTTACAACACTTTGTACTATTACATTTTTTAGGAACAACGGTCATTTTGGCATTTAACATATCTTCATAATAACAAAAAGTATTACAAGCTGCAAGATGCGAGGTATAAGATTTCTGCCCTTCGGGGCAAAAACTTGTGTCCAAATTACCCCCTACGAGCCCATTGTTAAATCTATCAAACACTACTTTTTCAACTGCATATTCATATAATTCATTGACATGAAGTGGATTAGAACTAAGCCAAGCATGTAAGGCAGGGCAGCCTGTAGTCACACTGTTTGTAAGCCATGTAAAACTAATAATCTCGTAATACATAGCACCCGTGTTGGGACAAAACTTCATACGCCAAAGTACCTCAAAATAACAATCTGGAAATAAAGGATGACTGACTTGCGCACCTGCATCCCACCAAGTATTGTTATCTGGGCATGGATCTGTTAAACAAGGTGTATAAGACGGGACTTGCGCTTTCACCAGCGGTGTAAAACTAAGAGAAAACATTAACGCCACCAGAAGAGAAAGCCAAATTGCTTTTCCTCCTAACTTCTTGGCTACGCAAGATAACATTCCCGATAGACTCGGGGGGGGGGGGCAATAGTAGAAACAATTAAATCAGTTTTCCGCGCGTGCGCGAAACTGTTATCTGCAAAAAGGGGATTTTGCATTTTCATATAAATACTCCTGAAAAATGAATATAAAAATAGCCACACCTTGTGGCGTTTACCGGCAGTACTAACTATTTTAATATCAAGTCAGGGCGAAGTAAAAAGTCGGCAATGAAGAACGCCCACTACAAAATTCAATAGAATATTCGACATATACAAGAGATATTTTGATACAAGATAAAATAATATAGTTACGAGCGTGAAGCCCACGTGTAACCATCAGAATTTGAAGGTTAATGTACAACGTACAATGGGTATAAAAAGAGAGAGGGCAGTTGCTGTTGCAATTGCCCTCTCGGTTACTCTATAGTGAAGAATATCTTTGACTTCTACCGTTCTATTACCACCGGAAGAACCCTGACACTCATTCCCGTTCGCAGAACTGCATAATACATTCCGTTTGCAATAGTATGAAGCGATAAATCAGCAGAATGTTTGCCATGTTTCAACTCCGCATCGGTCAGTGTTGCAACGTGCAATCCCAAACTCGAATAGAGCATAAGAGTCGTTCGTTCTTCGCTTACGGTTTCAAATTCAAACTCAATTGTATTTGATGAAATTGGTTTTTGTGTCAGTGTAACCGTACCGCCAACAACAACTTTTCGGCTATCCAAAGCACAATCACCCGAAAGCGTGAACACACCCGAACCTTCGGTAAGTGCAGTAGTCGAAAGTGCTAACCGTGCAAACGTTTCATTGCTTAATGTGAGCGGAGTCGTCAATTCATCACCCAAGAGTGCCTCACATTCAAACTCGGCGAATGTTCCTGCATTTACAAACTGTGTGGAAGTAAGTCCGTCGGGATTTTCAAGTGTAATCCGTGTCTGCCCGGGAACTACATCGGCAAAAGTAGCCGTAAATCCCGTTTGTTGATTTCCGGCTCGCACCGCTCTCGGCATCAGAAGCCGAGGATTATAGCGCACATCTACCGTCATACGGTAAATTTTTGAGAGATTAATATCCGTTGAAGTTATTGTTATTGGGAATGTAACTCGTTCGCCCACGCCTGCTGTTCCGTTTGCTATTTGGAGGGTTGCCGAGGTTTTAATCGTATCGGGCGGTGGAGGTGGAGGAGATACTTTTCCTGTTCCGACCAAACTTGTCATTTGCGAAGTATCGCATGGCTTGTCTATATTGAATTTCACGGCAATTGAATCGCGTCCGGCTATTGTTGGAGTATAAAGCAGTGTCACTTCAATAGTTTGGTCAGTAGCAAGCGTAACCGGCGGTGTATTGGTCATTCCCACAACCGAAAACGGAGCAGTTACCCCCGTAACGGACGTAACATGAAGAGGAGCCGTTCCTGTGTTTTTGAAAACAACTACTTGAGTCGAAGTAGTTCCGGTGTCAACTATTCCAAAATCAGTTAGAACTTGAGTAATTGAGAATCCGGTTGAGATGCGCCGCCCACGAACTTTGATATACTTTATAATTCCGCATGGCTCAAATGTTATTCCGATAGAATCAACGAAATTTCCTGTTGCAGTCGGAGCGAACGTCAGTGTTAATTTCTGCCCGTCGCTGATGTTTTGTCCGTTTGTGAGATTTATCGAAAACGGCTGTGGAACAATGACCGATGAAACTTTTGCTCCGGCGGTCGAACCACCGATATTGAGTAGAATATCTTGTTGCAATTGTGCAGGCGAGCAATAGGTCATATCACCGAAATTCACATCTTGGGAACTTAACAAGAATGTAGTTCCAAGTTTTGAACCATTAATAGTTATAGTCGTGGTAGCATTACATTTATCGGCTACAATCGGAACGATGATTGCAAAAGTCCCTTGGGTAAGCGGCTGAAATCGAACACGAAGTTGAGCAGTTTGATTCGGCAAAATCACAAGCGGAAGATTCAGAAACTGAACATTCGGGTCGCTTGGTTGTTTGGTAATTGTGAGAGGATTCGAACCCGGGTTTTGGAGAATAATCGTTGTATCTCGCAACGATTCACACGCTTGAAGCGGAGCAAAATCAATATTCTTTACGCTTGTCGAAAATGTAGGACTAGTAATAATCCCTTGTAATTTCAAGCGCAATGTATCGGTGCAAACACCCATACTATAACTGATGGCAAGTTCGGAGAAATATGAGCCATCGCCACCCGGCTGAAAATGAATTGTTATCTGAACTTTTTCATTTGGTTTTACTGTTTTAGGGAATGTTATATTATTACTCAAACTATAGCCGGCGGCAGGAATTACACTTCGACCTGAAATCACTAAATCACTTGTTCCGTTGTTGGTAATTTCGATGGTTGTGTCGCGTCCGGTATTATCACACGAAAGTATCGTTCCGAAATCTACCGATGAAGTGCTCAATACTACTTTTGTAACATCTTTCGAACCGGTAAATAATAACCTTCTCGATACATTGCACGGAGTGGCAACGAAATCCGCACTTCCTGTTGTCGTTCCGCTTGTTTGCGGTGCAAATTGAAATGTAAAAACGACTGTTTTTGCATCTCGTATTGTTATCGGAAGAGTTGGAGATACTAAACTGTACCCTGCTGTTGTGACAATATTTTCGATGCGAATGTCTTCTTTGGTATCATTCTGAACTGAAACCGTTTTCTGGACACTTGACTGACAATCATTTAATTTCCCAAAATCAAGCTCGCTGACATTGAAAGAATAACTCACAGAACGTGCTGTAATCGTAGTAGCTTGCGAAGTATCAGCACATCCGGCGGCATTTTTCACGATTACCTTGTAGCTTCCCACGGAATTTGCCTTGAGAGTTTGCTTGGTTTCGGCAGGAAGGGGCAGACCATCTTTTATCCAAGAATAACTATCAGCCGCACCTGCTACCAAACTAACCGTATCGCCGGCGCATAATGTGAGAGAACTCGCTGTTATTTGTGCCGTTGGTGCGGTGGCAATTATCACTTCTTTAACATCTGATTCTGTCGAACAGCCCGTCGGTGACAGTACCCGCACTCTGTATTGTCCTGCTGTATTAACGACTATTGAACTCTGTGTAGCACCGGGAATATCTCCGCCATTTTTCGACCATTGAAACGTTACGCCTGCCATGACCGTAGAAAGTGTGACGCTTTTACCCAAACAAAATGTAAGCGGCCCCGAAGCTGAAATATCCGGTTTTGCAGGAGCAATTTTGGTGATTTTAGCAGTACCAAAACTCGTTTCATTATACGAACGTCCGCGGCCGTAGGTTGGATTTAACGACATTGCGGTATTATCTGTTTCATCTTGGCTAAATCGAAACGCAAACACTCGATATTTATAACTCACACCACATGGGATAGTTGTAACAATATCATCGAATACTGTGGTTTGGCTCGGAGCGATATTCGCCAAAACGCGCCAATCACCAATGGTCGAACCAACCGCATACGATTTTCCATCCTGCGGAACGACGTTGGTATCGGGCTGTAATTCCGAAACAACCAACACCAAATATCCTTGAATATTATCAGCGGAATTTGGATCTGTCATTGAATTCCACGACAGATGAACATCCGTCCCGATAAATGATGCGGTAAGAGTAGGAGTAGTCCATGACGGTTGTCTGGTAGCTCTCCAGAATAGACTGTTGGGAATATCTGTTTGAGCTGTTCCAAGATTTGGTCGTCCTCGTGATTGATTAATTGTACTTTCGAAGGTTTTTGTTCCTGTTCCCGAATAGTCAGCAAGAGTAGCTCCCGGATAAACTCGAACATTACCCGTTATTGTTCCCGGATGAAGAAGTTTGGGTTGTGGCAGGGCGGCATAATCCCCGATATTTGTCCCGTGAGCAAGTGCATGTACATGATTCCCCGAAGCATCTCGTATTTGCAGAATATCAGCCGTTTGTGAAATATTAAGAGTAGAACCTTCCCAAGCACCTCCGTCCGGTGTAGCAAGAGTGTCAAATACCGATATATCATTTGCATCTACTTCGATATATCCATCTACAGCCGACTTATCAATCGTATTACCAAAAATTCGGTGATTGACAACAATAGCAGTCCCTGCACGGAGATTTCTCCATAAGGGAATATCTTTGAATCTAATTCCACCTTGCCATTTGTCTGTATTCGTACCATTATCGCGCAGAGTATAACCCACAATTGTCAGATTATCTTGGATCACAAAGAGTTCTGTCCATTCACCTTCGGGAACGGCCGTAACATTATGATATTCACTCACAACGATAGATTGAGCGTGAAGTGAGCCGGAAAAAAGAATAATAATACTACAAAACAATGAAGCAGTATAAAGAAGACGTAGAGCGTATTTCATGAAGATTGAAGCGGGAATTTGATTGATTGACTGTTTTCTCTCTGCGAAAATAGAGTAAGTTTGGCTAATAACAAAACAATTAGCTTGGTTAAAATCAGATAATAAAGACTGACGAAACAAATAATTTAAAAACTAAAAGTGAACACTTATTTTCTGAGAGAAAATCACAATCTACTCCAAACTAAAAAGACGCACTGCAGTACGTCTTTTTAGAAGGAAATCAGTCAGTAAGAAGCAGATTAATTTATATCCACCCGTCTTTTGCATGGACGGTAAAACCATTCATACGTGCAAATAGTGCGAGTTGTTTGAAGTCTATTTCAGTCCGAATAAGAACAGTTCGATATCCTCCTGTTCCGGGGATGAATCCGATTACCGGCAAGCACCCTTTTAAATCGCTTTTAGCAAGTGCGAAATTTCCTGCTTCATCATTATGGTGGATTGCATTTCCGCCTTTGTAGCCACCTGCACCTTGAAGTGCGGAATTCAGTAATACTTTTGTATTGAGAATACGAGCATTGACATCGCCGAAACGGTGATGTTCTCGGAGTCCGCCGCTTTGTAAACGCTGATCTACACTACCCAAACGAGCTACATTACCGGGGAGAGGAGTGGCGCCATGGCCACCTCTGTTTAATATCGCCGCACTAAGATTGTGCTGTTGGCTCATTCGGTCATTCGATGTTTTAGGCCAAACAGAGAGAAGATCATAGTCAGCTGTAACACATGCTTTGAATCCTCGCTCGTGCGTGCCTGGATTGATTAATCCGAGTATTGTTTCATGCCCGCGAAATAATATTGGCTCTACGCCGATAGGATATTCTTGTTTAAAAGGGTGTGCCGTTCTGGTATTAACACAGAGAACATAATGCCCCGTCTGTGGAACACCACTCACTACAAGCCATTTATTAGTGGCATTATTCGCAAGAACCAGTCGCCAACTCAATGTTACGCTGTCTTTTGTTGATTCACCCACAAAGTCATTTCCTTCTACTCTTGGAGCAATCGTGTTCTTATCAATCAGTTCCTGAATACGTTTGCGGGAAATTACTATCGGCATAACGTCTGCTTTCCATTCAGCATCAGTAACTTTACCAAAGAATTTCTCTACGATATGTCCTGTTATGGCTTCACTTGTCCAATTTCTATTTTTTGCTTCATACGCCGCATTTTTTGTCAGACGAGGGTCCACACAGACAAACCCGCTCATCGGCCCCCAGTCGCATGATTTAGTATCTACGCGAAAACCTTTCATTGCATAACTCTCCGCGATAAGTCCTTGAGCCATAGTTCCCGGCTCTCGAAACAAAATAATACAATTTACTCGCTCGGCCACCGATTCACATACTCTTGCATGTTCGGGAACAAATCCCGTTACCTGACAAGCGAGTGCCAGATTATTTGCTAACATAGATTACTCATATTATAATGAAAAAAGTATTGAATTTAATGAGTATAAATATAATGCTTTAAACAAAGGTAAGAGTTCTATATTAATTCTACAAACCTAATATCTTTCTTTGCGGGAGTTTATTCAAAAATCATCAGCTTACAGCCCTAAATCTATCCCGAAATAAAAGCCGCGCTCTGCCGCCGGATAGAAATCTTTACCTTCGGCACTTGCCGCATACAAGGAGTTTAATAGATTCGTGCAATGTCCGTGCAAACGCACGCTTTGGAGTGAGAGAATTGAATTCCACTGATACGATACATCCATATTCACAGTAGAATACGACTCCAATTTATTATCTGCATACGAGGTAATATCAGGAAATTTTCCACGCAATTCACCTAACTTCTCCCCAAAATTATCCGAATAAAACCCGCCGACTTGTTTTAGTATTACCGAAGCCCACAATCCACCTGCCGTATAAGTAAGCCGAATATTAGCAAGGACATCAGGAAATCCTGCTATCGGTAAATCCGCCAGAGAAATTGCCGACATCGAACCTTTTTGAAAATAGTCGTATTCTACAAAACGATTACGACTGACCGTCACATTCCCCGAAAGCGAGAATGTTCCTACATTTCCCGACGAATAGAGTGTTGCCATTGCTTCTGCTTCAATTCCGATATGCCGAGAACGGGAAGCATTACCGTCAATCGGATTCCCGAAAATATCAATCCTCCCGCTTTTCACTAATTCATTCGAAAATTCCATCCAATAAAGATTCAGCGCACCGGAAAATTTTCCGTCAGTTGTACGGTAACGTGTTCCTGCTTCAATATCAATCATCCGTTCAGGTTTTACAAGCGGTTGAGTGAAATCATATTTTTTTATTCCGCCGATGGTATCTGTTACAAATAATGGACTTATTCTTGTGGAAGAGAAAGCATCCTCGGCGGCATACAGGTTTTTCATGCGCGGCTCGCGTGAGGTAATTGCCGCCGAAGCATACACATTCATTTCTTCCGATAACGAATGTGTCAGTCCGATTCGAGGATTGAAGAACAGATAATTCACCGTAAAAATATCGCCATTACCCGATATTATTTCACCATTTATTCCACGATATTCTGTGAATTTCCCACCCGCTTTTTCATTCCCAATTGTATAGTCATTGCTGACTAATTGCCATTCGACGGTGAAAAGCGTTGCATCCGAAATCCGATATTGTTCGCGTGCAAACGCCGATAAAATTTGACGGTAACCATTGTAGTCATAGATCATAAAATCAGGATTCATGCCGGATGGAAGTCCTTCGGCAAATTGAACTTTGCCATAGTGATAAGATTTGTGTTTCCGAAGCTCTGCTCCAAACGTTAGTTCACCGTCATCATGCTTCAACACCAACCGAGGAATCCATCCACCCTGTTTATTTTCAACTGTTGCTCGGATAATTGCATTCGCGGGGGTTACTCCGGCGGGAAATCCGAATTCAGGTGTAAGGCGCAACGTAGCTGCATCTGCCCAATAAGCATCATAATCGAAATATCCTGCACCGGTATAATAAAAAAGTGAAGACTTGAGCGTTAGATTATCGGCAAGAAAAACATCATTGAGTATTTCATAGTGCGGCTGGGAGAATCCTTCCACCTCTTGCGGGCGACGATTTACAGAATACGACAGCGTTTTGCCGGTCGAATCATAATCAAAATCATTGTAATTCAGTCGGCGAAGTTTGGTATTACCTATATAAGCTTTCGGAAGTCCGTTATAGGCAAGTCCGTCGGAAATTGGGCCGCCGAAGATATTAATTTGTGTAGTAATATTATCGTCAAACCGCACGGCACTCACGAAAAAGCTGTTTAGTTCTGCCCAAGAAAGGTCGCGGTAGCCGTTGGAATTTATCCGCGATAGCCGTGCATATAACGCATATTTATCGGTTAAGCCCGATGATATTTCGGCAGAGAATTTACCGGTAATTGGTGCAAATACCGTTTTGTCGTCGGTGCTGTGCTGTTGATAACCGATTCCCGATGAAAGCCGAATAAACCGACTATCGGCAAAATTCGCACTGGTAAGACTGATACTTCCGCCGATTGCCGCCGAACCGTAGTTCATAAGTCCTGCTCCACGTTGCACTTGGATAGATTGCATATTTGATGCCGCATCCGGTACATCAATCCAATAGACATTATGGTCTTCGGGGTCATTTTGAGGAATACCGTTTATCATGACGGCGATTCTGCGTTGGTCGAAACCCCTCATTTTCAAATAGGAATATCCCACTCCGTTTCCATTTTCAGAATAGAAAAACGACGATGGCATATCGGAAAGCAACACAGGAATATCCGTTACTGTATGCTGCTCTTTGAGTTCGGCACGGGAAATCTCGGCAAACGGAATAGGCGATATTGCTTCTTTGGCGCGAGTAGTTGTTACCGTAACACTCGGCACTTCGACCACACGAACGGTATCACGTAATGATGATTTGGAAGACTTTGATTTGGCTGTCTGTTGTGCAACCACCATCGGACTCAACAGCCCGAACATTGCCACACTCATCATGGCAATACGAAAAAACGAAGAGAAGTTCATAAAGCGTACTTTCTGCTGTATGTATTCAGCTAAAAAATAAAGAAAGTAGCGCGGGAAAGGAAGGCAGACTGTACGGAAAATTCTCTCGAAGAAAATTCTCATCATGCAAAAAAGCAAAGCAGTTCTATTTCCGTTTTCCTACGCCGGTATTATCCGGTTCAGGTGCGAAGAGTATTATCTCAGCCCCGCCTTTTTTATATTGGCAAAGCACCTCTAACGGCTGAATGCAATTTAACAAGGAATTATGATGTGGTCAAGAAATATTTTTCTGAAGTAGAAAATATCAATGCCACCTGTGGAATATTTCTCACGGCGGCATTGATATAAAGAAAATTGTCAGTGTCGTATTATTTAAAGGTGTGTCAGTCATTACAAACAGATTCAATTAATTACAAACTATAAAGTTATGAAATAGTATGAC
The DNA here is from genome assembly GCA_018266765.1 of Bacteroidota bacterium. Classification (GTDB taxonomy): domain Bacteria; phylum Bacteroidota; class Ignavibacteria; order Kapaibacteriales; family UBA961; genus JADJXV01. Next base: position 14,780 of record JAFDZU010000083.1, read on the forward strand.
AGCTAAACCCGCTCCTCACCGTGCGACTACAAACAAACCCGACTTTGAATAGCCCCCTGCCGAGTATTGCAGAACATACACGCCGCCGCCAAGTTTGCTTACATCTGCGTTGAATGTCGTGTATGAACCGTTATTCCCTGCGTTCGCCTCACGCGAAAAATCGCCTACTTCCACGCCAAGCATATTAAAGACTTTTACAGAAAGTGGCTGATTCTTTACACTATACAAACCGTAGAGTTTTACTTCCATTGAACTTGTTGCGGGAATCGGTTGGGTTTGAATGTAGAAATAAGGGTTAAATGTTCCTTCGGATAGTTTTGGCTCTTCTACATCTGTACGGAGTTCTTTCGGGATAATGCACCGCACAAAACGATTTCTTCCCATTAAATACATCGTAGAGTCATTATTACCTCGTTTAATATTAAAGTATGGATAGCTTTTGTCTCCTTCAAAAACTTTAAAAGGCGGAATGTCATGCTGTTGCCATGAATCTCCGCCGTCCGTTGTTAGCAATATTTTATCATCATTCTCAATCATGAATCCCAAGTATTTTGTATGAAAATAAATCTGATATATTTGATTTATTGTAGGTATAGTGTACCATTTCCAAGTAAGCCCCGCATCGTCAGACCGTAAAATTTGCCCCTTTAAATCTCCGGCGGCAAAGATTGTGTTATTATCTCTCGGTACTACGCTATTGATAAATCCCCCTATCGTGCTATCAGTAAAAACTTCATCAAATGTTTCGCCTGCGTCTTTTGTTCGGTATATTTTTGCAATAATATAAGCAGTCGTGTCATTTAATTGTTTGTTTTGGGACGAGGTAATAAAACCAACATCTTCCGAAAGGAAAGAACGTATTGATGCACTCCACCCTGAATAGTTTTTCAAGGGTATCCATGTAGTACCGCCATCATCTGTTCGTAGTACTCGTGGATTTGAACCTCTGGTCGCGTATCCGCGAAGATTATTGACAAACATTATTTGTGAAAGAGCTATTTCATCAGTGCGCACCCACGTATTTCCACTATCTGTTGTGTGTGCAACCATTGCCACCGTAATACTTGCATCATTAATACCGTATGCTTTACCTTCGCTTGGTGAAGTAAAATGTACACCACTCCAATAAGATGATTTAGTAATAACAGGTTCACTGGCAGTCGGAATACGTTGCATTGAAGTAACACCACCATCAGGGGTTTGTAGAATACGCCCTGCATTCATTAAAATTACTCCGCTGTTATCGGTATTGAACGTTATATCATGCACCCTATAATTATCTTGGTAGGTTGTTATCCAAGCCCATGAATTTAATTCCCACGATGCACCTTTATTATTTGTAAATGCAATCACATTGCTTTCACCTACAAAAACTCCTTTCTGAGAATTAAGGAATGATACACCACCTAAGTAGTAGTCCGGCCTATTTAACGGGCGGACAAACGTTGATAAACTCAGAGTATCCTCTTGCCATACATTGCCGGAATTTATTGTACGATAAATTCTGCTTAAATAACTTGTTGCTACTACATTGGCAGTATCTATTACCGCGAGACTTAGTAGTAGTCTTGCTGAATTTGTATCTCCTTGTTTAGTCCAAGTAGTACCACCGTCAGTTGTACGTAGTGCTCGGAATAGGTAATACAATCTTGTTGTATCAGCATATCGAACAGCTCCGCCAACGGCATATCCATATTGTTTATTTATAAATTGTACCCGTGTAATATTCAATAATGGTTCACTATAAAGCAGATTCCATGTAAGACCTCCGTCGAGGGTACGCAGTATTGTTCCATTATTGCCAACGGCAGTTCCAAAATTTTGATCAACGAATTGCACATCTGTTAGGTTGAATGAAGTATCTGAATATACATTCGTCCATGTACTACCGGCATCATTAGTTCGGAAAATATTGCCATTCATACCGACAACGACAGCTACCGTAGAAGTAAGAGTATATACTCCGTTCAATGATGACGTAGGGAGAGAATGAGCAGTCCAATGCTCCCCCCCATCGGAAGTATTGAGTACTACACCGCTGTCTCCGACCACATATCCTAATTGAGTATTTAGAAAATGAAGTTTTTTGAAGTTTACTCGTTGATAACATTCTTGCCATCTCCATGATTTACCACCATTGTCAGTGCGAATAATTTTGCCGTGGTCGCCGGCAATTACAAGAGTAGAGCTACTAATGTATTGAACGTCACGGTTGATAGCATTCAGGTTTTGGAAGATGATTGGAGCTTGTGCAAACGTTGTGAACGTAATACAGACAACCGCTAAGAAAAGTACTATAATTTGTTTCATAATAATGTATTTTATATAGTTTGAAAAATAATAGCCGAGCAAAATTGATTTTCGCTCGGCTAAAGGAATTGAGTGACTATGGAGCGTCACATGGGCCGATATGACAACCAGCAGGACAAGAAGTCGTTCCTACAGTTGATTGTGATATATATGTTATGACTTTATTACCATCATCATCGCAACAAACCGCATAATCTGTTGTACAATAATAACAGCATGTACCGCAGGATATATTTGGGTTCACATCATCTTTGCATCCTGATACTGTTAATCTTGTATTCGGTGCTCCAACACCTAAAGAACAAGGCGGACAGGGCCAATCATTATTTTTGGGATTTTGTCTAACTAAACGTTTGAAAATTATACTTGTATAATTATCACCTTCTGAAAATGGATTACAATATAAGGGAGGTATAACACTATAGCCATAAATATATATTTCGACAAACGGTGCAGCTAACCCACCTGCCCTCCAACAATAACATACACTGTAGCTACAAGAATCGGAAGGATTACTTGTCTTAGGTATCTTGATTATATAACTCACCTTACGCA
>JAFDZU010000084.1 GCA_018266765.1 Bacteroidota bacterium
AATTCTGCGTAAGGTGAGTTATTATTATTATGCGTTAAAAATAGCCGAGGAAATTGGAGATAAATATGTGGCTGCTGTTTCCTATTCTACTATCGGTCAAATTTTTCAAGCACAAGGCAACCCGGTAGAGTCTCAAAAAAATTACTTCGCTTCCCTCAAAATATATCAGGAATCAGATGACAAATATGATATGGCATTCTCATACACCAATATAGGAAATTGTTATCAAGATCAGAACAAACATGCAGAGGCACTCCATTATTACAACTTGGGTTTGAAGTTGCACAAAGAATTTGGAAATATGGAGGGAATTGCAACTAGTTATAACAACATCGGAATTCTTTATAGTACGGAAGGCAACTACACCGAAGCGCTGAAAAATTATTTTGCTGCATTATCAATCAGGGAAAAAAGCGGGAATACGGAGCGCATTTCAAATTCCTATAATAGTATTGGAATTTGTAAATTGAAAATGCACAATGTCAAAGAAGGAAAGGAATGGCTGATGAAGGCATTATTGCTTGCCGATGAGGTAGGTGCAGTAGAAAATATGAGAGAAAGTTACGAAAATCTTACGGTTGCCGATAGTGCACTTGGTGATTTTAAAAGCGCGTATGAACATCATAAGTACTTTATCTTTTTTCGCGACAGTTTGAATAATGTAGAGGTAACCCGAAAAACTGTGCAGACCAAAATGCAGTATGACTTTGATAAAAAGGAATCTTCAACGAAAGCCGAACAGGACAAGAAAGATGCCGTTCAAACCATCACTCGCAATGCTCTCATCACTGGATTATTGTTCCTTTTTCTTCTTGCACTTATTCTCTACAACCGCTTCCGCATCAAGAAAAAAGCTAACATTGAACTTGAGGAAAAAAATCAAATTATTTTACTTGAAAAAACGAATGTCGAACGCGAGAAAGCGAATGTCGAGCACGAAAAACAGCGCAGTGACTCCCTCCTCCTCAATATCCTCCCCGCCGAAGTAGCCGAAGAACTGAAAAACAAGGGCACAGCCGACGCAAAACACTTCGATAATGTTACGGTGTTATTTACTGATTTTAAAGCATTTACCACCGTCAGTGAGCAACTTTCCCCGCAGGAATTAGTGGATGAACTACATGCATGTTTCAAAGCATTTGATGAAATTTGCGGGAAGTACAACATTGAGAAAATTAAGACCATCGGCGACGCTTATCTCGCAGTTTGTGGACTTCCACTCGCTAATGAAAATCATGCTGAAAATGTAGTCAATGCAGCGCAGGAAATACGTGAATTCATGGAAAAACGCCGTCAGAATCTAGGCGAAAAAACGTTTGAAATTAGGATTGGCATTAACTCGGGAAGCGTTGTTGCCGGCATCGTAGGTGTGAAGAAATTTGCCTACGATATTTGGGGCGATACAGTGAATACCGCTGCACGGATGGAGCAGAACTCCGAAGCAGGGAAAATCAATATATCTGAGACGACGTATGCTCTTGTGAACAAAAAATTTACTTGTGAATATCGTGGAGAAATTGATGCGAAAAACAAAGGAAAACTGAAGATGTACTTTGTGGAGAAATAAATAAAAATAAATACTTAGTTTCTAAGCAGGTTGTAATACAATGTAGAAGCATCGTTTTGAACCCGCCCCAATTTATTCACAAGATTTTTTTCGTTTATATGTTTACTGAATAATCGTCAAAGTGATAAGAGCTTCTGATGTTTTCACACATGAACCCCATAATCAATTCTTCTACAAATTAATTGCTAATATTCTAAATTAAGTAGTTCACAATTAATAAATTAGTATATTGAGAATAATTTTAATAGAGGAACAATATGAGACACATTTATCTGCTGATACTATTTGTTTTTTGTACAACTAAAAGTTACACTCAAACAAAAACCTTTGAGATTAAAAGCTTAACTAGTGAAACTATTTCAATAACTAATTTTATTGAAGTATTTGAAGATTCTACACAAAACCTAACCATAGATATGGTTTCTTCCATTGATTTTGATAATAGGTTTCATGAAAATAAACTTACTCCCAAACCACGTATTAATAGTCAAGAAGGAGTAGTGTGGGGAAGATTCAAAATTAAGAATCTAACAGGACGCGATTATGAATGGTCTGCCGGAAGTAATTTTGTATTTGGCATGTTGTATCAAAAAACTGATTCAGGAAGTTTTACCTTACAAAATGCCGGAATAGGTGTTCCTCTGAGCGAAAGGACCATAAGGAAATCAGGAACCGGTAATTTTAGCATTTTTTTGAAATCAGGTGAAGAAGCACATTTTTACTTTAGAGGTAAAAATTCCAAGATGTTTATCTATCCTTCTTCACTTGATTTTGTCCTTAAAGATCCAATACCCCTCCAACTCACTATAAACAAATACAGAACATTTTTTACAGGATTTGCGGGTATAGAAATCATGATGATTATCTATGCTCTTGCTCTGTATTTTGTTTTTAGGGACAAAAATTATCTATGGTTGTGTCTTTCATTGGTGTCGAGTATCTTGTATTTTATGAATTTTTTTGACGTAGCCAGATTTATTTTCACCTCGGATCCATTATTCACCATTTTTGTGACATATGGGTTGAGTCTCATTTACATCCCATTAATGGTTCTTGGTCAGTTCATATTTTTAAATTTATTTTTAGAGTTTAAGAAGAACTTTGGGAAAAAGATGGTAATTCTCTACATTCTTGTAGGTATTACTACAATCTGCTCCCCTGTGTTTATCCTTTTTGAGCGATACCCGCTCGGAGCATTATTATCAAATACATTAATAATGCTCTCTCCTATGGTAGTGTTGTATTTAATCATCAGATTAACAATTCGGGGTAATCCTTTAGCAAAAATAATGTTGCTGTCTGAAGGAATATTTTTAGTATTAGTGATTATTTCTCAATTAATTATGATGCAAATAATTCCAAGTCAAAATTATTCATTTTCGGCAAGAATTCTTTTGATGTTGGCATACATTCTTCAAAGTTTACTATGGACTATAGCTATTATTTATAATTTAGTTTTACTGAGAAAAGAAAAAGAGAAAGCCCAAACCGATGTTATTTATGCCTTGCAAACCAATGAAAAATTAATACGAGAACAAAATGCAACTTTAGAAATTAAAGTAGATGAGCGAACCAAAGAACTTGTAGAAAAGAATTCTATTATTTCCATCGAAAAAGACAGATCAGATAAACTACTCCTTAATATCCTTCCAGCCGAAGTAGCTGAAGAACTCAAAATTAAAGGTACTGCAGATGCAAAACATTTTGATGATGTTACTGTGTTATTTACTGACTTTATATCATTTACCACTGTTAGTGAATCACTTACTCCACAGGAATTGGTAGATGAATTACATGAATGTTTCAAAAGTTTTGATGAAATAATTACCAAATATAATATTGAGAAAATCAAAACCATTGGCGATGCATACCTTGCCGTTTGTGGTCTTCCAGTTTCTGATAAAAAACATGCTGAGAATGTAGTGAATGCCGCATTGGAAATCCGCGATTTTATGAAGAAACGCCGTCTGAATCTTGGCGAAAAAACTTTTGAAGTTCGTATTGGAGTTAACTCTGGAAGCGTGGTCGCCGGTATCGTTGGAGTGAAGAAATTCGCCTATGACATTTGGGGTGATACAGTAAACACAGCAGCGCGGATGGAACAGAATTCTGAAGCCGGAAAAATTAATATATCCGAGACGACGTATGCGCTTGTGAAGGATAAATTTACGTGTGAATATCGTGGTGAAATTGATGCGAAGAATAAGGGGATGTTGAAGATGTATTTTGTAGAAGCAAGAAAATAATTTACGAGAAAATTATGAAAATAATAACAGTACTAATAACTACAATTCTCTTGTCATCAAGTGTTCACGCTCAAGATAGGCGCAAAGTAGATTCATTGAACACAGAACTGCAAAAACATGAAGCACGGAAGAAATCGCTCGGCTCGAATGCTACGCCAATGATAGATACTACCAAGGCGGATATATTGAATTGGCTTAGTAAAGCATATAACGCAGTGGATTATGAAAAACTATTAGTGTATGCCAAGGAGTGCCTTGCAGTATCAGAAAAAATCGGTTATAAAAAAGGAATTGGAGACGCATATCATAATATTGGAAATTACTATTATCAGGAGTATCCTTTGGAGAAAGCAAAGGAATATCATGCAAAAGCCCTGAAAATCCGATTGGAAATGAATGACTGGAGAGGTATTGGCGAAACCTACAATTCTATTGCACTTGATTACGGGGACGAGGGAAATTCAACCGAACAATTACGAAATTATCTTATAGCAATTAAATATGCCGAAAAAGCCGGAGATAAACGTATCAAAGCTGCAATTCTCCACAACATAGGTCAAGTCTATGATAAAATGGGAAATACTCAAATGGCATTCGAAAACTATACGAAGGCCAAAACCATTAACAGAGCAACAGGAAACAAGCATTTTCTCCATAATAATCTTATGGCATTGGGAGCACAACAATTCAAACAGAAAAATTATACAGAAGCATTAGCAGATTTTAAAGAGGCATTGTCCGCAGGTTTGGAAGTTAATCTTCAAGGGTACCAGATACTGGGGACGTATCGATCAATAGGTGATGTTTATATGGCAATAGAAGATTATTCTTCTGCTTCAAAAAATTATGATGTAATGCTTGCCTTAGCAATTAAAATGAAGAGTAAAGAATGGATTGCGATAATCAACATCAGCATTGGAACAGTTTGTGAAAAACAAGGAAATCTCAAGGAAGCTCTTACTACATTGCTGAAAGTGGTGGATTTTCTTCCGGATTCTTCAAACAGAAGAAAGTATAATGGTCTTGCCTATCAGGAGCTTTCTGTCGTGTACAAGAAAATGAAGAATTACAAGATGGCATGGGAGTGTTATGATAAGTATGAAGCACTCAAAGATAAAACAGACAATGTAGAGGTTGCCAAAAAAGAGGTATCAAAACTGTCGCAGTTATTATCTCAGACTGCATTTGACAAACAGCAGGATTCCATGAAAGCCGAGCAATCAAAAAAGGATGCTGTTCAGTCTATCACTCGAAACTCACTTGTAGCAGGATTAATTCTCTTGGTATTACTTGCACTTATTCTGTACAATCGTTTCCGGCTCAAGAAAAAAGCAAATGAAACAATTACTTACGAAAAGGAACGTTCCGATAATCTTCTTTTGAACATACTTCCCGCAGAAGTCGCCGAAGAACTCAAAGAAACCGGCACAGCTGCTGCAAAACATTTCGATGATGTAACTGTGCTCTTCACTGATTTTAAATCATTTACCACCGTCAGCGAGCAACTTTCTCCTCAGGAATTAGTGGATGAACTTCACACTTGTTTCAAGGGATTTGATGAAATATGCGGGAAATACAACATCGAAAAAATAAAGACCATCGGCGACGCTTATCTTGCCGTGTGCGGACTTCCTCTTGCTAATGAAAAGCACGCTGAAAATGTGGTCAGAGCCGCATTTGAAATCCGGGAATTTATGGAGAAACGCCATCAGAGTCTTGGCGAGAAAACTTTTGAAATTAGGATTGGAATTAACTCCGGTAATGTAGTCGCCGGAATCGTAGGTGTGAAGAAATTCGCCTATGATATTTGGGGAGATACAGTAAATACTGCTGCTCGTATGGAGCAGAATTCTGAGGCGGGAAAAATTAATATTTCCGAGACGACATACTCGATTGTGAAGAATAGATTTATCTGCGAATATCGAGGTGAAATTGATGCGAAAAACAAGGGAAAATTAAAGATGTATTTTGTGGAAACTAATACCTAAATTTATGAAAACACTCCTTCTCATTGTATCTGTATTTCTTGCAGCAACAAATTCGTATGCTCAAGACCAACCCAAAGTAGATTCACTAAACTATCTGTTGCAAAAGCTAGAGGTGAAGAAAAAAGAACTTGGGTCAAAAGCTACAGCAATGATAGACACCACAAAAGCGGACATCTTTCACGAACTAAATTTTGCATACCGTCAGATTGATACCGTCAAGGAATTATACTACGCCAGTCAGTGCCTGCAATTGTCCGAGGCGATTGGGTATAAGCGCGGAATTGGTAATGGATACAACGATATTGCCAGTTATTACTTTGACTTTGCCGATTACAAAAATGCGACCAAGTATCACAACCTATCTTTGAAAATTCGGCAAGAAATAAATGATCTTCACGGTCTGGGAAGTTCATACAACAATCTTGGTCTTGTCTATCAGTACCAGGAGAATTACCCTGAAGCTCTGCGGTATTTTATTCTGTCGTTGAAATATAGCGAAATGGTGGGATACAAATTGCTAATAGCGGGCACACTGCACAACGTAGCCAGTATCTATAACACAATGGGAAACTATAAGCTTGCAATAGAAAATTACAGGAAAGCAGAGCAAATGAATAAGGAACTGGATAATAAAAGGTTTCTCGTTAACAATTACGTCGGTTTGGGTACAACCTACATGACAATGAAAAATTATCCCGAGGCATTGTCGGTAACGCATATAGCTCTCCAATTATTTACTGAAATGAAAATAAAAGGGGGGGTCACGTTGATGACACATCGCCTTGCCAATATTTTTCGTAATCTGGAAAATTATCCGGAAGCTCTGAAGTATTTCAGCGAGAGTCGTGTAATGGCAGAGGCAATTAATAATAAGGAGATCATCGCCGCCACACTAATAAATATGTCCAAAATATACGAAGCACAGGGCAAGCTCGACGCAGCGTTGGACAGTGTTAAGAATGGATTAACAGTTGCACTCCAAGCCCAATCGCGAACGCATATCATCAACGCATATAAACAGCTTACTTCGGTCTATGCAAAACTGAACCGTTTTGAAGATGCGTGGCGGAGTAATAATAAAGTACTGGAGTTAGAAGATCCGACAATCACTGCTGAAAATAACAGGGAGAACGCCAAGAAACTTACCGAGCTCCTGATGCAAACTACTTTTGATAAGAAGCAGGATTCGACGAGGGTAGAACAGGAGAAAAAAGAAGCTTTGGCAGAAGCCGAAATAGAAAAACAACAGTTGAAGAATGAACTGCTTGCCAAACAATATGACGACTCGCTCGCGCAAAAGGAAAATGAAAAGAAAATTGCTGCCCTGCATATGAAATTTACCTTTGATAAAACGCAGGATTCCACGAAAGCAGAACAAATGAAAAGAGATGCGATTGCAAACAAAGAATTGCAGCGGCAAAAGCTTGTTCGGAATGGATTTATCGTCGGGTTTGCCGTCGTTCTGCTATTTGCAGGAGTATTTTTCAGGCAGAGAAATAAGATTAGCAAACAGAAGAAAACAGTAGAAAATGAGAAAGAACGTTCCGACTCCCTCCTCCTGAATATCCTCCCCGCCGAGGTAGCCGAAGAGCTCAAATCCAAAGGCACAGCCGCCGCAAAACACTTCGATAATGTTACGGTGCTATTTACTGATTTCAAATCATTTACCACCGTCAGTGAGCAACTTTCTCCACAGGAATTGGTGAATGAATTACACGCATGTTTCAAAGGTTTTGATGAAATAATTACTAAGTATAACATAGAGAAAATTAAAACCATTGGCGATGCTTATCTTGCCGTTTGTGGTCTACCGATTGCAAATGAAAAACATGCTGAGAATGTGGTAAATGCCGCGCTGGAAATCCGGGAATTTATGGTTCGCAGGAGCAAGGATATGGGCGAGAAAACATTTGAAATTCGCATCGGGATTAAT
>JAFDZU010000085.1 GCA_018266765.1 Bacteroidota bacterium
GGTTACCGATAGTTTATACTGGTATGATCCTGATACGTCATGCTTAATCAATAATGAATCTGATGTACTGCTGCCGATTATACCATTCGATGTTATGGATGACCAACTGTAATTGTAAGGTGCAATGCCTCCGGAAACTGAAGGTCGAACTTTTAAGAAAGATCCCGGACAAGTGGCAAGAGTATCTATAACTATCGCAATATTAGTTCGCACATTCACTATGTTTTCTACTGTGTCAAACGAACAGCCATTCTTCTTTTCTAATATTAAATGAACACGAAAACTTCCTGTATCGGGAAACGATTTGAATACTGTCGAATTGATTGCATTAGAAACCTCTTGACCGTCATGGAATTTCCATTTCCATGATACTATCCCGGCGGAATCAGACGAAAATCCCTTAAAAGCTACCTGACCTCCCGGACAAACGACAGTGTCATTTTTTGTTCCGTTTATAAATACTTGTTGATTCAAATTATTAACACTCGAACCGGCAACCATTCCATACGATTCAAACTGAGCTAATCCATATAGTGTAGCAACAAAATTACCTCCGGATGGTGCACTAAGTGTATGATTACCAGCTGATACCAGATAATTTGCCATCCTATAAGAAATTCCATCAACAGTCAGATTCACAAGATTTAATGCTGGCAAAGCAGAAAGATTCACATTGTCTAATTTTGTCGTATTAAATGTTAAAGCAGGAGCAATGATTGATGTAAATAACTTAGGAGTTGGAACCGGATTAAATGAATTTGGGCTAAACGAATTAAAAGTAATACGATCGATCCCTTGTTCAAGAGGAGGAATATTCATTAATAGTGGGTCGCCAATTCCTTCTGAAAATCCAAAACCTGTTCCTGCATTATCATTGAGAGAAAATGAGTAAACAGCTACTGAAATTGGTTGACTTGCCGAAATAGAAAATGTAGTTGTCACATTATCTATTTCAAAAAAAGGAGAATTAGCGGGAATGGTTATAACTGATGGGGTCCTACTTGTTGTTAACGTAGTTGGAATCGTTGGATCTACACTCATTATTCTCACGCGTATTTTCTTGGCTGTAGCGAGCATAGGAACAATAAAATTTGTCCCCCAACTACTGATAGGCATCATTTCTTCATAGAGATGATCGCGGCCATTCGGTTCATTTCCTAAAACTCCAACAGGTATATTTGTTCTTTGATGTCCCGAAAAAAGAGCTATTTTTCCGCAATTACTACTTACAACACGAGTTCGAGTACCAGTTAAATCACCATCAGATTGAGCAAAATATACTTGACCATTGTTAAGTGAAACCGTAAATGGAATATTTCTAGGATGAACTATAGCACCTGAAGGAAGTGCAATTATATTTGCCGTAGGTATAATTTCAACTGTCGTTCCATTTGTTATACTAACCACTGAAATTTGGCTTCTGTAATTTTGAGTCGAGTAGAATCCCGATGAGAATGCACGATAATCATTATCAAGAGCATTAGTGGGTAATATTAAGGTTGCATCAGTACTTGTACTTAATGTATTGAATGAATAAATCGAAATTGGTTTTGTTGAAGTAACTCTGATTGATTTTGTATTTATCGTATTGCTTTCGTCAGGAAATGTATAGACGGGTGTTTGTCCCCCAACTCCACCATAAATAGCAGTAACATCCACCGAATTAGCACTATTTGCCGCAAGGTTTACTGTAATAGGAGCACGTCCGGGTAAATTCACTGTGGCAATTGTCGCTTCGTCGGATGATAAATACAACGTTAATTGAGGAGGATTAAAATTAGGCATAAATGCAATAATAAATTCCGTTCCTTTGGTTGAATATTTTTGTGCTATCACTGCTTGAAAGCACAAAATCAAAACACATAAACCAAGTAATAGTTTCGACTTCATAACTAATTTTCCATTCAAATAAATAGAGTTATTTTACAATTGAAATTTTCTTTGATGAAACGGAGTAGCCCGTTTTCATGAGGACATAGTACGTTCCGGTTTCTAAGTTTGAATCATCGAATCGTAGAGTATGTTCACCTGCCTGTAATTTTGAATACTGAACCTCTTGAATAGTTTGCCCAAATATGTCCACCAACGAAATTATACAATTTCCTTCAATTCCCATCGAAAGTGTAATCGTAGAATTTCCGGTACTTGGATTTGGCGTGATAGTTTTTAACATATCAGGATTGGCAAACCTAACAAATTGTTTCCCGCCTTCTTTACATACTTTGATGTAAACAACACTGTCTCGGCACGCCGGAAAAACTTTACCGTTAGCATCTGTCCAAATAAATGCAGTTGAATCCGTAAAAATTAATGCCGTTGAATCAACATCAGAAAGTTTTACTAAGAATTTCAAAGTATCAAGTTGATTATTCCCCTTATATCGTTTTTTATTCTGCATATTTAAAGACCAATAATTGGTTCGTTTGGAATTATCATCATTGAATTGACGATTGCGCGGAATCCACTGTAAAACCCTTGAATCATACTGCATTGCGGCAATAAATTCCGTTGCTTTACTTTCTGTGGGCTGTTCATCCTTAATTCTTAAAAACACTAATAATGTGTCACCGGGAGAAACCTCAAATTGCTGAGGAACAAGCTCTACCTCAGTTATCACACCATCAGCTGGAAGTTCGATTCCTTCTCCCATAATCACTCCTATAAATCGTTCCCCTTGGGAGAATACTGTTACTGTTTCGACAAATTTTCCAATTGTTGTCGGAGTGAAATCAGCGTTAAAACTAATAGTAACAGATGAAGGAATCGGTCGTGGAAACGATGTACGAGTTAAGTTGAACACAGTACCTGTTATCTGAATAGAGTCAATTACTCTATCAAAATTTCCGTTATTAAAAACCCTGATTGCATTTCGAAGCGGTGCATTTCTTCCAATTATATTACTCACGACCTGCTTACCGAAATCCAACAGCAAGACAACAATGCTCGAAGAATTACCACTTTTTGTAAATTGAAATTGTGAAGAAGTAGCCGAACATCCTTTAAGTATAATCGAAACAGAATATTTACCGTCAGCTGGAGGTGAATATCGTTGCGAGGTAGCCCCGGCAATTATTAAACCTGCAGAATTCAACCATTGATAGCTGTCTGCTAATGTTGAAACAAGTTCATCACCTTGCTGAGAAATTGAAACGTTAGGTTTTGGATTGACTGTAATTGTAATACTGTCTGATGTTCCGACACAACCGTTACTATCTACTTCGCAATAATATACACCTGTCTTTTTTACCAATATACTTGCTCCTGTAGCAGTATTTGACCAAAGTGGAGTCCCTGAGTAATTATCGGCATTAACTACTTCAATTCGTGTACTGTCACCTTCACAAATTATATTACTACTTGTCAATAATAGTTTTGGCGTGGGGTGTTTCTTAACTGTTATCGTAATTGTTGCTGTATCCTTTTGTCCTTGATTATCTGTTACAATTACACGATAAGTATTAGTATTTTTTGGTAATAAACGAATTGTTGAATCTGTAATAGTTCCGCCTTTTATTATTTCTGTTTGTGGAATAATTGTGCCGTCTGCATTAGACCAAGTATATTGAATAGGAAGTGTTCCGCCCGATACTCTAACCGTTACAAGTGTATCCGTAAATTGACACATTGAAATTGATGAAACAGTAAAACTCACGTTTAATCCTGGTTTTGGAGAAACGCCGTTTCCACGCATTGTAGCTGTTATAATGTCACCTGCTGATGTTATCCACTGCATCGTATCTGTTGTAATTCCAAGTATTGTAGGAATATACGTTATCATAACCTGCGAACTATTTCCCGGCTGAATAGTTTGCTTTGCTGTATCGGCTGTTGAATATGGATTACCTTGTGTATTTCGAAACATTGTAATTTTCAACGGTACTTGTCCGGTATTTGTCAAGGTAATATCTTTAAATTCAACCTTTTGTAACTCTACATTACCAAAATCTATTGTCGAAGCTTTACCCTGTGGAATTGAGATTGTAAAATCATTATCAGAATCATCACTCTCACTTTTGGTCAATATCCTTATTTTACATTGAGAACTCTCTACTTTTGGTACTTCCCATTTATAACTACTATCTGCTATTTTTGTAGTGAAAAATGTCCAAGTATTTCCACCGTTTGTTGTTTTTGCGAGAGTAACGGAATCTTGAAGAGCAACTCCTTTCCATTGTATTGTTATGGTGTCGCCTGCTGATAGTATTTCACCTCCATTCGGATAAATAATAGTCGGTTTTAGGACATTTTTAGCATCTCCCTTGAGGTTTGCGAGAATTGTATCACCAGCTTGTGTAATAATAAATGCTTTGTCGGTAAATGAACCGGCAGTCTGTGGGTCGAAAACAATTGTTATAAAAAAGCTGTCATTTTTGCGGGCTATACCTTTAAGAAAGAAATGAGTTCCTATTTCAAATAATACTGCCTGCACTTTTAGTAATGCAACTCCGGTGCTGATACAATTTGAAACTTTTTGAACAGACGTTCCTACATTGGTCAAACCAAAATCAATATCGGACGCTACTCCTTTTGGAATTGAAATAGTAAACGTAGAATCGGAGTCATCGCTGTCTAAAGTTGTTACTACACTTATTCTGCACCGAGCACTTTCAATTTTGGGAACTTTCCATCTATATTGACCATTACGCGCAAAATAATTTACTGAATCCCAAGTTGCCCCTCCCCTGTTAAGCTCGAGGATTACGGTATCTTGAGGGGTTGCTCCGTCCCAAGTAATTGTGACAGAATCACCTGCGGCAAGAATCTCTCCACCATTAGGATAGGTGATAGCGAGGATAGCATTTTTTGGAGTAGCTCCCGCAACATTGAGTATTTCTCGATTATCGAGATTGGATGAATCGTATTTCTGAACAATTCCAATCAAGCGGATACGGTTTTCATTCCAAGTAGGAGGAATCTTAAACGTATAATTTTTTGAATAGCTATTACCTGCAATCGCGGTAGCAGGAATAATTCCGGCATCACCCCATGTACCACCGAGCATCGAACGGAGTACGTAACGATGGTAGTGATTTGTAATAACCGATGGGAAATTATACCAAGGACTCGTGCTGTCGGGAGCTGCCCCAGTTTTAGAGAAGAAGTTTATTTGGTCATATCCGGTACCACTGCCCTGTACGCTATCTTCAACAATATAGAGATTTAAGCGCAAATCTCCTGTAGTAGTTGCTGTGAAATTTGCACTGACATCGGCACTTAATATGCGTGACTTTTTGTAAAAAGCGGTATTGTCGAGTTGCACATTGACAGGTGGCGTTGTACTCAATTGTTCGATAATCGGTCCGCCAATAAATGGATCGAGGATATTAAACGCCTGTGAAACAGAAGGAAAACGCTTACGGTCAACAGTCATATTCGGATACCCGAGAATGTAGGTACTGAAATAATCTGAAACAGTCGATACCCGCATACTATCAACACTATTAGCATAATCATTATGAATAGATACGCCAAGTACATCACCCTGATATTTGGAAAGTGCGGCTAACAAAGCAGTCTCTCCGCGTGGACAATAGCCAACATTTACCGAGGTAGCATATTCAATAAGTACTTGTTTTTGTACTCGTGGAGTGCCTGTAGTGAACGAGAATGTATCAGAAACAATAATTAACGGTGCGCTAGTATCGACAACATCCCACGCCGTTTCAATAATTCGCCAGTAATATTTCGTCGAATAATTCAGCGGAGTGGAAATAGTGTGTGTAGTTGGTGGATTTGGACTTGTTGTTACAAAAGCTATATTCATGTTACTCCAATTTGTAGGAGAAGTGCTGTATTGAAAATACATATTACCGGCTTTTAAATTTGGTATCCATTGAAATAATGGATATTTACTATTATTTGTTGTAGAATTGCCGGGCGAAATCAGTGCTGCAGCTTTGTAATTGAGAAGATAGGAAGTATCTGCATGTATTACAACACTATCATCAATAACCACAAAAAGATTCGATCCCAAACTCACCATCGACGAAATGACGGTAGAATAAAGCCCTGAATACTTCCAAGTAGTGCCATTATTTTTACTGTTATAGAGACCAGGCCAGTTTCCGCCTGCATACAAGGTAGAACCCAAAGAAATTATAGACTTCACTTCCCATGGGAGTTGAGTAATTCGCACCCAACTCGTTCCATTATCTACGCTTCGATAAATCCCAGCTTCAGTTCCTGTGCTACCGGTGCCACCTGTACCGAGAAAGAGTGTACTGCCGACATTAGTGATTGAATTTATAACATTACTATTCAAACCATTATTGTTGTTGATTCGCGTCCAAGTTGAACCCGTGTCCACACTTTTATAAAGATAGTCATAAGTTGTGCCGGCAAATACAGATGCACCAATTACTCTGAGAGTCGCAATTACTTTCTGAGACAAAGGATTGGTCCATGATGTACCGTTATTAATACTTACATAAATTCCATTTGGGGTTCCTGCAAAAAGTTTAGTGCCATTCGTAGCCAAGGAATAGGCGGGCAAGGCAGGGAAAGCAGTTATTTTTGACCATGAATTCCCACCATTGCTGCTGCTGAAGAGTCCATCCGCAGTACCAGCATACAACACCGTCCCTTTAAATACCAGAGTATAAATCATAACATCCGTCAAGCCATTATTAACTGCAACCCATGTGCGAGCTGAATCTGTACTTTTCATCACTCCTCCTGTTGAAGTACCCGCATAGAGAACACCTCCGTTTTGAATTAATGCACGGCATGAACCACCTGTCGGCCCACTTGATTGTATCCACTGCGATGATAATTGTCCAAATGAACTACAGAGTATTATGCTGCAAGTCAACAGTAGTTTATAATAGAATTTAGTATATTTTTTCATAATATTTCTTTCTGGTATCAAATGGTACATAATTTTTCATTACAGCCGAACTAACATTACAATCAACTAATAAGATTGATTCATATCATTTTTTTTGCTTCCATTTTCCGAGAAACGTAGCCGGAGCGTTTCGGTAAATATCAATTGATGGCATCAAGGCTGCACACTTTTTATATTGCACTAAAGCATCAGAATAAAGGTTTCTCAATTCACACCAAGAACCTGCCACGAATTGTCGGAGAGCGCTTTTATCTGAAGGTAACGACTCGTTTGTTTCTGTAACAACTTGCAAACGCTCCTGTTCAATGGTAGCGGCTTCATCTTCATTTAGGACAAATAAACAATGCTGTGAGGAAGTTGAATTAGGATTTCCGGCAACACCCACGCTCCAATAATAACAATGTCCTTGTTTAAATTCAGGTATATCTTTGCTTAAATTAATCGTTAGAGTTGTGTCGTGAACTTCTTTCGCCATCACCTGTTCACCAGATTCATCAGTAATTCTTACTTCAAAATTTGTTGTTTTTGCTTCTGAAAGCCATGTCAATTGAACCGTTGGCAAGAGTAATTTAGTATCAAACGGAAATTCGATAGCTACTTTTCCCGAAGCATCACGGCTGATTGAACCCATGAGGTCGGGAGCGGGCTGTTGCTGAAATGCTTGACCAACATATTTACTTATTTTTTGAATTGAAGAGGATTTTTTGGTTTTATGTGTAGCAGGCAAAATTTTCACACCTTTTTTTTCAAATTCCACCAAAACACCATCATCACTGATAAATGCGGCATAACTATTTTCAGAATTACGAATTGATGTTTTTTCTGGCAATGTAATCGTAGGATACACTCGAATCCAGTTTTTTTCCATAGGTTTTTGCGCTTCGATAACACCTTGAGTCATCAACACTTTATACTCTGTTTGTGCTTTCATATATGCACTTATGGCTATGAAACAGCAAACTATGATTCCGAATTGAACAATGGTTTTCATTTTTTATGTCTCCTTTTAATAGTTGACTGCATTGAACTTTTTATTTTTGTTGATTTTTTATGTTCACGTGCTGTCAATGCACTGATATAAATCGAATACCCATCCGCCGCAAGAGCAATACTGAAAGCGGCTAATGTAATATCAAATCTAAATCGAAAATGATCAAAACAAAATACGACAATAAATAACAAAAACAAAAGCGCGATTATCTGAATTGTCTTTGAAATTAAATCGTAATAATGAGGAACTTTATGTTCTATTCCCGAAAAAAGAATGACGACCACAAAGCAAAATATCCATGAAAAAATAACATTCAACACTTGATTCATCGAGTTCACATAATCATGGCTTAGTATCATCGAAAGAATATTGCCATGAATTTCAACACCGAATAAGTCGGGAAAAGATTTACCTGCATATCGCTTGTTAAGTGGAGTAAAATAACGGTCTTCATACGAATTTTCGTCGTTCATTGTCATTCCAAGATAACCGAATAATACTATTTTATTATTGATAAATGACATGTCAATCGAGGTATCAAGCACTTGTGAATACTCTACTCGTACATACGATTTCAGTTTTTGAAAATCAATTATTTCTTCGGTATTATTTCGTTTAGAAAGCATTGCTACTGATTCTGAATCAGCAAGTTCTGCTAATTTTACAGCGAAAGCCGAATACCGATTATTCTGAAAATCTACAAATGGATTTACACTTCTTACCGTTCTAAACGAACCGACTTCAGATGGAAAATTCACATAACCATGATATTTCGAAAGAAGATTAGCATTTTTAATTCCAGGGCGCACTTCTATGACATCGCCATCTAAATTCCTTATAAGCTGTTCTGCAAGAACAATATTATCATAGTTCGAGAGTACACCATTGAGTGCATTTGTTTCGGCGGGGTCTGTATCTTTATAAAACAGAACATCCACACCGGCAATTTTCGGTTTATTTTGCATCACACGGTCAATTACTTTTGCAATATTACCACGACTCAGACTCCCTACATTTACTATAACAATGTTAGTATCAATCCTTTTTGAACTCTCATCCATCATTTGAGAATAGACAATATCAGTCAGTTCAAAATCTTTGAGTGCCTGTTGCAATGGGTCGAGAAAATCAAAATCTATATTAAGCAAACTGACAAAAAACGGAACGAGAAATATCGCCGATGTTACTATTGCACTATGAAATAAAGTTTTCATAAGTTACTTACGATTATCTGTTTCGATGATAATTCTTACTGCTCGGTTATAATTTCGACCTTCGGGAGATTCATTGGAATATTGATTAGATATACCTTCACCTCGAACTTCAACGACAGATTCCTTAGGCAATAAGGATGCAATTCCTTCAGCACGTTTTTGAGCAAGTTGTTGATTATATTCTTTTGTACCAATATTATCCGTAAATCCGATTACTCGTACTTTAGAATTGGCTGTAATATTTTTTTTCACTTCTTCTATCATAGCATTGTTTGCAGGAGTAAGTCCTGTGCTATTAATATCATAGAGAATTATATCGTAGATTTGGGAGAATTTATCCGGCTTTCCGGCACGTTCTTTCTCTTCTGGAGTAACTTGTTTTACTTTTAAGTTCAGTGTAGTTGCACTACGAGGAATTACACCTTTAGCATTAGAAACCACAAAGTCATAGTAAATATCGCCTTGCGAAAGTGGCACGGCTGAAATGTTCTTCCAAGAAATATCAAAACGAATAGGCACTGCATCAGCGAAATTTTCTTTTTTGATATATAATTGAGAATTCTTCCCGTCCGCTGATTGTTTTACTTCAAAATATCCACCGGTTAGTTTATACGGTGACTTAACTGTAGAAAAATAGGAGATGCTTTCAGGTGCTACTTCTCTATCAATATCTATTGTAGAAATTGGAGCGAAAATAGCGGGATTATTGGATGATAATTCCACCCGACGATTTTCTTGTCGTGCTTTTTCATCAGTTGTAGATCCGTTTATTGTAGCCGGGTTAGAGGGCAAATCCCCCGAAAAAATCACGATCCGTTCATCGGGAATTTTCCAAGTGTCTTGCAGGTATTTTTTCACGATTAAAGTACGGTCAGCAGCAATATCTTTACCGTTACTTTCTACTCCGTCGTGGTATCCTGCAATAGTGAGGATAGCATCAGGATTTTCGGTCAGTCTTTTGCCGACAATGTTGAGAATATCATTATAAAGGGCAAGTGGTTTGGATTTGAGGCGTTCTACTGTTTTTTCAATTTTATATTGGTCACGTAATGTTGGGTCAATAAAAGAATACACATCTGAAATATCAGAAGCGGAAGAAAAATAAAACAGATACGGCAATATCGGTTTCATAATAGTTTTACGAAATTGCTGAACTGTTATTTCTAATTCTGGAAATTTCTTAACTTCGCCATTAGAAAATTTGCCGATAACGCTATCAATTTCTGCATACGTTACCGTAGAAATACACTCACATTTTTTCGTAATCGCGTTTAACTTTAACTGTTGGTCATCTTTACAAATTAATTCCGGCAAACAATCATTTGCTTCGAGATTCGCTATGTAGCACTCAGGACATTTATTTTCAGCAAAAACAGTTGGAGTTGGAGAATATTTAAGTGAAATCCCTGCATAGAATCCACTTCTACGCCAAGATCCATCATCTTTCAATGCGCCGGATAATTGTGTAATTCCAATTGTGTAAAACACTTCAGGAGTAATAAGAGTTGAGCCGTTTAGATTACCCGCAATCTCATAACTTAATCCCGCAATACCGGATAATTGAAACGAATGTAAACCTGGAATATCTCCTGAACTGCTGTTCCTTTGTTTCGATAATTTGCCGGTCGAATCATTATAAAAATAAGCGTTAGAAGGACTTACTACATTCTCACTTTGGTTGTAAGAACTGTAGAATAAATAGCTTGACTGTAATCCGGCATGAGCCGATAACCTATACGTAAGGTGATAACTCGGCATGAGTGAAACAAAAGCTCCTGCTACTTTAGAGGATATTGAATAATCAAAAGCACCTTTTACTCCTTGATTACCACTAAGGTTATTGTTGAATATCGTTTCGTGCTGTTGAGTAAGAGTTCCTGAATGAAACTGCATTCCAAGCCGTATATCCCAGAACCAATTGGGATTTACACTTGAAAGTGGAAATTCTAACAATCCACCGATTGCCATTCCAAAACCAAGTTGTGATTGCTTATCACTAAAATTATCTGGACAGCAGAATGCTATATCATTAAATTTAGCAAAATTTGCATGATGTAAGTCTATACCACCATTCAAAAAAGTGCCATACCTCAGAAACTGTAACGTATCTGTTTTTTTATCACTTTGAGCAGTTGAATTTTGAAAGGCACATACGAACACAACTAAGAGTAAACAATATTTCATAAGCATTCCTTTTTTATCTGTTGCTGATAGAATTTTCTATTTCAATTTGCACCGTTCGGCAATACATTCTTGATTCCGGTGTTTTCCATTCATCCTTGAATAAATCTTTTTCGCCGTTCCCGACCGACCGAATATGATCCGGTTTTATTATCTGATTGTATCTCTGCATGAGGTAGCCGGTAATACTTTCTGCACGTGCAACTGAACGTAAGCGATTACGTTCGTCATCACCAATTTCATCGGCAAAACCGCTCACTGTTACTTTTGATGATGGCAACAGCCGACCATTTTCGTAAATAATTTCAACAATACGTTTATGATAATCAGTTAAATCATTAGAAGCAAAATCAAACAGAATTAAGTTAAACCTATGCAATTCTTTACCTGCAATTTTAAGTGTTTTTTTCTTAAATAATGTTTGTTGTTCTACTTGGATATTGCCAACATTACTTGTTTGTTGGCGGTTAGTATTATCTGTTGTAAAAAGGCGGAATTCGATTTGTTGTTCGTTTTTTGGTTGATGGTCGGTGTCTTCTTCTATATTCCATAGATAGTTTGGAGGCAATAATGTCCCCTCTCGGCTGTATAAAATACTGTCTTCGGTAAATTGCCATGCTTTGATAGAATGACGAACGATTTGCTCTCGTTTGGGGTATTCTAATTGAAATTCAATCATTGGTGGTGTCATCCGAATTTGAATATCGCGAATTTCGACAGGATGAATAATTCTCCAATCTGCAACTAGTTCAACTCTTCGATTTTCAGCATTTGACTGTTCGGTATATTCCAATTGTGCAGTAATTGAAGGTTTTTCCGGTAAAGTTCGAGCTATGATTGGTAAACGAGCTGTATCAATTAACCAAACAGAAATAAAGTATTCTTGAATTGTCTTTGCACGTATAAATCCAAGGGTATCAAGCTCAATTCCATCAGTACATCCTATGATTTGCATCGTATCATTCGGATTCTCCTTCAGGCGTTTCCCTACAATATTTAAGATATATCTATAAGCAAACAGCGGCGTCATTGTTTGCACTAAATTATTTTCATTAAAATACTTAGCTTCATTTGGTGTAAGCTTTTTATATCGTCCGAGCTGAAGGTCTCCTTGGTCTTTTTCAAAGAAAATATATGGCAAAAGAGGTAGGAGCGTGATTGCCTCGACTTCTTCGCGAAGAATTGTTATGACGGGTTCTCTATTACCTTTATCATCAATTCCAACAGCAGAAATAGTTGGTTCACCCACACTTTGAGAATATGATGATTGGCAAAGTAGCATCAATAATACAATAAAGCAAAAATATGTAGCAAATTTTCTCATAGTTCCTATCTGATTAAATTCATTGATTTAATTTTTCTTTTGAGTTACAACAAATCCCTCCGAGTCGAATGAACGAAAAATTGGTGTTTGATTTTGAATGTTATTATCGTTCATTATTTTTTTTATTCGTTTCCCAATGTAATCTTGAAGAGTAAACAACGACACTTGAGCATCATAATTTGATGCTGCACGCCCTGATAAACCTTCCAAAAGTGCTACTGTAAATAATCCATGCTGTAACTTGTCATTTTCACGTGCTTGTTGGGATAACAACGCAGAGGACATTAGATAAACCCCCGCATTTCTATTGAGCTGGTATAATACTTTAGAAGCACCGGATTGTTCATCGAACGAAGCTGTTACTGAACCCGCATGGCAAGCATCAAGTATTATAGCTTTTTTCTCACACCGAACAAGGCCAAACTTCGTTTGAATAGTGTGTACTGAAATTCCTTTTTCTTCAATAATTTGTCGGTCGGCAATAGATTCAACATCTTGAGTTACTAAGTAGAATTCCTCTTCTGAATTTTTAACGGCTAAAGAACCGTGACCAGCATAATAAAATATAAATCTGTCCGTTGGTTTAATCTTTCCTGCAATTTCATCAAATGTTTCTGTTATAGTACGATAGGTTGCTTTTTCATCAAAAATGGGATAGATTTGTACATCTTTATATTCACTTGTACTGAGATTTTCTTTTATTGCCGAACATACACTTTCGGCATCATTTCTGGCATATTTCAGTGTGTATTTTGAATTTTTGTATTTGCTAATACCAATTGCGAGAACATATAAGGTTGGTTTAGATTCTGATTGAATTTCGTTATAGATACTGACTGTGTCGAATCCACGAATTCCTGTTGCAGAAGCTCCTTCTACTCTTATAAAATTTTTCCCCGAAACCAATGTAACAGGAATTGTCATCAAGCCATGAAGTTCTTTTTGTGGAATGGTTGTGTCAATCGTTCCATTATTCGTTATTCGTAATTCTTCAATTCCCGAAGTACCTGTATGTAGTTCAACCGTAACATTAATTTCATTTTTCTTTATACTTTTCACTGTCAAAGGTGAAAGAATAGTTATCGAAGGCGGTATGTTTTCAAGTAATTTAGCAATGTCATTCCTATTTTTTACGGGTGTTTTACTTGCTCTGCCTACTACTTCTGCTAATATTCCAGGTTTTTCAAGAATTGAAATGTAGTTTTCTAAAGGCATAGAACGGTTTTGGCTTACAATATTCATGTATGAAATACCAGTGGTAGAAGCATCAAATAAACCATCATTTGAGACAGCCACCCAGCCGTCAGGAGCAACTGAAACTAATTTCATTACCGGTTCAAAACTCTTTAATGAAGAAACAATACAAGTTCCGTCATTACCAACACTTGCTACAAACTCATTATTAGGAAACAGAGCAAAATCCTGAACTTCTGAAGCATGATCATATGATTCATTGACTGTTATTAAATCTTCACTTAATTGGCGTAAAGAATTGTCTCTGCTACTACTAAATAAATTATTTTCCATCCATGCTAAACGATTCACTTTATCTCGGTGTACTGTTATTTTAGTTTCAGAATAACCACCCTTTTCAGTTTTCTTAAAAATACTAATACTTCCATCTTTATACCCCACAGCAATTTTATGATTTGTCGGATGAACAGCGCATGAAGTCAGAATTCCGGCCTGAATTCGAATGCTATCTTTTTGTTTCATCGTTAAAACATTCCAAATTCTGATAATGCCTTTTTCAATCGTAATACAATCATCCTTAATTATACTGATACCAAGTTGTGGCTGACTAAGTTTGAGTGAAGTAATTTGTTGACGCGTTTTTGCATCCCACATAATCAACGAGCCATTTGAATGGCTTGAAATAAAATTATCAGTACCGGGAATAAACGAAAGAGCTTCTACTGCCGAAAGATTAGTTCCAAAAGCATAAATTGAATCTTGAAACAACATAAGAAGTGAACTATTTGCAGTACCTTTTCCAATTAAAAGTCGGTCTCCTTTGTCATTATACGAAAGATGATATTGCGCACCACTTTTATCAGGTAATGGATATAAAGTAGCGGCTCCGTTAGAAAGATTCCATACCCATAAATTATAATCCTGATTCAAGGTTGCAATTGTATTAGAACTAACAGCAACTGCACGCTCAATACTGCTTGTAGCATTTGGAGTCGGGATTTCATCCATTGTAGATTTATTTAGCCAGCTTAATCTACCGAGACGATTACCTACGACGATTATACCATTTTCAATTGATAATGAACTTGTTGCATTTATTCCGTCTTTTGCGTTTCCTCTTCGAGATAGCGCATCTGCCCATTTCAGTTTTCCTTGCGTGGTTTCGAGAGTAATAATATTATTTTCAGGATTGAACGAAGCAGTACTTACTTTTTCTGATGAAGATACCAAAGGCCAAGTTTCTTTTGAAGGAGTTGCTGTGGTGATATTAAAAGTTCCTACTTTCCCGAGTTCATCTATCCAAACTAATGTCTCATCATTTAACTTACCTAATGTTAATATTTTTGAAGAAGTAAGCGAGATAAGTTTTGGAGTTGAATTAGTAGTAATATCTATAATAGCAAGTTCGCCGCTTGTTGTAGCACATGCGATATATCTCCAACTATTAAACGAAAGCATGAAAGAAACATCACCCTTAGAATGAAGTTGCAGTTGCTTTACTTCAACCAAATTTTTGGTTGCATCAAAAAATCGTATTGATTTTTCGCCTTCGAGTGCCACGGCAATTGAATTCTGCGTTGGGTCGTCGCTGTAGGTTATGGCAACAATTTTTTCACCAACGATGAGTTGGTCATCTTTTTTGCCCGATAGCAAATCCCAAAGGATTAATTTTCCGTCTTTGCCGCCACTGATAAGTTTTCGACCTTCAGGTTGAATTGACACCGCAGTTACATTGTCAGTATGCCCGTAAAGGATATGAACTAATCTTCCAAATTCCTGACCTGCGGTTCCACTCCATACTCGAATAAAATTATCATTACTCGCACTAATTACTTGTTTGGTAGTTGTTGAATAAAGGATAGAATTGATGCGGGCTGTATGGTCGGTTTGAACCACAACTTTGAAGTCATCGGGTGGTGGTGATGCTTGAAGTGTATAAATCGAACAGATGAATAGAAACAACAACTTAGTAATAACTCGTTGAAACAGAATAAGAATACCATATTTGGTTATTATGTTTATTAAATTCATTGTTCTGCTTATCGATTGAGAATTATTATAGAAATATCTTAAACATCATCCTTTGTCTTATAGCATTTGACAATATACACAATATTAATTTGAAAACCATTTTTTCTACAATAAAATTACTTTGATTCTATAACTGCTTCAAACTAAGCTGTGCAATAGATTCAACATGATACGTATGAGGAAACATATCTACAGGTTGAACCTTTTGTATTTCATACTTTTCAGCAAGTAAAGCACAGTCTCGAGCTTGGGTGGAAGGATTACAGCTAACATACACAAGTCGAGACGGAGCAACTTCTAAAATATGTGATAATAACGTTTGATGAACTCCTGCTCGAGGTGGGTCAATAATTATAACATCAGGCGGTGGAAGCGTTTGTAATAAACTTAGTGCCGCCGGTTTATGAAGGTCTTCAGAAAAGAACTGAACAGTAGATATGCTATTTCTCTCGGCGTTAGCTCTGGCATCTGCGATTGATCCTTCGGAAAGTTCCACTCCAAAAGAGCTTGATACAAGTTTCGAAGCTGGCAATGTGATTGAACCCGTTCCACAATATAAATCCCACAATGTTTCGTGTCGTGAAAGTTGTGTGGCATTGAGAATTGAGCTTAAAAATTGTTCTAATTGCCATGGATTTGTTTGAAAAAATGAAAAAGGAGAAATCCTAAATTCAACATCCAATACGCATTCAGTGATGAATCCGCTCCCTTTAATTGTGCGCGGTTCGCCGACTGCCACAGGTGACGTTGTTCGATTGATTGCATGAATTAAAGTTGTTACTTCGGGAAATAACACAGAAAATTCTTGCTCTATCCATTGTATCATGTGTTCATCAGCTTGAGTTGTAGGCGGGCTTGTCAGCAGTACAACCATGATCTCATTGGTAGCAGTTGTATTGCGAATTATGACATTACGCAAAAAACCGAAATGTTGGCGTGCATTATACGCCGATACACCCAATGAAAGTGCTTGCTTGCGAATTTCATCCAAAACTCGACCGCTAATCTCATGAGCAATATAACAATTATCTACATCTAATACTTTGTCGAACCTTCCCGGAATATGAAGTCCAAGTGCAAAATGTTTATGCATTTGTTCTTCACTTTCTGACATTTCAGCATCCGTCAGCCACCGTGAAGCACCAAAGGAAAATTCCATTTTATTACGGTAATGAAGAGTTCTCGGAGAAGCAAGTGTTTCGGTTAGTTCTCCAATTGGAATTTTCCCGATTCTTTCAAAACAATCAGCTACATGTTGCCTTTTCCATCGAAGTTGCTCAGTTATTGGTAAGTTCTGCCAAGAACACCCACCGCATACACCAAAATGACTACAAACAGGAATTTGACGCAGTGGAGATGGAGTAATAATTTCTTTTATTCGTGCTTCAGCAAAGTTTGACTTTTTTGATATAATCTCTGCAAGTATAACATCACCCGGAACTGCTTTTTTTACAAAATGGACAATATTTTCGTGGCGAGCTATGGCAACACCTTCAAAACCGATGGATTCAATTGTCAATTCAACTATTTCGTTTACTCTATTTTTGCGAAATGATCTTCTGGACATACATTTTCTCTGTTATTTTCAAAAAATTTATCAAAAATACGGGTAAAACACTTGAAAAATGGTAATTTTGCTTACTATTCAAAAAAAACAGTATTAGACACTAACTCATAAATCCTCTTCTCAAGTATGAAAAAATCAATACATTTCAAAAGATTTTTTAGAATTACAGAATCAACTTTTTCATGCTTTTGGTGTATGGTGTTGAGTGTGTTTTTACTGAGTATTTCTTTAGTTACAACAGAACTTTCTGCATCTCTCCAACTTCAAGCACAATCAACTTCCTTCACGATTATTCTTCCGTCAGAAAAAGCAACACAGATATCATTGAGAACTGTGAATAATCGCGGGTATGCTTCGCTATCACAATTATCAAAAGCGGCTTTTCCGGGTAGTACCTATGTTCCTTCCCGCAATGAAATCAGCTTTAAAACCGAACGGTTACGATTTGCACCATCGTCATTTATGGTACTTCGTGAAAATTTTGAAGGTAACCGTTTAGCTCAAATGAGCTTACCTTCAATAATGATGGACGGTGAATTATTTATTCCGGCACTTCAATTTTTCCCGACACTTGAAACATTAGGACTGTACAAAGTTTCAGTAACTTCAGGTAAAGTTGTGTTAAGGATGTTTGGACAAACTTCCCCTTCGGCTGAGCTGTTAGATGCGCCTGTTTTTTTAGATCAACGTAAAGTTTCTAATGATTCACCTCCAGCACCAATTATTCCCGGACGTTACTCCCTTCCTCCTGATTTAAAGGTTCGCAAAGAATCTGAAACTGAAAAACCAAATCAAGATGCAATAACAGAAGTTAATTCGAGTTCAGAATCTACCAGTATTGTTAACGAAACAAAACCTGACGAAAATTTAGCAGAACCGAGAACATTAGCATTTGCAGGAGCAATTCCTGACGCTTCTTTTGAATCGGAACCTACAGTTCGAATTACATCACTTTTAGCATCTCAGAAATCATCTGAAAAGACTGAAATTCTATTTCGTTCCAATGCAGTAATTCCTGTATTTCATAAGCCGGAAATTCAAGGGAAAGAAGTGAGTATTCGATTCCCTAATGTGGCAAGTTCAGTAAGTTCATTTGATGAAATTGAACAAGTATTTCCCTGTTCTGATGTTAGAGCAGAAACCGGTAAAAACGCAGTATTATTTCGTTTTCTTTTGAAAATAGAACCAATATCGTGTACGGTAAGACGTGTGGGTGAACGTGGAATTTCACTTTCAATAGAATATCAACATACAGATTTAGGTGACAAAGCAAACGAAGAATCTACAAAAAAAAGATGGGATTTAGATGTGATTGTTTTAGATGCGGGACATGGCGGAGAAGATGCAGGCGCTATTAGTATAAACGGTTATAAAGAAAAAGATATAACTCTTTCGATTGCTAAAAAAACCAAACAGTTTCTTAAAGTATATTTGCCAACAACTAAAGTAATAATGACTCGTTCGGACGACACATTTATCGAACTCGAACGCCGTACTCAAATAGCAAATAAAGCAGGCGGAAAACTATTCTTGAGTATTCACTGTAATTCTATGCCTTCAAAACCACATCCGGCGCATGGTTTTGAAAGCTATATTCTCCGTCCCGGCAGAAATGATGATGCAGTTCGTGTAGCTGACCGTGAAAATTCTGTTATCAAACTTGAAAAGCGCAAGGATAAATATCAAGAACTCAGTGAGGAAAAGCTGATTGTGGCAACGATGGCACAAAGTTCATTCGTCAAATTCAGTGAGCAATTCGCTTCGACTATCCAAGATGAAGTTGGTAAAACTATTTCACTGCATAATAGAGGTGTAAATCAAGCCGGATTTTATGTTTTGGTTGGCTCTTCGATGCCGAATGTGTTATTTGAAACTGCGTTTCTGTCTAATACAGAAGACGAGAAGTTTATAACATCTGAAAAAGGACAAGAAAAAATTGCTGAAGGCATAGCAACTGCAATAAAACGTTATGCTTCGGAATACGAAACTCGCCTTAAAAAAAGCAAATAATATTACATTAAAACCACTCCAAAGAAGAAATTCCATTGTTGGTCAGATATTATTCGGTATTTTTGTACTTCATGAATCGCGGGGTGGAGCAATTGGTAGCTCGTCGGGCTCATAACCCGAAGGTTCAAGGTTCAAGTCCTTGCCCCGCAACAATATAAAAGAAAAAGCCCATTCCTTATTGAAATGGGCTTTTTACATTTTGATATACATCAAAACACTACTATAACAAATCCTTAACCAACCGGAACTTGGTGTGATGTTGAAATCTTTTCGGGAGTTTGAGTATTATTTTGTGAGGCAATTCTTTTCAAACGCATAGACACACTGCCTAATCGAGGAACAAATATCGCTAAAAAGTAATTTCGTACGATAAATCTCCAAAAACTCTTTTCATTAAGTACGGGGTCAATCAAATGTTCTATTTTTTTATGCTCTTCGGGAGTTTGACTCCAATGAAGATTAGCTCTTTTATGGTGAATTGTATGATAACCATTATTAAACAAAAGAACATTAAGAAATCCTGTAAAATTTCGAGAATGGTTTATGTCTGACTCTTCATCAGCATGTACGTGTTGCAAATAATTAAAAATCAATATTGAAAACAACGCAACTTGATGCGGAATTATAATAAACAGCAAAGTTTTCTGCCAATTCAGCATTAAACCAACAATATACAATACTGCTAAAGCAACATACTGAAAAGCTGCAAAGTAAAAATTAGTTTTATTTGTTCTATAAAGCAGTTTTAAATAATCACGTATTGGTTTTTGCTGAAAAAAACTACTGATAGATGGATACGATAACAACGTTAGTAAATTATTTTTTTCACTCAAACGGTATGTTATCGTAAAGTCACCGGCTTTATTGTTCAAACTGTGATGATTCCTATTATGAGTGGGAATCCAACCAAAAGCAGGAAACCCATAGAATACAGTAAGCCAATAATCCGTGAGAATATTCATTGCACGAGACTTCCACATCGGTACATGATTATGATTATGTGCCATTACTGCAACAGATATAGCCATAAATAGAGATAATGCGTACACCGGATAAAAAATCCCGTCTAAATTCCACTGAACGATCAAAAGTGCCGTTGTTATTAACATATAAATAACTGATTTTCTGTCGGCTGAATATTTTAATTCTAACATAAATTTCAATTCTGTAAATCAAAAAAAGTAATATAATTTCTTTAATAAAGATTATGCAATATACCACTATTCTAAACCACAGAAAAGCACAGAGCATTTTTTAGAACTATTAATTGACGGTTTATACTGCTTTCTGGAACAGACAGAACTTCACAACATTTTAATAATAAGATAGATACACAAATTAATTCACCCCGACAACTTACGTTTGAAGCAATCTGTTATTTGTTGGTAAGCCGTTTGGATTGATTCTGAAACCACCTTTACTTCTGCAAACAACGGCATAAAATTAGTATCACCGTTCCAACGTGGAACAAGATGAAAATGTAAGTGTCCCGGAACGCCTGCACCTGCGGCTCTACCGATGTTCGCACCAATATTAATTCCATGCGGCTTATAAAGCTCTGTGAGGACTTCACAAGCAGTATTGATTGTTTCCATAATCTCGGTTCGTTCCGTTTGCGACAGGTTCGGTAATTCGCCACAATGTCGGTACGGGGCGATGAGTAAGTGTCCGCTATTATATGGATAACGGTTCATAACCACAAAACATAATGTCATACGAGCTACAATTAAACGCTCTTTGTCTTCATCTATTTTTGATGCTCCGGAACACAAGAAACATTCTTCACGTTCACTATTTGGAGTATCGAATGATTCGATATACTCCGAACGCCAAGGCGACCACAAATTTTCCATTCCATTTCTCCATTTACAAATAAAAAAGCGTTCGTTTTTACTAAAGAAAAACGAACGCTTATAACTATGAGTGATACCTTTTGGGCTATCGTTAGAACGCAAATCGTAAATCTGCACCAATTTGAATAGCATTTACACGCCAAGCATCATCAGTATTTATTCTTGTTATTCCCAAGTTATAATAAACACAAGGAACAAGAACCGCACGACCAAGCAAAATTTCATATTGCAAGCCCAATTTAATCGCCGCACGGAAAGAATTTTGATTAATAATTTTGCCATTATACAATACAATTGCTGTGCGTGTTTCATCAGAGAATTTAGGTTCAAAACCTTCTGTCCATTTATCGGGAGGAACAATTTTAGCTAAATCTTCAGCCGCAAATTGTACACCGGGAGCATTCGGGTTAAACACAAGTTCATAGCGTTGTTCTTGGTTACCACTAATCGGAATACCGAATTGAGGGCCGGCTGTTATTCCAAGGAATGTACCCGGAATATTAAATTTGTACATCACTTCAAATTGAAGAAGTGTATATTTCACATCTGTAGTATGACGTACAGCAGTTCTAACTGTGTCACCATTTGCCAAACGTGACGGATAGTCATCACCCGGACGCTCGAAAAATGCGGGCTGATTATCATAAATAACACGAGCAATTACTGATGAATTAGAATTTTTAACATCACCTAATAAATACTCGGCTGACAAACCAAAATAATAACCGTTGTTAGTTCCAGATTCAAAATTCGGACATGATGCTTCGCTAAAACGAGAAGAGAAACCACCGGCATGAAGCGAGCGATTATATCCGGCAACCGGGCCGACATAAATTCTCGGTTTTTGCTTTTGTGGATTAAGAGGATCAGAAAGATCCTGAGCTTTCATAGAACCTGCCGACACTAAACACACCCCTAAGAGGGTTAAAAAAAGAGTACGAACACGCATTATATGTTATCCTTTCTAATGTAAGTGAAAGAAAAAATTAAAAATTGTTCTTATTATGGCTTTCAGAGCCATTAGGGAGAGATTAAAAGCGAGTTATAATTTAACCGCGTCCAAATTTAACAGAATGATTATCGTTTGGCAAGAATAAATTTACATTTTTGAAAAAAAATTGAAAAAAAACCGTTTTTTGGCACTTTTTACCCTCTTTTCGTGGATATTATGACAATTTTCAGACAAAATTCACTATCCGAGTTTTTCAGTTTATAACTCTAATCAACAATTTTCAGTCAACATTATCTAAATTTATCATAAACCAACTTTCATGATTATTCATACACCAAACAACAAAATGATAGAATAGTTATGTACCGTATTCTCCGATTTCTTGTTCCAATTGCTGACGCTCGTACATTTCTGCATAGAGTTTGCCCAATGCAATTAATTCAAAATGTGTTCCTTCTTCGGCAATAGTTCCTTCTTCGATAACAATAATTTTATCACAATTTTTGACAGTTGAAAGTCGGTGAGCGATAATTATCGTTGTTCGGTTTTTCATTACTTCTTGAAGCCCGTTTAAAATTTTTTCTTCAGTGGCAGTATCTACTGCTGAGAGTGCATCATCGAGAATCAGTATTTTTGGCTGTCTTACTAATGCTCTTGCGATTGCAGTACGCTGTTTTTGTCCACCGGAGAGTGTAATACCTCTCTCGCCTACAATAGTAGAATATCCTTCTTTTAATGTAGAAATATCCTCATGAAGTGCGGCAAGTTTTGATGCTTGTATAATCTCTTCTTCAGTAGCTTCAGGTCTTCCGAAACGAATATTATCTGCTATTGAGAGTGAAAACAGAAACGGCTCTTGCTGAACAATTCCTATTGAACTACGGAGCGTTTGGAGTGGAATTGTATTGATTGGATGTCCGTCTATGGTAATTTCCCCTGTCGTTACATCTTGTAACCGTGGAATTAAATTCACCAATGAAGACTTACCATGTCCCGTTGCTCCAACAATTCCCAACGAGGTTCCATTTGGAATATTAAGTGATATATCGGTCAGTACTGGTGTATTTCTGCTTATGTATTGGAAAGTAACTTTTGAGAAGGTAATTTCACCCTGAAGTGTCTTAATATTTTTATCGGTTATATCATTATCTTTTATTTCCGGATTACTGCCGAGAATTGCAGTGAGCCGCTGGGTAGATGCAGCGGCTCGTTGGATGAGATTCATTACCCACCCGATAGCAGCCACTGGCCAAATTAGTTGATTGAGATATATAAAAAATTGAGATAAATCACCAAGTAATGCTTTACCGTTCATTACCTGCAAGCCGCCATAACTAAGAACAAGAACATTAGATAATCCAACCAAAAACATCATAGCCGGCATTGAAAGTGACTGTATTTTAGCAAGTCGAAGATTTTTTTGAGAATATTCTGTACTGCTTCGATTAAAGCCAACTCGCTCATATTCTTCACGTGAATACGCCCTTACTACCCTTACGCCCGAAAGTGCTTCTTGTACTTGTGAGGTTAACGAACCAAAATGCTCTTGAACATCTTTAAATGCAAAATGAACTTTCCTTCCGATAGCATAGGTAGCATACGCCATTATCGGAAGTGGGAATAAAGCAACAAGTGTAATTGAAGTATTTAACTGCAGCATTAAGGTTAATGCAAAAAGAAAAGTTGTGAGTGTATTTGCTGAATACATAATCGCAGGCCCGATAAACTCTCTAAGGGCAGACACATCATTGGTGGCATGTGCCATCAACGAACCGGTAGAATATTCATGAAAGAAACTTACATTTTGCTTTTCTATTGCTCTGAGCAAATCATTTCTCACATCAAATTCAATCAAACGTGACCCCATGATTATACATAATCTTGTCAGCATCATAAAAAATCCGCTTCCTGCTGTAAGAAAGAGAATTTTTATAATTGCTGTAGTAATAAAATCAGTATTGGCATGATGATGACTAAGTCCGTTGATAATTCCTCCAACAACCGGAGGAATTGCCGTTGAACAATAATTGGAAATAGTAACGAACAGAATTCCTAGCAAAAAACGATATTTATATTTTTTAAAATATGGAGCAAGACGAAGGAGAACAAGCATTTAGAATTTATTTTAATTTTGAGCGAATGAAGTTAGTTCTTTATAACGGAAACAATCCACACGGTGGTCATTAACCATTCCGGCGGCTTGCATATAGGCATAACAGATAGTCGAGCCGACAAACTTAAAACCGCGTTTTTGCAAATCTTTGCTCATAGCGTCAGATTCTGCGGTTCGAACTGGAATTTCTTTCATAGATTTCCAAGAGTTTGTAATTGTTTTCCGACCGACAAATTGCCAAATATAGTTGTCAAACGTTTCAAATTCTTTCTGAACATCGAGAAATTTTTGAGCATTGGTAACACTTGAGCTGATTTTAAGCTTATTACGGATAATCCCTGCGTTATTCATAAGTTCATCTAATTTACTCTGCGAATAATTGGCGATTATTTCAGGCGAAAAGTTATCGAATGCAATTCGGAAATTCTCGCGTTTTTTTAGAATGGTTGCCCAGCTAAGTCCGGCTTGAAATCCGTCAAGCAATATAAATTCAAAATGCTTACGATCGTCGTGAAGTGGCACTCCCCATTCATTGTCGTGATAAATTATATCGAGTTCTCGTCCTCCTGTCCAGTCACATCGAAGTAGTTCAGTAGTCATAAATTCAGAATTATTATCGAAGTTTTATTGAAAAATTTGAAGTACAATTTACGGAAAGAGTAGCAAAATTATTGTGTAAAATAGTGATATCTCAATAAACTCTTGGCTATTCACTAAAAATTCCCTATCATAGTCATACTTAATTATAGCACACAACGCTTATTGGCGGGAGAATCCATGAACAGAACGATACTCACTCTCTCAAAGACGATTGTTTTTATATGTTCAATAATATTGAATCTATATGGGTTTTCGGTACAGGCACAAACCGAAAAAATATTACCACGTTCTCAAGGTTCTAATTTTGAAGGTCGCCATTTTTATATTGGTTTCATGCGCAATGAAATTGATGCCAATCGTAGAAACAACTTCCCTGTAAATCTCAGTTTTTATATTGCAGCTTCAGTTAAAAGTGAAGTGATAATTCGCTTCCCTTGGCAAACTTCCGGTGAATTATTTACAATTCAAGGAGATTCAATTCTGACATTGGAAATTCCGCAACAAGATGCTTTGGCAATCGAAATGAAACGCTCGGAAGTTCCACTTTACAGTCTAATAGAGATTACTTCTGATCAAAAAATTGCTATATCGGCAATGTCGAGTTTCGATTATTCATCCGATGCATATACTGCCTTACCTATACCCAATTGGGGTAAAGAATACGTTATAATGTCAATGCCCAATGACGAATACGAACAAATTGGAATGCGGACAGATTCAACTCCTCGTTCAGGTGAATTTTTAGTAATGGCTTCCCAAGATTCAACGTTGATTCAATTTACACCTCGTGTAAAAACCATGAAGCACGATTCTGCAGAATTCGTATCTTTTTATTTAATGAAAGGTCAATGCTACCTTGTTCAGTCATCTGATTTATTAAGAAGAGGTTATGGCGATTTATCAGGAACAATAGTTCGAAGTGATAAGCCTATTGGTGTTCTTTCGGGACATGTTCGTACTTCTGTGCCGATATTCCCGAGAGTTCCGGGAGAAAGACCGTTGGATTCTAAAGATTGCCTTGTAGAGATGCTCTTACCTACCAAAATTTGGGGTACTAAATATGCGACCTCACCATTTTATATTAATTGCGACGGAGATTTAATTCGTGTTGCATGCATTCAACCCAATACTACTTTTATTGCACAAGGAAGTGTAAATAGTAGGACAATAACGCTGAAAGACCCTGGAGATTGGGTAGATTTTTACCCGGTAGGGCAAACAATAAGTTGGACATCCGACAAACCGATTTCAATTGTTCAGTACATGCCCACAAGTTTTTATGATGATGTACAGGATTTCGACCCGGCAATGGTGGTTATTCCTCCAATTGAACAATATGTTTCTCGAGCTTTATTTCAAATTCAACCAAATCCATATTGGAAATACGACAAGTTTTACTATAATTATGTCAATATTATCTGCGAACCTTCAGCGGTAAATTCACTAAAACTTGACGGTACACCGCTTATTGTCAATTATCCAAAATTAGCACTTCAAAAAATTTCAGGAATGAATTTGAATTACCTTGTAATTGCTGTTAAACCGGGTGTCCATGATTTAACCTCAGACTCAGGAATGTTTTCAGGAATTGTTTATGGAGTCGGACCGGACGATTCTTATGCCTATCCTTTGGGTTTATCACTCTATAAAGCAACCGGTAAAGATACGATTCCACCAAAGTTCACATATTCAGAAAATTGCGGACGATTAAAAATTACGGCTAAAGAATTGACGACTGACTCTACTGTAGGGATTGAAAGCGTAAAAGTACTGACCGATAGTACTCGTAATTTCCAATGGACAATTGAAACGGCAACAGATTCTTCAATTTCAATCGAAGTGAATGCAGAACCGGTGGACGATTCCCGCAACGGAGTAATATTCATAGAAGCACGAGATAAACTTGGCAACGGAAGACTATTCAAATACATATACAGCGCACTTTCTATTGAAGTAAGAGATAATATTTTATTCAAGCCTGTAAATTGGCTTGATTCAATTTGTGAACGAGTGGTAGTACGCAATAATGGAACAGATACAGTAAAATTCCTTTCGAGCATGATAACAGGAGATAAAAGAGTCAATTTTAATGGTGGAATTCCTCTTATTCAAAAATCATTAGCTCCCAAAGATTCGGTAGTTTTCCATGTATGTTTCAAGCCAAGTGGAGACTCTTCTTCTCTGCAAGCTAAGCTTACGTTTTTATTGCCCTGTAGCAAACAAATTTCGATTCCTATAATTGGTATAGTTGCGGCTCCTTCTATTGGAGTTGTCGGTTGGGATTTCGGAAAAGTTTTAGTCGGTGATACTGCATGCGCTCATGTTCTAATTTTTAATAATGGTAATAATCCACTGACAATCAACTCTATTGCAATTACAATATTCGAGCCGTCGCTCACACTCGACACAGCAGGACTCTTCCCTATTACCTTGCAACCTAACGATACTCTTTCGATTCCTGTGTGTTTTACTCCTGATGCTATGCGAATATTTACACGGAATTGCTTGGCTGTCAATAATCTTAATTTACCCAATAAGTTTATAATTCAAGGTGAAGGAGTAGCTCCGCTTATCGAAAGTGTAAAAATCGATTGGAAAAGACAGCGGATTGGCACAATACATGATTCAATAATAACACTTATCAATACCGGAAATTACGATGCAGTTGTAAATTTCACTTCATCGAGTGGCGATACGGTAACATTAAATTCCCTTGCTGAATATTCACTTCCTATAACTTTACGACCTTTAATTGATACTCTGAGAATCCCTACTCGATTTACCCCTAAATTAATACAACCATTTAATTCCATCTATAGATTGCAGATATCGAATTGGATGTTGCATAAACTTGTAACAATAACCTTATACGGTGAAGGAACTTTGCCGACTATTTCGACGTTTAATATAAATTTTGATACCATTCCTTATCGCAAGAGCAAAGATTCGACTGCTAATGTTATTTCAGCGGGCGGGAATGAAAAGCTCACAATTGATACAATGATTCTTGCTTCAGGTGATATTACCTCATTTATAATAGACACTCTGTTTTTAAAGCGACGTATATTGCAGCCGAATACTTTCTATTCATTACCGGTTCGTTTTACTCCAACACGAACAGGGTTTCATACAGCAGAAATACTTGTTATTCATGAT
Organism: Bacteroidota bacterium; assembly: GCA_018266765.1. GTDB lineage: Bacteria > Bacteroidota > Ignavibacteria > Kapaibacteriales > UBA961 > JADJXV01. Next base: position 28,034 of record JAFDZU010000085.1, read on the forward strand.
GCTTTGCCTGCATTTAAACGCGATACAGCTCGGATATTGTTACTAGGCTTTGCCGGAAATAGCGATACTCTGCAATACTCATTTGATATGATTGCACCACAAACAGTTTTTGCTTGTAACCCCCAAAATACCATTGAGTTAATTCTTAAGAATACTGGGAATCGCCCGCTTAATTTCCAATCTATTACTCCTAAGTCCTCCAATATCAATTTATTGCCGGTTTTAGTACCTCAGCCACAAATCATCGAACGTGATTCTTCATTAAAAGCAATTTATACTATCGAGATGAAGAAAGAACTCATAGGAACCGTAACTTTTACAACTCAATGCAACGATTCTATTATCCAAACAGTTACGCAAACTATCAACTCCATCAGTAATTTACTTACTTTAACTAAACAACCCGATACAACAGTTGCGCCCGGTATGCCGATTACGATTCCGTTTAAAGGAGGAATTGATGTTCACCATCCTATTCCGGTTGTTCTAACTATTACAGCAGGAATGGATTTCCAAACACTTGTGCTTCAATCCGAATCAGGTGTAATTGAATTTTCGGACAACAGCCAAACTCGAACTGTTCCCGTGACTATCCGACAAAATAAAAAAGAAGTTATCATTTCATCAACTGAAGTAATCACAGTAGATTCACCAACGAATTGGAAAATAGTTGTTCCATTTAATGTCATGCTTTCTGATTCGAGTGATATTACAATTCCTGTACATGTTTCAGATACGACACATGAATGTTGTTCGGAAAGTTCAATTAAGCAAATAATTCATGTCAGTCCTGTTTGTGCTAATCTTTTAAGAAGAATAAAACAAGCAGATGCGGCTTTCCAACTTGTTTCCGTAACTCCAAGTCCTATAGGTGAATATGGCGAAGCCAGATGTGTCATCCAAGGAAGTGGAATCGTAACTCTCGAAGCAATTAATCAACTTGGTGAAAAGTTTATTCTTGCCTCGGAGCAATTGACTATCGGAGAATATATCCTTCGATTCTCAACTAAAAATTTACCCGATGGAGTTTATGGAATTATTCTTCGCGCCGCTGACGGTAGAGAGAAACGCTCGGTTGTAGTAATATCCCGGTAGAGTTTGGTAAAGGAAAATATCTTATTCTACTCTTCGCATTCTTGCTATAAAAAAACCGTCTGTTCCATGAATATCAGGCAGTAATGTAACCATAGAATCAAGTTCGTTCAGACCTTCGATGGTAATTCCATAATGTTTAAATGCTTGTGAAAGTGGTTCGAGAACGAATTGACTATTTTCTTTTAAAAACGCTTTAACTACTTCCTCATTTTCTTGCGGCATCAATGAACAGGTTGCATAGCACAATACTCCGCCTTGGCGAACAAACCGAGATTTCTCGGTAAGTATTTCCAATTGTTTTCGAGCTAATTTAGCAACAAGTGACGCGGTAAGCCGCCATTTTACCATTGGCATACGCCTTGCAGTTCCCATTCCGGAACACGGTGCATCCACAAGAACTGCTTCACATTTCCCAACAAGCTTTTGCAATGTTTTTTCATTTTTTGCAGAAAGCAAATGAGTAGTTACCGACTTCAATCCCGCACGTTTTGCCCGAAAATCAAGTTCTCGTAACCGTTTATATTCTATGTCGGTACTAATAATAATTCCTAAATCGTTTTGCAATGCCGCAAGATGAAGTGATTTTCCGCCCGCCCCGGCACACGCATCAAGAATTTGCCAATGTTCCTCCGGTGCAACGGCATAACCAATAAGTTGACTTCCAATATCTTGAACTTCGATAGCTCCTGATTTGTATAATTCCACTTGGGATAATTGTTCCCGATTTGCTAGAATGATACCATCGGGTGATATTATGCTGGGTGATGCCTTGATAGATACCTTGTTTAATTCCTCCAATGCTCTCTCACGAGTTATTGCTCTCGAATTGACACGTAAGCATACAGGTGCACTTTTTAACAAGCTGCAAGCCGTTGCTTGAATATTATGATTTTGCCACGAAGAAGCAATCCATTCTGGCAAGCACCAATAATCATACGTATTCTCGGATTGAATACGGTCAAATGTTTTTTTAGCATTAGTTACCCACTCATCTACCTCTTCCAACTTGTAATTAAATCGGGCAATTAAAGTTTCTTTGCATAATTGTTCAATTGAATACTCTTCATCATTCGTCACAAATGAACGATTCAATAATTGTAGCGGAAAATAAGCCCCTACTTTTTCACCAAACAGACAACCTGTGAGGATAATTTTAATTTCTTTTTCTAATGGTTCTAATTCTTGGCGATTGCCGACTGAATGAGAAGCAGTTTGGAAAGCAATCGAGTACATCCGCAAAGTGGCAAATACTGTTTCAGAAATAAATCTGCGCTCTTTACTGCCAATATATTTATGTGAACGGAAAAATTCCGAAGCAATTGAATCAGCTGGTTGCGGTGATTTCCAAATAATTCGATACAATTCGGCGGCATGACCTATAAGTGAAGGGAATAACATAATTTAATAAATAAAATAAGTAAATGTAATCTAAACGGTTAGATTACGTTGGTGTTTTGAATTAGAGGAATTTCCTGACTTTATCAGCATCTTCGGGAGTGTCCACAGCAATTAACTCACAATCAGTTTCGATACATTGAAATACTGCACCATCAGCAAACAAACGAAGCTGTTCGAGCGATTCGGCTATTTCTAATGGAGATTGTTTGAGTTCAACAAAACGCTTTAGTGCTTTAGGACGATAGGCATATAACCCAATATGTTTCCAATATTGATAATGAGAAAGCCAAAATTCCTTATCTATTCCCCTGAAATGTGGAATTGTACTGCGCGAAAAATATAATGCAGTCATATCATTTCGCAGAGCAACTTTTACAATTGTCGGGTTAACTAATTCCTCAATCGAATTTATTTTTTTAATCGGAGTAGCAACATCTGCTGAAGAATTTTCTATGGCAACTACTAATTGGTCAATTAATGTACTTTCGAGCAGAGGTTCATCTCCTTGGATATTTAAAATCACATCGGAAGTAACACCAAGAGCGCGATAAGCGGCTTCTACACGGTCTGTGCCGGTCAGTATTTCAGATGAAGTCAGAATATAGTCAGCACCGATTTGTTCGCAATGGCGTGCGATGCGTTCGTCATCAGTTGCTACCACAACTTTATTGAGAGTCGTCGCATTCATTGCGGCTTCCCAAACGCGAGCGATAAGCGATTTTCCTTTTAAATCCACAAGTGGTTTCCCCGGAAACCGAGTCGAACCATACCGAGCAGGAATAATTGCGACAGCACGAAGATTGTTGGATTTGTTATTCATAACATTTTAAAAACCATAGAAAATTCGATAAAGTACATACTCTAAATCTATTCATCAAATACAAACACCGGTTCATGGTAATATCGTACTTTTCGTTCTACAATTTTATCTGTGAGCCACTTGTCAAGCCATATATTTTTTTCTTCTATGGTTTGTGAACTTTGGAGGAATTCTAACGGAATATTTACATTGAGTGCTCTTCCGGGAATAATATGTCTTGTTATTCCGGCAGGGAGTTTAGTATCGCTTGTAGATATGTCACGGATTTCTCGCGGTGTAAATTGAGGGAAGACCATGACAGATGAATGTTTATGTTGAGCGGCAATAAGACGTTCGAGGTCGGCTTGGGCTAAACGATAAATTTCACCATGTTCTTCGTAGGTTTTTACAATCTTTGTAAGTATTTCTACTTGTTTAAAGAAATCTCCATCTACTTTTACTCCGAGAATTTTATTTGGCGAAGAAAAAATGTATCCGGCAATTTCCCTCATAAGTACTGCATTTTGTGCTTCATGGAGCGATAAATTAACAAGTGAAAGTCCATCGAGCGAACCGATGGTATCAATAATATTTAGATTCGTTACATTCGGAAGAACATGATTCCATGCTTCAAGAGAAATTCCACCTTCTCCATACTCTACTACTTGAACGAGAATATCGGGAATATTCAGTTCACGAAGTGCAGTTGTACGAGTAGCACCATCAAGAACAACATAGTGAGTTTCGGTTCCTGATTTAATTTTTCCGACAATGGGAGGGTTTTTCAAATATTGAAGATTGGTAAGATAATTTTTGAGACGATTTACGCGATGAACATCTGTTTTTTCATGTAATAATGCACTGTTAGAGGGTAAAATTTGAAGTCGCAGAGAGTTTAGTTCCATATCAAAATAAGAGTAAAAGTGAGAAGTTACTTGGAAAAGTCCTCAAACGTGAATAGTTTTGCGTTTTAATTTAATACAAAATTAACAAAGACAAGTATTGTAACAACCTATTATTTGATTGAAGGAGTATAATTTACGATGGGATTATTATCAAGAATGAGGCAACTTTCCCCCTACCTATTGGGTATTTTTGCCTTCGTTTTCATCGGCTTTATGGTGGTCTCGGATTCTAACTTTAGCGAAATTTTACGCAAAGGTAAAGGATATTCAAGCGAATCACTCGGCAGTGTAAACGGAATTAAAATAATGCGCAAAGACTTTGACCAGCGTGTTAAAGAAATGGCTGACCAACAACGAGCAGGAAATCCAGAAGCTGAAGTGGACGAAGAACAACTTCGCCAACAAGTTTGGGATCAAATGGTAGAAGAAGCAATTTTGAGCCAAGAAGCCAAAAAAGCAGGCATAATGGTAACTGCTGATCAAATTCAGGACATCATGCTCGATAATCCTCCTGATTATTTACGTAAAGATTTCACAGACAGTACCGGTAAATTTAATCGTGAACAGTATTTGAAAGTAGTAACCGATCCTGAAAGCATTGGTGAAAACATTCGCAAATTGATTCAAGAAGGAAAGATTCAAGCTAATCAAGTTGATCCAGATTCTGAAGTTGCAAAAATCAAACGCGGGCTTTTGAAAATTGAAGACTATATTACAAAGAATCAATTAAGTGAGTCAATGCGATCACTTGTCAGTTTACCTGCAACAATGACTTCGCCTTTATATTTAAAACACAAATATATTACTGATAACAGCAGTGCAGATGTTAATTACATTGCATTCGATGTTGCTAAAATTTCAGACAAAGAAGTGAATGTTACCGATGAAGAAATAAATTCTTATTACGAGAGCAACAAGCAATATTACAAGCAAAAAGCTACTCGAAAACTAAAGTACATCAGCTTCCCTCTTGTACCTTCATCTTTAGATACAAGTCGTTTGAATACTAAAATTACAAACATTAAAAAAGAAATTGATGCCGCATCTACATTAGAAGATAAAGATCATGCATTCGAACTTAATTTTGCAAGCTTCACAGGAAAAACAAATGATTTTGCACCTGTCAAACTTCTTGACCCAATGCGTCGTTCCTTACTTGAAAACGTAAAGCCTCATGAAGTGGTTGGACCTGTTAAACTTGCTGATGGTACTTATTTTTTCAGGGTCGATAGTCTTCGTAACGGAGAAAATGAACTAGTCAAAGCAAGTCATATACTTATAAATTTTGGTTCAAACAAAGACAGCGCGAAAGCATTTGCAGAAAAAATATATAAACGTGCAAAAACGGGAGAAGACTTTGCTCAGCTTGCCTCTCAATATTCGGCAGACAAAAGTAATTCAGGTCGAGGAGGAGACCTTGATTATTTTGGTAAAGGAAGAATGGTTAAACCATTTGAAGACGCAGCTTTTGCAGCAGCAGTTGGAAGTATTGTCGGACCAGTAGAATCTCAATTCGGATATCATATTATCAGTGTAAAAGATAAAGCTACCGAAGAGATACGTTATTCTGAGATTCGATTTGACGTAATTATGAGTGGCTCTACTCGCAATATGATTAAACGCGATGCTATTAGTTTTAAAGAACAAGTTTCTGCCGGGACTCAATTTGATACACTTGCTAAACAGTTAAAGAAAAACAGTGTCGAAACAGTATTTTTCGAAAGAAATACTCCTGTAATCGGCTCACGTTTTCTGACTGAATTTGCATTTGAGAATCAAGTTGGTTCAGTATCGAATCCCATTGAAGTTAAACGATACGGTATAGTGGTTGTCCAGGTTACAGATAGTCGTCAAGTGGGACTTAAACCACTTATTGACGTAAAAGATGAAATAAAAGAACGTTTGAAACGAATCAAAAAATTAGATATTATCAAAGCAAAAGCTGAAAGTATTTATTCTAAAATTAAAGATAAAGACCTTCTCGCTCGCGTTGCCGAAGTAGATCCTTCGCTTGAAATTCGTACTGTGGCAAGGATTCGCGATAATGGTCAAGTAATGGGATTCGGAAGTGAACCTGCTTTTACTGCGACTGCAATGAAATCTCCAATAGGTAAAATTGTTGGTCCTATTCGCGGAGAAAAAGGATATTTCATTATTCAAGTAACGAATAAGCAAATGGCAGATGAATCGAAATTTGCCGCAGAATCTGAAAATCTCCAAAAAAATATTGTCCAACAAAGCAAAGCATCAGCTTATTTCCAATGGATAGCTTCTCAGAAAGAGCAAGCAACTATTGAAGATAATCGCAGTCAATATTATCGCGAGAATTGATTAATACTTACGTTACTATTTTTCTAAAACCCGCGTCACAAAACGCGGGTTTTTTTATATTCTCTATTTTATCTCTAAAATTTAAATGAAGTTTTCGTCTGATGAATTAATCGAACTTTCAACTCAGAGTGGAGGTACTTTTGCTGTTAGTTCACTTCAAGAAGCTGAACAATTTTGTAAAAGACTCGCTACATCTCACTACGAGAATTTTCCGGTTGGTTCATTGTTAGTTCCTAAAAAATTTCGTAATCATTTTTTCAATGTTTATGCATTTAGTAGAATTGCTGATGACCTTTCAGACGAATTGATTGCCGAAGGAAAAGAAACTCAACTGACAGCACTCGATAATTTTCAGAACCTTTTGTTTGATAAAGATTATCTCATTACACCACAGGGGAATCCAATATTTATAGCATTACATCAAACGATGAGCGAGTGCAGTATTCCTACTGAAGTGTTCTCTCGATTATTGGTTGCATTCCGTCAAGACGTAGATTTTAATCGTCCGGTAACTATGCAGGATAATATTGATTATTGTCATTATTCTGCAAATCCTGTTGGTGAAGTAGTATTAAGAATTTTTGGTCTTTGGAATTCCACAACTGAACCCTACTCAAATGCTATTTGTACAGGACTTCAATTAGCGAATTTTTGGCAGGATATTTCTCGTGATATAACAATTGGAAGAATTTATATTCCCAAAGAATTAATTAAAAATCTTCCTACGATAAATAAAGATAATTTGCACAGTGAGAAAAATATAGGTAATTTTCCTTCAACTCTTCAAGTTGCATGTGAAATAACTGAAAGCTATTTTACTGAGGGTAAAACTTTAATTAGGCATTTACCGTATTATCGTTTACGATTTGAAATAGCTCTTACAATTGAAGGTGGTCGCGCAATTCTTCGTAAAACAAAACGTCTCGGTAGTAACATTTTATCTAAACGTCCATCTCTGACAGGAATAGATATAGTTCTCATTTGTTTTAAAGCTGTCTTTCGACATAGTGTTTTTTGGAGAAAGTATGGAAAATAATATACTCGTTGATTATCATACAATAGAGTCCGCCCCTACTTCGGCGCGAACAAGTTTTTATTATTCCTTTAGCTTTCTTCCCAAGGACGAACGGGACGCAATAAATACTGTTTATTCGTTTTGCCGACAGATTGATGATATAGTTGATGAAACTCCATCTCAAAATGCAGATGTTATTCTACGAAAACGTCAACGGCTTGCATGGTGGAGAGCCGAAATTGAAAAATGTTATGACGGAACTTCAACAAATCCTTTGCTGTTACCATTAGCAGGCGTTGTACGTCGGTTTACCATTCCCAAACAATACTTTTTGATGTTGATTGACGGTTGTGAAAAAGATTTACTACAAAATCGTTACGAAACGTTTGATGATTTGAAGGAGTATTGCTATAGTGTGGCGAGCGTAGTTGGGTTAATGTGTATTGAGATTTTTGGTTATAAGTACGAAGAAACCAAAGAATATGCAGTGAATCTTGGATATGCACTTCAACTTACAAATATTCTTCGAGATGTAAAAGCAGATAAAGACCGTGGCTTTATTTATTTACCAAAAGAAGACTTAGAACGTTTTAGATATACAGAGGAAGACTTATTCAATGAAAAATACAATGAAAATTTTAATGAATTAATGCGGTTCGAAGCACGTAGAGTTCGGGAATACTATCATAAAGCACGTACTGCACTTCGTCCTGACGAACGGGTAACAATGTTTGCTGCTGAAATCATGGATGCAATTTATTATCGGCTTTTAGAGAAAATCGAACTTAATGATTTTAATGTTTTTAAGAAAAAAATAAAAGTTTCTACTACTCATAAATTTATGATTGCCATTAAGCACTGGCTTTCTACACGTATTTTCGTGAGAAGAATTAAGAGATAATCTAAACAAAAACTCGCGGCACACGTGCAGAGATAGCTGTCAGTATTTCATAGGGTATAGTATTACACCACTGTGCTACTTGATTTGCTGTTATAACTTCATTTCCTTGCCGGCCAATCAAAATAACCTCATCACCGCATTCTATCTTATCATCTCCAATATCAATCATACACTCATCCATGCAGATTGTACCGACAATTGGATAACGATTTCCACGAATCAAACACTCAGCATTTCCTGTGAGAGAACGAAAGTAGCCATCACCATATCCAATCGGGATTGTAGCAATTGTTGTTTCTTTAGTTGTATAATATCTTCTTCCGTAACTAACAGATGTTCCTGCCGGTACGTGGCGAAGAGAAAGTATTGAACTTTTTAATGTTAAGGTCGGTTGGAGGTGTAATTGTTCTGAGATAGTTACAGTAGCGGCGCAACCATGGAGTGAAAGTCCCGGACGAATTAGATTAAATTGCGAAGTAGGAAGCTGAGCAATTGCCGCAGTATTTGATGCGTGAATATATGGATAAATAAATTCACTTTTTCTTAATATTTCAATTACTTGATTAAATAACTTCAACTGATATTCGGCAAAAGTTGTGTCAAGTTCATCCGAAGTTGCAAAATGAGTACATACGCCCACCCAATTAATATTTGGTAATTGACTTGCCTGTTCCATAAATTTTAAAGCATCGTCTGGTCCAATTCCATCACGCCTCATTCCCGAATCTATATACAAATGTAGGTCTGCAATTTTCTTTTGCTTTTTTGCTTCAATTGAAATTTGCTTTATTGTTTTAATAGAACATGCAATTGCTTGAAAATCATAATGTATAAATTGAGACAAATCACTTAGTTCGGGGGGAGTCATTACCACAATCGGAGTTAAAATACCTGCTTGGCGAAGTAAAATTCCCTCTGATGCAAACGCAACTCCTAAGAATTCAGCCCCTTCTTCAGAAAGTATTTTCGAACACTCAATGATGCCATGACCGTAGGCATTTGCTTTCACCATTGGCATTATCGCGGAATTTGGAGCACAAGAACGGATTGCATGGAAATTTTGGCGGAGTTTAGCAGTATTGATTTCGGCAATAGTAGAACGCATTCAATCTTAATGGAATTAGAAATAATTATATAATAATAGAGATAAGTTTACAGGTAGTTTTCTTCCCCTAATTCTCGCAATGCCAAAACAGCTTGTCGAACATTTTGAGCTTTATCTTTTGGGCAAACTAATATAGCATCGTCTGTTACAACCACTACGATATCATCAGCACCTATTAATGCAACAACTTGTTTGTCAGAAGAATTAATAATTGTAGAATTATGAGTATCAACGAGTACTGATTTGCCGTTTATGACATTTCCAGCTTCATCTAGGGGCTGCATTCTATCAAGTGAATCCCAAGAACCAACATCATCCCACAAAAATCCCGCTCGAATTACCGCTACATTATCTGCTTTTTCCATTATTCCATAGTCTATAGAAATATCAGGAAATTGCTCAAAAACTGATTTAGCATCTGGAATAGCACCGTCGCAAACAATAGTAGTTTTATTATGAATTGCAAGTTTTAATCCTTCTAACTTATCATCCACTGAAGTTAAATTCTGCTTAATACTCTTTAAGAACGTATCAATCCGCCAAAAGAACATTCCTGAATTCCAAAGAAAATTTCCCGATTTTATAAATTGCGAAGCTGTTTCTTTATTCGGTTTTTCACGGAAAGTAATAGCAGGACATATCAAATTAGGTTCTGCATTTGGAGTATCAATTTCTATATAACCATATCCAGTTTCCGGTCGAACAGGTGGAATTCCAATAGTTACCAATTTAGAATTAGACTCAGCATACTTGAGTGCATTATCAACAGTTTGAATAAATTGACTTGAAGTAGATATAAAGTGATCGGCGGTGAGAATTGCCATCGAAATTTCAGATTCCGAAACTCCGTATTTATCTGTTAGGAATACTGCCGCATAAGCAAGGCAAGGAGCAGTATTACGCTTGAATGGCTCTGCAACAACATTTTCAGGAGGCAAGTTTGGTAATGCTTTTCGAATAGGATTCTGAAGAATTTCACTTGTGAATATATAAATATGTTCAATTGGTATAAGCGGAACAATTCGTTCAATTGCTTCCACTATCATCAATTTATCAGAAGTGAGAGCAAGGAGTTGTTTAGGACGATTTCTTCGGCTCAATGGCCAAAATCGTTCGCCCGAACCGCCTGCCATTATTACTGCTGTACGTATCATAAATTATTTTAGACTACTTTCTGGGGAGGCTTGTTAAGATATTCTTCAGATTTACCACGAGGAATTGAAAGAGTTTTCCAGTTTTGACCGGTTAAATATTTTGCAAGATAAATTATCTGCCCGACATGAGAACCATAATGATACACTTGCCTCTCTATGGCTTCTATTACTGTGTGCGGCTCAGTTCGTATTGTAACAGAACGAAGTAAATCTTCAGACGTAAGTGACTCTAATGTATCGAATAACGTATACCAACCTTTCTCCCAATATTCTATAATTTCTTGTGAAGTAGTAAATGTATTTTCAAACTCACTATCACGATTTCTCGTTGGTTTCTCTCCGTCAGTCGTAAAAATATCTGTCCAACGCGAAAGCATATTTCCCGCGAGATGCTTCATAATAATCGCAATAGAATTCGATTCTCCATTATCTAAACTCACAAAATACTGTTCATCTGTCAGTTGTACAATCGCTCTATCTGCCAAGGACTTCATATCTCTAAAATTCTTGATTATTACTTCAAGATAATGTTTTCCGATTTGATTGGCGTCCATTATTTCACCATGAATAAATTTTTGTAAATCCAAAACTATTCATTTCTACAAGTTTTTCGGCTATTTGAACTGCATTTGTTGCGGCACCTTTCCTAAGATTATCAGCAACCACCCACAAGTATGCACCATTTTCAACCGAATCATCTATTCGCAATCTTCCCACAAAAACTTCTTTCTTCCCTCCGACTTGAAGTGGAGTTGGATATTCGTTTTCCATTGGATTATCTTGGATAATAATTCCTTTAAAACTACTGAGTATTTCACGTAATTTATTCAAAATTAGCGGCTTATCCGTTTCAATATTTACAGATTCTCCATGCCCGCCTAATATAGGAACGCGAACGCAGGTAACAGCTACATGCAAATCGGGTAATTCTAATATCCGCCGAGTTTCGCGCCGAACTTTAATTTCTTCTTCAGTAAAACCGGAATCATCTATAAATGTATGAAATACAACATTATAAGCAATTGGATGAGGTGATATTCTGCTTGTAGGATTTCTATATTCAATTTCAGCCGTCAGATGGTCAATTCCCTTTTGTCCTGCACCACTTACGGATTGATACGTAGAAACTACCACTCGTTTGAGTCCGAATGCCTCGTGAATAGGTTTGAGTGCGACTACAAGTTGTATAGTAGAACAGTTTGGATTCGCTATAATTCCATGATGATTTGAAAGAGAGTGTGAATTTACTTCCGGTACAACAAGTGGTACATCCGGGTGCATACGCCAAGCACTTGAATTATCAATGACTACACAGCCACTCTGAGCCGCAGAAGGAGCAAATTCCTTGCTTGCAGCTCCGCCTGCCGAAAATAATGCGATATCAACTTGATTAAATGAATCATGCGTAAGCTCTTCAACTCTATACTCGTTACCCTTCCATTTAATTAGGGTTCCTACCGACCGTTTCGAAGCAAGTAATTTCAAATTACCTACAGGAAAATTATGTTCTTCAAGAACTTGAAGCATAGTCCTTCCGACTAAACCTGTAGCTCCTGCTATCGCAACTGTTAACTTTTTACTATTCATTACTTAAATTACTCAGGTTTATCAGATGGTTTATCTAGTTGAATTGATGCAGAATTGACACAATATCGCAAACCTGTTGGTTTAGGCCCGTCATCGAATACATGCCCTAAGTGCGCTCCGCAATTTTTGCATACAATTTCAGTTCGTATCATTCCCCAACTTTTGTCGGTAATATTGTCTATTGCCCCCGGATTTGAAGATGCATAAAACGAAGGCCATCCACACCCCGAATCGAACTTTTCTTCGGAAGTAAACAGTTCTTCACCACACCCGATACAACGATAAACACCGTCATCGGTTGTATTCCAATACTTTCCTGTGAAAGCTGGTTCGGTTCCCTTTTGGCGTGTAACACGATATTGCTCTTCGGTTAATTGTGCACGCCATTCTTCATCAGATTTTTGGATTGTAGGCATAAATATTTACGTATAAATGATTGTAACTTATTTAATTTCAGAAGTATGAAAATATGGTGGATTGCCCCCATGAACGTGACCTAATACTTCAATTGACTTTCCATTTTTTAATTCTCCAAGTGCATCACCGCCCGTATAACTGACAAAGAACACAGTACCTTCGGCATCAACTGCATAGAACTCTTCCTGTTTAAATGGATGTTCTTTGTCAATGACAACTCCCGCTTGAATTTTCACTTTAGAATTTTGCTCACTATCGGTTTTTTGGTTAACGGCTTCGAGTGCTTTTTTGAAGGATACCGATGGAACTTGTCCGTATTGCATTGCAATATAGATAACTATCGGCAGTCCAATTATCAACGAAGTAAGTATTATTTTACGTAGCATTTGTTATTCCGGCAATAATATTTTGTGAATTACTTGTAAATTTTATCTCCGATTTTAGCATAGACTAAATTGGTTTCATCATAAAAAAAGCCACTGTAAATTAGTCCAACTTTAGGTGCATACGAATTTTTATAGGGAGCTCCGTCCCATGGCAGCAATCCATGATACATTTTTTACTTTATCGAAAGTACCAACCGAACTTTCTACTCCATCGATAGTTTCATAGACATAACCAACTGTTGAGTCTTTCTTTCCAAAATCAATATACAATATTTCTTTATTGTCTTGGAATTTATATAGTTTATCATTTTCAATCCTACAATATTCAGAGGCATATTTTCCGTTTTTTGTTGATGTTACCATTACAAAGTACATTTTGCTATTAAATATTTGAGTCGCACTTATTGATACGTCTAAAGTATCACCTATTTTATTACCGTTTAATACTTGATATCTCCACATATTTCTACTTGAAGTGGGTAATATTCATATACTTCATCAGATGTTGAGGGTGAAATTGCTTTATCACCGCAACCACTTAAAATTACGACACATAGAACAACAAATAGAATGGTTTTCACAACAGACCTCTTATAAAAAATAGAATTACATTTCATATACTGAGACTGACTGGTATAAAGCTCTTTTGTTTCACTTGATATTCAACTTAACTTCCACTTTGCTTGAGTTGATCCACATTTCCTTCGTATTTAGACGGGCATTTAGTCAAGACCTCCGAGGCATGAAATTCCCCACCTTCAAATCGTCCTTTGACAACTATGCTTTCGGCAATTTCAAAATTATTAGGTCGTGCACCTTGAAACAAGACTTTCACTTCTTTTTGAGAGTCATCTTTCATTGTAAAACTAAATATATTCGATGTATTATTATAATCTGCACCTTTTTCTTTTACCCACACACCTTTTACTTGTACTTTACGTCCCGTTGCTTCGGCTGATGAGAGATTTGTATATTCTATTTTCGAGCTATTGAGAGAATATGCGGCAAACCCCAAGCCGGCAATAATAACTATAATTCCAATGATATAACGTGGTTTCATCAATTTTCTCCTTTGGTACAATAGTTTAAAATTTTATAGTTTCTTTTCAAGGTCTGTTAATTTCTTTTCAATCCTACTCAGATATAAAGCTACACCACTCCATACAGTTAGCGTAATGAGTAGCACAACATACAGTGCGTTATTCGTAAAAAAATCATACATATATTATTACCTTTTAATTGAAGAATTATGACGTTCAAGTAGCTTCATTGTTATTGTTTTCAAACGAATTTGCAAACTTAGCATCCAGAAAAATACAAGAGTAAAACCTGCAAACGACAAACTTAATATAATTTGTTTTAAAGGATTTAATGCTTCTGCTTGTGGACTAATAACAGGACCAATATTAGCATCGCCTTTTGAGCCGGGATGAAGTCCTTCTGTGATACGAGGCAAAATAAAGATAAAAAACGGAACTGTAACAGCCGCTAAAATAGCATATACAGCACTGAGCCGAGCACGGCGTTCCTCATTTTCAACAGCGGCACGAAGAGCAAAATATGCGGCATAAATCAACAAAAGTACAAAAATCGAAGTTTCACGCGGGTCCCAATTCCAAAAACTTCCCCAATTAAATTTTGCCCAAATTGACCCTGTAACTGTTGCAAGAAGACAAAATAACGTTCCGAGTGCCGCCGCAGATGATGAAGTAATATCATCGCGTATTTGTTTTTGTTTTAAATATTTTCCGGCATAAATCATAGCAATTACATACGCCAGAACAGCTATCCAACTCATTGGAACATGAAAATATAATATCCTTGCTCGTTCTTCTAAACCTATAATATACGGTAGTGTTATCAGCGGATTATATTCGACTGTTTTGCCTGCTAAAAACACATTGTCAATCCCTTCTCGGTGCATCTGGATTACCACAGAAGAAGCATGTATAATTTGGTCTAAATCGGAGCGATTTTCACTAAAAACAACTGTAAAATTATGGTTACTGTTGCTAAAATCAATTGCTTGAAAAGAAACTTGATGATTATCTATTGTCTTGGTTTCGGGTAACAATTTAATTTTGACAGGAATATCGTGTTTTTGTCCCATTCGATAATTCACGATTACATCACTGAACGTACCTGCTGTGTTTGGATATAACGCCAGAACTATCATAATGGTTAAAATTCCAATTGTCAGAACACGCCAATACAGAGGACGTGGCTTGTGAAGTGAAGGATAAAAACCAAAAAATAAACCAACAGCAAAGGCAAGTATAAAAAGGACTGCTTTCATAGTAGAAGAGCTTCATTTCAGGAATAAATATCAAATTTCAACAGCGAAATTACGATAAATTTTTCAAAGGTGGGGGGAATCAGATGGATTAAGCTGAAATACTGTAGTTCTATTAATAGAAATCACACAAGGCGTTTAGTAAGGGATAACACATTGAGTGCAGTGGAAGTTTGGGCAGGTATATATTCGATTTTATCCATAACTTTTCGCATAATTTGAACGCCTAACCCACCACGTTTAAACTTTTTAAAGTATTCTTCCATATCGGGTTCGGGTACGGACATAGGATTGAACGTATCACCATTATCCATTACCTGAATGATAAGTTCAGAATTGTTTTTTTCAATACTTACTATAAATTGCCTATTGTTGTCATTATGGTAAGAGTGTCGAATAAGATTCGAACATGCTTCATCAACAGCGAGTGCGATTTGGAATGCATCAATTTCTCCGAAACCAAATAATTTAGCTTGAGCACCCACAAAGTCTCTAATTTTCTCAAGCTCAGCGGTATTGCCGGTTGCGCTTATTTGATTATTGTTTGTATTTAATGTCGCTACCATAATTTCTATAACGTTAAGTAGTAGAAGGTGAATTTAGTTGGCAAATTTTGCAATTGCCGCTTGGTTGTTTTCCACAATTTCAAACAGCATCGGAAACCCCAACAAGTCAAATACAGTAAAAACTTTGGGTTTCATTTCTGCGAGTTTTATATCTCCTCCTGTTTCGCGAACATCCTCGATATAAACCATAAATACACCCAATCCTGCACTTGAAATATAATCTAATTCGGAAAAATTTACGATTATTTTATGCTTTCCTTCCTCCACTAAATTTCCGAGAGCTGATTCTAATTGAGGAGCTGTATGTGCATCAAGATATCCTTGAATTTTCAGGCACTTAATCTCGCCTATGCTTTGATGTTCAATAGTAAATTTTGTTTCGCTCATGGTGTTATCTTTCTGTTACAGAAATTAGATTATCAATTTAATATATTTGAAATATTTTACATTTGATTTAAGTTTTACTCATACATTTTCGGATTCGTCAACCGACGTTCTATCATTTGGAGGAAGAGATTTAATCTGATTAATTGCACCGTTTCCTCTGTAAATGAATGCCAGACAAGTCATATCATCGTGTTGGGCGCATGTTCCTGCGTGATACTCTACAGATTTCATGACTTCTTTTATAATCGTTTTTGCGGATTCGGCAGACGGAGAACGGAGAACATCCAAAATCGGTTCGTATCCGAAATCTTTATCTTGTAAATTTTGCCGTTCGGAAAGTCCGTCTGTAAACAGAAAACAAGCATCACCAACTTCTAAATCCAAAAAATATTCTTCGAGCAATGCATCAAAAATTTCCGGTTTTGCAAGTCCGACTCCTAATCCTCGGGGGGTTACTACGGATACCCCACCATGTTGTTTCACTAAAAAAGGCATGTGTCCCGCTCTGGCAAGTGAAATTTTCGGAGAATTCGGTTCGATGACCACACAAGAAAGCGTTATATACGTTTGTTTCTCTATGTTACCAAAGAGAGTTGCATTGATTTTACAAAGAAAATCTCGTGCGCCGCGAACTTCTTGTGCGAGTGCCAAAACCACACCTTTTAGCTCTGCCATATAGAATGCCGCCGGAACTCCTTTGCCGGAAACATCGCCCATAAAAATAGCTACTTTTCCGTCTCTCAAAGTAATTAAATCATAATAATCACCCCCTACTTCAGTTGCGGGCAATGAATATGGAGCAATATCATATCCACTAATTGTTGGAATTTTTTGGGGTAATAATTTATCTTGAATTTGTCGGGCTACTTGTATTTCTTGTTGAATCCTCTCATGTGAGATTGACTCTCTGATAAGCCGTGCATTTTTAAGGGCTACAGATATATTATCACCGAATGATGACAGTACATTTAAATCGTCATTTTCAAATCCGAAACTCTGTGTATTCAACACAATTAACGCGCCAATTTTCGACAGTCCTTCATACAAAGGTACGATGATAAGCGAGCGAGCAATCGGTTTCGGGAATGACGCAATAGGAGCTAAATTTTTATCCTCGTCGAAAGATTCAATTAATGTAGTAACTGTAGTTTGACCAATAAGTTGGTCAAATGCTGAGTAGGAATACAGCCAGTCAATTTGGTCTTGATTTATGAATTTATAAGAAGCAATTGTACGTTCTCCGGAAGAAGGATACAATTCACACCACGCTCCTGTTGCTCTCGAAACTTCTAAAGCACGTTGCGTTAAATTTTCGATAAGCATATCAAAATCAATTGTTTCAGCAATTATTTTATTGAGATGTGTGAGTGATGAAACTTCTGAATTACGCCTATCGACCGCTGAAGCCGTTGGGAGTGCAACGAGCGCAGGAAAAAATAGTCTAGCCGTATAAATTGCACAAAACATCATGGAAACACCAACAATTGTTGCACTTCCTGACAGAAAGAACTCTATCGGCCTTGAATATGCGGTAGCCGATTCAGTAAAACACTGAACGCTAAAAAACGTAAACACAAAGAAGCCAAGTGCAGAAAGCCAGACTAATTTTTTCTTTTCTTGCTTTGTAAGCAAAGCTATCCACTTTGTCCTACCAATTGTGAGTAGTAATAGAATACACAGAATAAAAGCGGAAATTCCGGCCAGTGGATTGTTCGTGTCTTGGGCATATTTACCAAGCAAAACAAGAACATAAATGACAAGTGTTCCAAACGCTAAAATTCTACTGAACTTCTTGGTTTTTTCGTGACGGCGAATTTGAAGTGCAAAATAAATAAAGAAGATAGATTCGATTGCTACATAGAGAAATGTGGCTCCTACAATATTTAATATAATAGACTCGAACATCCCATACGAAGTATTATTATCAGTAAATATTACTAAAAGAAGACTTCCGGCCAACAACACTATTAACGTTATAAGGATAATTCTTCCGGCTCCATCTAATATCAATTTGCCTGAATTTCCTGCTCGATGCTGTAATATCAACGTTGAAATTTGAACAAACCGTGCAATAAACAATCCTGTCACAAAAGAAATTGCTAAAATAGTACTGCTGATTAAACCGAAAGAGGCAGGAGATCTGTCTGCTAACACAAAGATTGAATCAAGTACAATTTTAAGGCAGAGAGAAATAATCGCTACTACATAAAAAAGCAAATAATTATTACGGATTTGAGCATTCTGTATTTCTGGTTCCATTCGGGTTTTCTTTCAAGCTGAACAAATAATTATCACAAAATGACTACGAATGCAACTTAGTAAAAGTTTCGCAAGTAGTACCCGAATAAATTCATTTTATTTAATAATTGTGTAATGCAACAATCTCGACTGACAATCGTTCATTTTACTGACCTTTTCCTAAAAAATTGAATCAGCATCATTTCTAACAAATTCCGAAAGGAAGATTACAATGAAAACCTTGCTTTTATTCGTCACTTGCTCTGCCTTTATAATTGGCGGATGTGCATCAACCAAAGGTTCAAAGGATGATTACTTTGGATATTCTAATTCTCCCAAAATTGAATCCGAAGAACAATCGGCTCAACCTATAAAGCGTAAAGAAACAACAACATCGGCTACCAAATCTGCTGTGGATATTAGAGATAATGACCAAAGTTCAGACTCACAAGACCAAGATTGGGTAAACCCGATGTCTGATGACCAATCATCAAGTTATCAAGATAGTTATACCTCCGGTGGCACAGCTGTTCCTGTCGGATATCGTTATTATAATGCCCCTGCTTATGTCCCTGTAATGGTGCCATGGTGGGATTATTATTCAGGTTGGATGGGCGGATATTATGTACGCCCTGTAATAGTAGTTCGTTACCGAAATTGGTTCTGGGGATGGAATTCTTATTGTGATTGGTATTCCCCTTTTTATGACTATCATCCTTGTTATGGTGGAAGCTTTGGTTATTACAATCCATACTATCGTGGGGGCTATTATCCGTATTGGCGACCATGGAATCATTATCCAATTTATACGTATCATACTGTAAATCCTCGACCACGAACTCCCAATACTGTTCGTACTTGGGGAACGGGAACCGGAGTTTCCGGCACGGCACTCGGAGGTAAAAGTACAGTAATACCTTCGGTTCGTAATGAACGCGGGCAATCTTCTCCGAATCCTGCTATCCCTTCTCAAAATTCATCAACAAATTCTGTACGAACAGAACGATCTACATCAAATTCTCATGTCGGAAGTGAACGTGCAAAAGAAGGAGAAGTACGTTCACAACGTGAAAATTCCAATACCAATGTATCGCCGAATGATAATGTTAAAGTCACACCAACACCCCGGAATGAATCCCCCGTTCGTAATGAACGTACTAACAATGACGTTAAGCCGACACCTCGGAGTGATGCACCGGCTCGCAAAGAAACTCCAAGCAACAATGTAAAGCCTGCACCTCCTCGCGAGGAAACTCCTGTTCGAAAAGAACGTCCTCGTTCAAGTATGGACAACTTTCGTTCACCTTCACAACATAGCCCTCGAGTAGCAACTTCTGCTCGCTCTTGGGGAAGCATAGGTGGTAATTCTTCATCTGCAAGAGGTAATTCTTTAGGTTCGAATAGTAACAGTTCTTCTTCAGGGTCAGTTCGTTCCGGGAGAAGACAATGAAATCAATCATCGTTTGTGCTCTTTTATTGTTGTTTGTAAGTAAAGAAACTCAAGCACAACAAGTAGAAGATGCTGTTCGCATTGCAAATTCAAATGGTACAATCAGTTCGCGTGCCGCTGCATTGGGGATTTCTTATGCAGGGATTGCCGATGATTATTCAGCTCTTTATTATAACCCTGCAGGACTTTCACTATTAGCAAAGAGAGAATTCTCTATAGGACTTGAATATTTACGCACTTCTACAACTTCTGATTTCTTTCAAGTTGGTTCTTCTATTGGTTCAAGCATTGTTTCACCTACAAATTGCGGTATGGTATTCCCATTTAAAACAAAAGTAGGAACAGCTGCAATTGCATTGGGGTATAATTATGAAAGTAGTTTAGATAATACTCTTCAATTTGATGGATTTAATCCTTCTTCATCAATTGTCCAGAGTTTAGTAAACGAAACAAGCGATCTCAAAACAAATCTAGCGTATCAAGTTTCGATTGCCGATACAAAAGGAAGTGGCAAACTTCACTCTCCAATCGTCGGAAATGTTCAGCAAACAGGTTTTATCACTGAACGTGGCGGAATCCATAATCTCACAGGTGGAGGCGCTATCAGTCTTTCGGAATCGTTTTCAGTCGGATTGAACATTGCAGGTAAATGGGGTTCGTTCAAATATGACAGAGAATACAAAGAGTTTGACAAAAACAATATCTATAATTATTGGGATACTCTTAATTTTAATAATTCCGATTTTTCAAGTCTGACTTTGAACGAAAATATTGACCAACAAATTTCTGGAATAAGTGCAACGGTCGGCTTGCAAGGTCGTTTTGGTGATGCTTTTCGATTTGGTGTAACTATCAAATCACCAACATTGTATCATATTGATGAAAACTCTTCACGTTCAATTTCCGCAACATTTGATGATAGCACTACACTCAAACCAATTTATCCCAGTAGCAGTGGTTCATTTGCACAAAACAACTCTTACGAAATCATTACTCCTTTTGTGTTTGGGCTTGGATTTTCATATCATCTCGAAGGATTGACTGTGAGCACAGCCGCTGAATACAATGATTTGACACAGCTTCATTTCAGCCATGGACAGCCGGAACTTATACGTCTTAATACCAATATATTACGAACGTTAGCAGGAATTCTAACGTATGGTCTCGGTGCAGAATATGAAATTCCCACAACTTCTCTCATCTTGAGAGCGAGCTATACAGGAATTACTTCTTCGTATGCTAACTCCTCTGAATCTACTAAAATTTTTGGTGTAGGATGTGGAATTTACGTTGCACCAAATGTACGTTTAGATTTTGCGACACGGTTTAGTTCTTATTCTCAAACTCGTTCAAATTATGGTGAAACCGGTTCTTTTGTAAATTATAAGTTCTCTCCGACTCAAGTTTCAGCTCAATTAACGTATCGGTATTAATTCGAAGTTTATTTTCTTGCAAGTGTAATTATATTAATAACTTATCAATCCGTACATACAACATGTAATTACATTTTTTTGATACGAACAATGTACTTTTGGAGCTATCAATTAGCCAAAACATTCTATTTCATTGCAAATTCTTGGTGTATTACCTTTCTTGTTTTTTGTAAATTGCACTCAATAAAGTTATAATTTCGCTTCTAAAATTTACTTATGCAACAAAACTCATTGCAATCCGAACCGACTTCAGAAACTATAGTATCCCCTCAACGACCGCTTTCAGGAATCGAATTTTTTGCTCTTTTACTTCGCCATAAACTATTTATTTCTCTTACAACTATTATTGTTGGTGCTGTTGCGCTTGGTATAACACTTACTCTTCCTAATTGGTATGATGCAACTATCAATTTTGTACCTCCAAATAATCCACAATCAGGTATTAGCGGAATGATAGGAAATGTATCCTCAGCTCTGAAAGACATTGGTTTAAATAAACTTGGCGGAAAAAGTGGTGAAAGTTATTCCTACATTGTAATTTTGCAATCACGTACATTTTTAGATTCACTAATTACACATTTTAAACTTGCAAAAGAGTACGAATTACCTGATTCTATGCGTGATGAAATTCGAGCAGAACTAAAACGCAACATGGAAATTAGTTATCTGCCTGACGGTAATTATACTATGACATTTAGTTCAAAAGACAAAAATAAAGCCGCTGAAATGGCTAATGTTGCTCTAACAATTGCGAATTCAATCTCACAAGACCTTCAACAACAAGAAGCATCCGTCAACAGAATCTATATGGAGCAACGGCTTCAAAATACTGATGAAGCATTAAATCGTATCGGGGATTCATTGCAGCGTTTTTCCAAGAAAAATCTGGTGTTTTCGCCAGTTGACCAAGCAAAAGCTCTTACATCGGCACTCGCAGAACTCAAAGCATCAATGATCAAACAAGAGATTGTAGTGCAAACATTCAAAAATTCCTACGGTGAGGAAGACCCCGCAACTAAGTTACAGCAAAAGACACTCGAAGATATTCGTCAGCAAGTATATAAAGCAGAGAATGAACCAGGACTTGCCGGTAATTTTTCTATGCGTGATGCGATGGATGTCGGTATTCCTTATATGCGTCTTTACACAGAATTTGAAGCTATGTCCAAAGTTAAGGGCTTTCTGCTTCCGATGCTTGAACAAGCTAAATTAGATGAATTTAAGCAAACACCGATTATGTATGTATTAGATACTGCGGTTGCTCCCAATAAAAAATCACGTCCTAAACGAACTCTCATCGCCGGAGGTGCGGCACTCGGTGCCTTATTTCTCTCATCACTATTTGTTCTCCTTCGTTTTCGACTTCAATCGCTTAACAGCTCATATTAATTATGGTTGATTATCTTATCGTTGGTGCCGGGTTTTCAGGTTGCGTTTTAGCTGAACGTATCGCTACAGTTCTTGGTAAAAAATGTTTGATAGTCGAAAAACGCTCACATATCGGCGGCAATGCCTACGATTATTATAATGAACATGGGATTTTAGTTCATAAATACGGGCCGCATATCTTTCATACTAATTCTCCGAAGGTCGTTGAATACCTTTCTCAGTTCACCGAGTGGAATCAATACGAACATAAAGTTCTCGCAAATGTTGATGGAAAAAACATACCTGTTCCATTTAATCTTAATTCATTAGCACAAGCATTTCCCGCTGAAAAAGCAGAACACTTAGAAAAACTATTGCTCGAACATTTTGGCTACGGAACGAAAATTCCAATTCTGCAACTTCGCCAATCAACATCAGGTGAACTCGCTGACCTTGCTGAATTTATCTACCAAAAAATATTTCTGCATTACACAAAAAAACAATGGAATCTCGAACCGGACGAACTTGATGATGCAGTTACTGCTCGCGTTCCTGTATTTATCAGTCATGATAATCGTTATTTCCAAGATGATTTTCAGGGAATGCCGTCATTTGGTTATACTGAACTTTTCAATAAAATGATTGGGAATAATCCGCTTATTGACGTAAAGCTCAATACAGACTACAATGATATTCAGGGTTCAATCCAATTCAAAAAACTCATCTTTACCGGCCCTATTGATGAATATTTCGACTATAAATTTGGAGCACTTCCCTATCGTAGTTTGAGATTTGAACACGAAACCTACAATACTGATTATTATCAAGAAACCGGAACTATCAATTATCCAAACACTTACGACTACACTCGTCGAACAGAATTAAAATATCTCACTTCCCAAATTCACGAAAAAACCACGTGTACTATTGAGTTTCCTCAGCCGTTTATTATTGGTGAGAATGAACCCTATTACCCTATTCCTCAAACGCACAATAATACATTATACTCGAAATATGTTCGTGAAGCTGAAATGATTGCCGATTCAGTAATTTTCTGCGGGAGATTGGCAGATTATAAATATTATAATATGGATCAAGTAGTTGCACGCGCTTTGCATATTTTTGAGAAAAGAATTAATTTGGAGTAAATTTTACTCGAAGAACAGACCACCAACTTATTGATTTTATTTATGTTGTTTCTATGATAACTATTACTTGCTATACTGATTCGCACTACGAAGAATGGGATTCGTTTGTTCGGGATTCTAATAACGGAACTATTTTTCATTCGCAACGTTTTTTATCGTATCATCCTGCTGAACGGTTTCAGTTTCATCATCTTATGTTTTATGATAATAATAAACTTGTAGCAGTTCTACCTGCGGCTTTACGTGAAAACGGTACTTCGCTCGAATCTCCCATCGGATCGAGTTATGGTGGAATTGTGCTTTCAGTGATGAATTATAAAAAACACGAAGAAATCGTTGATTCACTTTTAGAGTATGCCAAAGAACAAGGATTTGCTTTTGTTTTTCTCACTCCAGCGCCGTTTTTCTATCAAATAAAACAAATGCAGAACATAGATTATGCTCTTGCTTTCAAAGGATTTGAATTCGACCGGCATTACATTTCACACATTATCGAACATGGAACTACCGAACAGTATTTTAAAGGATTTAATGCTACTGCTCGCAATTCTGTTCGTCAATTCAACAGAAATGACGAAACAACCATTGAAATCACAACCTTACAATCTGCTTACGAAGAAATATATCCAATTCTTGTAGAAAATAAAATTCGCCATGATGCACGCCCCACTCATTCACTCGAAGAAATGCTCCGACTGCAGGATTTATTCCCCAATTCAATTACGCTTATCATAGCTCGGCATGGCGAAAGTAGAAAAGCGATTGCCGCTTCGTGGGTAATTGGTTGCAACAGCAAAGTAACGCTCTGTTTCTACAATATGATGCTCTATAAGTACGAGCATCTTCATCCGATGTATGCTGTGATGAACGAAGTTGTCGGTTGGTCTGTGCGTCGTGGAAGCAGTTTTGTAGATATAGGCGTTTCGCAAGACACCAAAAACAGCAATCCGATGACACCATCGTATTCGCTTATTGATTTCAAAGAGAAATTTGGAGCTGTGGGAATGCTCCGCAGTACCTTCAAAAAAATGCTGTAAACAACCTCAAAGTATCCTCCCACCGATTTCCAAGAGCATCTGTATTCGAATATATTTTTCCGACTTCATAAAATAACTTGCCAAACCCAAACAAAATAAATAACTTTGTTTGTCATTGAAATAAGCAACTTCAAATTCAATTTATTTCCCGGAGAAATTATTATGAACAAAGCCGTAATTATGGCAGGAGGATTTGGTACTCGTCTTCGTCCGCTTACAACAGGTATTCCCAAACCGATGGTTCCGCTTATTAATGTTCCGATGATGGAACATATTGTCAATCTCCTTAAATCACACAACATTACCGACATCATTTCTCTTCTTTATTATCAACCCGACGTCATTAAACATCATTTCGGAACCGGAAGTAATTTTGGAATTTCCATGAATTATGTTCAAGCCGCCGCCGATTACGGAACAGCCGGAAGTGTACGCAATGCGGCCGAACTCCTCACTGACCGATTTATAATTATCAGCGGCGATGTTTTAACTGACTTTGATATTACTGCCGCGCTCGATTTTCATATTCAAAAAGGTGCGAAAGCAACTATTCTCCTAACACGGGTTCCAAATCCGCTTCAATTTGGAATTGTCATGACAGATTCCGACGGACGAATCACCCGTTTTCTCGAAAAACCTTCATGGGGCGAAGTATTCTCCGATACGATTAACACAGGAATTTACATACTTGATGCTGACGTTCTTGACTTGATTCCCTATCAACGTGATTTTGATTTTTCCAAAGATTTATTCCCGCTCATGCTCAGTAAGGAAATGCCGCTTTATGGTTATATTTCAAGCGGTTATTGGCGCGACATCGGGAATCTCAACGAATATCAAATTGCTTCGATGGATGTACTCGAAAAGAAAGTTCATATCACAATTTCCGGTGAACAGAAAGAAAGCTGTATCGTAGGGAATGATGTAAGTATCGCTCCGACGGCACAGTTTTCAGGTATGGTTGTTCTTGGTCATAACACAACTGTCGGCGACCACGTAAAATTGCACAACTGTGTTATTGGTAATAATGTAACAATCGGTACCGGTGCTCGTCTTACGGGCGTAGTCCTCTGGGATAATGTGATTGTAGGAGAAGGTGCGTCGCTTACTGATGATGTAATTTGTAATAATACTGTTATTGGCGCAGATGCAACCATCAGCGAAAATGTATTTATAGCCGAAGGGTGCGTTATCGGTAGCGAGTCAACCCTTATGCCCAATATTAAGCTCTGGCCACGTAAACAAGTAGAAGCAGGCGCAATACTTTCTCGAAGTTTAGTCCAAGAAGAGAAGTGGCTTCGCGAATTATTCACCGATGCACGCATTACAGGACTTTCAAATATCGAAGTGAACCCTGAATTTGCAGCAAAACTCGGCTCGGCAATTGGAAATGCAGTAGGAGTAAACACTCGAATAGTTGCAAGTCGTGATGCAGATGCTACTTCTCGTATGACTCATCGTGCATTGATGTCGGGATTGATGTCTGTCGGTGTCAGCGTTAATGATTTGCAAGTGACTTCTATTCCTCAAACTCGGCAAGAACTTCGCAACGGAAAAGCAACCGCCGGGATTCACATTCGCCGTTCAATTCGACAGCATGACAAAACTGATATTATCCTCTTCAATTCCGACGGACGAGATTTACCGTCTTCCAAAGCTAAAAATATCGAACGATTCTTTTTTGGTGAAGATATTAAACGAGTTCCTTTTGATAAAGTTGGCGATATTAGTTTCCCCGAAAGGACGAGCGAAGCGTATATCACACGATTTAAAGAAACATTAAACATCGAGGCAATTGCCGAAAAACATTTCAAAGTGCTTATTGATTATTCTTTTGGTTTGGCATCGAATATATTCCCGCATATTCTCGGTAAATTCAAAGCTACGGTCGTTTCTATGAATAATTATATGGATGATTCTCGTCCGTATTCCGACTCTACCACCGATGAAGAAGCCGCAGAATCAGCCGCAGTAATCCGTTCTCTTGGGTATGAATTAGGATTCAAAATAGATGCTGGCGCAGAAAAAGCGGCTATTGCAGATGAACGTGGTGCATGGTTCTCACGTCAGCGTTTACTGACGATTGTTACCAAATTATTCCTCGAATCAAACAAACATCGTGAGCCGTATAGTATTGCTATTCCGGTAGTTGCATCACAGGAAATCGAAGACATTGCCTCAGAATATAACGTAACGGTAGTTCGGATTAAAAACACGCACTCGGCTATGATGGAATCTACTCAAAACAAAGATATTGCTTTCGCAGGAGGAACTCGAGGCGGGTTTATATTTCCCGATTTCCTATTTGCTTCCGATGGTATGTTTACCGTGGCTAAAGTTATGGAAATGCTCGCGCTCACCGGACTGAAACTATCTGATTTAGATAAATCATTGCCTCGGCGATACCAACATCAAGCAAATATTCCTTGTAAATGGGAAAACAAAGGTTCGGTAATGCGCTGTGCTATGGAACATTCCGAACACAACAAACGACTATTGATTGACGGTGTGAAGATTTTTGATGAGCATAATAATTCTGTACTCTTGCTTCCCGACCGTGAAAAAGCATCGTTTATTGTGATAGCCGAAAGCGACACAAACGAAGGTGCAACCGAAGTAATGAATCATTATTCTTCTCTTGTGCTCGACTGGGCTAAGTAGGAATAGACGATTGCTGTACATACCCGATGGTCAGGAAAATCAACCAAAAGGCGCATTCATATTTATTGGACGCGCCTTTTTCTTGTTGCCCTTCTCGGAGA
>JAFDZU010000086.1 GCA_018266765.1 Bacteroidota bacterium
ACGCTCTGCTACGCTCTGCTACGCAGAAGTTTATAACTCATCACGTAGCTTCGGCTATTCGCATACACCCCAATTTCCTAAGAATATCAATCACATTCTATTCTTGCATTTGCGCTGTGCAAACAGCCAGACCGCGCCTATTGCACCGCACGTCTTATCAGTTATTTTATCCATATTTTATAGGAGGTTACTATTAATATTATAGTGATTGGATTCACCGTATGCCGAAAAAATTTTCACGGTGAAAGGGGCTGTTCAAGTGCATACTAAAAGAAAAAAAGTACGTTCGTCATATCGGAAAAAACAACTATGTAGTCCGGCAACATACCACACATATATTGTGCCTTTTGCTTAAAAACGCACACAGCAGGTATGATTGGCTCGCACACTACTTAATGGTGTTCTTGCCGTATGGAAATCATGAAATTTACTTGCGAGGCGAAAATTTCGCCATGCAAGTAAGCAAGTGATAAAAAAGACAGGTGATTAAATACGTTATATTTAGTAATTTTATAGTAACAATATTTTCAAGGAGAAATCTAATGAAAAATTTAATTAAAATCTTGAGAGCAAACTCTTGCTCATGTTCGTTGGTTACAAATAGTCTTTTTAGTCTATTTCTGGTTGTTTTGATGCCATTATTAATGGTTAATGCGTCGGCGCAAGTGTTTTTTAGGGAGTATGCACCTGCAACAGCAGGTGCTTCAAATCTCGGTCGGTGTATTGTGCGCCCTCTTGCAGGAACGGAAAAATTTCTTCATGTTGGGCAATATTCAGAAACAACTCCTGCCCATACTGCTCATGCTATATGGACAAATGATGACGGGACTCTTAATGCTGCTACAAACTATGACCGTACAGCAAATGAAGACAACCTATCTTATTCTCTAAACTTTGCTGAAGATCACATGGTCAACGGCTCGTATAATATGGTTTTCCCATTTAATCCAATGTATAGTGGGCATCCTGCAACCGGATATAAAGTATTTGAAATCGGTGATCCGACTCAACTTCTACCTGCAACTTGGACTACGATTATAGACCCCGTAACGCATAATAACGTATGGGACCATATAATCACTAATCAAAATTTTGATATTAGTGTTGGTAAATCAGTAATACGCGACCAATCTTCTACAAATAGGTTCTTTGTTCTCTCAGACTTATCAGGTATGAATAATAATGGAAATCCCCAAAGATTTGCTGTTACCAGATATGATTGGGTCGGAGGCAATGCGGGACACCAAATGACATGGTCAATTGAATATAATCTTGATGATTACCGACTTTATCCCGTTGGCATTGTACAAGATAATTATGATCATTTAGTTGTTGTTGGAAATGCTGTTCTTACACAAGGTGGTAAAATGAGAATATTTACATGCCGAATACACCATACATTAGGGACTATCCTTAGTTTTACCATCTATAATGTAGCAGTTCCGACTCCAATGGGTCCATTACCATGGGATGGCGACGTTATAGCAAATTCCGTTACAGGCGGTGCACCTTATACAAATAATTACCTTCTTATTGCTGGTAAAGCTACCTTAAGCGGAGGAAATATATCGTATCCAATGATATTTTCTTTGTCAAGCACTTTAGTATCAAATCAAATGGCTATATTTAAGTATAAAAACCCCAATTGTAGCGGTGATTATCTAAACGGTGAGTTCAATTGTGCTAAAGAGTATCCTGTAGGTGGTTCTACTCCTACTGTAACAGCAGTAGGAAGTATTGGTGAACTCGATCATCCCGGAAAAAAAGATGCTTTTATTCTAAATACCTCTGATATGACTACAGGTACCGGAGCGACCGTACCGAATTGGGCGCGAACACATGGTGTTTACTTCGATACTGCCGATTCGGCGGTAACAACTGCAGAGTGGTTCGTTGCCGCTCCTGACCCATTAACCGGTGGCGACAGATTAGTTTATACCGGTTGGCAGTCAACTCTACCTGCAAATGGAATTCATGCGGTAAGTGGCTCTGTTCTGTTAGCTGGTGGTACTAATACTGAGTGTTATGCAGTTCCTTGTTCATCAAGTGTGCTTAACCCAATTATTACAACGATAACCAAAACACCTGATACTACAAAATGGGGTGAAGATGTCGAGGAACTTACTTATCCATACAGCCCTGAATTAGACCCAAAATATTGTCATGATGGCGATGTAATTGATTTTGGAAAGAGCGCTGGGGAGGATGGTGAACCAATGATAGGAATGAATAAATATGGTGAAAATGCTATTTTTACTGTTCTTGAAAATTCTATCAACATTACATATACATCTTCGGAAGATGCCATGATAACATTAGTATTGGTGGACATTCTGGGCAATACTCTTGCCACTATGAAAGCCAAAAGTACATTAGGCACTCATTATTACACGATAAGTACCAAAGATTTGGTAACCGGCTCATACCTTGTGGCAGTTGTAAGCCCCAAATCTCGGTTCAATAAAAATATTGTCATAATAAAATAAACTCAATCATCAGGACTTTCGCCCTATGCAGGACGAAAGTCCTTTTTATTTCTATCCTATGAAAACATATATCCTGCTTTTCCTCTTTATTTTCGCTCAAACTCTATTCGCCCAAAAGGAAGCAAATAACTGGTACTTCGGTAAGAATGCAGCAATGACATTCCAAAACGGAACCCCCCAATCAAATGGTAGTGGAAAACTTGATTCTGAAGAAGGTTGTGCTTCCATATCCGATAAGATAACAGGTGAATTACTTTTTTATACGGACGGAGTAACTGTGTGGAATCGCAACCATCAAATAATGAAGAACGGAACAGGATTAAAGGGAAGTACTAATTCAACTCAAAGTGCTGTGATTGTTCCAAACCCTGGAAACAACTTACAATATTATATATTTACAACACCTTCGGCTAATACTGACGTATATGGTTTTTATTTTTCTTTAGTAAGTTTAGAAAATCCTGACGGTGAAATTATTTCTAAAAACAATTTACTTATGAACGGTGTAGCAGAAAAACTTACCGGGACTGAAGATTGCTCAAAATCAGGTTATTGGGTAGTTACTCATCATGCAACTCAAAGTATTTTTTATTCTTTTCATGTAACTGCTACTGGAGTAAATCTTACTCCAGTAGTATCAACTTATTCTTCACAAGTTAAATATTATCAACAAGGTTGTATAAAGATTTCACCAAATAAATTAAAAATTACACTTGCTTCCACTGTAGATTTAAGTGATCCATCCTCACCTACTCCAATATCATGTTTGGAACTATTTGATTTTAATGCATCTACGGGCGAAGTAACAAATTTTATGCTTTTATCAGATATTGAAAAAATGTATTATGGATTTTACGGTGTATCATTTTCTCCGGATAATACAAAGCTGTATGCAACAGGTGCGATTTTTTATAATGCTCCCGGAGTTTCCCCTGCTCTTTTTCAATATGACTTAAATTTACCTGATGCTGTGTCAATAAGGAATTCTGTTGTATTTAAAATAGTACGTAATTATATATCATTTTTACAGTTAGGCCCGGATGGCAAAATATACATAGCTTCAAATAAAAGTTCTGTAAATCGGATCAACAAACCTAATCTAAAAGATACAATCTATAACTATAAAGAAGCAGAGGTAGTGATATTTGGCTGTATGTACGGACTTCCAAATTTTATGGACTATAATTTTGGTCATAGTACGGATACAGGTAAGATTTGTACCTTGGGAGGTGGTGTGCGAATAGGTTCTGCCCCATTAGCTGGCTGTAGTTACTCGTGGTCTCCAACTATTGGCTTAGACAACTCTTCTCTATCTAACCCGTTAGCCAGCCCGACACAAACCACAGAATACACCCTAAAGGTAACAAATACAAACGGTTGTGAGAGTATTCAAACGTACATTGTAACTATTGCCGACAAGCCAAAGATAGCCGCCGTTGCGCCTATTTGCATCGGTTCGAGCGTCGAACTTTCGGCTACGGGCGGAGATACGTATTTGTGGTCGCCGTCGTCAAGTGTGGACACAGCAACAAAATCAAAACCCATTGCTACGCCAAAGGTTAGCACACGCTATAAAGTAATTGTTACACGCGGAGATTGCACCGATTCGGCGTTTTTGGACGTGGAAGTTATCAATCCCAAGGCGACAGCAGGCAGTGATAAAACAATATGCACGGGAGGAAGTGTTCAAATAGGTGATTCAGTTTCAAAGCCGAATGAGAGCTATACTTGGACACCTAACGATGGACTGAATAACCCGACACTTCCCAATCCGATTGCTTCGCCGACAAAAACGACGCAGTACATTTTGGAGGTGTATCGAAGCGGTTGCACAGCGTATGACACGGTTCTCGTTACGGTTATCCCGAAAACGAAGGCGATAGTTTCGGGTGATACTGTAATTTGTGGAGGTGGAAAAGTTCAGCTTTTGGCAAGTGGCGGAAGTGCGTATTCGTGGATTCCGCCAATAGGATTAGACAATCCAAGTAGTGCAAATCCAACAGCTTCACCAATTACAACAACACGATATAAAGTAATAGTTTCGAGTGGAAATTGTGTAGATTCAGCGTTTGTAACAGTAAAAGTAACACCATTTTTAGGAGCAAAAGCGGGAATTGATAAAACAGTTTGCGAAGGTGCAACCGCCCAACTCGGCGACAAGCCAGAACCCGGTAACATCTATTCATGGCAACCAATTACAAATTTAGACAACCCAACGATTGCCAACCCGATATGTTCGCCTTCAAGCGGCACAACCGAGTATATTCTTACTGTTACAAATAGTGCGGGGTGTGTGGCGTATGATACAGTTTTAGTTACTGTTGGGAATATTGTCGCCAAAGTTTCGGGAGATACTGCTATTTGTGCGGGTTCAAGCGTCCAACTTTTGGCGAGTGGCGGAAGCGAATACGAATGGTCGCCAAGTGTCGGTTTAGATGATGCAAAGATATCGAATCCAATTGCAACACCAACATTAACAACAACCTACACAGTTGTAGTTTCAAGTGGAACATGCCGAGATTCTGCTATGGTGACAGTCACCGTCAATCCAAAACCTACAGCAAATGCAGGTGAAGACAAAACTATTTGCACAGGTGCAAGTGTTGAAATTGGTGAAAAAGCAACTGCTGGCAACACATATTCTTGGCAACCAACAAACGGGTTGAACGACCGTTCACTATCAAATCCAATTGCTTCGCCAAGTGCGACAACTGAGTATATTTTGACCGTTACGGGCGTTGGCGGTTGTGTGAATTTCGATACACTTTTGGTAACAGTCGGGAATATTTCAGCTATAGTTTCGGGTGATACTGCGATTTGTGAAGGTTCATCAGTTCAGCTTTTAGCGAGTGGCGGAAATGAATATTTATGGTCGCCAAGTGTTGGTTTAAATAATCCGAATATTGCAAATCCAATTGTTAACCCAACAAAAACAACTACTTATAAAGTTGTTGTTTCGAGTGGATTATGTATAGACTCAGCGTTTGTTACCGTTTCAATAATTCCACCACCAATAGTCAATGCTGGACAAGATACGATTATATGCGTTGGTCAAAGTGTGCAAATCGGAACGTCAGAATTAGCTGGAAATTCTTACCATTGGAAACCTTCAATTGGCTTGAATAATACGACAATATCCAATCCGACTGCATCTCCGAATCAAACAACTGAATATATTTTAACAGTAACTAATTCATCCGGTTGTGTAAATTATGACACGGTTAAAATTACCGTCAATCCA
>JAFDZU010000087.1 GCA_018266765.1 Bacteroidota bacterium
GACTGCAAAATTATGAAGAGTCCCTCATTTATTGGCTTTGTGATACGCTAACTATATAAATAATAATTACTTCTATGTAACGGTTATCCCGAACTCACGTTAAATTATTGGTTAATGTAAAATTTACAACCAATTAAATATCTTATGGAATTTAAAAGAAAGAAATTTCCATTATATCATATAACGAAGGGAATTGTCTTATCTCTCATGCTAGTTTTCTTTTTATTGCATTCATGGCTTGGGTTTTCAATTGATATTTTTAACCCTATTCACAGAATCATAATAATTGGTTTCTTTGTAAATATTTTTCATGTTTTTAGACGGGTTGTGATTAGCATTCACTTTGATGAAAGCACAAAACAGTTTCTTGTCGTTTATTATCAATATTTTTTTCAAAAGCGCACTGTCACAGTACATTATTCAACAGCCGGTTATTTAGCATACAATACAAGAACTTTGAGTTTGTTTAAAAATACACCACAGAGCAATGAATTAACTAATTTACATTTTTACAACGGTAGAAAGTATATCGCAAAAATTGTAGTATCATCCGGTGCTTGGGAATCGAATCAATTAGAAGAAATGGTAAAGCTTCTTATTCCCTTTGCTCATGAATATAAAATGAGTCCCGGAATGTTCTAATCTAAAATTCTTAGAATGCTCTAACTTTATAATTAAATTATGACTACAAAGGTTTAATGGGTTTCCCCCCATCTCTCTCTATGCTTACATTATTTCGCTCAGTCATAGCATCTCTTTATCTGACGAATCGCTTTTTTGGAGTGATGGGCGGATTGGTATTTCTATTTGGCATTGCTTATCCGTTTCCTGTTCTCATGCCCACCGGCGAAGGTGCGTTACTAATATTTGTGATGCTTGTTGGAGTGGAAATATATGGTCTCTATCGCACCAACGAAGGTATCCGCGCTAGGCGCATCACACCCGATAAACTATCCAACGGCGACCAAAATGATATAGATATTACCGTCGAAAATCACTATTTATTCCCAGTAAATACAACGGTTATTGACGAAATTCCTTTTCAATTTCAAGTGCGTGATTCGTTTTTCGAGCTGGTATTACAGCCCGCCGAAGTGCGTACTACTCGGTACTCGCTCCGCCCGACCAAACGAGGAGAATATAGTTTTGGCGCAGTGAATATTTTTGCTTCGTCGTCACTTGGGCTTGTGCGTCGGCGATATACATTTTCGCAGAATGCCGTTGTGCCCGTTTATCCGTCCTATATTCAGCTTCGCAAGTACGAACTTCTCGCCATTAGTAACCGCCTGACAGATGCCGGTATCAAGCAAATTCGTCGCATTGGTCAATCTATGGAGTTTGAGCATATTCGTCGGTATGTGCGCGGCGACGACTACCGTTTGGTGAATTGGAAAGCATCAGCAAGAACGGGAGATTTGATGGTGAATAATTTTACTGACGAAAAAGCACAGCATATTTATTCGGTAATTGACAAAGGGCGCGTGATGAAAATGCCGTTTGAGGGATTGAGTTTGCTTGATTATGCAATAAATTCTTCACTAATTTTATCAAATGTAGCACTGCTCAAGCAAGACAAAGCAGGAATTATTACGTTTGCAAGTAAGATAGGTTCGCTTCTTCCGGCCGAACGAAAAACTTCGCAAATGCATACAATATTAGAACTTCTCTACGCCGAAAAAACGGGTTTTACCGAATCAAACTATGAACTTCTCCACGCAACGATTCGCAAAAAAGTGCCTCAACGCAGTCTGCTTCTGCTTTATACCAACTTCGAGACACTTTCATCACTCGAACGGCAATTACCCTATCTAAAGAGTATTGCACGGCAACATCTTTTGGTTGTAATTTTCTTTGAAAACACTGAACTTCGAGAACTATTAAACGCACCGGCAACTACTACCGAAGAAATTTATTTAAAGACTATTGCCGAGAAATTTGCCTACGAAAAACGGCTAATCGCCAAGGAACTTGAACGATTTGGAATACAAGCAGTCTTAACTCCGCCCAAAGAACTCACCGTGAATACGATTAATAAATATCTTGAGCTAAAAGCACGAAGAATGATATAAGGACTACTTCTTACAAATTAAATATCAATTATTTTCTGTCATCCTGAACTTGATTCAGGATCTCAGTTGCTATTTGGTCGTACTTTTTCTTCTACTTGCGGAGATGCTGAAATAAATTCAGCATGACAAGGCACTGAAAAATCGTTTCGGTTTTTTAAAATATATTGTTTTTAAGGCACTTAGTCTTTAATTACAAATCCTGTCATAAAATCAACGATTTCTTTTTCAAACTGCGGGAAAAGTTCAAGAGCAGTATAAGAAATAATTTGCGTTGTTCCTTTTTTACCCGAATAAAAGCATACATAATAGCGAAATGTAATATTTTCAAAAACTGCATCTACAGCAACCAAGCGAACTTCTACTCCATTAAAGATTCGCTTTTCTTCATTGATAAGTTTTGCGTCCGGCGAACTTTGATGCAAACCTTCTATAAATTGCTGAGCGTAATTATCAGGCGAAACATAATTTTTATCGGTAAAAATGATAATCGAGCAATTACCGTCGGAATGATTGAATTGAAACTCAGCATTCTCTGTATCTTTTTTCTTGGATGCAACCCATTTTTTAGCGTCCATCCAATATTCAAAACCTTTTACAATCGTACTTTTTACGGATTTCGTAGCCGTTACGGGCTTCATGCCTGTTTTAATAATTGTGGGGTCGGAGTATTTCCACGTTCCATTTGGGGCGAGAATTACTTCCTTACCATCTTGGGTAGTTGCCTTGATATTTTGGGCTTGAAGATTTGCTCCGGCAATAAGTAGAAATGCCAAAATCGTTACTGTATATTTCATTGAATTTCCTAAAAAAAAGAATAAATACGACATTATTATAATAAAAATCTGATACTATTTATTTTTGCAAAAATAATTTAAATCGCAATAACATAAAGGTCATCACCGCTTTTTTGCGTTGAAACAATCTTTAATTTTGGGCTACCTTCTAACGAACCGGCAGAAAAATTCCCAAACACTCTTAGTCCTTTACCGATGATTATTGGAGCAATAAAAAAGTGATATTCATCAATCAATCTATCGCTCACCAATGATGACAATAACGTCGAACCGCCTTCAACCAGAATAGACGCTATCTTGTATTCATCTGATAAGCGTGAAAATGCTACGCGAAGATTAATCAATCCATTTTCTATAGTTTCCGCACCCAATATTTTCACACCTTCACTGCGTAATTCATCAGCTTTTTTGCTGTTGGCTTGATATTCATTACAGCAAATAACAGTATGTGAACGAAATTCATCTGTAAAAATACCAAGTGATAACGGCAACGACAGATTAGAATCTACAATTACACGCCACGGTTGCCTACCGTCGGTAAGTCTAACTGTTAGTGAAGGATTATCGGTTAGGGCTGTAGTTTTGCCAATCATCACGGCATCGAATTCACCACGGAGAGCATGAGTTTTGCGGCGACTTTCTTGGCAAGTAATCCACTGTGATTCACCTCTTTCGGTAGCGATAGCACCATCGAATGATTGTGCAACTTTTGCCACGATATAGGGCATTCCTGTAGTAATGTTTTTTGCATAATATCGGGTGAGCCACGTACATTCATCCCGAAGGATTCCTACTTCTACTTCGATACCGGCATTACGAAGTTTTGCAATTCCATTACCGGAAACGAGTGGATTCACATCTTCAATCCCAACAATAACTTTTGCTATTTTTTTTTGAATAAGCAAATCAACACAAGGCGGGGTTTTTCCAAAATGTGAGCATGGTTCGAGAGTAACGGCGGCTGTTGCACCTGTTATGTCTTCGGTTGCATTTGAGATTGCATCTACTTCAGCGTGCGCGCCTCCAAATTGCCGATGCCACCCTTCGCCGATAATCCTCCCATTTTTGAGAATGACACATCCCACACGAGGATTAGGACTAACATTACCTGTTCCCAGAAGAGCGAGTTCAATTGCTCGTGTCATTGCTTGTTCATTTGTCATATAATTGCCATCGGCTGATATTTTATTGTCTTATGGATAAGCTAATCTATTTAATTTATCTCTGTTTTTTCGGAGGCACTAATAATTATTTTAGAAGCGATATTGAGCATCTCTACTCATATAATTACGAGTAATTTAGCAAAGTGAATCTGAATTGCCAAGTAAAATACCGGTATCAAGCTTATTTCATCTGTTTATTTGGTTTCTGGTTTATTCAGTATCGGAGTAAATTTAGTCTATAAATGACCAAAAATGCCCCTCTAAGGCGCATATTTAAGCCATTTTCAAAGATTTTTAATGTTTTCTCTAATTTCAGAAAAATAATGCTTGACAAGTATGTCGAAATAAACTAATTTTGTGGCGCAATAAACAATTGTAGAAATTTATAGAAGGGAGGGCATCCGTGAATAAACAGGAATTAGTCGCAAGTATAGCCGCAAGCTCTGGTTTGACCAAAGTGGACAGCGAAAAGGCACTCAACGGGGTCGTTAGTGCAATTACCGAACAATTAGGAAAAGGCGGATCTGTTTCGCTTATTGGTTTTGGTACTTTCGGCGTTTCTAAACGGAGCGCACGTACAGGTAAAAATCCACGTACCGGTGAAGCGGTTAATATTGCTGCTCGGAACGTGCCGAAATTTGCTCCCGGAAAATCGCTTAAAACAGTCGTCAATAGTAACTGATAATATTGTTACTTTTTGAAGCAATAGTTATCAAATCTTGTCGGTAATAATTGCCTATCATCTTGAAAGCCGTTCCTTAGAGAACGGCTTTTTTTTATTAATAATTTCAAATTATACATAAAACTTCACGAGTAATTGATATTTTTGCGGAGTAATTTGTTGTATGCTATCGCTAAATTCTATGACAAACATCTTCCCGCACAAGCATCTTCTTTCATCAAGCCAACTTTCTCGTTCCGATATTCTTACAATTACTTCTCGCGCCAATGAATTCATTAGCAATGGGATTTCAGCCGCACATAGATATGACTTACTTCGTGGTAAAACGGTCGTTAGTGCATTTTTTGAAGGTTCTACCCGCACAAAATTATCATTTGAATTAGCGGCAAGGCGACTTGGTGCTGATGTTCTTTCATTCACAGCTTCGGCGAGCAGTTTATCAAAAGGCGAATCACTTATTGATACTCTCAATACAATTGATGCAATGGGCGTGGATATTTGGCTCGTGCGCCATTCTCATTCGGGAGCAGTGGAATTAATGAGCAATTTCTCGCATTGCGCTTTTCTTAATGCAGGAGACGGTCAGCACCAGCACCCCACACAAGGATTGCTTGATATTCTCACAATGCTACAGCACTTCGGCGAACTTGACGGAAAAAACATCTGTATTGTCGGCGATATTCTCCATAGCCGAGTAGCACGCTCTACTGCAACCTTACTCCAAACGCTTGGCGCTAATGTAGGATTTCTTGCCCCGGGAACTCTACTTCCTCACGATTACTCACATTGGAATATAACACTTCTCAAAACAATAGATGCTGCCGTAGAATGGGCGGACGGACTGAATATTCTCCGCATCCAGCGCGAACGTATGGAAGGCGGTTTACTCCCAAGTTTAGAAGAATATTCACAATTCTACGGTGTAAAAATGATTCATCTTCAAAGCAAGCCGAATCTACTAATCATGCATCCTGGACCTGTAAATTATGGAGTAGAAATTGACCACGATGTAGCTCATGCCACGCAATCCCTTATTCAAAAACAAGTTACTAACGGAGTAGCAATTCGAATGGCGGTAATGGCATTACTTGCTGAGAATTTTGACAGAAAATAAATTCAACTTATAACTAATTGTATTCATGGGCACTTCTACAATCACATCAAAACAGCGTTTGATATTTATAGATTTACTGCGCGGACTTGCGGCAATTTGGATGATAGAAACTCACGTGGTTAATTCATTTTTAAGTTCGCAATATCAAAGTGGGTGGTTTTTTAGTGGCATTAGTATCTCAAATGGATTTGTGGCTGTCTGCTTTATTTTTTGTGCAGGAGCAGGATTTTGGATTGCCGCCTCACGTAAGATTGAAGATTATAAAAAATTTGCACCGCCCTTTTGGTTATATCTTAAACGATTAGGTTTTATCTTAGCAGCGGCATATTGGGCGCATTTTCCTGAGTTTTCTTTTTGGCGAATTATCAAGTCAACGCCCGAGCAAGTTCTCTCAATTTTACAATCGGATGTCTTGCATTGCATTGTTTTTTCTTCTCTTGTTGCATTATTGATTGTATTAATTTTGCCGCGCAAAGCTCCTCTTGTGTGGGTGTTCGGTTTGCTTACAGTGGGTATTTTCTTTTCGACTCCACTTGTATGGGCGGCAGATATTTTTCAGTTTATGCCTGTCTTTCCTGCTACATTATTTGCCCGCGAATCCGTTTCTCCGTTTCCGCTTTTTCCATGGAGTGGATATTTCTTTGCTGGCGCAACGATAACGGGAATATTTATGCAGGTGAGCAACAAATCAAAAATTGCGAAACAACTTGTTATTACGAGTGTACTTAGCACGATTATTGTTTTTATCATTAAAGATTTGCCATTTGAGTACCCGGGCTGGCAAAGTTGGTGGTTTGTATCGCCGGGACATGCACTTTTTCGTACATCAGGAATTATAGTAGTCTTTGCATTACTCTATCTTGGCGAAAATTTTATAACTCGGTTTCAGCGCATTACCGATGTACTGCTTCTTTGTGGAAGGGAATCCCTTTTTATCTATCTTTTACAAGGAATGTTAATTTATGGCACAGTAGCAAATGTGGGAATTAAACACTTTCTTCCGACTATTGTTTCGCCACTTGAAATCATAATATTAACTGCTGCTCTGGTAGCGGTTTGTTATTCACTTGCTCATATTTGGCATCATTATAAACAATTAGATGCAGTGCGTGCGCGGCGCACTTTATTCCTATTAAGCGTTCTCTTTTTAGTGGTATTTTTTCTTGTTCCTGCGAAATGATTTTTATAGATTCAATCGTTGATTGAATCGCAAATATTCTATGGGTAATTTTATTCATCATCTTACAGGTTCGGTAGTTGCGGGCATTGCTTGCGGCGGTGGAGCGGCGTATTTATTTCATGCCACACCCATTGATTCGCTTGCGTGTGCAACGCTCTGTGGATTAGGTGGATTGATGCCCGATGTAGATAGTCCGGTAAGCAAGCCGACGGAATTTGTGGTGAGTATTACCGGCGCACTTGCTCCTGTCTTTGTAATGCAAGCATTTTCTGTGAATTTACTGAGTGCTTCTCAAATTTTACTGCTGTCAGTTGGTGCATATTTAGGAACTCGGTTTTTAATTAAGCAAATAATTAAACGATTCACGGTTCATCGAGGAATAATTCATAGTATTCCTGCGGCGATAATCTGGGGTGGATTGGTATTTCTTGCCTTTAGAAATTCACCCGGTCTTGTTCAAAATTTAGCCGCAGCGAGTGCTGTTATCGGATTCATCACGCATCTCTTGATTGATGAAATGTTCTCACTCGTGGATATTTCAGGTGGAAAATTCACACCAAAATCTTCATCGGGAACTGCATTAAAATTTTTTGGTTCTACAGTTTTGATTACTATTGCAACATATCTTTGTGTAGCGTTCATTCTTTATCTATGCGCAGTTGAAGCAAAGATGGTTAGTCCGATATTCTAATTTTCTCTGAAACAACTAACCGAAAACAAAAAGCGCGGCGGGCATTTACTGCCTCAACCGCGCTTCATTTCGGGGATAATTATTCTTTCATTCCCGCTTTTTATTTCTCATCAACAATCGTATAATCTGCTTCCTCTACTTTTGGCTCTTCGGCTTTCCCAGAACCATCGTCCGGGGTATGCCCATCTTGAGGCGCGGCTTGTTCGTACATTTTCGTAGATGCTTCACTCCAAATTTGATTGAGTGAATCCATTGCGGCACGAACATCCGAAGGGTTATTTTTTACAGCGTCAGAAAGACGTTCTTTTGCTTCTTCAATCTTCGTTTTTTGGTCAGCAGGAATCTTATCGCCAAGGTCTTTGAGTTGCTTATCTGTAGAATAAATAAGATTATCCGCTTGATTACGCATTTCAATTTCTTCTTTGCGTTTTTTATCTTCAGTTGCGTGTTCTTGTGCATCATGGCGCATTTTTTCGATTTCGCTCTTATCTAATCCACTCGAAGATGTGATCCGAATATTTTGCTCCTTATTAGTTGCTCTGTCTTTAGCGGCAACGTGAAGAATACCATTAGCATCAATATCAAAAGTAACTTCAACTTGCGGAACACCACGTGGTGCGGGCGGGATTCCGTCGAGGTGGAATTTACCGAGCGAACGATTATCACGTGCCATCGGTCGTTCACCTTGGAGAATATGAATCTCTACTGAAGTTTGACTATCAGAAGCAGTAGAATATGTTTCCATTTTTTTTGTTGGAATTGTTGTATTTGCTGGGATCATTGGAGTCATAACTCCTCCAAGTGTTTCAATTCCAAGTGTTAATGGAGTAACATCAAGTAATAATACATCCGTAACATCGCCAGTGAGAACTCCACCTTGAATAGCCGCACCGACTGCTACTACTTCATCAGGATTTACTCCTTTAGAAGGTTCTTTTCCAAAGAAATTCTTTACAAGTTCTTGGATTTTAGGAATCCGAGTTGACCCACCAACCAAAATAACTTCATCTATTTGACTTGGATTAATTTTAGCATCTTTAATAGCCATTTCACATGGTTTAAGTGTCTTCTCGAATAAATCCGCACACAACGACTCAAATTTTGCACGAGAGATTGTTATATTCAAGTGTTTAGCACCATCGGCTGTTGCAGTAATAAATGGAAGATTAACATCTGTTTGAAGCATTTGAGAAAGCTCAATTTTGGCTTTTTCACCGGCTTCACGAAGACGTTGAAGTGCCATTGGGTCTTTACGCAAATCAATTTTCTCTTGCTTGTAAAATTCATCTGCAAGAAAATCAATCATACGTTGGTCAAAATTATCACCGCCTAAGTGGGTATCACCATTGGTGGATTTCACTTGGAATACACCATCACCAAGCTCTAAAATTGACACATCAAATGTACCACCACCTAGATCATAAACAGCTATTGTAACATTTTGTCCTTTTTTATCTAAACCATACGCAAGTGCTGCAGCTGTCGGCTCGTTAATAATTCTTTTTACATTCAATCCTGCAATCTCACCTGCATCTTTTGTTGCTTGGCGTTGTGCATCATTGAAGTATGCCGGAACAGTTATTACAGCATCTGTAACCTTTTGACCGAGATAATCCTCAGCAGTTTGCTTCATTTTTTGCAAAATCATTGCTGAAACTTCTTGCGGAGAGTAAGCACGTCCATCGATGTC
Source organism: Bacteroidota bacterium (assembly GCA_018266765.1). Classification (GTDB taxonomy): domain Bacteria; phylum Bacteroidota; class Ignavibacteria; order Kapaibacteriales; family UBA961; genus JADJXV01. The sequence continues at coordinate 9,384 of JAFDZU010000087.1, forward strand.
TACACTAACAGAATTGCCATCGGAAGAGGCGGCTACACTATAAGGAACCATCTTAGCTTCTTCACCAACTTCATTATAACGTCTTCCCATAAATCGTTTTATAGAATAAACCGTGTTCTTTGGATTTGTTATTGATTGTCGTTTCGCGGCTTGGCCGACAAGACGTTCACCATTTTTTGAAAAGCCAACAACCGATGGTGTTGTCCTTCCGCCTTCACTATTAGCTATTACTATTGGCGAGCCGCCTTCCATTACTGATACACAGGAATTTGTTGTTCCTAGATCAATTCCTATTGTTTTACTCATTGTTTTGTCCTTCTTAAAATTTTTAAAAATATATAGATAACTTAATTTTCATACATAATAATAGCAAGAAGTAGTTCGCAAAATTTATGCTTACCTACTCCTTGCTATTCTAAATTTTATCGGAGTTTACTTAATTTCAACCGATACTTCTTTTGGTTTTACGGGTTCTGTTTTTGGTAGAACTACCTCCAAAATTCCATTGGTGAATTGTGCTTCGACTGATTCAAAATTTACATTTTCAGGCAGAACAAACGAGCGAGCAAAGCTTCCATAATTACGTTCTATACGAACAAAATTTTTATCCTCAACTTTATCTATTCTTTTCTTCTCGCCTTTTAGAGTAAGGATTCTTTCTTCGTTAACAGAAACTTTAACATCTTCTTTAGTAATACCGGGAAGTTCTGCATGAAGATAAATATTCTTTTCATCTTCAGAAATATCAACTCGAGGTGAAAAATCACCAACTTCAAAACGAACACCTTTTTCAATATCACCCACAAATTCATTCATTCTGCGAGTGAGCGATTCAAAGCCACGAAATGGCTCAAATTTCAACATTGTCATAATTATCTCCTAATTCAATTATAGTGATACACAAATAAAAATAAATTGATTTGCAATTGCATTATTACTTTATAAGAAATGTGTGCCAATACATGTTTCTATTACATTATCAACTAAATTCGGTAAATCTGTCAATTTGAGTGTCAGATATTATTAATAAATCGGCAAGTTTGTCCTTATTAGCTTGTTGACATGGCAGATGTATACTGAAATATTGTCTCTCAGAATCCCATCCAAAAATGTAGATATTTAGCTTTTCAATCTCATCTTCCCCCACCAAACGCAGT
>JAFDZU010000088.1 GCA_018266765.1 Bacteroidota bacterium
TAATACCTCATAATTAATAAATAAAAAGAAAAAAATCTAAACGATAGATTCATTACATAGAAACTATTTAGCAGCTAAATCGGACAATTTCATTGATTTAGCAATTGATTTCGTCATGTCGTTGTTTGATTGACCGGTTGCCTTCACCGTAAGAATAAACCGACCTCCGAGTGCGTTGGTAATTTCACTATTTTTCCCTTGCTTATCATAATGTTCCCATCCCGCAACATCTTTTACACCGGCATCAAATGAGCGTGAATACCCGTTTTGGTCCTCCATTGAGAAGTTCGCTCCCCATAGAGCAGTCATTCCTGTATAGAGGTCTGCTGATGCATTATAATCAATTAACGTAACTTCAACGGATTCTTCAGAGCCGTCTGCGCCCGGTTTTGTATACCTGCGAGCGGCAGTTGAGTACGACATTCCCGTCATGTTCATCGTCGAGCCGGTTGGCTCTTGAGGAGCATAACCCGATATAGATTCAGGAAGATACTTTTGCAAATCTTGATATGGCATTGCAAGGGTATCACCTCGTTTACGACGCTCTTCGTGCCGTGCTTGGTTCACTTCGTTCGCCTTTTCGATATTCTCACCTGCCTTACTTAATTCCTTTACATTCTGCACCGCTTGGCGCATCTCGTCTATTTTTCCGCCGCAACTTCCCACCATCAGAGCAGCAGTAACCGATAATCCGGCCATCCAATATTTCATTCGATTTACTCCTCAAAAAATGATACAAATCAACAACTAAAAAGAGATAATACAAATAATCATATCGAAACTAAGCTAATTTTTTCATTTCTCCAACATCAAAAATCAGAAAAGTAGGAAGAAATGAAATTTTTATAAAATATTTTGAACAGCTGAAACCATTCTTTAAGCAAGAATTCATTATTTTCTCCTTTTTTAGCATACGTAAAAACCGTAATTTTGAACAAAACTACGTTGTTTATGATTAACATCTAATCTTGATAAACTATGAAAACTATCCTAAATAATCCGATTCTCGCGCTTGTAGTACGTTTAGTACTTGGTGGTATTTTCATTTTTGCGGCATTGGATAAAATTGCCGAACCCGACGCTTTTGCCAAATCTATCAACAATTATCATCTTATTCCTACTGTTTTGTTGAATATTATGGCACTTATAATGCCATGGATTGAACTTCTTGCGGGAATTTTTTTGGTAATCGGAGTGCGACTCCGTGCTTCATCGGCACTTATTTCAGGAATGTTGATTGTATTTTTAATTGCAATAATCTCTGCAATTTTTAGAGGTTATAATATTGATTGCGGATGTTTTGCCCAAACTTCCCAAGGTTCGGCAGAAAAAGCATCAAAAGTTGGATGGCTCAAAGTTATGGAAGACACCGCTATGTTAATTGGCGCATTATATCTCTATTTCTTTGCTTCTAAACAATATACATTCGATTCAATTGCTCAAACTGAATCTGCTAATGCACAAAATACGAGCATTGCCCACTAATTTTAATTTCTGAACTTTTATTTTTCCATGACCAAACTTCCTTTTAATGAACGACTCGGAAAATCCCCGCTTGTTACCGACGGCTCAATTGCTATCGAACTTCAAAAACGCGGTTGTAACGAATTGCCCACTGATCTCTATAATTTAAAAAATCCCGTTGTCCTCGAAAATATTTATCGCGAATTTCTCAATGCCGGTGCAGAACTTCTCAAAACAAACACCCAACACGCAAATCGCCTCGCATTAGAAAAATTTGGACTCTCCGACAAAGTATATGAAATTAATCGAAAAGGTGTGTGGATTGCCCGAACTGTATCACTTCACAAAGGATACGTTGCTGGAGTAGTCGGCCCGACAGGACGTTTTTTTAAACCAATCGGCACACTCACCGATAGCGAAGCAAAAGAAGTTTTTATCGAACAAATCATAGCGTTGCTCGATGGCGGTGCAGAAGTTCTGATGCTCAAATCATTCGTGGATATTCACGAACTTGAAATAGCAATCGAAGCCGCCCAATTTGTGGCACCCGAAGTTCCGATTGTTGCACTCAAAGCATTTCCCGAAGATGGAAGCGTTCTTGCTACGTCATTTCCGGCTGATATTGCCAATAGACTTGCCGGACATAACCTCACAGCATTTGGAGCGAGTTCTACCGTCGGACCGAATAGAATGGTGGATATTATCAAGTCTATTAATGGTACGAATATTCCACTTTGTTCGCTTCCTGATATTGCAATTCCTACACTTGTGGACGGACGGGCTAATTATAATGCCGAGCCGGAATATGTGGCAAGCGTGGCTCTCAAACTTGTCCAAGCGGGTGTTTCTATCATTGGTGCAGACGGCGGGGCAAGTGTCGAACATATCAGAGCTATCGCAACCATTGTCAAGAATGCAACAATTGGCGAAGCAAAAATTCCGGCAAAAGCACCAAAGATTGTTCCTACATTTGATAATCAGCAAGATGAACGTTCGCAGTTCGAGAGAAATATTGGTTCTAAATTCATGGCAACAGTCGAGGTAGAAATTCCTCGTGGTCTGGAGATGCATTCGGTAATTGCGGCCGCCCACTTTCTAAAAGATAATGGAATTGATGCCGTGAATGTATTCGACGGAGCGCGAGCAAGAGTACGGATTTCGCCGATTGCTATTTCCCATTTAATTCAATCGCAAGTCGGAATCGAATGCATTACTCATTTGGCGTGCCGTGATAGAAATATGGTTGGATTGCAATCTGATTTAATCGGCGGTTACGCACTTGGATTACGCAATATACTTGCAATTACCGGAGACCCAACGAGCATCGGCGATTACCCTAATGCTACAAGCGTTTATGACGTTGATTCAATTGGACTTGTACGTGCAATCAATCGCATGAACTGTGGCAACGATCTCATGGGTAACACATTAGGAAAGCCCACTCAATTTTCCATAAGTTGCGCTTGCAATCCTGCCGCCGATGACGTTGACCGTGAAGTTCGCCGGCTCGAACTTAAAGCCGAAGAAGGCGCAAAAATCGTATTTTCACAACCGATATTTGAATTAAAAACTCTCGAAACATTCCTCAATAGAACTCATCATCTTAAATTACATTTCATGCTCGGTGTTATTCCTCTCAGAACTGCTCGTCATGCCGAATTTCTTCATTATGAAGTTCCCGGAATGGTTGTTCCGGCGTGGGTTCGCTCTCGTATGAATAATTCTGACAGCATTGAGAAATCCATGCACGAAGGAATGGCAATTGCCGTAGAATTTCTCCGCGAAGCCAAGCATTTAGTCAGCGGTGTGTATATTATGCCGCCAGCCAAAAAATATCAAATGGCAATCGAAATGCTCGGGTTAATTTAAGGTAAGCGGGTGTTTACAATTAAACGTCAAAAAGTAGTATCGAGTTTTAAATATCTTGTCATGCTGAATTCATTTTAAGCATCTCCGCTTATCTATCAGAAATAGCACGACCAAACAGCAACGGAGATCCTGAATCAAGTTCAGGATGACAGAAAAAATGGTGTTTAATTTGTAAGTAGTACTCTTATCGTCTTTCTATAATAACAACGCTCTATTTCATTTCTCATCGGTAGTTTTCTATTATTTTCATGCTCAAAACATTCAAAGCAGAGTTGTTATTAGTATTTATTACTCTTATTTGGGGTGGAACGTTCGTTATCATCAAGAATGCATTGACGGATGTACCACCTTTTTTATATTCAGGGTTACGGTTCACTCTTGCAAGCGGTATTGCGCTGCTGTTATGGTGGAAATATTTGCGGGGAATTACCCGCATAGAAATTCAACAAGGGTTATTACTCGGAGTATTTTTTAGCATCGGTTTTCTCTTACAAACTTGGGGATTAAATTATACGACCGTTTCCAAGTCGTCGTTTATTACCGGAGCAATGGTAATTTTCGCACCAATTACCTATTGGATTGTAGAACGAAGACCAATTTCATTATTTCAAAAAATCGGTGTGTTGGTTGTTATCACAGGATTATGGATATTCGCCAATCCCGACTTTGCACACTTGAACAAAGGTGATATTGCGACTCTTCTTTGCTCTATTTGTTGGGGCGTTTATATTACTTATACTGATGTATTTACAAGAGATTCGACTGATATCGGCATTCTCTCGGTTCGGCTTGCGGTTGTCCAATTTATTTTAACTGCCTTTGTTTCTTTCGGTGCATATTTGTGTTTTGAGGGAAGTCCTGCTCACTTTTTAGGCGATATTATTCAAGTGTTGCCGTCAAAGCCGTTTATTATTGCAGTCCTTTATACGGGAATATTGGGTTCAGTTGTAGCAACGTATATTCAAACTCGTTATCAACGTGAAACAACTCCCGTTAAAGTTGCACTTATATTTTCGATTGAGCCGATTCTTGCTTCAGCAATGGCAGTTGTTCTTTTGAACGAATCATTCAGATTCTTTGAAATTTTCGGCGGAGCAATCGTTATTGGCGGAGTGCTTGTTGCTGAAATTGGCGATGCAATTTGGAAGAAAGAATTGCCTGAGTAAAATTGTACGATTTATCTGACTATCGAATACTTATCATCTTTATTTCTATCGAGATTTACTATGAATACAAAAGGAATAATCCTAGCCGGTGGAAGTGGTTCGCGGCTATATCCTACAACGGCAGTATTTAGCAAACAGCTTCAGCCAATCTACGACAAGCCACTTATCTATTATCCACTTGCTACGCTTATGCTGGCAGGAATACGTGAAATATTAATTATTTCCACTCCGCAAGACACACCAAACTTTGAACGACTCCTCGGCGACGGTTCGCAGTGGGGAGTCCATATTGAATATAAAGTTCAAGCCGCACCAAAAGGCATTGCCGAGGCATTTATCTACGGACGTGAATTTATCGGGAATGACCAAGTTTGTTTGATTCTCGGTGATAATGTATTCTACGGTAAATTAGATTTTCTTCGTGAGGCAATACAAACCAACGAAGGCGGAACAATTTTCGGATACCGAGTTCAAGACCCTGAACGTTATGGAGTTGTGGAATTTGGAGAAGGCGGGCAAGTAGTCAGCATAGAGGAAAAACCCCAAAACCCTAAATCTAATTATGCAATTCCCGGACTATATATTTTCACAAGTGATGTTACCGATATTGCCCCCGACGTCCGCCCAAGTCAGCGGGGCGAAGTCGAAATTACCGAAGTTCATTCGGCATATCTCCGTCAAAACCGATTGAAAGTTCAGCTTATGGGACGTGGAATTGCATGGCTCGATACAGGAACACCCGAGAGTATGCTCGAAGCAAGTACATTCATTCATGCAATCGAGAAAAGACAAGGAACAAAGATTGCGTGTTTGGAGGAAATTGCACTGCAAATGAAGTTTATAAACCGTGAAACGTTCCTCAAAACTGTTCACGCACTGCCGAAAAGCTCTTATCGCGAATATTGCCTGATGATTGCAGACGAAATGCAAGAAGATTGGTAAGTAAGCACTTCAAATTGAATGCATTATTTAGTTTGTCAGTAGTATTTCCTTACAGAGAATATATTTTTTGTTAATTTGGCGCAGTGTTGAGGACTAACTTCAATTATACAACATTTAACAACACAGTTATTGCCATGAAAAAGTATTGGATACTGATTATCTTCTATACTGTTGGTTTGGTGGTATCGGCTATCAATCCGCATGATTATTTTACTTGGATTCTTGAGGTATTTCCTGCTCTTATCGGTTTATCGGTTCTGCTTCTCACTTTTCGACCATTTAGATTCACCTACTTGACGTATTGTTTTATACTACTTCATTGTTATATTCTATTTGTTGGCGGTCATTATACGTATGCAGAAGTCCCATTATTCTATTGGATTCAAAAAATATTCCACCAAAGCCGTAATAATTATGACAAACTTGGGCATTTTGCTCAAGGGTTTGTTCCGGCAATGATTGTGAGAGAAATGTTTGTGCGGCAACAGATAGTGAAAAAAGGATTATGGCTGTCGTTCCTAACAATTTGCGTTTGCCTAACGGTCAGTGCGTTATACGAATTATTAGAATGGTTTGTGGCGGTTGTATCGGGACAGTCAGCCGAATCATTTTTAGGAACGCAAGGATATATTTGGGATACGCAATCTGATATGCTTTTTGCTCTCATCGGTGCAGTCTGTATGGTAGTTTTAATGTCCAAGTTTCAAGATAAACAGATTGAGAGCATAACAAAATAGAATTCTTGTCCGGTCATTTAGGACTACCCGACAAAACATATAAAACAATTTTCGGTTGTGTATCAAAAAGTATG
>JAFDZU010000089.1 GCA_018266765.1 Bacteroidota bacterium
TCTTATCCCGAACTCACGTTAATATAATAACAAATTTACGGTTTGCCGGCTACGTGAGCAATTACTAAATTCTCATTATAAGATTTTATAATTTCAAATTAAAGTCAATTTACTCCGTTATTTGTGATGCTATTTCTAATTTTTCAGTAAGAAGGATAATTTTATGACAAAATCAAGACCGGAACGACGCAGTTGGGCAGAACCGTATAAAATTAAAATGGTTGAACGCTTAAAAATGACGACTCCAGCCCAAAGGAAACAAGCGATGGAAACAGCAGGATTTAATACTTTTTTGCTCCTTTCAGAAGATGTTTATATTGATTTGCTTACCGATAGCGGCACGAGTGCAATGAGCGATTATCAATGGGCAGGTATGATGATGGGTGACGAATCATATTCAGGTTCACAAAACTTCTATAATTTAGAAGCAAATATTAAAAAACATTATGGTTATGAATATATAATTCCGACTCATCAAGGCCGTGGAGCCGAACATTTACTTTCAAAAATTTGCATTAAGCCCGGTGATTTTGTACCCGGCAATATGTATTTTACAACCACACGACTACACCAAGAACTCGCCGGTGGAACATTCGTAGATATTATCGTCGATGAAGCACATGACCCTATGAATCTAAATCCATTTAAGGGAAATGTGGACTTACAAAAATTAGAAGATTTAATACTTCGTGTTGGTGCTGATAAAATTCCCTATGTAAGTGTAGCCGCAACCGTTAATATGGCAGGTGGCCAGCCAATTTCGATGGAGAATCTGCGAGCAGTTCACACATATTGCCAAACTCACAACATCAAAATTATGCTTGATGCAACGAGAGCAGTTGAAAATTCTTACTTTATTCAGCAACGGGAAGTCGGCTATGCTGATAAATCGGTGGCAGAAATTTTGAAAGAGTTTTGTTCTTACACCGATGGATGTACTATGAGTGGAAAGAAAGATTTACTCGTAAATATCGGTGGTTTTTTGGCAATCAATGATACGAAGATTTACGAAGAAGCACGCAACCTTGTTGTAGTGTATGAAGGAATGCACACTTATGGTGGATTAGCAGGACGAGATATGGAAGCTATGTCACGTGGAATAGAAGAAGCCGTTCAAGACGACCATATTCGTGCTCGAGTTGGGCAAGTAGAATATCTTGGTGATAAGCTGATTGAATGGGGAGTACCTATTGTTCGTCCTGTAGGAGGGCATGCAGTATATTTAGACGCAAAAATGTTTTTACCTCATTTAACTCAAGATCAATTCCCTGCTCAAACCCTTGCGGCAGAACTTTATATTGATTCAGGTGTGCGCTCAATGGAACGTGGAATTGTTTCAGCCGGTCGAGATTTAAAGACGGGAAAGCATCATTATCCAAAATTAGAACTTGTTCGCCTGACAATCCCTCGTCGAGTTTATACACAAGCACATATTGATGTAACAGTAGAGTCAATTCTTGATGTTTTTGAACGTCGGGAAGAAATTAGCGGTTTAGAAATGGTGTACGAGCCAAAGTATCTTCGTTTTTTTCAATCGCGATTCATCCGTCTCTAACTATTTTATAGTTTAGTTTACTATGCTGTTTTATCTTTAATTACACGACAATTTTCGGCACATTAAGAATTTTTGATATTCAATAGTAGTATTGTGTACCGGATTCTATTTTTAAGTTTTCAGTGATTTTAATAGATGATTATGACGTATCCAATTGAAATGCTTTCCGAAGGCGTTCTTTCTGGCGACCGCCGATTGCTTGCTAAAGCTATTTCGCTGGTAGAAAGTACACGCCACGAAGACCGTTTAAATGCACACAAACTGCTTTCGATACTGCTTCCGCATACGGGAAAATCATGGAGAATTGGTATCACAGGCGCACCCGGAGTCGGCAAAAGCACATTTATAGAAATATTCGGGCAACATATTATCAGCGAAGGACATAGAATAGCAGTTATCGCCGTCGATCCAAGTAGTAAACGTTCCGGCGGAAGTATTTTGGGTGATAAAACCCGCATGAATAACCTCTCAAATCAAGATGATGCTTTTATTCGTCCTGCTCCGTCCGGTGGAGCTTTAGGAGGTGTCAGTTCATCTACGCGAGAAGTGATGTTACTCTGTGAAGCTGCTGGTTTTGATGTTATTATCGTCGAAACCGTCGGAGTAGGACAATCCGAAATAGAAGTAGAAAGTATGGTGGATTTATTTATGGCGTTGATGCTCCCGAATGCAGGCGATGAACTCCAAGGAATTAAACGCGGAATTATGGAAATCACCGACCTTTTTGTCATAACCAAAGCCGACGGAACAACCGAAAATCTCGCTAATCTTGCAAAATTACAAATCAGTTCATCAATCAAACTTCTTCGTCCGAAATACCAGCATTGGTCGCCACAAATCCTCACTTCAAGTGCTTTAGAACATCGAGGAATTAACTCAACTTGGGATGCCTGCAAGACATATTTTGCTAAGAGTGCACAAGTCGGCTCACTGACATTACTACGCTCAACTCAAAACAAACAATGGTTTTATCAACTCTTAGAGCAAGGATTTCGAGAGGTATTCTATCAATTATCACCAATTAGAACCCAACTTCCTTTGCTCGAAACTCAAATTACAGAAGGCACATTACTACCTACTCTCGCCGCCGACCAATTACTTGAGTTACTGAATAAATACACAAAATAAAATTGTTAGTCATACTCATAAAAATCAACTACACCGGTTTCTACATCATACATTCCACCGGTAATTGCGATTTCACCATTGTCAATCATTTCTTTTAGGATTGGACTTTTTTCGAGAATATGATACATTGTTTGCTTTACATTGAGCGAGGCAACCTTTTCGACAAATTCACTATTAGTAGAATTACGGTCTGATTTTGTTGTAATTTCTGCTTCAACAGCAGGTTTTAATTTGTTGAGTAGAGCAGTCAAATTCCCCATTTTTACATCGTCGCAGGCACCTTTTACTGCACCGCATTTAGTATGTCCTAGCACAGCAATCGCCTTAGCTCCTGCCACCTTACAAGCAAACTCCATACTACCGAGAATATCTTCATTTAAAATATTTCCGGCAATTCTAATGCTGAATACATCGCCTAAACCTTGGTCGAAAATTAGTTCGGCGGAAGTGCGTGAATCGATGCAACTCAAGATTACGGCAAAAGGATGTTGTGCATCAGAAGTTTCATTTACTTGTTGCAAAAGATTGCGATTTGATTTTAAATTATTTACAAAACGCTCGTTACCTTTTTTGAGAATTTCAATTGCTGCCTCAGGTGTTATAGAATCCTGAATTTCTTTCGTAAGTGTTTTCATTGTAATAACTATTGGAATATATGTGAAAATTGTAAATTTATTATTGTATAATTATTTTAGGACATTAGGAATTTTACACTTTCATCTTGTGTATTTTTCCCACAATTTTTTAAGATATTTAATTTCAATATTAATTCTGTAGATTGTAATATTTTAGTGTACAATAAATTCTTTGTATACATGCAATATACTTCCATTATGAGAAAATGACACAATCAATAATTTATAATAATATAATGACAACTGCTTTTTATCATTTTAGTTGTAATTTTATAGAACTTCTTAGTCTTGAGTAATTCAATGAAGACTGGACAGTGAAGGTTAGTTGTATGAGCATTTCATATTCAACGAAAGCTGAATTATAAAAGAATTTTGATATAAGATAATATAGTTATAAACTCTTTAAGGAAGATAGAATGTCATATTTTATTCTTTGCGATATGCCATTGCTTTATGGAGATGAATAAGACTAAAATCTTTAGATAATCCATGAAGGGATTCTGAATATCCAACAAATAAATAACCAGCTTTATTCATAGATTTATAGATGTTTTCAATCACTTTTACTTTAGAAACTACATCAAAATAAATAAGAACATTACAACAAAACACCACATCAATTCCACTAATTGAATCCATTGCAGATTGGTCAAATAGATTAAGATGTTGGAAGGAGACTGAGCTTCGAATTTCGGGGCTAAGATGGTAACTATTGCCTTCACGAGTAAAGTATTTTCTGAGTATTTCAGGCGAGATATTACGCACGGCATATTCTTTATACACTCCACGTCGAGCAGTCTCAAGGACAGTATTATTAATATCGGTACCAATTATCTGAAATTTTACATTTGGGTAAAGTGGTTTGATTTTTTCGGCAATAATAATAGCTATTGTATATGCTTCCTCACCGCTCGAAGCCGCAGCACTCCATATCTTTATCGTTGGATTTGTTTCACCTCGCTCTTGATGTGCTTTGATAATTTCAGGTATAAGAACCTGTTCCAATACTTCAAATTGCTGTTCGGTACGAAAAAAATACGTTTCATTAATAGTAATTGATTCGTATAACATCGGAATTTCCACACGTCCTTCAGATGAGTGTAAAAAATTAAAATATTCTTCAAATGAATAAATCTTATGAGTAATGAGACGTTTAGCTATTCTAGATTCGAGAAGTTCTTTTTTGCTGTTATTAAAATATATTCCGCTGTGTTTATAAATAAAATCGCGAAACTCTATAAACGTGTCTTCGTTCATCACAGATGGAACTTCCTGTTTTAATTCAGGTTTGCTGGGAGGAAGAGAGATTGTATTTGGTTGAATTATTCCAAGATTCATATAAAGTTGAAGGTATTGCCCGACAAAAAAGGTAATAATTTTTTGTATTTCTGTACTGTTTTATCAATATAGGTTTATTACACCGATATGTTTATCGGCAATATACGACAAATATTAAAACATAGACTAAATTATTACTCAACTACTAATTCAGTGTATATCTCTGCTTAATTGATAGAGAATAATCGCGCTTGCCGCCGCTACATTGAGTGAATCAATATCCGGTTGAATGGGAATAGATACTACTGCATCACTTGCCCGCAGTATATCCATGTCAATCCCATTCCCCTCGTTACCAAATATCACAATCGCATTTTTCGGAAAAGTAAATTCGTTGATATATTTAGAATTTTCGCTAATTTCTGCACTGATAATTGATGCATTAAACTCCAACTTTAGTCTTAAGAGTACTTTTAGCAAATCTTTGACAATATATATAGCTACACCAAAAACAGCTCCCATTGAAACGCGCACTGCACGTCGTAAATACGGACTACTTGTAGAACTGTCTACAATTACCGACCGAATACCAAACGCCGCACAATTCCGAATTATAACTCCTACATTTTCTGAATTAATAATCCCGCAAAGTGCAACAACCGGAAAAGTAATTTCTTCAATCGGTTTAGGTTGCGGCTGAATCCCAATTGCCATAATTCCTTGATGCAGACGAAAACCGACAATCTCGTTCATTATAGATTTATCGGCTGTGAAAAGTTGTTGCTCTATGAGTTTTCTTTCTTTTATCAGCTCTGAATAATCATTGTAAAATTCTGTCAATGCAAAGATTGATACTATTTCAATGCTGCTTTTGAGAAGAGCACGAGTAGTTTTTGTACCTTCTGCAATGAATATTTTTGCCTCAGAATGAGTTCGAGGCGTTCCATGTAAATTGCGATACAACTCAATTCGTGAATCGTTTGGCGAGGTTATTGAAATCATGAAAACAGCATGGAATAATGAATATGGCTTACAAAATGTTGATTTGTGATTTGAATATAATAATGCAAATATTTGAGAAACCATACCTTGCAGTTGCAAATATCAGGGGTTCCTTTCGAAAGCAAATATACTAAACAAACTTGTTTCAAGAATTACATTCATACTTAACCAATAGTTTGAGAACTGATTTCTCCGAAAACTCTTGCATGAATTGTTCATCTGATGTAATTTGCGGTTGCTACTTTATTTCTCCGAAAATATATCAACAATGTATGAAACTGTTATTCTCGACGATATTTATCATGTTTACTTTCGGTAGTGCATATTCACAACCGCCGACAATCATTTCCGGTGTTATTAATTCTTATACGAAAGTTACTACTATAGATTATTGTTCTAAAACACTTGGCGTGATTTCCACATCAGGTTTTTCGGTTGGTGACAAAGCTATTATCATCCAAATGAAAGGCGCAGATATTGACACTACAAATTCACCGGATTTTGGAACTATTACCGGTTATAAAGAAGCAGGAAATTTTGAATTCGTTACGATCGAATCTATTTCATCAAATACAATTCGATTAAAATTTTTACTTGTTCAAGATTACAATCCAAAAGGTGCTGTGCAACTCGTTCGTGTGCCACGCTACATAACGGCTTGGGTACAAGGTGCACCATTGACTGCTCCTGCTTGGGACGGCTCTACCGGTGGTGTTTTAGCTTTAGAGGCATCAGGTGCTGTTGATATTCTCAGTTCGATAGATATGAGTGGCAAAGGATTTCGAGGTGGCGCGCTCAATACAGGTTCAATTATCCAAAATAATGCACCGGAATATTATTCGGCTCTCTCATCTGATCGTGGGGGTGGCAAAGGTGAATCAATAACAGATGTAGATTCATTACACTCTGCTTCCCGTGGTGCACTTGCAAGTGGGGGTGGCGGTGGAAACCAGCATAATGCAGGCGGTGGAGGTGGCGGAAACGGCGGTGGTGGCGGAATGGGGGGACGCGAGTATTCCACGAATACATCAGGACTTTTGAACGGCGGAGTTGGTGGACGAAAACTTGATTTTACGGGCAGATATCCTAAAGTATTTATGGGTGGAGGTGGTGGAGGTGGACATCAAAACAATGGAGTAGGGAGTAAAGGTGCCGCAGGCGGCGGAATTGTTATTATCAAATCCGGTGTTTTAGTAGGGCGAGGTAATATCATTTCAGCTAATGGAAATTCTCAAACAACAAACTCCGCAAATGACGGAGCAGGCGGCGGTGGCGGTGGTGGCACTGTTTTTCTTGATGTCGAACGAATTACTTCGCCCGTTAGAGTAGAAGCACGAGGTGGAAACGGCGGAAATGTAAATACCTCTCAACCACATGGCACTGGTGGCGGTGGCGGTGGCGGATGGCTTGCAGTTAATTCTACTCAAGTTTTAGACAGTATTATTCCGGCATTAAATGGTGGAAATCCAGGAATTATTCTCAATACAACCAATACATACTCTGCTGAAGCAGGGCAATCCGGCGGAAATAAAATTGGTCTGATAATTCCCGAAGGAACTGCAAACCCTGTTGTGGCACAAGTTGCCAAAGACACTGCTATCTGTCCGGGAAGTATTGCCGTAATCGGTAAGTCAGCATTCGGAGGACGGAAGCCGTATAGTTATTCTTGGAGTCCTTCGCTTGGTTTGGACAATCCATTGGCAGAATTCCCGAATGCTTCTCCGCCAATCAGCACACTTTATACTGTTACAGTAACTGATAGTACCGGCTGTAAGTCTCAGGCACAAATATTTGTTCGGCTTCATGAGACACAAACTGTTTCTGCCGGAGAAGATACCGCAATCTGTCTTGGTTCATCAGTTCAACTAAATGCAACAGGGCGTGGCATTATTCAATGGTTTCCTCAAACTGGACTTAGTAATCCTTCAGCAGTCAATCCAATTGTAACGCCAACCGAAACAACAATATATCATCTTGTTGTTACCGACAGCAATGGATGTTCGAGCGAAGACAGCGTTCTCATTCGTGTCCATTCGCAACCAAGCATAACTCTTAGCACAGCAGATACTTCAGTTTGTGAAGGTAATTCAATTATAATTACTGCAAATGGAATCTCTGGAACTGCGCCTTACTCCTACCGTTGGTCTCCAGCTTTGGGAGTTTCTGATGCTAATTCACCTTCTCCTGTATTTTCGCCAAAGGTTACAACTTCCTATTCGGTAACAATAATGGACGCAAACGGCTGTGAAACAACTGCCTCGGTAACGATTCGTGTAAATCCACTTCCAGTCGTCGATGCAGGTTCGGATATTGCCATTTGTTTCGGTGATACAACCGAGCTTTCGGGCAAAGGAGGCGTTACTTTTTCGTGGATTCCTTCTATTGGATTAAATTCTACGACGATTGCCAAACCGCTTGCTTCTCCGCGTCAAACTACGACGTATTATCTCACTGTCGAAAATTCTAATGGTTGTAAATCAACTGATAGCATACAAGTTGTTGTTCACCTGCTTCCGCCATTGCCGATTTTGACACTTGCTACCGATACCATTATTTCAACATCAACAACACCTGTAACTCGTTATACATGGTTTTATGAAGGTAGCAAAATTCCTTCCAAAGATGAGCCGACGCTACTTGCTACACAATCGGGGAAATACACACTTACAATTACCGATACAAACGGCTGTGTTTCGAGTTCATTACCAATTGAAATTGTTCTCGGTAACGCTATATTAGCTATTGACAACAGTTGTGCTTCTCCCGGAGATGTTGTCAGTATTCCGATTCGTTTGCTTTCGACAAAAAGTTTAGCAGAAACTCGGGCTACAGAGATTGATATGACATTGAGCTTTAATGCTACAATTTTGCTTCCGCTTGACCAAGATTTTCTTGAAAACCATGTAGAAAACGGTGAACGGTTTATACGGATGCGTATTCCTATTACATCAAATCCCAATGGGTTACTGCGAAATCTACAATTTGCTGTCGGACTTGGCAATGATACTGCCACGAATATCAGATTCACACAATATTCTTCTATCGGCGGGCGGATTTATTTAACGGATAGCATCGGTAGGTTTTGTGTGTTGGGAATTTGCAACGATGGCGGAGTGCGACTCTACAGAGCAGATGGAGGCAACACCGCACTTACGATTGCTCCGCCACAGCCGATAC
The DNA here is from genome assembly GCA_018266765.1 of Bacteroidota bacterium. Lineage (GTDB taxonomy): Bacteria > Bacteroidota > Ignavibacteria > Kapaibacteriales > UBA961 > JADJXV01. The sequence continues at coordinate 8,776 of JAFDZU010000089.1, forward strand.
AGCAAACAGCACATATTGGTATTACTACTGTCGAAAATGGACTTACAAAACTATCTCTTGTGAATATTCTCGGTCAGACGGTAGCCACACTACTGAATGAGCGACTTTCAGCGGGTGAGCGAAATATCGAGCTTGATGTTTCAATGTTGAATTCAGGCACGTATCTTTTAGTGCTCCAAACTCCAAGTGAATATCGTACAAAAATGTTGAATATCAGGAAGTAGTTGTATTGTAATGTATGAAAACTGTTTTATTGTGAATTTTAATAGTTGCTTACGCTGAAAATTATTAATAGTTTTGGATTGTATCTATTATCAATACATACATTAATTCAATGAATACTATAATTGGAAGAATCCTTCTGCTCGTGTGTTTTTCAACGGTATTTGCATTTCAAGGGTGCGCATTATTCTCTTGCGGAACGGATGGAACGCTGAATTTATGCGAGCAAATACTTCGTAATCCTGATTCGTTGGACAGTATTGCATTAAACAATGAAATAGCATCATTTTCCGAATATCAATTTGAATTAGGGTTGTTAAAAAAAAAGGCAGTTACACATTAAAAAATATTTCAGCAACGGTTTTTATGAAAAAAACTGTGAAATAAGGAATGGTTTTTTACACTATGAATTCTATAGTGATTATTACATTCATCCTATAACCCAAGAAAAAGTACGAGCATATCTTAGATTTGGATTTGATAATGAATCTGGAAAATGGAAGCTAATTCAGAAAATTGACTTTAATACGAAAACTAACAATCCATACCCACCGGGTCACGGTAATATGATAGGAAAGTAAATTCCCGTCAAGTAGTTTATTAAGACTTCATTTTAACACTACTTCAATTAATAAACAACAATTATCCAGAGGATAAAACAGAACGCACCTAACGGAGCTTGGCTTGGTTTTGGCTGTTCACCTTCCTACAAGCAGTTTGCCCCTAACGAAAACTCATACATACATCAATTTCTCTCAAAGCATCAATTCTCTCAACCCAAAAGATGACAACTCAATTAGCAGGTAATAACCACCGAAACTCGTTATTATCTCCGTCAGGTGAATTATAAATTAACCCTTGACTGAGATGTTTTTTTTTGTGCATTACGAAGCATCGTCTGATCAATAGCTTTTATGTAAAATACGGAGTTAAGCATTTTTACCTCAACCAACGGCAAGTGAGATTCTTTCAATGACTAAAAATTTTCAGTAAGAGTCGTGAAAAGGTCAGTAAGAGGCGTGGGAAGTTCCATAAGAATTCTTATTGCTTCTGTGATTTAGAGTAGTACAAATGAAACAAGTATTTATATACAAAGCATTAATTAGGAAGTTGAAACATTTGCCTATACGGAGAAAAGCGAGCTTAAATATGGTGTGTAACAAAGGGTGAATAGACAACTTGGTAGTCTTACGGCTGAAGTTCTACGGTTTCTTAGCAAATCGAGGATTATTAAGAAGTGAATTGTCGGTTAATGTATTGAGAAAAGCGATTAAATCCTTCTTTTCAGTTTCGGTAAGATTGAGCGGACGAATGCGGCTGTCTTTATTAATAAAGTCTTTACCACCTTCGTTGTAATGTTCGATAACTGCTTCGAGAGTAGGAAGATGACCGTCATGTTCATACGGTGCGGTGAGTGCAATATTACGAAGCGAGGGAGTTTTGAATTTCCCGACATCAGATTTATTGATAGTAAAATTATACCGCCCTTGGTCGAAATAATGTGTAAATAACCCCGTACTGTGAAATTGATTGTCGGTGAAATTATATCCGCTGTGACAGTCACCACACTGGGTTCGATAACTAAAAAACAAGTCTCGACCACGAATTTCAGATTCATTCAAAGCAGAAGTAGCACCATGTATAAATTCATCATACCGCGATGAACCCGAAAGAACTGTCCGCACAAACGTAGCAATTGCCTTCATTGCAAGTCGCAGAGTTGGCTGAGTTCCGTTTCCGAAAGCACGAGGAAATTCAATAGAATAGGCAGAATCTTTCTGTAAACGAACATCAATTACAGATTCAACAGCTCGCATTTCAGCAGGATTTGTAGCTGCCGCAAAAGCTTGTTCTTCAATCGTAGAGGCACGTCCATCCCAAAATAAATGCTCGGCATAGCCCGTATTGACTATGGTTGGAGAATTACGACTGCCAAGTTCACCCTTAACACCACGACTTACAATCTTGCCATCAGTAAATGCAAGTTCTTGTTTATGACAACTTGCACAGGCAATTGATTTGTCGGACGAAAGAATCGGGTCGTAGAATAATTTACGTCCAAGTTCTATTTTTTCGGCCGTTACAGGATTATCCTTGGGGAAATTAATATCAGGAAAACCATTCGGAAGTGAATAAAGCGGCTCTTTGACGGGTTCGACCGAGGCAGGGCATCCCGAGAGCACAAACAAAAGCACAAACAAAATACTACAGAGAAAGGTTCTTGTCTGTGTTTGTCGTTGGCGTAAAGTAAGTGAAATATTCATAACCAAATTCCATCATGCGAAGGATTAACGTTGATTTTTCATACGGTTGAATTTATCTTTGAATTCGCGTGCTTCACGCCCTTTAAGGCCTGCAGCTGCAAGAGTTTCATCGCTTGGTAATTCACCGAGCATAACGGTAATAGCATTGGCTTCGAGGCGCGAGAATTTGAGAGAATGCAACACATAATCTTCGAATGCTTCCCACGCAACAGGTACAATTTCTTTAACAATAGAAGCAATTGCTTCACCATAAACACGGATTTCATATTGAGCATGATCATCAATACGTAATTTAAGGAAATGGAAAAGGTTATGAAGGTCAATTTTCCAATACCACTCTGTATAATTTGAAACAGGAAGATTTATGCGGGCAATTTCGCGTGCAACACCCATTTCCAACAGTTCACGATATTCCGCATACATTTGGTCTTGCGAAGCGGCAAACTTATCTGCGATTATTTCGGCTTGTTCCGTTGGGAAGGTTTCATCCGAACGTCCTTGTTTGTTCATCGTGCTTTGTGGACGTATATTCCCGAGAGCCGGAATGTAAAATTCATCTTTCATTTCGGAGTAGCGTCCGCTGTATTCATTGACATTGGCTGTGCGATGACGAATCCATTGCCTTGCAATAAATATTGGAAGTTTGATATGAAACTTAAATTCGACCATTTCAAATGGCGTAGTATGCTGATGGCGCAGGAGATAACGAATAAGACCTCTATCTTCGGTAAGTCGCTTTGTACCTTCGCCGTACGAAACGCGAGCTGCTTGAACGATAGAATTATCATTACCCATTACATCAATCAGCCTAACAAACCCTTTGTCAAGACATGGAATTTCAATTGGAGTAATACTCATTGGAACTGTATTTGGAATTAATAAATTGGAGATTTGCGCGGTAGAAATCACTTAGTAACCAACTATCAGCGCGTTACAAATTCGGGAGTGCAATTTACGAAAAAAATCGGGTTAATATGGTTCGTTGCTCTTTTCGAGATGTGCTCTTTTTTCTTCGATTGCTCGTAATTTAGAGGCAACTGCACTGGTAAGATTTATTCCGCGAGCATTAGAATAGTTGCAAAGCGCAATTAAAACATCGGCGGCTTCTTCTTCGAGCAGTTCGTTGCTGATAGGTTTGCCTTTCCATTTTTTCTTTTCGAGATTGGCAAGTTCTCCGGCTTCGCCGCACAATTCAAGACAGAAAAATTCGGGTGGTCTGGCTGTAAAACATGAATTCTGATATGTATCAAAACTTTGTTGAATTCGGGGAAAAGCAGTTGTTACAGAAGTGATTAGCTGTTCCAAAAATTCATTGGCTCTTTTCGAAGTTGAAGTTGATTTCATACGTTCATTGCTCAATAAAACAAAAATATTTAGCAAAATTACGATATTCTATGGTTAGACGAGAATGACTGGTAATTAAAATACATCATATTTCAAGTTTTTATGAATCAAGAGGTTGCTCGTATTTCATTGATAATAATAATTCAAATAGTCATTCAAATTGCTGTTTAGGTTTATTTTTTGCATATTGTAATTATAACAATTGAAAATAGTTGGTAACATTTTTTGTATGGGCTTGTTAGTAGAGCAAGTTCGTAAGCAAAATTATAGTTTTTGGGTTTATGGCAAAAGGCATATCACATCATACCGACGCAGAACTTTTCTATCAGATGAAAGAAGAGAAAGCCATTGCTGAACAGGCGTTTGGTGAGTTGTATGCACGTCATTCGCCTCGTGTGTTTGCATATTGCCGTCGAATATTAGGCGATAGAGACAGAGCGCAAGATGCTTTTCAAGATACATTTATAAAGTTTTATCAAAGCGCACAGCAAGAACGGATAATGACAAATGTTCCTGCTTTTTTACTAAGAATAGCACGGAATTTATGTTTGAATGCACAACGAACAAAACATCAAACTGTTCAATTTGAAGATTTTCATGCTTCAATGAATGATGAATCAGCAGAAAAAGCAGAATTATTAAAACTTATTACGACGGCACTCGAACTTCTGCCGGAAGATTATCGAGAAGCATTTGTTCTTCGGGAATATGACGGACTTTCGTATCAAGAAATATGCGAAGTAACAAATTCTTCGATGGCAACGGTAAAAATTCGGCTTTTCCGTGCAAAACAAAAAATTAGAGAAATTTTAGCTCCATATTTAGCTGACCTTGCAAAATAAAATAGTTACATTCAGTTCATTTTTGTCTTTTAGTTATGAATAGTCACAATACATCAAATCTGCTCCATGCGTTTCTTGACGGCGAATTAGAACAGTCGCACGAGCAACCATTATTCAACGAACTAGCTTCGAACGGGGATTTGCGTAATGAATTGCGTGAATTGCTTGCCATGCGCTCGGCAGTTCAGCAGGATATAGAAGCATTCACTCCTCCACTTGCGGCAACAAGTAATGTGTTTAGTTCGCTTGGATTTGCACTTCCAATGGCTTCCACCGGAGCATCATCAGTAATTGGCGGAGCAATGTCATCCGGTGCGGTGAATGCAACAGCATTAGTCGCAGGAGCTTCTTGGTGGAGCAAACTTTGGCTTCCTTCTGTAACTGCACTTGTTGGTGCCGGAATTACATTTTGGTTGTTACATTGGGGATATAGTTCAAATCTAACTACAATGGCAACTGCCCATGCGGCAGAAATTCAAAAAATCCGTTCGGAAGCGGCATTGAAATTAACGTCACAAACAAATTCATTTCGTAATCAACTGCAAACTGCTTCTGAGCCAAAAATCATTACTAAAATTGAAAAAGTATATTATCCTAAAATTGAATATCGCTATTCAGATAGAAACGCAAGCTCAAATGTTCCACCATCGGATGTAAATAGTAATACTACGGTTAATACTACTATTCCGACTGAAAAGAATAGCTTAATTATGTCAACAAGGGAAATGCTTCCTATGCTTGGGCAGTATTCGATGTATGAAAAATCAATTTACGGGAAACAATCTTCGATGTATTTTGCTTCGCCAATTTCTCAAGATAATGCGCTTATTGAATCACATGATGCAATGACAGGGGAAATATTAGAACGTGAGTTCTTTCCGGTGGACGAGCCGTATTATCAACATTGGTCAGCGAAATTAGGAGGAGTAGCCGCTACACTGGCTTCTACTCCAACTCCTTCACTTGCTTCACCGAGTGCAACATTTAATGATTTAAGTTTACAACTTATGTATTCATTAAGTGAAGAATTATCTGTAGGCGGTATTATTGGTCGAGAATCATTTCCGTTAAGTTATAATGGTATGATAGCTGGAAGTAAAATTGAAAGAGAACAGTATTCATCTGTTTTTTGGGGAAGTATTACGGCACAATATCAGCCACACGCACTCTCGTTTTTTGGTGGAGTTCAGCCCTATATTGGGTTATTTGGTGGTGGCTCGGAAATTGGAATGATATATCGCGGGCAAGTTGGTGTGCAGTATCCATTGTCTTCGCGGTTTAGTATCTCCGCAGGATATGATATAAGCGGACTGTTCTATAGTTTTCAAAATCAAGGATTTACAACTGTGAAAGCAGGAGTTAATACCGGTGTAATTTTTCATTTCTAAATTATCACAATGAAATTCACTCGAATAATAATAAGTCTTTGCTTGATGTGCTTGGTTGTGGGCAGTTTCAATTCTTGCAAAAATCCAACAGATTTAGGCGGAACAGTTATTGAAACTAAACAGCTACCACCACCATTCAAAGTACAAGTTCTTAAAATTGAAGGATATGGAAATCATATTCTCAACGGACAAAGAAAAACGTGGGAGATTGACGGCAAACGATGCAATTTCGATAGTGCGAAAATTGATACTTCCGGCAAAAGACCATATTTATGGCTTTCAGGACAATGTTTTACTGGTATCAATAAATTGATTCCCAAAGAACTTAATGTCGTACTTCAAAATGTAAATTTTAGAATTGATTCTTTGCCGCTTTCTGAAAATGCAAGAGATATAACTACCAATCCTCGCTTTGGTTCCGGTGCGGTCTTTGTAATTAAAAAGAGTGTTATTCCTCAAAACGGTAAAGATAGAGATACTCTTTCGGTGGTAACAACTCCCGATCCAAGTACTATTAGTGGCTTGGTAAGTGCACGATTCGTAGAGCGCCAAATGAACCCTTCAATTCCTTTTGTTCATCAATCTGTATTAGAAATTACATTTAGTATAAATATAGAAGTAGAACGAGAAAAGCAGATGATGGAATTATATCCGATAAATGGTCGCATCTCTCTTTTTATTAATTATTAAATATTTGTTTTCGTTTTTATTTATCATTTTCTTATAGGAGTATTTATGAAACGTATGTTCACTCTCCCAATGCAAATGGCAACGATGTTGATTGTCTTATTTGCTCTTGCACTGCCGGCAAATGCAGCCGCACCCGGCACACCAAGAAACTTTACGGCGACTGTAGCCGGTAATCCACAATATATTCAGCTACAATGGAATACCAACGAAGAATTTGGTAAAGCTGACGGTTATAAAATTTTTCTTGCATCAGGACAGACTGATAATCTCGAAAAATTTAAACTGCAAGCTACACAAAATGAAGGCACTAAGTATTCTATAGCCAATCTTGCAACTGGAACGTATAGTGTTTTTGTGAAAGCATATAATGCTGACGGTGAAAGCGATCGAACTGATTTTCGCTTTGTAACTATCCAAAAAGCAAATAATGAAGTACTCTTGAAATTTAAAACTGAACCGAGCCATAGTGCAACTTCAGGTAAAGAGTATGTTTACGAAGCCAAAGCAGTAAGTAATGATGGTAATTTGGATATATTATACAGACTTGACGGTGATATTCCTGACGGTATGACCATTGACTCCAAAACAGGCGTAGTTCGTTGGACACCAACAAAAGATGGCTCGTACAAATATATAGTTGTTGCCTACCTTGCAGGTAGTCCCGATGTAAAAGCAATTCAAATAGTTGAATTACGTGTAGGCATAGTTCAAGAAGATGCCATTCGTTTTGTAACCGAGCCCAACCGTGTAGCAACTTCTGCTAAATTATATACTTATCAACCCAAAATCGTTACAAATGATCCAAGTGTGAAAGTAACTTTCAAACTTGATTACGCTCCCGATGGAATGACGATTGATGAAAACACAGGACTTATATCATGGACACCAACAAAAGATGGCGAATATAAAGTAAGTATTACTGCAAATATCCCTGGTACAACATTAAAAGCAACACAAGCATTTGTAATTGTGGTTGGTAAATCTAATAATGGCGGTGGCGATAAAGAAGCTATTCGTTTCATTACTAAACCGTTGGAAAGTGGTTGCACAGGAAAAGAATATGTCTATGATGCTGAAGCTATATCATTATTAATGTCGCCGCTTCCTCTTGAATATAAATTAGTTACATCTCCTGACGGTATGACCATTGATGCAAAAAGCGGTTTAATCAGATGGACACCAACTAATGAGGGTGATTATAAAGTTAGTATCATGGTTGCTCCATTAAATAGTCTAACTCCAAATGCTACTCAAAGTTTTACCGTTAGAATTAGCGCGAAATGTGAAATTCCTGCTCAAGTATGTGCAAAAATCTTCGGAAAAGTTGTTGCTGACAATGGTACAGTAATTAACGGTGGAACTGTAAGAGCAGTTCGCCTCGAAAAAAGTAATAAAGGAGAAGCATCTTTCTACGGAAAAATTAATGATGGACAATATTATATAGCAGTTACAGAAGGCACGTATGCACTTATTGTTTCCGGTGAAGGAATTGTTGAAGAATGGTATATGGATGCTACTTCAATTGATAAAGCAACTCCGGTTAGCGTTAAATGTGATGAAAAAATAGAAGCTAATTTTTCAGTAGCAACTCGTGAAAAACCTAAAAATATAGTAATTGAAGGAACAGTAACCAATGCAAACGGTGAAGGTATATTTGCGATGGTTGAGTTTATCGTTAAAGACAAAAACGGAGCCGACAACAAAGATATGATGGGCAGATTTGTTACTAAAACAGGCGAAAAAGGTAATTATCGCATTGAAATTCCACAAAATCTAATTGTAATTGCACATGCAATTCCTGTTTCTGATAAATATCTTGACCAATACTTTGAGAAAGTCAATAATCCTGAAGAAGCTACTCGCCTAACTCTTTCCGATAATATGGCAGTAAACTTCGTTCTCTTAGAACGTGCTTCGTATAATAATGGATTCGCCGGAAAAGTACGTGATTCTGCTTCGGTTGGAATTAATGCTCGTGTAGTTGCATATAGAATAGTAACTTCCGATAAGAAAGAGCCGATTCGCTACGAAGCTCTTACAGTTGAAACAAATGCAAACGGTGAGTTCAATATTGCAAATCTTATTCCCGGAGAGTATTTCCTCTTTGCAATTCCAAGAGAAAAACAAGGTTTTATTCCTGGATATTATAAATCAGGTGATTTTGCCGCAGTAAAATGGCAAGATGCTACTCACATAACGGTTGGTGAGGTTATGATTGACCAAGTTTTTGAAATCATTCTTCGTCCAAGCTATGGCAAACGCGGTGGTGCAAAACTCGGTGGAAAAGTATCTCACAGAGGTGGAATTGCTAAAGCAGGAGCCGTAATTCTCGGTGAAGCTCCGCTCTCAGGTGCTTACCTTCTTGCGTATGACGAAACCGGTAATGTTAGCGATTATATCTTTAGTGATGACCAAGGAACATTTACCTTAAATGAGCTTACAGCAGGTAATTTTACCCTTGCAACAGATAAACCCGGCTTTGTTTCACAGCAAACAACGGCTATGGTAGATTATGCTAAACTTGCAAGTGTTCAGGTAAATATCGTGGTAGATGCACAATCAGTTAGCGGAGTTGAAGAGGATGTTGTCGTTGCTTCTACTGGAGGTTTGGTATTCCCTAATCCTGCATCTAATCGTGTTAATGTTCGTTTGAATTCAAGTATAAACACACTTACAGTTCGAGTTATCAACACTCTTGGAGGCGAAGTTCTTCGTTTTAACGCAGAAACTTCGGGTAGTGATTCTATCGTATCGTTTGATACTGCAACCTTGCCAAATGGTATGTACAGTATTAATATTCAAGGAGGCGAACGTCCAATCTCTCTTCCTTTGACGATTATTCGTTAAAAATTGGAGATTAGTTGGTTAATTTATAGGCAAGCCCGAAGGTGTATTATCATCTTCGGGCTTGCTTTTTTTTGTTTGTTCTTTAATGGAAATAATGGTAGTTTCGCCAATGTTAATTCAGTATGAATTCAAGATTGACAATACAAAATGTAAAACTCAATTTGTTCTATTGTAAAATATTATGATGCTTTAGGTTACAGAATCCGGTTTTTATTTACTTTTGAAAAACATTCGTCAAACTATCTTCTATAAGTCATTTTTTGAAGACAGTCCAAGTTTCAAATTGCCTGCAAAAAAAAATAACAGACAAAATTTAACTTTGTGAGAAAAATAGACAATGAAAAAAATAACGTTAATAATTTTAGCTTTAGCAACATCATTCAGTTTTGGTTTTGCTTTTAAATCAATCATTGTAAACAATTCTAACGACAACAACAAAATGAAAAGAGTAACAAGCATTGGCGGAATCTTTTTTAAGTGCAAAGACCCCAAGAAAATGAGAGAATGGTATAAAACGCACTTGGGTTTAAACACCAACCAATATGGAACAGTATTTGAATGGCGACATGCCGAGGACTCTTCTAAAAAAGGTTTTTCACAATGGAGTCCTTTTGCTGAAAAAACAAAATATTTTGAACCTTCAACAAAGGAGTTTATGATAAATTACCGAGTTGAAAATTTAGAAGCACTTGTTGAAGAACTGAAAAAAGAAGGAGTTACGATTACCGATACTATTGAAACGTATGAGTATGGAAAGTTTGTCCACATTATGGATATTGAAGGAAACAAAATAGAATTGTGGGAACCGAATGACATTGAATATGAAAAATTAGGAAACCAACTCGGAAGCCAAACTACTAAATAGCAAGCTAATTAAAGAAATGATATTGCGTTTTAAAATTCTAATAAAGACTTGTACGAACTTCGACTTCGTTCAGTACAAGTCTAATATATTTCTTCGTCTTGTGTCAACTTTAAAAACCCATTAACCGACATTGCGATAATTTTTGTTTCCAAATTTAGAAACTTTGTTTATTTTTGTTACGTTTAACGAAGAATAAAACAAATGAGATATTTTGAGACGAGGTTTATGGAAGAGGCAAACAAGTTTATAGCAGAACTTGACCCAAAGACCATCAAAAAAATATTGGCTGTGTATCAAAAAGTA
>JAFDZU010000008.1 GCA_018266765.1 Bacteroidota bacterium
TTTTTCAACCAAATAGGTACATAGGTTACATAGATTGAAGCCCGCGAGTTTGTTGTGGGCTTTTTTTTTATTCAATTACCGTTGGGTTTAGCGCATGGAAGAATGGAATTAATTGATATATTCCTACAAACTGTGCGCTCCTGAAGGAGCTATATGCTTCGTTCTTTTCAACTCATTTATTATTTTTACACTACATTGTATTTCATGTTTGTTAATTTTGGCATGAAAATTCAAGAATACAACGAAAACTTACACATAACATCAATCGTAATGCAAAAAAAAACTAAAGATTCAGCAGAGAATCCACCTAAAGAAAATGATTTAGGATTCCTACCCGGTGCAGGGCAATTCGCACAAACACAAGAAGAGTATATTCGTACTCTCGAAGTCGCATTACAATTGCTTCAGCGTGAAGTAGAAAACTTACGTCAGCAACGTCGAGGCAATGATACTAAAGATTTAATATCTACTACAACTCTCTCAAACGAACAGACAATTAGCACTCTTCATACTGCAACTACTGCTCAAGATATTATACTGGGATTGCAAAAGCATCTCGAAGAACAATTGAGTATTCGTGATTGCAGAATTTATACGTTCAGTTCTCTTCAAATACTCATGCCGGTTGGTGATACACCCGAAAGCAAAGGCGGCTCTTTAGGACAGATTATCAAGCATTTAGATGAACAAGGAATAATTACTTGGGTAATGGAACAGCGAGATGCTCGTATTATACCGAATATAAGCGAAGCCGCACGAGCTGACGAGGTTAATATTATCCTTGTGCCTCTCTTTCTCCGCAATGCTCCGGTTGGAATCTTCATTGCAGGTACTCCGAAAAGTTCTGATATGTTTAGTTCGGAAGATTTTTCGATATTACTTGGTGCAACCGAAGCGGCGATGATGGCATTGGATAATATTCGCAGTGCTGATGAAATCAAGCGAATGAATCAACGGCTTGGGGTATTAAATAAACAAATGCTTCAATCATCGAAACTTGCTTCGATTGGTGAACTTGCCGGGAGCGTTGCCCATGAAGTGAATAATCCCCTTCAAATATTGCTTGCACATCTTCAACTTCTCGAATCAGGTGTGGGAAATTCGGAACGTCGTATCGAAATTATCAAACAACAAGTTCATAGAATAAGTGATATAACACGTCGACTATTGGATTTTGCTCGCAATACTCCCACCGAATCAAACACCGAAAAGGTAGAACTCAATTTTGTTATTAATGAAGTATTGTTTTTTATCAATTCACAATTGAATCGAGATGGAATTCAAGTTTATCAAGAATGTGAAGAGCCATCTCCGGTGATTTTAGCCGCCAAAACACAAATTGAACAAGCCCTTCTTAATCTACTATTGAATGCTCGCGATGCTATGCCCGAAGGTGGAACGATTACAATTACAAGTTATACGGCAAACAATAAATCATACATAACAATAGCCGATACAGGAATGGGAATTCCCGAAGAAAACATGGAAACGATATTCGAACCATTTTACTCCACCAAACTGCGCGGTAAAGGAACAGGTTTGGGACTTTCGATTGTTCGGACAATTATTCAGCAGTTTCGTGGTGAAATTGTAGTTTCATCTCAAGAAGGAAAAGGAACTACATTCAAATTGGCATTCCCATTGATGACTATCTAAAACAGGACGTTTTTTTAGGTCATTTTTTTGAATTAAACTATTTGCAGGACGCACAAATGAAACCTCTATTTATTCTATTATGGATAGCACTTTCTTCGGTCTCACATCTATTTGCATCTGAGAATACAATCGAACGAGTTGTTATTTCTCCTAAGCGAGTAACGTTCTACTGCTCAGCCCAACCCAATGGATTTACCTCCGAGCTTTCACCCGATAAACGTAAAATCATTTTATCATTTAAAAATTACGCGGCACTCGAAAGTGTACGACAAACTCAAGGGCGAAAGTCTGTGGAAGATGTGTATATTCAGCAGACGGGAAAAGACCTAAAGGCATACATTCAACTTGCTGACAGGAAAGGTTTTACGGTTGTTCCTACATTCTATTCAAAGGCAATAATAATTGATATTTTTACATGGGATTCCTTATCGCCGAATGATGATAATTATCGTGCGGCATTGCTTGGTTGTGAGCATGGAATTACACCCATAGCCGAACAAAACATAGCTAAAGCGGCTGATGGTGGTAATGCAGATGCTATGGTTCTTAAAGGAATTTCTACTCTCAAAACAGGAAATACAGACAATGCAGCACAAATTCTCAATCGTGCTATCGAACTTAAAACAACTCTTCCAGATGCATTCGCCGCACTTGCCCAAATTGCACGTATTCAGAACAAACCAAACATTGCAAAACGCTTCCAAGAAGAATTTTCGGAGAGAAGTGGAGTGCGGTCAATAATAGACATACCTGTTGAATATCAGCCGCCATCAGATTCAAATTCAAGCGAACCAATTTCTATCGCTCAACAGTTTAGTCAATCTGTTTTTGATGATTCACTTCAAACTTCAATTATCGCAGATACGACAAAAATCAGTAAGAAAGTTGTTAGTGATACTACAAGGTTTGCTTCGCTCTTTCAAACTTCTTCGTCAAAACCATCGGATAAATCATCTTCGCAATCATCAATGCTTGATGATTGGATGAAAACAAGTATTATGGCAACAATAGGTTTTGCTGTTACCGCTTCTTTTTATCTTGCATGGCTTTATTTCCGATGGAGAAAATCAAAACTTAATGCATTAATAGCGGCTTCTCCAGCGCAAAAACTTGATGAGAATTTTCAAACTGCACTTTCCGGAGAAACAATCGAAGAACCGGCGTGGGTAAATGCTGCTACTCCTATTAAAGCGGCTTCTCTTTATAAACAAGGTTCACTTATTAACATGGAAATTAATGAAGATTATGAAGAGCACCCTAAGCAAGAAGAATTACCTTTAGCTGCAAAACCTGACGAAATTATCGAACCTCTTGCTTGGGAAAAAGAATTAGATGATGAGCAAATGAGTTGGAATGAACCTCCTCTCGGGGAAATGAAAAGTGAAGTATCTGAATCTGTTGTAGTACCGATGATGAACGGATACTTCCCTCCCGGCGAAGTCGAACTGGCACTTCATCTTCAACAAGAACACATGCGTCAGAAATCATCTGCTTTACATTCGATTGTAATCGGAGATATACCGAAACACTCATATGAATTATCAAAGATTGCAAAGAAGTTTGGTGTAGAAAAGAATTCACTTGAAGTTAAAAGAACTCTTGCTTCATTAGAGCAAGACTCTGGGGCTATGAAGGATTTACTTGTTAAGTTTTCGGGTATAATTAATAAGCAAGCATCCGCACTTCAGATGTAGTTTATTGTGGTTTAGTGGTGTTATTGGTTTGGTCTTTTGGTTTTCTTTTGAATAATTGAAGAATTCCAAAACTTTCATTTGTCATACGATACGTGAGGATAAGCCCTAATCCACCAAGAATGATGTTTCCAAGCCACATTCCTAAAGCGGGACTTATTACTGCTCTATCTGCAAGTTTTTCCCCACCGATTAAACATGCCCAATAGAGTACATAAAAGCCAAGTGATATTGCGGCACTCACACCAAAATTTCCTCGTTTGGATAATACTCCAAGCGGACAACCAATAAATACAAAAACGAAACACGCAAATGGAATTGAATACTTTTTATCAATTTCAACAGAATACTTCCTTACTTGTGAATCATATTCACCACGTTGAAAACTTTGGGATTCAACAGTAGCTCGATAAATAGAAATTCTATTTTCAATGTTTTCCATGATGCTTTTTCGCGATATTTCTTTTTTATTAGAATCTTTGATAGCAATATAATTTAGGTGACGAATTGTTTGTTCTTTGAATACACTGTCTAATTTTTTGGAATTGCTGTCTGCAACACTTACGACTGCTTCCATATCACGAATACGCATTTCACGATCACCACGTGAGAAAACCTTATCATCCGAACGGGAAAAGGCAAAATCTCGTGCATCTATGGAAATTTGATGTTTTACAAACGTAATTTTCCGAAAATCTGTTGTATTTGGACGAAAGAACTGATGAATTTCACCATTATAAAGTACGACAATCAATTTAGAAAAATCCTGTGAAAACGAAATTTCACCTGTTTCGGCTGATACAACGTTCATTTGATTTTGACGAAGGTTATCATAAATCGTAACGCCTTTTAATGCTCGAGATACTGAATCAACTTGCCGTGCAAGGATTGTATAACCTTCCAATTGTGTTGAAAATTGTCCTGCTTCAATTGCAAACGTTGGTTTTTTACGTTGAATATCCTGCATGAGGATTTTGAAACGGTGATTAGAATCCGGAAGAATATCGTCATTGAAGCGATACATGGCGTAGAACATTCCTAAACCTAATAATACAACCGGTAACATCATCCGCACTAATCCCCCACCACTCGCTTTAATGATGGTTATTTCTTGTGCAGATGACATTCCGCCAAATGCCATAAGTGTAGAAAATAGAACTCCCATTGGAACAGCAAGAACAACCATCCACGCTAAACTAAGTCCAATAACTTGAAGAATGACGATTGATTCTAATCCTTTTCCCACGAGTTTATCAAGATTATTCATCAAGAATTGCATCAGAAACAGAAACATGACGGTGAGAGTTCCAAACAGGAATGGCCCAATATGAAACCTAAGAATATAACGCGCAAGTATCATTGTGAGAATTGGTTATTGCCGCAATACTTTAAATTGTGTTCGTCTGTTTTTGGAACGGTTTTCTTCAGAATCATTTGGGACGAGCGGGTCGGTCATTCCGTATCCGTGTGGACGAAGGCGTTTGGATTCAATTCCTCTTTTTAATAATTCTTGTGTTACACTATTTGCCCTTGCTTCTGAAAGTTTTTGGTTGAATTCCTCTGTACCAATGTTGTCTGTATGCCCTTGAACTTCAAGCCAAATTCGTGGATATCGTTGTAATAATTCAGTCAGTTCGTCGAAACGAATCATTGATTCGGGTCGTAGATTTGCAGAATTAAAGTCGAATATAATTTTAGCAGTAAATTGGTCATCTACTTTGAAGTCGCCCGGAATCAAAGGTGCAGTGTCATAGACTCCATTTGCAACAAGTGAATCTTCGCGATTGGGTATATTCATTTCTATTGCAACTTTATGGAGTCCATAAAATTCGGGTGGTTTATAGGATATAAGATAATAGTTTCTTAAACTACGGTAAATATCCATAAAGATATTAATTAACTCCTGCTTGGAACTTGCTCTGTAAAATTTACCGCCAGTGTAATCTGAAAGAATTCGTAGTGGTTTTTCGTTTATATATCCAAATCCTACTGTAAAAATATGAATATCATTATTCTGGGCTGAATCAATTAGTTGTTTTGTTCTGGATGTAGAATAATTATCCTCTCCATCTGAAAAGAGTACAAGTACCCGAGGTGTTGATGGTGGAATGTCTTTAAATTGTTGCATGGATTTCAGAACAGCATCATTCATTGCTGAATACAGTCCAAACCCATTTTTTATGGTTGTGCGAAAGGTTGAAAGTATCATGGTTTTGTCTTGCCACAAGGGAACTTTTAGAGTATAATCGCGATTAAAACTTGCTATACCTATGTAATCTTGGGGTTGTTTTAGTGAAATAAACAACTCAGTACCTTCATTTATTGCATCTAACACACCTGTCATCGAACCTGAGTAATCTATATTGAGCATAACAGCATACGGAATAGAATCTTTATCACCAAACTCCCTAACTGTAAAATTCTCGATTGGAAGTTTATTTTTACTGAGTGTTTCATGAATACTTTTCCAATATCGTAAGTCTTCGCAATAAGGTGGTGCCATGTTTGTGACAATATTGCCGGTTGAATCATAAACTCTGGTGATAATTTTTATTTCTTTTGGATATTTATTAGTCTCTATTCTTTGAATTTCAATTGCGAGCTTTGAAACATCTATATCGGTTATTGGTTTGGTTGAAGAAAGAACGAGTTGTTTTTTATCATTAATTGGGCGGGAATCTTTGCTTAAATCATAATCTTTTGAATGGTTTTGAGTACTACTGCATGTGATGAGTGACAGTGAAAGCACAATGAGGAATAAGTTTAATATTAATTTCGAGATGACTATATACCATTCAATTGTTTTACGATACATATAGTTATGGGTATAAAAAGAATAATTGAAAACTCTTTACGGTACATTTTAAGTATAAGTGTAACTTTGGACGAATGAAAAGAAATTATCTTTTTGGTACGGTAGAATAATACTCAACGGGTAAGTATTAATTCTTTTTCAGAGTGAGAAGGTTTATCGATACTATCTGCTTTACAAACATCTCCACAACAACGAGCTATTTTTTCACGAAGGATTAATTTTTCTTCGGGTGAAAGTTGCTCTACATGCTTTGGAATTTTACAGTCGATTATTTCGGTTTGTTGATCGGTTTTAGTGTTTAATGCTTGTTTATTTCTAGGAATAATTTCATTTTCACAATCCGAAGATTCATCACAAGCAAATGCAACCGCAGAATATCCAACATACCCAATAGCAACAATTCCAAATGCTTCGAGAAATGTAATCTCATTAAATGATGAATTTGGATGTAGAAAATGATTCCACGAATACCAAACAACAGCGGAAAGCAAAAAAAGAAGCCCGCCAATTGGTATTAAATACATAATTGCGCGGGCTGAAATATTTTGAATGCGGTAAAGCATAGTCGGAATTGAATTAGTTCACATAGAGAGAATTATAAAGTTCCTTGAGATGCTTTCGCAGGTGCAAAACTGCATAGCGTTTTCGGGCAAGAAGCGTGTTAATATTCACACCCGTCTCTTCGGACATCTCTCTAAACGAAATACCTTCAAATTCATTTTTAACAAAAACTTCACGCTGTTCAGCAGGAATTTCTGCAAGTCCTTCTAAGACAGATTCCCATATAGTCTTACTGATTAATTCTGTTTCAGGATTATGTGTCAAATCTCCAATAAAATTTTCGTAAGAATCCATACCGTCGTCTATTTGACTTTGGGTTTGCATATCAGAGAAATTTTCTGCTCGTTTTTTCCGATACGAATCTATAATTCTATTTCTAACAGATGTAAATACCCAAGAAGCCAAGTTTTCAATCGGTTTTTGTACCGTCGCTGAAGCCGCTAATACATTTGCAAAAACATCTTGCAATATATCTTCTGCTTCTTCCTGACTACGAACTCTTTGACGTATAAATCCAAGAAATTTTTTGCGGTCAGTACGAAATAGGTTCTCGATTTGCAATGCTAATTCCATCGTATAAGTCTCCTTGATAAAAGGTACATGTAAATAACTACTTACTTGTGTGGCTACTTGCCCAATATTACTCAGATTTTGCATAATGCTTCCTTATAAAAGAAATTGATACAAACTATTAAACAATTTATAGTTCTACTAAATTTACAATTCAAACATTTAGCTTGAATCTGCACTATTTAGAAATTAAACTTGTATCAAAAAATCATGCTTTGGACATTTATATTATGGTTAAAAACTATAACTAAGACACACATTGTAAGCGATTGGTTACATAGTCCTCTCTTTTAATTCTTAAATTAATTGTTTTTCTGACAGTAAAATTACGAAAATAGTTCTGACATAGATGTCATCTTGTCATTTTTTAGCATAATTTAACTACTATAACCATATAATGGTAAATCTATGCCAATTTTTTTTTCACACAAATCTCTATATTTTAGAATAATTTATAATTAGTTTCTAACCGATGTATAACCATTATTTCTCTTTTATACAGCATCATACTGAATATATAATATAGAATGATTCTGAAGTCTTATTTGAAGAATGAGAATATTTTGGTAATTTGCTTCTAATTCCATAAAATATGACTATATTTTTTAAACTCTAAATTCAAAGGTTTATCATGTCAGATACAAACTCAACTTTCAATTTTACATTATCTGAAGAATTACATTCTATTCAAGATCTTGCACGCAGTTTTGCCGACAATGAAATACGTCCAATAGCATCTCAATTCGACGAATCACAAGAATTTCCACATGAGATTTTTGCAAAGTTGGGAGAACTTGGTTTGCTCGGAGTATTAATTCCAACAGAATATGATGGTTCAGGTTTGGGATACCAAGAATATGCAGTGATTGTAGAAGAAATTGCTCGCGCTTGTCCAGCTATTGCATTAGGTGTAGCGGCACATAATGGATTATGTACAAATCATATATTTCGATTTGGGGGTGAAGAAATCAGACAAAAATATATCCCAACACTTGCTACAGGCAAGACAATGGGAGCTTGGGGCTTAACCGAACCAAGTGCTGGTTCTGATGCTGGCGGTACTCGTACTACGGCTATTTTAGATGGTGAATGTTATATTCTTAACGGCTCAAAAAATTTCATTACTCATGGAAATGTTGGTGATATTGCACTAATAATGGCTGTTACAGACAAAACTAAGGGTAAACGCGGAATTTCAGCTTTTGCTATTGACAAATCAATGACGGGCTTCTATGGCTCAAAAAAAGAAAACAAACTAGGAATGAGATGTAGCGATACGGCTTCCCTTACCTTTGATAATGTTCGTGTTCCTAAGAGTCATTTGATAGGCAAAGAAGGAGAAGGTTTTTTGCAGGCATTACAGATTTTAGATGGAGGACGAATTTCAATTGCGGCTTTAAGCGTGGGAACAGCTCAAGCAGCTTTAGATACAAGTTTGAAGTATGCTAATGAACGTAAGCAATTTGGTAAACAATTGCTTGATTTTCAAGGGATTCAATTCAAATTAGCAAAAATGTCAATGGATATCGAAGCTGCTAGATTGCTTACTTATAAAGCGGCTTGGATGAAAGACCGAGGAGAAAATATTACTCTTGTAGCCGCACAAGCAAAACTTTTTGCAAGTGAAATTGCAGTTCGTGCATGTGAAGAAGCTGTGCAAATTCATGGAGGTTACGGATACATCAAAGAATATCCTGTTGAAAAACTATATCGTGATGTAAAACTATTAACAATCGGTGAAGGAACAAGTGAGGTTCAAAAAATGGTTATTGCGAGAAATTTGTTAAATAATTAAACGAACCATTTTATTTTTGCACCGAAATTTCACATAATGTTTCGTTTCAATTCTTCGACAATAAAAAACTTAAGAAGTTGGTTTGACCCAAATTCCCCTGTTTTCTTGCCAATGCTTTCGATGCTCATGAGTATATTTATTGCATTGGCAGGGATTCCACTTGGCTCAATTCAACATTCATTGGCAGTTGAAACTAACGGATTTATTGCCGCTGTTGATGTCTTGAATGCCGCACTACTCATCACTGCAATCAATAGAAGCATCAGACGTGCTGATTTTAATTTCAACTATGGATATGGTAAATATGAGAGTTTAGCAATTCTGACAAGTGCAATGCTTTTGACGATTGTGTCAGGATATATTCTCATTAAATCATTAGATTCTTTGGGTGAAGAATCTACAGTAGATAATTATTGGATATTGGGTTGCTTTTCTTTTATTTCTTTAGCTATGATGGTTGCAATGCAACGTCAACAAAAGAAAAAAGCAAAGATTTTTAATCTTCCAATGTTGCATTATGATGCAGACCTCTGGAAAGCAGATATTTTCACAGAGGTTGGAGTGATGATAAATATCATTATCGGCAGTATGTTACATTACAATGGCGCATTAACGGTTGCAAAATATGTAGATTCATTAACATCAATAGGGTTACTGTTTGTAGCACTTCGTCCCTGCTATAAATATGGACGAGAAGCATTTAACCAACTCCTAGACCGCACTCTATCGGAAGATATTCAGATGGAACTTCTTACAGTAATTGCAGAAAACATTGACTCTTTTTGCGAATTTAAAAGTATTCATACGCGACAATCAGGTAAAGATTTATTTATTGAAATGGATTTGGTGATGCCATTTGATTATACTCTCGAAGATAATTTTATCGTTGAAAAGAAAATGCGAGAAGCTGTGGCTCTAAAATACCCAACGTCAATTTTTAGAGTTTATGCAACGCCGTGTCCACGAGATTGTATTAAGGATAACAAATGTTTTTGTCCGGTAAAATTACACAATCCTGTTCTATAATTTATAATAAAACAAAATCAGCCCTTTCAATTTAAGTAATGAAAGGGCTGAATACTGTATGAACCAAAATAACTCTATGACAATGGAACTGTATATTTTGCAGATGGTTGATTCAGTGCGGCTCGAACCCATCTTCCGTCCTCTTCAGCTCGACGGCGAACTGCAATTCGTTCTTTGTTACAAGGTCCGTCACCATTAATTACCCTAAAAAATTCAGCCCAATCAGGGTCAGAATATTCCCATTTTTTAGTTTCGGGATCTTTTCTAAGTCCTTCATCAGGAATAGTTAATCCTAATTCTAATATTTTGGGAACATATTGATTAAAAAACTGCTGACGCATATCGTCATTACTTGCCATCTTTACTTTCCATTTCATCAATATTTCACCATGAACAGAAGCAACATCCGGTGGACCAAAAAAGTGCATAATTGGTCGCCACCAACGGTTTAACGCATCTTGAACTTCTGCTCTTTGTGTTTCTGTACCGGTAGCAAGCGTTACTACATTATCATATCCATAGCGTAGGTGGAATGATTCTTCCATACAAATCCGTTCCAAAGCTCGGCAATATGGTCCATAACTTCCACGTGAATTTGTGACTTGATTTATTATAGCAGAAGCATCAATCAACCATGCAATTATCGCAGTATCAGCCCAAGTTGGAGCCGGATAATTAAATACATTTGAATATTTTGATTTACCTAAAATGAGGTCGTTTATCATTTGTTCACGAGGTTTTCCAAGAGTTTCTGCCGCATTGTAAAGTAGTTGGCAATGCCCGCTTTCGTCTTGAACTTTCGCCATTAACGCCATTTTACGTTTAAAACCAGGTGCACGAGTTATCCAAGTTCCTTCGGGCAATGCACCGATAATTTCTGAATGCGCATGTTGTTCAATCATACGTATTAATTGACGACGATATTCTTTAGGCATCCAATCATTTGGTTCAATTTTTTCACCTCGTTCGATTTTTGCCTCAAACTCGGCAAGTAGAATTGCATCTTCTCCTTCAAGAGGATCTTTTGATGATTTATCTATTATACTGATATTTCCGTACATCGAGCTTCTCCTTTAAAATTTTACTTACTTCAACGTTTTGGTATTACTTTTTACATAGTTAAATGAATAATATCCTACAACAGATGCAGATGTTGGAGGCACCGGTTTACCTTGATACAAACTTGATAGTTGCATTTTAACGTATTTACCACCTTTTGTTTGAATCATTAATGTTTTAGATGGATTTGTGCTTACAGTTCTGCTCGCACCATCGTAAATAAAGAAAGCGTTAGGGCCGCCAAGCTGATTTGAAATTATTCGTGTGGATACTGTTGAATCGTCTGAACGAAACTTAGAATCTTCACCTGCATATGAAACTGTTGCAAAAGTACTGTCGAGAACATATCCTTTTGTTTTTCCGGTTGGGTTACCTACGTTTGGAGAATTAAGGAAAATTGGTCCCGAACTTGTAAATATTTTTACAAAATTATTTATACCTGCGGGAGTTGTATCATTAGCAATAAATCTAAATTTAATATCCCAAGCATCAGTATTAGCTTGAGTTGCAGGAATTACTGTTTCTGTGTCAAAAGAAAAATACAACCAACCTGCTGTTGAATCCGGTAATTGATTGTCCTTAATCGAGGTTACATATACAGTTGGTGCAACTGTATCATCACCTTTACACCCACCCCAAAAACCCGAAGTTGTAACAACCAGTATCACAAGAAATATTTGTAATTTTTTCATCGAAAAACCTTTATAAGATAATTAATAATATTGGTGTAGAGTTGCGTTAATCGCACATATACACTACAAAAATACTATTTATCACTTACGTAATAAAGAAGTTTTCATTGTGGTCATTTTCCTCCATAAAAAATTCTCGTTCACTTCTTTCGTCCAAGTTTTTACAATTCAATCTTTTCCAATGTTAAAAATTAATTATGCGACAATTTCTATCATTACTCTTGCTCTTTGTAATAATTACTACTACAGTTTATGCAACTTCGGATAATTATACTTCACAATGGAAAACAGTAGAAGAACATCTCGAAAAGCAACGACCAAAATCCGCATTAGAAATTGTAGAAAGCATCTATAAAAAAGCTAGAAAAGAACGGAATGAAGAGCAAATTATCAAATCGGCAAGTTATCGGATAGGACTTTCTGCTCAATTAACCGAAAACAGCGAACTCGAATTAGTACGTGAACTAAAGCAAGAAATATCAAACACTTCGTCGCCGCTTTCACTGTCAGTATATACTTCTCTTCTTGGCGAGGTTTATTGGAATTATTACTTACATAATAGCTGGAAATTCTCTCAACGAACCAAAACTCAAGAATCTAAAACTGACGATTATCGAACTTGGGATTCTAAAACACTCCGTGATACAGCCCGATTCTATTATTTTACTTCAATTTCTAATCCATTAATTCTCAGAAATTCATTAGTTAAAGATTTTAGCGAACTTTTTACAAAATATAAAGGATATGATTCATACCGCCCTACTTTGTTTGATATTCTTTCGCATAGAACGATTGATTTTTTGCAACAAAGCCAAACATTTACCACACAAGCAACAACTGAACTTACTGATTTATCTGCTCTTGCTGAGCTTGATGGATTTATAAATGATACCTCTTTAGATACAATTCAAAAAGAAAAATCAGCGTTAGAACAAGGCAATAACAATATAACGATTCTCAAACTATTCAGAGAGCTTCTCAAGTTTCATCGAACAAACAAGCAATCGGACGCGCTCATTGATGCCGATATTCTCCGTTTACAATTTGCAGAATCTGTTACTGCACATGAAGATAAAGATTCGATGTATGTCGCTTCATTAACTCAACTTGCTAATAAATTTTCTGAATTTCCAAGTTCAACCAACGCATCGTATCTGATTGCACAAGGCGAATTTAACAAACAACATTACTCCGAAGCCATGGAACTGTGCAAACGTACAATTCAAAAATTCCCTACTTCTCGAGGAGGTATAAATTGTAAATCTTTGCAAAGTCAAATTCTTCAAAAAGAACTTTCCGTTTCTGTCGAAAAAACGCATTTACCAAACACCCAATTTATTAGTACGGTAACCTCACGAAACATATTGAAACTCTATTTCCGCATTGTCAAAACTGACAACTCTTCTCTCTTAAGAAAACAAAGATCTTATCTATACGAAGAGGATTACCAAAAAACGAAAATAAAAAAACTGTTGGAATTTCCACTAATTCAAAAGTGGGAGCAAACCTTACCTGTAAGTTCAGATTACCTATTACATACAGTCGATATAATTTCCCCTAAACTTCCTCTTGGAGAATATGCACTGCTTGTGAGTCCAAACGAAAATTTTTCATTTGATAGTAATTCTATAGCATTTACTTCATTTACAGTTACTCGGTTTTCACTGCAAAGTCAAACTTTAAAAGACGGAAGCATGACGTTTTATGTACTTGATGCACAATCAGGCGAACCAATTTCTGGTGTAACAGCTAAAATTACTTCTGTGAAATACGATTACAACACGAGAAACACCACAGAAACTCTCGAATCCACTAATACAACAGACAAACAAGGAACATTTTTACTCAAAGCTCACTCTTTAATTGAAAAGAGTTTTAGAATTGACTTAACTCTTGGTAACGATTATTATTCTACAGATGCAGAATTCTATCAATATGATCGAATGCCCGAGCAAGACAAAAAGCTAACTCTATTATTTACTGACAGACAATTGTATCGTCCGGGGCAAACTATTTATTTCAAAGGAATTATCTATAAAAACAACAATGAACAAGCCATCAATGAAGTTGTGAAAAATGAAAAAACAACAGTTTATTTTACGAATACAAATTCAAAAGAAGTTGCAAAAATTGAACTTCAAACCAATGATTTTGGTTCATTTTCAGGTTCGTTTATTGCACCAAACAATGGGCTTACGGGGAGAATGACTATTCGTAATGAATCAGGAAATCAGACCATTAGGGTTGAGGAATATAAACGTCCGAAATTTGAAGTAGTTTTTAATTCTGTTAAAGGGAATATCGAACTTGGCAAACAAATAACAGCAACCGGAAAAGCAATAGGATTTGCTGGAGCAAATATTGGTGGTGCAACTGTTCAATATCACGTAACTCGTACAGTCCGTTACCCATACTATCGTTTCGGATACCCACAGCAAAATAGTCAAGGCAAAGAGATTACTCATGGAACGACTGAAACAAATTCACTCGGAGAATTCTCGGTAGAATTTAATGCAATACCAGATAAAAGCATAAATAGAAAGAGTTTACCCGTTTTTTCATATTCAATTACAGCAGATATAACTGATATAAATGGCGAAACTCATAGTTCACAAACTGTAGTTTCAGCAGGATATATTTCTCTTGAATTGGGTTTAAGAATTGGGACTAAAACTGCATTCACTGCGAATAAAATGTTTTTAAATGACAATGATATTGAAACATTTCATATTCCTGATTTTGTAGAAAACCTTCAACATAATATTATTATTACTTCAAACAATATCAATAATTCTGCGATACCTGCAAACGGAACTCTTTTAATTCAAGAACTTAAACAACATGAACGCAAAGAAATAATTAGAACAAGGCATTTACCTCCAACTGATCAATATTTAGTTTCAAAGGAAGAGTATATTTCTGCTTTTCCGTATGACAGCTATAAACAAGATAATATTCCAAGCACTTGGAGCGTTGGTTCTACCGTGGAATCTAAAGAATTTACAATTGATTCATCAGGAACTCTAACCACAGGAACTAATAAGAAACTATCGCCCGGAATGTATAGAGTAACTATTTCATCCATAGATATTTCCGGTGAAAAAGTTGAAGTTGTTCGTAACATAATACTTTACGATTCTAATTCTGTAAAACCGCCTGTTCAATTTGCAGTCAGTTATATTCCACTTAAAATCAACTGCCAGCCCGGAGAAAACGCCACGTTCAACTATGGTACAAGTTTCAAATCTGCATCGGTATATTATCAATTAGAATATCGCGGTGAGATTATCGAACAAAAGCGTTTAGAGTTTTCTAATGAAATTAGGCGTTTTACAATTCCGATAATAGAAAAATATCGAGGTGGAATTTCTACTCACTTTACGTTAGTACATGATGGCAGAATGTACACAACAACTGCTGATATACGTGTTCCTTGGAACAATAAAAACTTAAAAATTGAAACAGCAACCTTCCGTGATAAATTGTCTCCGGGAGAAAAAGAACAATGGCAACTAACAATTAAAAACAATGAAGGAAACACACCAATTGCCGAAATGATAGCACGATTTTATGATGCTTCACTCGATGCAATTACTCCGAATGATTGGCAACATTTCTCTTGGAATAACTTTTTTTCTTCTTTGAGAACAAGTGATAATTCTTTTAGAACCAATATGACAGAACTATTTATGAATAAATGGAATACATATTTGGAGATGCAAGGAATATATTATAATCGTCTCAACCTTGACATTATAAGTAATTCATTGGGTTATAGATATCGTAATTCTATAAGTTTAGCAGATGCGAGTATGGCTAAAGAATCAATAGGTGGAGATTTAACCGATGATTATCCGAATCCTCAAATTGCAGAAGGTGCCGCAAAAACAAATCGCATTTACGATAGTGCTGTTACAACACAAGGAGCTCGATCAAATAAATCTGTTATAAGGGTAGATGGTTTGGATGTAAGCGATCAATTTGACAATGCTTTATCTAATAGTTCAAATACTTCGGGTGAAGGACTTACTTCAGTAAAAACACGTTCAAACTTCAATGAAACTGCATTTTTCTTTCCACAGATGATGACCGATTCTAATGGTTCTATAATTTTAAACTTTACTATTCCTGAGGCACTCACGCGTTGGAAAATGACTGCATTTGCTCATACTCCCGACATGCAAACCGGAGAATTAGTACGAACTGTTGTTACTCAAAAAGACTTAATGATTGAACCAAATATGCCACGCTTTCTTCGAGCAGGTGATACAATTTTACTTCCGGTAAAAATCACTAATCTTACAACCGGAACTCTAACCGGAGAAACCGAACTCACGTTATTTGACGCTTATACAATGAAACCCGTGAATGCTAAGTTTGGGCTTACTAAAAAACAATCTCGTCAAGAATTTACAGTTTCCGGTACATCGGCTGTAAGTGCTACTTGGCAAGTAGTTATTCCTGAATCATTTCAAGCAGTTGTCTATAAAATAGTTGCAAAATCTGGAAGTTATTCGGATGGTGAAGAAGCTCCAATTCCTATTTTACCCAATCGAATGATGGTAACAGAAACACTTCCACTTTGGATTAATAATTCATCGGGCACTAAAACAAACAAGTCATTTGAATTTACAAAACTTAAAGAATCAAATAAGTCTAATACTCTTCGCAATCATAAACTTACTCTCGAAATGACGAACAATCCGGCTTGGTATGCAATTCAAGCACTTCCATTGCTTATGGAATTTCCTCATGAATGCAGTGAACAAACGTTTAATAGATATTATGCTAATAGTATTGCATTTTATTTAGTTAATTCAAAACCAAAAATCAAACAAGTTTTTGACAAATGGAAAGAATGTCCTGATGCACTTTCATCAAATTTAGAAAAAAACCAAGAACTAAAATCACTATTATTAACTGAAACTCCTTGGGTGATGGAAGGACAAAATGAGACTGAACGTAAAAAAAGAGTAGCTCTGTTATTTGACCTCAATCGAATAGCAAACGAACAACAGCGTTCAATCGAAAAATTACAAACATTACAACAACCAAGTGGCGGATTCGGTTGGTTCGGCGGAATGAACGAAAGTAGCTTTATTACCAATTACATACTTGCCGGTTTCGGACATTTGAAAAGTATGAATATTCATGATGAAAATCCACTTATAAATAGAATAATTTCAAGTGCATTACGCTTCTCTGACTTAAAGATGAATGAAGAATATTTACGAATTAAATCACAAAAAAACTTTTCTAAAAATAAAGATTATTGTGATAATTCAATAATTCAATATTTGTATGCTCGCAGTTATTTTCCTGAGAAAAATATTGACAAACAATACACAGAAGCATATAATTTTTGGATGGAACAAGTAGATAAATTCTGGACGAAACAAGGACTGATGAGCCAAGCTATGATTGCACTAACATTACTACGCACAGGAGAAAAACCAGCTGCAAAAGAGATTATAGCTTCGATAAATGAACGAGCAATTTATAATGAAGAACTCGGAATGTATTGGAAAGAAAATGAAGCCGGTTGGATGTGGTATTCAGCACCAATTGAAACTCAAGCTCTGCTTATAGAAGCATTTGACGAAGTAATAAACGACAGTAAATCTGTTGAACTTATGAAATTATGGCTTTTGAAACAAAAACAAGTTCAGGATTGGAAAACGACTAAAGCAACTGCCGAAGCGTGTTTTGCTCTTCTGCGGCGCGGTACAGATTTTCTTGAATCTGACGAACAAGTTTCAATAACTCTTGGAGGTAAAAAACTTGATATTGATAAACTCGACGAAACTAAGCCCGAGGCAGGAACTGGATACTTCAAAACATCATGGAACAACAGTGAAATAACTCCGAATATGGGAGAAGTTGAACTTTCAAAATCCCAAAAAGGTATTGCTTGGGGTGGAGTTTACTGGCAATATTACGAACAACTCGATAAAATAACTCAACATACTTCCCCACTCTCACTTGTTAGTAAATTATTTCGAAGAACAACAACAAATAATGGATATGAATTAACAGAAATTACTTCCAAAACACCATTAAAAGTTGGCGATGTACTTATTATTAAACTTGATATTTCCACTGACCGCGATATGGAATTTATACATTTAAAAGATATGCGTGGCGCAGGGTTTGAGCAATTAGCTCAACTATCAGAATATAAATGGCAAGATGGTTTGGGTTATTATCAGTCGCCTCGTGATGCTTCGATGAATTTCTTTATAGGGTGGATGTCCAAAGGTATTTATAGCTTAGAATATCCTCTGAGAGTAACACATGAGGGTACTTTTTCGACCGGAATTTCAACAATTCAATCTATGTATGCCCCTGAATTTTCAAGTAATTCTGCAGGTAAAACAATTAATGTCGGAAAATAATTTTCGAGATAGTTTTGCATCATTGATAGTTTTAACTGTAATTTTGCAATGACAATCTTATCCTTTTCGACGAATTGCAGCTCGTCGGACAGAGTTCTATCCCACCTTTTTTGATTACATACGGAGGAAAAGTATGCTGAATTTTACTCGGCACGTTGTTATTTTACTATTAATAAGTGTTTTTTCATGCAATTCACAATCAGATTCGAATCAGAAGATTCAATCAACTGTTTCTGAGCCACCACAAACACAATACACCAAAAGTGATAGTACAGCAGCTATTTCTATTCTACAATCAAGGTTACAGCAAATAATCACTAATTCTAAACTTAATAAATCAAAGTACTCGCTTATGGTGTATTCTATGGATGCACATAAAACGTATTTTGAAAAGAATCCTTATTCTGCTTTAACTCCAGCTTCAACTACAAAATTATTTTCTACTTTTGCGGCCTTTGTTACTTTAGGTGGGAATTATGGAGTCCCGACAACTGTTTATTCAGATGCACCAATTCAAAATGGAATTATCAATGGTAATCTTTATCTTGTGGGTCATGGTGATGCACTGTTAAACACAACGGATATTGAGGAACTAGCCGACCAAATAACTAAACTTGGTGTAAAAAAAATCACTGGAAAAATTTATGGAGACGGCACTTACTTTGATAATTTAACCGAACGCCATATTTACAGTGGAGACCATGAAGTTGTAGAGTCAATGCCTCCAATAACTGCTCTTGGAATTAATCGAAACACGGTAACAGTAATGGTAAGTCCAGGTAATCCACCTAATGTTCAAACGATTCCACCATCAGATGCTTTTACTATAAATAGTTCAACTCAAACTCGTTCTGTAATTCCTAAAGTACCAACTCCTAAACAATCCATTAAGAATAAACGACCTAAAAAAACGATTATTAAACGAAAATCAACACCTGGGAAACCGGTAAAAAAGAAATCTTCAAAATCTAAACGACATTCTTCACTTGAAAATTCTCAATATGACCCTGAGCAAGATATTCATAATTTAGGGGACGCTCCTCCGGCTCCAAAAGGTGGAAAGAAACGCTCGAAGAGTACATCAAAAGGTGCGGCTTGTATTGTCAGCTCTCAAACTATTGCAACAGGAGAACAGATTTTTTCAGTAAGAGGGTCAGTTCCACGCGGTGGACTTTATACTCGATATTTTGTCATTAACAGGCCGGAACTTGCAGCAGCGGGAACACTTCGTAATCGCCTTGAATCAGGTGGAGTTTATGTCGTTGGAGGAATTGCTGTACAGGCAAAACCAACGTCAGCACAACAAATTGCAGAATTCAAACGTCCGATTGCGGAAATCATTAGTTACCTTAATAAAAATAGTGATAATTACCTTGCTGAGCATATATTTAAAATGATCGGTGCGGCAGCGGGAGGACAAACCCAAACTGCTAAAAAATCAGTCGAAGTAATCACTCAAGCACTTGAAAAAGAAGGAATATCTACGGAAGGTTTATGTATCAATGACGGTTCGGGTTTGTGTCGTCGCAATCTATTTTCGGCAAATACAGAAGTTGGATTATTAAGTAGAGCTTCAGAACTTCCTTTTTTTATGGAATTTGAATCATCTCTTTCACTTGCAGGAGTAGATGGAACGCTTAGAAAACGAATGAAAGGAACTCCTGCTGAACGAAACCTTCATGGTAAAACAGGTACATTACGTAATACAAGTGCTCTTGCCGGGTACGTTAATACACGAGATAATGAGAGACTTTCATTTGCGTTTATTTTTAATGGTGGTAGTGTTGGTCTTTATAAATCAACTGAGAATGAACTCGGTGCTTGTTTAGCTGATTTTAGTTTAACTGATGCTCTCAAAGAAGTTACTTCACGTTCTAACAGTTTAAAAAAATAATTTACATCCGCTATGAGAATATTAGGAATTGACCCTGGAAGTATCGTTTGCGGTTATGGTGTAGTAGAAACAATTAATAAAAAAATTACACTTATTGAATATGGTGTGGTAGAAGCAAAAAAACAACATTCTGAACTACCACGAAGATTAGAAGCAATTTTTAATAGAATTGGAAGTGTGATAGACCGTTCTCTTCCCGATGAAACTGCAATTGAATCTGTATTTTTTGCAAAAAACGCACAATCACTTGCCAAGCTCTCTCATGCACGTGCCGCAGGAATGTTAGCCGCCACACTTAAACAACTTCCTGTGAATGAATACTCAGCCAAAGAAGTAAAACGTGCTGTTACCGGTAATGGGAATGCCAGTAAAGAACAAGTCCAATTTATGGTAAAAACAATGCTTGGAATCGAAGAAACACCGGATTTTTTTGATGCTACAGATGCACTTGCTGTTGCTATTTGCCATGCACTTAAATCAAATACACCTCGCTCACGAGCAAAATCATGGAAACAATTTGTCGAACAAAACCCTGATAAAATTTCGAGAAAATAAACTATTAACAACGTAATTACAAATTAATTATGAATAAACCATTTAATCAGTTTATTGAATTTCTTAATCATAGAATTTCACTTCCTCTTCCGGGTGTTGAAGCACAAGCT
This sequence comes from Bacteroidota bacterium, assembly GCA_018266765.1. Lineage (GTDB taxonomy): Bacteria > Bacteroidota > Ignavibacteria > Kapaibacteriales > UBA961 > JADJXV01. The sequence continues at coordinate 20,820 of JAFDZU010000008.1, forward strand.
GAAATGATGCCCGAAGTTACCGGATTAAGATATCACCCATTGAAAGAACCACCAGTTCATGCCAAAAAAAGTGCTGTTTTGTGTCTGTTCACTCCTTCCGATTCATTTCAAACAGAAATACTTTTAACTTTAAGGAGCGATTCAATTAAAACTCATAAAGGTCAAATTTGTTTTCCGGGTGGACGATGTGAACAACATGAATCTCCGCATGAAACTGCACTTCGTGAAACGTTTGAAGAAGTTGGAATTTCCCCTGAAACAATTACAGTACTTGGTTCACTAACAAAATTATACGTTCCACCTTCCAATTCATTGATATTTCCTGTGATTGGATTTTGTCAACAACGTCCTTCTAACTTTCAATTACAAAAAGAAGAAGTTCAAGAAGCATTTTTTACCGAGCTTGACTTACTTACCAATAAAAGCAATATAAAAACAACACAAATACAAAGAGATGGGAATATCATCAATACACCGTATTTTAATGTACATCCAACGACAAAATTATGGGGTGCAACTGCTATGATTTTGGGTGAAGTGTGTAGTTTGTACAGAGAATTTAATAACTCTAACTTATTATAAATCTTCTATTTTGTTTTGTTTTAGAAATAATCTATTTTGTAAATAGATTGAATATAATACTATAGTTTATAATTAAGGATTTATATAATTGTATTATTTACCACATAATTCTCATTCATTTGTTATATTGCAAGCAAATTATCTTCTTTTTCTGGATTTTACCTTATGACAAAACTCGCAGTCAATATTGACCACATAGCAACTCTTAGAGAAGCACGCGGAGGAACTTCGCCTGAACCAATTACAGGTGCATTGCTTGCCGAACTTGCCGGTGCATCCGGTATTGTATGTCATTTACGAGAAGACCGTCGTCATATAAATGAACGGGATGTTCGGATGCTTCGCGAAACAATTACAACAAAATTGGATTTGGAAATGTCGGCAACTGAAGAAATAATTTCGATTGCTTTGGAAATTTTGCCTGAATTAGTAACATTTGTACCTGAAAAAAGAGAAGAACTTACTACCGAAGGCGGTCTGAATGTCGTTGATAATGTTCATTATTACACAAATGCTACCGGAATTATGCATGACCATGATATTCAAGTAAGCTTTTTTATTGAACCATCAGAAGAACAGATTGATGCAGTAATAAAAACAGGTGGTGATATAGTAGAATTTCATACGGGTTATTATGCAAATTCAATAACAGCGGCTTCGAGAGAAAGCGAACTCCAAAGACTGTATGTCGCTTCGGAAATGGCTTCTGAAGCTGGTTTAAAAGTAACGGCAGGTCATGGCTTGGACTATCATAATGTTCGGGATATTTGCTTAATTCCTCAAATGGAAGAAATAAGTATTGGTCATGCAATAATAGCACGGTCAGTTTTTGTTGGAATTGATAAAGCAGTTCGTCAAATGATAGATGCTATGCGTGGATAATGAGATAATAAGCAAACTTATCGTATTTTTGTAGCGCAACAATCATTTGAACATCGCATTTAGACAATAGAATTTTTCATCGGACTTCAATGGCAACTCTGACAATCGGTAAAACTACAGTTGAGAACGGAATTCTTCTTGCACCATTAGAAGATGTAACTGAACTTCCATTTCGAGTTATAAGTAAACGACTTGGAGCGGATATAGTTTATACAGAATTTATATCTTCAGATGGTTTGGTTCATGATGCGCGTCGTTCACTTGAAAAATTACAACTTGCAGATGAAGAACGTCCGGTTGCAATTCAGATATTTGGTGGTGACATCGAAGTTATGAAAGAAGCGGCACTTATGGCTGAATCAGCCGGGCCTGATTTTTTAGATATCAATTGTGGCTGTTGGGTGAAAAATGTAGTAGCACGTAATTCCGGCGCAGCTTTACTAAAAGATATTCCTGCAATGGCAGCAATGACAAAAGCCCTTGTAGATACCGTAAAATTGCCTGTTACTGTCAAAACACGACTTGGATGGGATAAAAACAATATTGTAATAGTTGATGTTGCAAAACAACTTGAGCAGGCAGGTGCATCTGCCCTAACAGTCCATTGTCGCACGCGGGATATGGGACACCAAGGCAACGCAGATTGGTCTTGGATTCCAAAAATAAAAGAAGCTGTATCAATACCTATAATATTAAATGGTGATGTAACGGCAGTAGAACATGTGAAAGAAGCATTTGAAACAACAGGATGTGATGCTGTGATGATAGGACGTGGAGCGATTGGAAATCCATTCATTTTTCGCAGAGCTAAATTATATTTAGCGACAGGAGTAATTCCTCCAGAACCATGTGCAGAAGAAAGGGTTACTATTCTGCTTCAACATCTACAACTTTCAATAAATCATAAACCAGAACGACGGGCAATTCTAGAATTTAGGAAGTTTTATGGCGGATATTTACGAGGATTATATAATTCCGCTCCTGTAAAACAAGATATCCAACAACTGTTATCTTTTCCAGAAATAGAAGATCGATTGCACCGTTATCTCGAATTTTTAGCAGAACGAATGGATGTTTTAGAGCATCCTACCGAAGACGCAACAACATAATTTAGAGGATGAATAAGAGTGAAACGAACAAAAAAACAGTCCACATTAGATGTGGAAGCAACACCTATTGAACCACCAAAATCGGTACATAAGAAACGAAAGACAATACCTAAACCATTATCAAAGAATTCTATAATTCAAAAGGATGACAGTAATTTTGTTGTTGTAAATGATAAAGCTATTCTTGAACAAGAAGCAAAAGTTGAGAAGAAAAAGCAGTCTAAAAATGTTAAAAAAGTTGAAGAAAATTCTAAAATTGCACAAACAATATCTTCAAAGAAAAAGATTGTTATTACTAAAACCAATTCTATTCCAAATAAAGTTGTTATTCCTATAGTCGAAAAAAACAATCCTTTATTAAAACCTACTCCAACTTTACCAAAGATTTCTAAAATTGAAAAACCTGTCATATTAGAAACTACTGTCACTAATCACTCTAAATCTTCAATTGAAAGAAAAACTGACATAGCACAAAAACCTAAGTCAGCTTCTTCAAACAGAAGAAAAAAATCTAAAGAAAATTCTAATCTTAAAAAGAATAAAGAGATTAGTAATTCATCTTTACAAAATAAATCAAATGTTGAAATTAAACCACAATTGGTTCAACAGCAAAAATCTAATGAATCACCTGCACTAATTAATTCTGAAGAAGTGAATAAAATTCGTCTTCAAGAAATAGAGCAACGATATGGTGGTGAGCAATTCCGAAAGAAGAATAGAAAACCTATAACTATTAAACCAGTTATAGTTTCTGAAATAAAAACTGTTGAACCAATAGAAAACAACTCTCATATATTGATAGTAGGTAATCCTAATCCAAATGTTGAAGAAGTTTCATATAATCAAAATGAGACGAATGAACTTGATGAACCTAAATTAAGTTATTGGCAACAAAGAAGACTTCAAAAAAAATTAAAACAAAAGTTACAAAAAGATTCAGAATATACTAAGCAAGATGAACTTATAAATTCTGAAAAAAGTTCTGTTGCAACAATTGAATCTAATGAAGTCATTTATTCAACTAACAAAGTAGAAAAGCCACTTTCTGATGACGACATAGCTCAAAAAGTTAATAATTCAAGTAAGCAAATAGAAAAAAATGAAAAAAGTGACCTCACTTCAGAAAGCGAACCTCCAGTATTAAGCTATTGGCAACAAAGAAGATTAAACAAAAAAGCAAAACTGCTGCAAATTCGCGAACAACAAAATTCAATTAGTTCAATTGATAATGCTACAACTATTGTCTCAGAAAAAAGTATTCAAGAACCTGAACCTCAATCTATCGGTTTACAGAATAATGCTGACAATCAATTAACCGAAAAATTAAGTTTTAAAATAGAATCACAAGTAGTTACCGAAGAGGAAGTAAAGGATATTGCTTCGACATCTTCATTAGAGGAATCACCAAAATTGAGCTACTGGCAACAACGAAGATTGCAAAGAAAACAAAAGAAACAACAACTACAAAATCTAGAAGTTGTTCCTTCTATTGAAGAAAACGATACATCAATTAAGTCAGAAGTTCCAATCGTAACTATAATCCAATCTAAAACATCAACAATTGAGTTAAATCAAAACAATGCTCCTAATCTTGCTGAAACCCCAGAAACAGTTGAAGCAGAACCACGCAAGCTAAGTTATTGGCAACAAAAAAGATTACAAAAAAAACTCAAACAGCAGCAGGAATTAGAACTTAAATTAGCGACTCAAGATACTGAAAGCAAACCAGAAGAAGCAAGTATAATAGTTCCACCTAAAAGGATTTTACCGTTTCCTCCTGAGAAGGCAATACTCAAGAACGAAAACAATCAATTACCCAAAACAAAGAATCATGTTTCAACTGAAATTACTTCCAAACAATTACCTGAGAAACAGGAAGATACAATAGTTGTAAAAGAAAAGAAAATTTTACCTGTTCCTCCCGATAAATTAAGACAACCTAAGCCTGAAAAATCCAATGAAACCGCTGTTAAAAAGAAATTACCGGTTCCGGCTGATAAACTTTTACCTGTAAAAACAGAACAACCATTATCAATAACAGAAAAGAAAATTTTACCTGTTCCGGCACATAAAGTATTACCTATACAGGAAAAAAGAATTCTTCCTACGTATGAAAAAATTGATTTAACAAAAATTGATTCTCAGCATGTAAAATCACAGAAAAAAAATCAAAAACCACAATTTCCGAAACGTCCAAAACCTCCATTACCAACATTACCCGAAGAATTATTTTCCATTGTTCAGAAGGTTGAAGAATATATAATTAATGAACTTAATGTCCATTCTGACTCAACTATATTATTAGGAGTTAGCGGCGGAGTAGATTCTATTGCAATGCTTGATATTATGGCGTATATTTCATTAGAACATAATTTTTCAATTCATGTAGCACATTGCAATCACCAATTACGGGGTAATGAATCTATGGAAGATGAAAAATTAGTAAGAAGAACAGCTTCTCAATATGGGTTTCACTTCCATCATACGATGCTAAAAGTAGAAGAATTTGCAGTCAAACATAAGGTCAGTACCGAACATGCCGCACGTACACTCCGGTATCAATTCTTTGAAAAAATGGCAAAAACTACGCAAGCAGATTTAGTGGCTACGGCACATACAGCGGATGATTCAGCAGAAACATTCTTACTTAATTTATTGAGAGGGACTGGACTTACGGGCTTAGCAGGAATTCCGGCACGAAGAGAATTAACTAGAAAAATTAGTATTATCAGGCCAATGCTTACTCTTACTAAAGAAGATTTAATTCATTATGCAACAATCCGAAAATTGTACTGGAGAGAAGATGGTAGTAATTCTTCACTCATGTATAAACGCAATAAAATTAGACTAAAACTACTTCCAACACTAAAGGAACAGTTTTCACCGGCAATTATTGAAATTCTAAATAGAACTGCCCGACTTATACATGGAGCAGATAAACTTATTACAGAAAAAGTTGAGAAGCTAATTCCAAAATTGATTAGAAGTTTAGATAAATCTACTGTTGCTCTTTCAATCCCCTATTTCGATTCAGTTGATGATTTTCTAAAAGGTGAGATTCTTCAGAAAATATTAATTGATAAATTTCAGTCTCAAACTGTTTCAATGAATACAATTGATAGAATTATTGCACTTTCACAAAGTTCACTTGGTTCGATTTGCGATATAACACCTACAATCACATCTACTCGTGACCGAAATGAAATCGTCATTCAAAGAAAAGAAATTTCAAAGGAAATAAATTATACTATTGGAAAAGTTTCTGACCTTAAAACAGAACAATTTGAGATTAAGCTGAAAGAAATTCCACGCAAAGATGTTCAATTTACTGAAGATCCTAATCGTGAATTTTTTGATGCCGATTTACTTCCACTATGGCTTACAATACGCCATTGGAACCATGGAGATCGTATTCAGCCACTTGGAATGTCGGGTTCAATGACAGTCGGTGATTATCTCACAAATCAAAAAATTTCATTTATTGAACGAAGCAAATGTTTAGTTTTATGTGCCGGCTCAGAAGTAGTTTGGATTTGTTCTTTAAGGGCAAGTGATAAATTCAAAGTAACAGCAACCACTAAAAGAGTTATTTCTGCAGAATATATTCCAATTTCTACACAAAACATCAAATAATACAATGCAGATTCACGATAAAAATTTTGAAATTTTCATTACCGCAGATGAAATTCAATCTACTATTAAAAAGCTGGCCGGATTAATAAATCTTGATTATTCCGATAAAGAGTTAGTACTCGTGATTATCCTAAAAGGTGCTTTTATTTTTGCGGCTGATTTAGTTCGTTCATTGAATTTCCAAAGTCAAATTGAATTATTATCAGCTAAAAGTTATGGAAAAGAAATAACATCTTCAGGTAATGTTGAAATATCTTTACCGAATTTAAATATTAAAGGAAAGCATGTACTTATCATTGAAGATATTGTTGATACAGGACTTACCCTATCATCTGTAAAATCTGCATTGAACAAATTTGGACCGCTTTCAATCGAGATTACGACCCTTATTTCAAAACCTGCAATGCGAAAAATAGAAATAGATGTTAAATATATCGGTATTGAAATTCCACCAGTGTTTATTGTCGGATTTGGATTAGATTATGCTGAGCATGGTCGAAATTTACCGGATATTTATGCAATCACATCTTAAGATTTAGGAGTATTTTGTTATCATTTTTGTCTAACAATATTAAATTGAAGTATTCCACTTTAACCTACTTTTTTATTTATTTTAGTTAGTAATGAATTAATATTGATAATAATCTATGTACAAAACGTGAGAATTTCATAAATTTGTTGTAAATTTTGGTAAATAATAAAGAAAATTTTGCAATAAAATCAGAATTCAGTAAAACAGTAGTTGTGAATAAGAAACAATCCCCCAAATTATACTATTCGATTAGCGAACTCAGTCAGATAATTGACGAAGAACAATATGTGCTTCGGTATTGGGAACGTGAATTTGCTGAAATAAAACCGCGCAAAAACCGTGCAGGTAATCGTGCTTACACTTCCTCAGACATAGCAATAATCCAACTAATTAGAAGATTATTACGAGAGGAACGTCTAACTATTCAAAAAGCTAAAGATAAACTTAAAACGATTAATTTAAGTTTGATTGAAGGATATAATCCTCCAATAATTGAATCTGATTCTGATTTAACTGATGATAGTGTCAAAGGTTCGGTCGAACCGAGAAATCCTGAAAAACGGGTGAAAGCTATTAATGATTTAGATGGGTTAATGCCTGCATTAGATTCAAAATCTACTCAAATTAAAATCAGACCATCAGGTATGGTTTCTCTAAGAAGGAAGGATGTCCTTGAATTATGTAGCTTATTAAAAGATATGGCAAACTTAATTCAGTATATGTAAGTTTATGATTAATATAGCAATTTTATGATTAACTCGTATTTTTATAATTATTTAATGAGGTAACAATATATGAAACTTCTTCGTTGGCAAGGCATCATTTGTATGTTGGTAATTGCACAAGCAGTATCAGGAATTCTGCAAGCACAGCAACGCACGTACGAGATGAAGATTGTCGGTAAACATTCCGATGAGGTATTGGGTGTATTCGTTAATCCGGCGGATACAAAATTTGCTACTTGTAGCTTGGATGAGACGATTAAATTATGGAGTTTACCTGAAGGCAAAGAACTTAAAACCTTGACCGGTCATCTCGGACAAGTGAATAATGTAGCATTTTCTGCAAATGGTAAAATGCTTGCAAGTGCTAGTAGTGACCGTACTGTTCGTGTTTGGGATGTAGAATCCGCTAAACAAAAATATGTCTTAAATGGTCATACTGCAGAAGTTATCGGAGTTTACTTCAGTCCTGATATGAATGGAGATTTTTTAGCAAGTACAAGTTTTGACCAAACTGTAAAACTTTGGGATACAAAATTGCAAAGTGAAGTTAAAACATTACGTGGTCATTCTATGCAAGCTAATAACGTTGCCTATAGTTATGATGGGAAATATTTAGCTTCTTGTAGTGATGACAGAACTATAAAAATATGGTCTACTGATATTTCTACGAAAGAACCATTAATGACGTTAAGTGGACATAATGCACATGTACTTACAGCTTTGTATAGCTTTGATTCTAAACTCCTTGTTTCTGCTGACCAAGATGGAGTAATTAAAGTTTGGTCAATGCCTTCAGGTGAACTTGTAAGAACGATTAATGCGCATACAGATTTAATTCAAGACGTCTCGTTTGCCGCAGACAATCAAACTCTTGTAAGCGCAAGTTTAGATAAATCTGTTAAGTTATGGAATGTCAGTACCGGTGAAAATCTTATGACAATGGATGCAGGAGTTGAAGTTTGGTCTGTAGATATTACTAGTAATGCCCACATTATTGTACTTGCATGTGCAGATGGTACTGTAAGATTACTTACTGAAATAGGAAAAAATAAAATACCTAAAAGAGGAGGAAAATAATTATGAAAAAATTCCAAAAAGCTTTTATAAATCTAATAGGCATTTTAAGCTTAATGCTAATAAATGAATTTACACCTCAAGTAACAAATGCACAAGTTGGTACAGTAATAACTGTTGCCGGCAGTGTATTAGATGAAGTTACAAGAAACCCTGTCACAGTTAATGTAGTATTTAGTGATGAGTCAGGAACTCGTGCCGCCTCGTCACGCAGCAATTCAAAAGATGGTTCTTATTTAGTTACAGGATTGAAACCTGGTAAAAAATACAAAGTTCGATTAGAACAATCTGAATTTTTTCAAGCTGAATATGAGATTCAACTTCCCAATTCTTCTAAATATGCAGAAGTATCTCGCGACTTTTTAGTAAAACCACTTGTTAAAGGAACACGTATACCTTCACGACTTGCTCCATTCGAACTTAAAAAATCGAAATTACGTGTTGGTGCAAATGAGATATTAGATGATTTTAAACGTACGTTAACAATCAATCCTAATGTTAATATCGAAATTCAATGCTATCCAGATATGGATGGAGATAAAGCTGAAAATGCAAAACTCACTCAAGAACGGTGTAATTCTTTAAGGGACTATTTCGTAAAAAGCGGTGTTTCTGACAAACGAATCAGTTTGAAACCATCTGAGAATGTAGATAATATCAATCCCCCACCGATTCGTAAAGCGGCTAAAGGAAAACGTTATATCGGCTCAACTTATTTCGTTGTTACGAAGTTTTAATCGGTTGATTCATATAGTTTAATAAAAAAGGAACGATTTATTCGTTCCTTTTTTTATGTTCCAGAAGCTTGAGTGTTATTCTTGAATAATCATAGTAGTGCATTTTACAGTTAATGATTGAAGAAGAGGTGGAAGTTCACGTTCAATTTGTTCAGCTGTTTGATTTGAATCATAACATCCCGTTAAAACTCGATAGAATTTACGACCGCTGAGTTCAATAAATGGAATAACCCTAATATTATTGAATTTCTTGCTTATTATTTCTGTCTGCAATCCGATAGCTTCTTCTTCCGATGGAAATGTATGAAATAAAATAGAGTAACAATGACTTGATTCTTCACGAATTTCGGTTGATTGAATTGGTTTACCTATTATTTTCGGTTTTGGTAAATCAATTGTATCTTTTTTAGGTTTATTCGTACTATCAGATGTGAATGAAATTATTTGGTTGTCGAAACAGTTAGTTCCACAAATTACTGTTGTTGAACTAGGTAGAGGAATTTTGCCACTTATGGTTTTGAGATTATCATCTTCGGCAATAATTCTAACATTTACAGAGCGCTGTTGTCCATAAGAAGCAGAGTGTTCTAATGAAATCGCTTTGCCGATAGCAACAACATTAATCGCACCTTTTCGATGACGTAACGCATTATATTCCGGTAAATTAAGTTGCCATAAGGTATCGAGCATCGAAGCTGTATAATATGCTCTCAAATCACTAAGCATTTGGTTACCTCCTGCACCTGATTTCGAAAATGGAGTTCCATTACTAAGTAATCCATTCGATATATATTGCTTAGATTCAATATTTTGTAATTTTACAAAACTCGTTTTAAGATTGATATCACGACCGGTATAAATACAACGATTATCAATTGAACGTGGGTCTGTCCATCCGACAACTTCTACTGTGATAGGTTTATGTGATTGAATTGCTCGTTGTACGCAGGGCTGTTTTAGTGCAATTTCCATATTTTCTATAAACTTAGAAACAGCTGAATCTACTTTTTGTGCATATTCAGCACCATGTTGCTTTGCTTCGTTTAAATCTGCACAAAGTCCGTAGGGGCGGGTAACTTCAACAGTAGGTTCTGTATAATTCAATTGATAATGATAGAGATCGTTATTTTTACAAGGTAACTCAGGTTTTATTGTTTCTACAATTTTACATTCGGGGTTCGGGAAAATTGAACCGCAAAGTGTGAAGTTTTGATATTTTAAAGTTGTCGGACACCAATACGCAGAGACAAAAAATTGAACGTTAACAATTGGGAAATCTTGACGACAACCTGTTGTAAAATAGGTAGCTGTATCCCAAATTATTAAAGTATGATTGAGTCGAGCGTGGCATGATCTATCAAATAATAAAGTATCTTTAGAGGATATTTGTTTTTCGGGATTTTTCTCCTTTGCAGATACTACAACTGACCTAAATCGTTGGTCAAAAGCTGGTTCTTGCGTTATTGCTCTTGGTATAATAAATGACGCAATCCCTAAGTTATCAGAGTTTTGAGTTGTTTTTTTTAGTGTTCCATCTACAGCATAAACGGATGTTGATTGTGGTTCAGTAATATCTTCATATTCACCTCCAACAGTTGCTCGTTTCGTTCGTAATAAGACAGTAATTTGAAGAGTATCAGCTGGTTGAAACATATGATTTTGATATATGTCAAAGTCTTTCGTCTGATAAGAATCAGTTTTGTTTGAAGTAAATAAGAACCATTCTCCTCCCGGAGAGAAAAGTGGATGCCCTTCGTCACTACCAACTTTATTAACACCTTTCATATCAAAAGGTTTAGGAATTCCTATCGGTTTGCCGGAAGATTTATCTAACTCAACACGCCAAATATCATAATCACCACTACGGTTTGTTGCATAATATAAATATCCATCACCATTTACAAATGGTGTTTGCTCAGAGTATTCTGTACTATTGATTCCATCCAAAGCTTGAGGTGTGCTCCAACCTGATGAAGTTTTGGTTGAAACGAATATATCAGTCAGTCTTCTTCCGGGCGAGTTTCTATCCGATGAAAAATAAAGAAAATTACCATCAGTTGATAATGTCGGTGTATCATCCCAATAATCTGAATTTACAGAGTCAAGTCGATTAACAGCCCATTCTCCACTTGGTGAACATTGAATCTCATATAAATCATTACCTGTGCTTTTTCCATTAGACATTAATCGATTAGAAACCATTATTCCATAGTTTCCATCACATTGGGAGAAAACCGGACAGCCATTTAATTGAACTTGAGAATTTTTGGAAAGATTAGAGGGTTGGTTTAATGGTTGTGGTGCTTCTGTAAATTCCCCAATACCTTTTGCGTTCACGGTTGCTATCAATATTTTTTTAGAACGATGTAATTCAGATTCTTGTCCACGTGAACTTGTAATCCATAATTCAGTTTTTGTTTTTAAAGTTCTGAATGCAATTGCATAATCATCAGCATTAGAATTAACTGACTTGTAAGGTATGGGTTGTGCCGAAATTGATTGGGCAGTTATCAAAATGATACTATTTGTAAGCAGACTATAAAAACATAGATTCCATTTCATAATTTATCCTACTAAAAGCAAAACTCAATGAAAAATCGATAGTTATACTGAAAAAATATTTACAATGGATAACAAATTTGCATACAAACAGTAGGAACTCCCCCACCGCTTTGTGTGTCATTGCGAATATCTACAATCCAGATTATACCACAAAATTGTCTACCGTCAGTGTAATTTAACGTAAAAGAAATGACATCCCACAATTTAACATTGACGGGAGCGATTGGAGTTGAAGCATCACAATCATTAACATATTTACCCCCAAAACTACAAGCTGTCTCGCCTGCGAATGCACTTGGATGAGAATCAACTACTTTCCAATGAGCATAATCTGAATTTAAAATAGCTGTAAGTGCCCCAACATTAATATTATCTATAAAAATATCCCTATCGGTTACGATAGCAGGATTGTTTTTATAAGTAATGATATTATTTGACCTATCCATCTGTATAACTTCAAACCATTTACCAAGCGGTTCCGACCATTTGTGCATACATTGATAGAGTGAATAATTACATGCTGTATCGGCAACTCCTTTAATTGTGTACAGTTGATTTTTACAACCACTTAAAGTTAACTGACTGCTAAAGTTAATTATTCCTGGTTTTGTTCCTCGTGTACCATTCCATACATCACTTGCCTTTGGTAAAAATTTAACAGTGAAACTATCAGATTTTCCTGCCCGAATTTTTAAATTACTTGGCGAAACTTCAAAGAGAATCGAATTAAATGTCGCTGAGATATCAACATCACATTTTCCGGTATTTTTAATTTTTATTCTTCTAGCATTAGATGATAAATCTACATCAACACAATTACGAAGTGTATCGAGCAATTTTTTAGCTGGAGAAATAAAAAGTGAAGAACCAATTGTATCAATTTCACATGAGGACTGTCCTCCTAATCCATGAAATCGAATAATTAAATCATCAGTACACTGTTTTGTAGTTCCGTCTGAATTAATAATTTTTATAGAGTATCGAACATCAATATCATAAGTAATTGGTTGTGTGGGACTAAAGCGAACTTCAAGTTTTCCAAATGAAGAACCTGGTGCAATTCTTAATTTTGTAGGTAATCCATTATTCGCTGATAGAATTTCAAAATTTGTTGATGTAACAGGAGTTACTAAGTTAAATTCAAGGTCACATCCTGTTGCACGATTATCATTTTTATACCCTATAGGTATCTCGACTGTGGAATCATTTCCAATACAGACCTCTACTTTAGTGTTAGTATCCAAAGGGAAATGTATCGGTTTGAGAGAAGTTGGGCATTCACAATCTTCTTTTCTGCGAATTTCGGTAGTTAACGAAAATGAACACGTAAGACATGATGGATTAGTTGGAGTTGATGCACCAATTGTTTCAGTAAACTGATTTTTAGAAACTTGTGCATCCACTTTTGGAGTGAAATAGTAACAGATTTGAAAATTTGAGCCATTCGGTATTGTTATTGGAGAAGTCACTATAGTTCCATTAACTCTCACTTTTACCGTAACAAATTGTGCAGATACAGTCAAAGGAAAGAGAGTAAGGGTTTCATTTGTTGAATTTACATATATTGGAGTGCAGGAGGAATCTATAATTTTATCAGGAAATTCACAAAGTAATGTAATTGGTGAACAAGAAAGAGTTCCACATTTTGAAATGATTACTTGACGAGTTAGTGCTATATCAATAGATGCATTTCGGCAAATTCTAATAGTATCTAAACGAAAATCTCCATTTTTTTGGATTCCTTTATAGTCGAGTCCTGCAATCCCTGGAGGTATATCTGTCCGAATTACGACAAAAGCGCTATCATAAGCTACAGGAACTGGAATAGTAGCAGCAAATTCACCGTCATTTCCTGACTTTGACATAGGTGTAAATAATTCATTCTTTGATTTTAATATCGCCCACTGAACTGACGTACCACTAAGTGGTTGCCCTGATTGGTCTTGTACTCTAACAGTCACATCAAATCCATTACCGACAATTAGATTTGAAGGTTCTGTAGGTTGTTGACAACCGAGACAATTAACAAGGAATAAGAATAAGCATAAAATGTTTATTCTTGTACTTAACTGTTTGATGGTATTCAAAGAAAAAAACATTTTATACTCCGATAATATATTTTAATATAAGCATTTGTGAAATAGTCAGTTAATTGCTGATGTTACCAATCAAAGCGTAAACCAAGTTTGAGAATTATACTATGAACTTTATTAGTATTGACAACGAAATATTCGTCAGGATTAACTGTAGATTGTGGTGGACAGGTAAGACAAGGAGTTCTCAAATTCAATCTCATATATCTATAACCTAGTGAAGCAGTAAATATGTTTCCAAAGGGAAGTCCTAATCCGACACCGAGCATAAATTGATTGTAATCATCAGGATTAATTGATGGATTTGCACCTGAGCCATCAAATTTTCCATTAAATATCAGTCCACCTTCTACGTAAATAAAAGGACGTAATTTATCTTGCACAACACTAAGTTTACGATAATAATAGACAGTAGAATCAACATCAGAGGAAGTTTGAACTTCTTTGAAATCGGAGTTTGGCTGGAGCGGTGAATCTCCAGATTTACCAAATTGACAAGGGCTTGGTGTAAATTCATACTTACTTTCAGTTCTTGCTTCTCCAAACAGACTATATCTCAAATGTGCCAACACAGGGAACCGCATTCTTCCACTTTCAAGAAACAAACCACCTCCCAAAGCAAGAGAAAGTTTTTTTCCAAGAAGTGAACCAAACGGTGCAACTAATACTTCACCACCATAAAAGATGCTTCCAAAACCTATTTTTCTATTAGATTCATCACTTCCACCATACCCCAAATTTCCTGTTAATTCTAAGTAACTTGATGGAATCTCTGCTGTTGTATTCGAAGAAATAAACTCACGTGCAGGTAAAATAGGGACTGTAAAAGGATTTCCATCCAATGCTAAACTTCCTGTAGTGATAAATTCAACTTGATGAGCCATCACAACAGTATCAGCGCATGATTTTCCTTGTAGATACCGTAATCGCAGAGCTTGTTTTTGGGTGCCATTTACTTCAATCATTTCCCTTTTGATTGACACACAATTGGGTAATATTGTTTTATCTCGAAACTGAATATCCATGATTGTATCTCGGATATTTTTTGTTCCCGGTAAAATACAATCAGCGCATTTGCTTTTAGGTTGTTGTCCGAATAATTGTCCGGTAACACCAAGAGGAAAAACTAAACTAATGAAAACAATAAGTAGTTTTAGATACATATAAATTTTCGTTTTAAATAATTGAACACGCTGCAAAAATTTCTATTTGCAAAAATAGTAAATTATTGATGTTGTTGTATTCATAAATGAAAATAAATTATAGTTTAAATATATTCATTTAGCGTGATAATAATAAATAATATAAACAACTAATTTCTAAAAGAGCTTTAACGCAAAAAGCGAACTACAGAAACCCGTAATTCGCTTTTATTATTAGTTATCAAATTTAATTCTATTTCACCGCTTTTTCAGCCAACACTTTTTCCGGGACACGATAAACATTTCTAACAATATGGAGAGCTTCAAGGAGTCGAATAAGATAACCTGAAAAATCTATCTGCCACCAACGCATTCCATGAAATGCAGAACGCGGGAAAGCATGATGATTATTATGCCATCCTTCACCCATTGCAAGTATCCCAATGAGAAAATTATTTCTGCTTTCATCTGTAGTATTGAATAAACGACCACCGAAAATATGACAGATAGAATTTACACTCCAAGTAACATGCAAAGTAAAAAACAATCGCACAAACCCACCCCAAAGCACACCTGTCCAACCACCTACAAAATAGCAAGCAACAAATCCGAGCAGTGTCCATAAGAAAAATGTATTGTTCATAAAAACAATTAGTTTATCTTGATAAAACTTCTTTCCAAATGTTTGGCGTGCTTGTTCTACTTCCTGAGGAGTTGTAGAAAATATCCAACCAAAATGGGAATGTAACCATCCTTTCACTGTTGGGCTATGTGGATCTTCGTGATCATCAGTAAACGCATGATGTTTTAGATGAATACTTGCCCAGTTGATTGCCGGACCTTGCATTGTCATTGAGCCAAGCATTAGGAATATGAACTTGACAACAGGATTCGTTTGGAAACTTTGGTGGACTAACATTCTATGATAACCAACCGTAACCCCCAACTCGGTAATGACATACATTACGGCAAATATTATGATGTCTCGCCATGAAATCATGCCCTCAAATATTGCTAAATATCCAGCTAATAATGTTCCTGCGGTGGGAAGAACGATGAGAAGCAAAAAATACAGTGGTACATGGCTCCACGTGAAGATTCTCTTCATTAAAATTACTCCATAAAAATAATACAAACATTGAACTCGAATACAAATATACTGAATCCTTATCCAAGAAAAAGCATAATGCTACGTCATTCACACAACTTTCAAAATATTCTTGGGAAAACTATGTGTGGAATTGTTGGATATATTGGTTCTAAACCGGCTTGTACAATTATTATGAACGGACTAAAACGTTTAGAATATAGAGGTTATGATTCGGCTGGAATTGCCACAATTGAAAATGGAATATTAGTTATTTCTAAACGTGCCGGAAAAGTAGCTGATTTAGAAAAAATTATTAATCCAACGGAACTAACTTCGACAATTGGTATCGGTCACACACGCTGGGCTACTCATGGCGAACCGAATGATATTAATGCTCACCCACATTCAGATTTCAGTGGAAATATCACTATTATCCATAATGGAATAATTGAAAATTATCTTGCAATTAAGAAAAAGCTACTATTAGATGGCTATTCTTTCAAATCCGAAACCGATTCTGAGGTTTTAGCTGTATTTATTGGTGATTTATATAAACGGACAAAAGATTTAGAAAAAGCTGTTCGACTTGCATTAACAGAAATAGACGGAACCTTTGGTTTGGTTGTAATGTCAGTATATGAACCAAATACTCTCATAGCCGCACGACGTGGAAGTCCAATTGTGTTTGGTATCGGAGAAGATGAATATATTATTGCATCTGATGCATCTGCAATAATCCAACACACCCGTCAAGTTATTTACTTGGAAGACAATGAAATGGTTGTAATTAACAGAGAAGGTTATACCACCAAAACTATTGATAATCAGACCACAAACGGTGAAATTCACGAACTTGAATTTGATCTTAAAAGCATAGAAAAAGGTGGATTTGAACATTTTATGCTTAAAGAAATTTACGAACAACCCTCTACATTTAGAGATGCTATTAGAGGACGATTATTAATTGAAGAAGGAAACGTGAAACTTGGTGGTTTACGAGTTGTAGCCGATAAATTAAGAAATGCTAAACGTTTGATAATTATCGGCTGTGGCACATCTTGGCATTCAGGTTTAGTAGGCGAATATATGATAGAACGCCTTGCTCAAATTCCTGTAGAAGTTGAATATGCTTCTGAATTTCGTTATCGCTCCCCTATAATTTATCCCGACGATGTTGTAATTGCAATATCTCAGTCTGGTGAAACTGCTGATACATATGCCGCACTTCGAGAAGCCAAACTTAAAGGCGCAACGGTTCTTGGAATTGTCAATGTTGTGGGAAGCAGCATTGCCCGTGAAACAGATGCCGGAGTTTATTCTCATGCAGGCCCTGAAATAGGTGTTGCTTCTACAAAAGCATTCACATCACAACTTGCTGTTTTATCGTTACTTGCCTTGTATTTAGGTCGGCTAAAAAATGTCTCAAGTATCGAAGGTAAACGTCTTGCAGAAGCAATTTCTGCAATCCCCGAAAAAATTCAATATATACTTGACCATTCTGACTCAATTAAAGCAATAGCAAAAGAATATGCTCATGCCCAAAATTTTCTGTATCTTGGACGAGGATATAATTTTCCTGTCGCACTCGAAGGTGCATTAAAACTCAAAGAAATAAGTTATATTCATGCAGAAGGTTACCCTGCGGCTGAGATGAAACATGGCCCTATTGCCTTGATTGATGACAATATGCCTGTTGTATTTATAGCGACAAAAGATGATGTTTATGATAAAATACTATCTGGAATTGAAGAAGTTCGTGCACGTAAAGGAAAAGTTATTGCAATTGCAAGCGAAGGTGATACTCAAATTTCAAAAGTTGCAAGTCATGTAATTTACGTTCCGAATACATTGCCGATGCTCATGCCGATTTTATCGGTAATTCCTTTACAACTTCTTTCCTATTATACTGCTGTTGAACGTGGTTGCAATGTTGATATGCCAAGAAACTTAGCAAAAAGTGTTACTGTAGAATAAATCAAATTATTTTTAAACTTAAATTCAAGTAATAAATGATAAATACTCTTCATGACTTAGATTTGTATGGAAGTTTGGTTCTAACTCGTGTGGACTTCAATGTTCCAATGGATGAAAATGGTAAGATTACAGACGATACACGAATTAGAGAATCAATTCCAACTATCAAATATATTATTGACAACCGTGGAATTCCTGTTATTATCTCACATTTAGGAAGACCTAATGGGAAAGTAAATATGAAATATTCACTTGCACCTGTTGCTAAACGGCTTGAAGAGCTGATGGGCGAACCTGTTCATTTTGCTACAGATTGCATTGGTGCTGGGGCAGAAGATGTTGTTCATCAACGTCATTTTGGTGAAATTGCATTGCTTGAAAATCTTCGTTTCCATCCGGAGGAAGAAGCAAATGATCCTGAGTTTGCCGCGAGAATTGCAGAATTAGGTGAACTTTACATCAATGATGCTTTTGGAACTTGTCATCGTGCCCATGCTTCAACAGTAGAACTTGCAAATATTTATGTAACTGAAAAAGCAGTCGGTTTTTTGCTCGAAAAAGAACTAAAATACCTTGGGGAAGCACTCGAAAACCCTGAACGTCCTTTTGTTGCTATACTTGGTGGTTCGAAAGTTTCCGGTAAAATTGATGTTATTCGACAATTACTTACAAAATGTGATACAATACTCATTGGTGGTGGAATGATGTTCACATTTTACAAAGCAATGGGATTAGAAATCGGCAATAGTTTAATTGAAGAAGACCGTGTCTCACTTGCGGCTGAACTTATTGCCGAAGCAAAACAATTGGGCGTAACGTTATTATTACCAACTGATGTAGTTGTAGCTGATTCATTTTCTAATGATGCAACTTTTAAAACAGTTTCTATTGAAAGAATCGAAGCAGGTTGGATTGGAATGGATATTGGTGAAAAAACTTGCGAACAATTTAATTCTATTATAACCTCAGCAAAAACAGTCGTTTGGAATGGCCCGATGGGTGTATTTGAAATGCCTAATTTTGAAAGTGGAACCCGGTCGGTAGCAAAAGCTATGGTGAGAGCAACTGAAGCGGGAGCGATAACTATCATTGGAGGTGGAGATTCGGCGGCAGCAATCCATAAATTTAATTTAGAGAAACAAGTATCACATGTTTCAACTGGTGGTGGGGCTTCACTTGAATTTCTAGAAGGTAAAATCTTACCCGGAGTAAAAGCACTTGAAGTATTGACCAGAAGTACGTATTCATTCAGTAATAATTTAGACAATGAGTAGTTACGATCGCGACTATAATAGACCACAACGTGGAGGATTTTCTTTTTTTCCACCGGTTTTAAAATCACTATTGATTATCAATGTTTTGATTTTTTTAATCCAAGTTTTCTTCTTTGAAGGGTTTTCACTAGGAGGAGTATCCTTAGACAAAATTGTATCACAATATTTCGCACTTCAACCGATTCAATCAGAAAATTTCTTTCCATGGCAACTTATCACTTATCAATTCATGCATGGCGGATTATCTCATATTTTCTTTAACCTGTTTGCTTTATGGATGTTTGGTGCAGATTTGGAAAATTTATGGGGGTCAAAAAGATTCTTAGTTTTTTATCTATTGTGTGGAGTTGGAGCTGGATTAGTACAACTCGCGGTACAATATGTTCCCGGAGTTGGAGCATATCCAACCGTTGGTGCTTCAGGAGCAATTTTTGGAATTCTCCTTGCATTTGGTCTGACGTTCCCTGATCGTCCTATTATTATGTTTCCAATTTTCTTCCCGATTCCTGCTAAATACTTCGTAATGATTTATGCAGCAATAAATCTATTTTCAGGTTTGACCAATGCAAATGATGGTGTTGCTCATTTTGCACATCTGGGTGGTGCTTTATTTGGATTTATACTCGTAAAATTTGGCGACCAACTTCGTATTTTTGAGTATGTAGATAAATTTATTAATATTTTTTCTCCTACTAAAGTTGAGAGTTTCCATTCACGACCACAATCCCCTCTACGGCATATAGAAGTTCATCCCATTTCTCCTACTCCAACACATACTACAGGACGTGGCTCTGGATTTTATTATAATGGACAAGAAATTCCACAGAGACAAATTGATTTAATATTAGATAAAATTTCATCAAAAGGTTTTCAGAGTTTAACCGATGAAGAAAAGAAGATGCTTTATGATATCAATAAAAAATCTGAATAATGTATCTCTAATTTTTTCTTGCAAACATATTCTTTAACAATCTAATATACATCAAATAACAATGTCAGAATTTCCTCTTTCCGTCCTTCAACATCCTCACGAACAACCATATACAGTTAAGCCATTCCGTAGAAGAATCAGCCGACAAGTGATGGTTGGGAATGTGCCGGTTGGTGGTAACGCACCTGTCAGCGTGCAAACGATGACCAAAACAAAAACAGCTGATGTTGCCGCAACTGTCGCCCAAATACTTCGTTGTGAAGAAGCCGGTGTTGATATTGTTCGTGTAACCGTTAATGATTGGGATGCCGCCGAGGCAATGGCAGAAATTGTCAGGCAATCAAGGATTCCAATAGTTGCTGATATTCATTTCAATCATGTATTTGCTCTTAAAGCTATTGAAGCAGGAGTTGCTAAAGTACGAATTAATCCGGGAAATATCGGCCCTCGTGAACGAATTAAACAAGTGCTTGATGCCGCTAAAGAACGTGGCACTCCAATTCGTATCGGTGTTAATTCGGGTTCTCTCGAAGCAGATATTCTCGAAAAGCATGGTTATCCTACTGCAGAGGCATTATTTGAAAGTGCGATGAGACATGCAGAAATATCAGCAGATTTTGGTGTTCATAATGTTATAATCTCAGTAAAATCTACTGATGTTCGACTGATGATTGAAGCATATCGAATGCTTGCTGAAAAAACTGACTTCCCTCTTCATCTCGGTGTTACGGAAGCTGGAACAGCTCGTGTAGGAACTATCAAATCAGCGGTCGGTATAGGAACTCTGCTTGCTGAAGGTATTGGGGATACAATTCGAGTATCTCTTACTGACGAACCCGAAAAAGAAGTAGAAGTAGGTAAGGAAATTTTGCGTTCACTTGGACTTGCACAAAGAACTGTCGAAATAATCGCTTGTCCTACGTGTGGTCGCTTAGAAGTTGATTTATTTAAGATAACAAACGAACTCGAAGAGTCACTCAAAGGTGTCAAGAAACCTGTAAAAATTGCATTACTTGGTTGTGTTGTAAATGGTCCGGGTGAGGCAAGTGAAGCTGATATAGGAATAGCCGCAGGAAAAGGTGTTGGTATTCTTTACAGAAAGGGTATTGTTGTTCGCAGAGTTAAAGAATCCGAAATAGTTCAGGCAGTTGTAGATGAAGTAATGGCTTTTCAACCGGTAGAAGAAACAGCAGAAATTCTATAATTTTAATGTTTCAAAAATAATTTGAATGTTAAAATAAAAATTGTTTGTATTTTTGTGCAGAGTTGAGCGGTAATCTCTCCCCTGAGAGTCGCGCCAAGACGCTCAAGCTCGATATGATTTGGTAAATCATGTCGGGCTTTTTTATTTTATAGAGGGCTTTTAGGGCTTTTACCTGATAACTTTACTCTGGCGCACTCGATATGCATTAAGAAGTAATCCAATACAAGTAAAATTAACAACAAGTGAAGAACCACCCGCACTTAAAAAAGGCAAAGGAATTCCCATTACAGGAAATACACCTATCGCCATTCCGATATTTACAAGTGAATGAAATAACATCAATGTTGCAACCCCTATACTTGTGACAGCTGAGAACTTATTTCTCGCTAAAGTAGCAATGTTTATTGCCCTAAAAATGACCATTCCCAAGAGTCCGATAACCATCACTCCACCTATGAAACCAAATTCTTCCGTTGGTACACAAAAAATAAAATCAGTCCATTGTTTTGGAATATATCTCAGTTGAGTTTGGGTTCCGTGCATAAATCCTTTCCCGGAAAATCCTCCACTCCCTACTGCCATCACTGACTGAATTACATTATATCCTCTCCCGAGTGGGTCGGATTCAGGATTTAAGAACGATTGGATTCTATCCTTTTGGTGAGGTTTCAATACATCATAAACATAACTTGCGGAGAAGCCGATTCCTATGAAAATCCCTACAGCAACTGTAGTAATAATAATTCCTCTCCGAAATGTAATTGCCCATAGAGAAAATATTCCGGCAGTTACGTAAAACCATGTTTTGTTTATAAATGCAAAAATTACAGTTAGCGGTGCGGCAACAATTATAAACATGAGAAACAAATCAACTCCAGCCCATAACATAACCCCCAATAATAACGCAATGAATACAGAAGCAGACCCGAAATCCGGCTCTAACATAATCAAAGCAATAGGTAAAGCTACAATGGCAAATGATGTTACTAAATCTCTCACTGTACGTAAATCAACACCTTTCCGTGAGATAAATTCAGCTAATGCTAATAATGTTCCAATCTTTGCAAGCTCAGAGGGCTGAAATCCAATAGATCCAAGATAAAGCCAACTTTTCGAGCCATATACTGTTTTACCGACGACAATCACAGCGACAAGAAGTAATATAGTTATTCCATAAATCCCATAAGAACTTAAAGATATCCATCGTTCTGGCATAAATGCTAAACTTATCATTAGCACAAAGCCAAATACAGTATATTGAAGTTGTTTGATAAAATAAGGACTCATTTTACCATCAAATGTAGATGTAGCACTATAAATTGATATTAATCCAAGTGCAACCAACATAGCGGCGGTAAGAAATAATGACCAATCAAAAAGCTCAATAAAAGGTCGTTTTCCTGTTGTATATTCTACAGTATCATCGAAAGTAAGATGTTGCATTTGGATTTATAACTTAAATTCTATTGATAAAATCTACACCGATAGTGCCTTCTTCTATTTTGATTTTGCTCACACTACCGTATGCTATTCTGATATCAAAAGAACGTTCAAATGGAATAGCAAGGACATACATCAAAATACATCGAATTACGCTTGCATGGGTTACGATAACGACGGTTTTATGGTTTTTGGCAGTAATTTCATCGAAGAATTCTATTGATCGTGTAAATAAATCAGTATAAGATTCGCCATTAGGGCATTTCGTTGTTACTGCATTACGCATCCATTCATCGAGGGCTGTTTGGTCAATTTGTTCCCACCGTTTTAATTCCCAATCTCCAAAGTTTAAGTCTAAAATACGATTATCGGATTGTGATGGACGGCGACTTAAGTATTCTGCGAGCTGAACGCAACGACGTACAGGTGAAGCCAGAAACACAGCATTATGTCTATCGGGAATAAGTTTCGCAGTATCACTTGCCTCTTGTAAAAACGTTGAAGCAAGGTGAACTTCCGATTGCCCATAGCAGATTGATTTGTCAGCATTGAGAGAAGTATGACGCACTAAATAAATATCCACGCAAGTAACTCAATTCCAGAAGTAAAGAATATTTCTATATGTTATAATGGCAAATTACCATTTTTTCCACAAAATCCACAGTTAAGAGATTCTAATCATCACAGAGTTTATAGTTGATTTTTTTATGTTTTATTTAAAGTTTGAACTGCTTAGTATAATTCCGTGAGTTTATAATCAATCAATTTTCGATATAAAGTTCGTTCACTGATTCCCAAAGTTTTGGAGGCCATTCTTCGATTACCTTCAAATCGCTTTAGAGCAGAAATGATTAATCTACGCTCCATTTCATCGAGACGATAGTCTTCATCTTGTAGATTGTCATAGTCTTTTTCAACTGCATTAGCAACGGTAACAGGAACAGTAAACTGTTCTGACCGCATTTCATTAATTTGCTCTAATATTACGGCAATTCCTCGTTTTATTTCAGCCACTTCATTCCGAACTTCTAGGAGTGATCGCATAATTAAATCACTTTCACTGCGTTCATCCCTTCGAAGTGGCGGTTCGGTAACATGGACAATTGCGCTTTTTGAATTATAGGATTCTTCTTCGTAAGAAGGTAATGTCGGTGGAATATACTTTCGTAATAACTCAGGAGTTATATAACTTCCATTTTCAAGCGTTACAAGTGTTTCGACAAAATTTCTCAATTCTCGTATATTCCCGCGCCATGGTAAATTTTCTAAAATTAAAAGTGCTTCATCTGAAATTCCATCAAATTCAATATCAATCTTTGTACAAACTTTTGAAGCAAAGAATTCAACAAGTATTCCAATATCCTCGGGGTGTTTTCTAAGCGGCGGAAGCACAATTTGAACAGAATTCAGTCGAAAAAAAAGATCTTCTCGAAAATTTCCTTGACGAACTTCATATTCTAAATCTCGATTAGTAGCGGCAATAATCCGAACATCAACATGTTGCATCTCAGATGAACCAACTCGTGTGAATTCACCGCTTTCCAATACCCTCAAGAGTTTAACTTGTGTACCTATCGGCATTTCACCAATTTCATCCAAAAAAATAGTCCCTCGGTCTGCTGATTCAAAAAAACCTTTACGCTGTTCTATCGCACCGGTAAACGCTCCTTTTTCATGTCCAAATAGTTCAGATTCAAGTAAAGTTTCAGGAATTGCTCCACAATTAACGCTAACAAACGGATGTTTTCTTCGTTTACTAAGTCCGTGGATTGCATGAGCAAATACTTCCTTTCCTGTTCCGGTTTCACCTGTTATAAGTGTTGTTAAATCCGTTGGGGCTACCTGTACAAGCCGTTGAATCGGTATTATCATCGCGGCTGATGATGCAACTATACCGTACCGTAGTTGAAGAAGGTGGAGGATATTTTGGTCGTCGGTTGTACTCATTATATAGTTTTATTCCTTTAAGATTATCTATTTATGTTATCGAAATTCTCTTTAAATAATATTTCTTACTTTCCTTCTGCTTTCATTTTTTTCCATTCTGTCCATCCCCCAAAATATATAAACAAACGCTTGAATCCAAAATTTGCAAGTTGTTCACAAATTTCATGACTTAACGGACATTCTGGGCCGCCGGAACAATAGGCAACGATACGCTTATCGCGTGGAAGTCCAATAATTTCAGGAATATGCTTTTGGAAATCTTCGGGGAAAATGTGAATCGCACCCGGAATATGCCCTGCATTCCATTCATCATCATTTCGTGCATCAATAAACAGAACGTCTTTATCTTCGAGCAAACGTAATACTTGCGAATATGTTACAGAAGCAGGTTTCGGCTTTTCAGAAGAAGAATTTGGAGTTTCTTTTACAGATGGACTTTCTACTTTAGCAATCGGTGGAGCATTCGTTTTGACTTTACTTGTAGTATCCTTAGTCATGGGTGTCTTAACTGAAGGTTGAGGTGTTTGCTCCAATGGTTTCGAAGTTTCTATAGTTGGTTGCTGAGTCGAACTGCTTGCCGAAGGTGCAAACAACTGCGAATCATCAGCTTGAACTAATACTTGTTCTTCACGAAGAAGGGGTATTTTCTTTGGTGAAGCACATTGATTATATCCAATACCCAAACAAACCGAAATAATAATGATGACAACTATCTCACGAAGTAACGATGAATTATTCATATTTATAAATTATTAATACGAAAGAATGAACTACATCAAAAGTTCTTTAAAAGCTGTAAATATTGATATGCTTGATTGACTTCGATAATTTTAGATTGTGCGTGTTTTTGCTCAACTTCAGAAGCGTTCATCACTCTGTCGGGATGATAGAGCATTACTTTTTTTTTATACGCAGATTTTATTTCTTGAACCGTTGCATTTTTTGTTATTCCGAGAATCTCCGTTGCCTTCGATGATGTCATTGAGTTGTTATGTTTACGAGGAGGCGGAGCTTGTTGTTGTTGTTTTGATTGCTGTTTTGGAGGAACGTTTTGTTTCTTCGGAGTTGTCAATTCATCAATAATTCGTTTGAGTTCTTCTGTTTCTGAATTAATTATTCTCTCGGCTGACGAAGTATCTGCCGAATCTTGAAGATATGTTTTAGCAAGCTGTGATATTCTATTCCAAATTTGTCCCATGAGTATCAATTCATAACAAAAACAATATAACAATAATGTACTGCAAAAATACGCCCGTTGGAATTGATAACAATAAACAAAATATTTACACTTGTTTTTATTAAATTTAGCGGATTTGATTGCAATTCTATGGCTATTGGACGTATTGAGAGCAAATTCCTTTTGTGTGAATTGCTCAATGAACGCTATTTTTGTGAAATAATTATCTAAAACTTTTTCATTACTACGAAAGAATCAACATGGCTGTTACAGTAGATGCCCTTTTATCTTTATCAAAACGACGCGGATTTGTGTTTCAATCATCAGAAATTTACGGAGGACTAAATGGATGCTGGGATTACGGTCCTCTTGGCGTGGAATTACTCCGAAACATTAAAGATGCATGGTGGAAAGCCATGACCTACCGCGAAAATATCGAAGGAATTGACGCTTCAATCCTAATGCACCCCAGAACATGGGAAGCGAGCGGACACTTAGCACAATTCTCCGACCCAATGATTGATAATAAATCCAGTAAAGCACGATACCGTGCTGATACTCTCATCGAAGAACACATTGCAAAGCTACAAAAAAAAGGAAAAACTGACCAAGCTGATGCTATTCAAAAAAAACTTGACCTTTGCCAAGAACCTAAAGATTATCACACTATTATTATCGATGAAGAAATAACCGATCCTGTCTCTGGAACTAAAGAATGGACGGATGTTCGTTATTTTAATCTTATGTTTAAAACGTTTGTTGGCCCCGTTGAAACAGACAGCAATACTGTTTATCTTCGCCCGGAAACTGCACAAGGTATTTTTGTTAATTTCAAGAATGTGATGGAATCTTCACGTCAAAAACCACCGTTTGGTATTGCTCAAATCGGTAAATCATTCAGAAATGAAATTAACACAAAGAACTTTTTGTTTCGTACTCGTGAATTTGAGCAAATGGAAATGCAATACTTCATCGAACCCGGAACAGAAGCAGAACAATTTGAATATTGGCGCGAGCAACGATGGAATTGGTTTCTTCAGTATGGAATGAAACCCGAAGTTCTACGACTGAAACCTCACGAAAAATTAGCTCATTATGCGGCGGCGGCAGTTGATATTGAATATCTCTTCCCTTTTGGTTGGGGGGAAATTGAAGGAATTCACTCTCGTACTGATTATGATTTGAAACAACATCAGGAATTCTCCGGCAAAAAGCTCGAATATGTCAATACTGCTAACGGCGAACGATTCGTTCCGTATGTTATCGAAACTGCGGCCGGTGCTTCTCGCTCTTTTATGGCGTTTTTGTGTAATGCGTATGATGAAGAAGAAGTAGAAGGTGAAAACGGTAAAACTGAAAAGCGTGTTGTCTTGCGTTTCCATCCGAAACTTGCACCGGTCAAAGCCGCTATCTTTCCACTCACCAATAAAGACGGACTTCCCGAAAAAGCACAGCCCTTGTATCAAGATTTGTTGAATAGTTTTAGAGTTCAGTATGATGTTTCGGGGTCAATCGGCAAACGCTACCGTCGGCAAGATGAAATCGGAACGCCTTTCTGCATTACAATAGATAATGACTCCTTGAATGATAATGCAGCTACGATTCGCGCTCGTGATACCATGCTTCAAGAACGTATTCCGATGGAAAACATCAAATCATATTTGCTTGATAAATTAGGGTGATGTGAACGGCGAGAGTATATGGGGGTCGGTTGTAACAAACCGACCAGACGTGAATATTGAAACAGTTTTAAAATTAGGAGCAATTATGAAAAACGAAAAAGGAATAGCATTAGGTGCAGCATTTGGTGTTGCTATTGGAAGTGCAATTGGTGTTCTTACAGATAATTTAAGTCTATGGATTAGTTTGGGAATAGCGATTGGTGTAGGAATTGGTATATCCTTCAGTCAAAAACAGAAAAAAGACTCTAACCTTAAGAACGAATGATTAATTACAGTTGGCAATATTGCGTATAAAACATTCACGTCAAGTCGGTTATTATAACCGCCTTTAAACACTACTCCCAATAAATAAATATGTAGAAGATCGGTTGTAACACCCAACCAGACAGGAAAATAGAGCTATATTTGCTAACAAAGTTTCAATTAGTGGCATAAAGCCACCTGAAATTGGGTAGATTGGAGCCATTTTATGGCACATATAAATAAGTTGTGCGTCATGCTAAAAAACAATACCTTCGACAACGGAAAAAGTAAGACAATGAAAAAATTACTTTCAATATTAACTTTAACGACCTTGACTGCGGCAGGGGCGACAGTTCTTTACATCGGGACAAGTATTTCAGGACAACCGAATTCAGACCCTAAAACTTTAATTGCATCTTCACAGACAATTATTCCAGAAGAACAGCAATTAACGACTTTACTAACCGATACGATTAAGCAGCAAACAATATCAACTGAAAATTCGGATTGCTTTACTTACGAATGTGCTTATCAGCAATATGTAGACATGCTTGAAGGACGAAAACCCGTTGACTTCAAAAGAGCGGTTTTTATTTATGAGAACACCTATTTAAAAGGAACTTTAAACTATAATGAGTTTTCAAACTATTTCACACAGACAGCTTCTCAACTCAAGGACTACATAAATAAAAAAGGAATCGCTGGCTACAAAACGGCTGGACAATATGCAATTTTCAGTTTCATGTATGAACCCTCATACCTAAACAACAATCAAGTTTTCAAATACGACTTTAATGATTTCATGGGCGATAAGGATTGGACAAATATGTTCGTTACTAAAGTTATGAAAACAAAAATGGGTAACTGTCATGGATTGCCTTATTACTATAAAATTCTTGCAAACGAACTAAATGCAGAAGCATATTTAGCAATTGCTCCCAATCACATGTATATAAAGCATATTGACGAAAAAGGAAAGTGGGTTAATATAGAGCTTACTAACGGACACGTTTCTTCAGATGCTTGGATGATTTCATCAATGGGCATTTCATCAGAAGCAATAAAGAAAGGAATATACATGGACGCATTGACTGAAAAACAATCAGTAGCACTCTGCTTGTGGGATATGGCTATGGGTTATCAAAAAGATAACGGATATGATGATTTTGTTCTTAAATGTTGTAATGCTGTCATTAAGCATTATCCAACAAGTATTACAGCCTTAATGACAAAGCAAAACTGTATATCGCTCATCGGAAAAAAGCAGCAGGAAGAAGCAAAGAAAAAAGGTGTAAAATCAACTCCTGAAATGGAGAAAACACATAAGGAATATGTTGCACTAAACAAACAAATTGAAGACCTTGGTTATAGAGAAATGCCTCAAGAGCAATATGAACAATGGATTAAATCTGTTGAAGATGAAAAACAAAAAACCACAAGTAATAACAAATAAAATAAGCAATATGAAAAAGGCAATAATATTTATGACATTATGTTTTGGCTTCGCCAAAATTCATGCTCAAAATGATAATCCTTATTCTGTTTTCGGTTATCAAGGTAAAGTACTGAAAACAGAAGAAGAAATTAGTGGTAAGCAGTATCTTTTTTTGAATACAAATGATACAACACAACAATTGAAGACAATTGCATTTAATACAAAAACAAGGCTGATTGAGTATATTGACCATAACGATAAAATATATAAAACAGACAGTTTGTTGCCAACCTTTGTATTGAGGTTTTTAAGTACAGACCCACATGCAAAGAATTATCCTGGTATGAGTCCTTATAATTTTGTTGGTAACATGCCTATTAGAGCTGTTGACCCTGATGGTAGAGACATTTATATTTTGTTTTATACAAGCGGTCATACAGACCCTGCCGATAATGAAATGTTTAGAGCATCTGCATTAACAAGAAAAGTTGACATTGAGCGAAGCAAAGGATTTGACAAAACAAAGGATGTCGTTGTTATGCTTCAAGTTCAAGATATGGCTTCAATTCAAAAACAAGTAAATAATGTTGTGAAAACATTAAGCCCTCAATATGGACAAACTCAAGAATTCAGTATTTGGTCACATGCAGCAAATGATGGACCCACAGGAACTTTGCCGACAAGTTCAAATGCAGTTGATGGAAAGCAAATGTCTCCCGAAGGTTGGGGAAAAATAGATTTTAATTGGAAAAATAATGGAACTGGTACAAATGCAAATTTTTTCGGTTGCAATACTGGAAATGAATCGGGATGGATTTTTAAAGACCCTTCATTTGCCCAAACTGTTTCAGGGCTTCAAAATTTTTCAAATGTTACTGTTGCAGGTCAGCCAACATCAGCATTTCCCTCTAAATTTACAAATTATAGACAAAATTCCGAAAATGGACCAGGTAATTTTATTAACTCAGAAACTAATGATATGATATATTTTCAAAGAACATATTTAGTTGCCGGTGAACATAGTTATGGTGGTTTAAATTCTGCTGCTAGTCAGAATGTTGCTCATCCGATGCAACTTAATGTAAATGGGCAGACAACAGGAACTGGTTTTCAAACTGGAACAACTAAAAAACCATGAAGCTTAAAAAGAAAATTATCATAGCAGTTGCTGTTTCATTTTTAAGTTTTCTAATTTATTGGAATAGGTTGTTTTTTCTAATTCTGTTTAGTAATGCCAAATGTTATTTTACACCTGTAGACTACAATTATGTTATAGCAAGAGAGTGGTTAAGTGAGAGTGGTGGTGTAATAATCTTTAATGCTAAAAATGAAACATTGAAAAATGATACTGTTTTTAGACAAGACATCCCTTATTGCAGAATACTTCGCTTAAATAAGCAATTAAATGAAATCACTGTTTACTCATTTGACAAGAAAAAAAATATCACATACACTTCGACTGAGGAGTTTCGGAAATAAAGTAAGCACGAACGCACAACACGGGTTTTGCGTCAGGCGGGGTGACGTGCAAACTTGGAGCTTTGTGCTTCTATTCAAGTCCAGTGCTGGTTGACAGTTTTGTGCTCCGAAACCCGCCCGAACGCAAAGCCCGAAAACGTTATGTGCCACTTTAAGACGACCACAGCAAAATGATAATGCCATCTGACAAAGAGTATACAC
>JAFDZU010000090.1 GCA_018266765.1 Bacteroidota bacterium
ATGAGTAATCATTATTTACATAAAATGCATACTCGAATAAATTCACAAGAAT
The DNA here is from genome assembly GCA_018266765.1 of Bacteroidota bacterium. Lineage (GTDB taxonomy): Bacteria > Bacteroidota > Ignavibacteria > Kapaibacteriales > UBA961 > JADJXV01. The sequence continues at coordinate 53 of JAFDZU010000090.1, forward strand.
TCGTGTTTTTTACCCGTGGTGATAATGTTGCTATTTTGAATAAAGTAATGCAATATGTACAAGAAAATGAAACGACAAAAAGACTAAAAATTGTCAATGTCAAAAAAGATGGCGATACTAATGAATTAGTTAAAAAAGATATTGAAGTTCTCAATAGAGCTTATCCTGATATAGATATTCAATTTATTGAAATTGAAGGTGTATTCGGGCCGGAAATTATTGAAGAACTTTCAATCAAATGGAACATTCCCAAGAATTTTATGTTTATCGGTTCACCCGGAAATCTATTTTCTTATCGTGTAGCAGAATTGGGTGGAGTTAGGTTGATAATGTAAAGATGATTTAAAGATAATGCTACCTCTCATAAATTAACAGAAGGAATCGTACAATGAAAGATTTTTTTAATTTAACTATTATACAACTTGGTGACTTCACTATTAAAGCATCTTCTATATTAACCTTTGCAGTCTTTGTTGTTTTTATAGTTATATTTTTACAACTTGTAAAAAAAACTATTTACAAGACACATATCATTGACCTCGCCAAAAAGTTTACAATTTATAGATTGATAAAATATTGTGCCCTTTTATTTTCATCTGTTATTGGATTGCAAATACTTGGATTTAACTTATCTGTTTTGGTTGCCGGTTCTGCTGCTTTATTGGTTGGAGTTGGTTTAGGATTACAAAATCTGTTTAGTGATTTTATTTCAGGTATAATTCTCTTAATCGATTCATCTGTTAAGGTCGGAGATATTATTGAATTAAATGGGTTGGTCTGCAAAGTACAAGAAATTAATTTACGAACAACAACAGTTCTTACCAGAAGTGATACATATATTATTTTACCGAATAGTGAGCTTACAAGGAGCCAACTAATAAATTGGACTCACAATGCCATTGCTTCTCGTTTCGTGGTTACTGTCGGTGTAGATTATTCCTCAGATGTGAATTTAGTCATGAAAACACTACAAAAAGCTGTTGAAAAAAAAGAAGGTGTTCTAACTTCTCCACCTCCGTTTGTACGATTCACAGACTTTGGAGAATCATCACTCAATTTTTCTTTAATATTTTGGTCAGAGGAAGTTTTCGGTGTTGAAAATATTAAAAGTGATTTGAGAGTTATCATATTTAATTTATTGAAAGAAAATAATATTACAATTCCATTTCCTCAAAGAGTTATACACATTCAGAAAGAAACATAATGGAACACCAGATTCAAAATTTTTTATACGACCCTACTGTTGGTAAAATAGTAACTGTTTTTGTCGGAATTGCAGTTATATGGGTAATTATTAAAGCAATTCAACGAAACTTATTCACTAAAATTAAAGACAATGATAATCGCTATCGGGCGAAGAAATTCAGTGGTTTTATTGGATATCTCCTGACATTGGTGTTGATTACAGTAATATTTAGTGATAAACTTGGTGGACTTACTGTTGCATTAGGTGTGGCCGGAGCAGGAATAGCATTTGCACTTCAAGAGGTAATTGCATCATTTGCAGGGTGGCTAGCGATAATGTTTGGTGGCTTTTACAAAACAGGTGACCGTGTACAATTGGGTGGTATCAAAGGAGATGTAATGGATATTGGAATCTTAAGAACTACCATAATGGAAACTGGACAATGGGTTGATGGTGATTTGTATAATGGTCGGATAGTCCTTATAGCCAATAGTTTTGTATTTAAAGAACCTGTTTTTAATTACTCCGGTGACTTCCCCTTTCTTTGGGATGAAATTAAAGTTCCAATTCAATATGGAAGTAATTATCAAAAGACTAAAGAGTTACTATTCAATGTTGGAGTTGAAGTTGCAGGTGATTTAACAGAAAAATCAAGGGAAACTTGGGTTTCTTTACAGAATAAGTTCAAATTGGAAGATGCTCAAACCGAACCTATGGTATCGTTGATTGCTAATGATAACTGGGTTGAATATACACTCAGGTATGTTGTTAGCTATAAAAAAAGAAGAGCAACTAAAACAGAATTATTTACAAAACTTTTGACTGCTATTGAAGCTACAAACGGAGAAATTAAATTTGCTTCCGCAACATTCCATTTAGTTGAGGCACCGGAACTAAAAATTTCTATGAAAAAAGAATAGTTGGTATTTAACTATTTATCTGCTAGAAATTTTTATTAAATAAAATTACTAAATATACCTTACAACCATTTGATTATTAATAACTATAGGGAACAAGAATGAATAAACCATTTAATGGAAATATATTAAAAAAAATAAAGGTCAGAAAGATTCAATTTCAAGATTACGAGCAAATTGTACATTTGCAATTACTGTGCTTCCCTACAATGAAACCATGGAATCAAGAACAGTTTAAAAATTTAACAAAGATATTTCCTGAAGGTCAGATTTGTATCGAATATAATGGAGAGATTATAGCATCGTCTTGTTCTTTAGTTATAGATAGTAGCAAATACTCTGAATCATCAAGCTGGAAAGAATTAACAGATAATGGCTATATCAAAAATCATGATGAAACAGGAGATACGCTTTATGGTATGGAAATGATGGTACATCCTGAATATCGAAACATGAAACTCGCGCGGAGATTATATGAAGCAAGGAAAAAACTCGCAGTAAAAATAAACGTTAATAAGATAGCTATTGGAGGACGTTTACCTAATTATAATACTCATCAAAATAAAATGAACGTTTATGATTATGTAATGGCTGTAACTGATAAAAAGATTTTTGACCCTGTGCTGACAACTCAACTTGCAAACGGATTTTCGCTAAAGAAAGTATTACCTGACTATCTTCCAAATGATAAAGAATCATGTGGATATGCTACGTATCTTGAATGGACAAATTTTCAGTATCGTGATGCTAATGAACGCGTTAGTTCGAGATACGTACGAGTTGCTGCAGTCCAATATCAGATGAGAACAGTTGAAAATTTTGAAGAATTTGCATCTCAATGTGAGTATTTTGTAGATGTTGCATCGGATTATCGAAGTGATTTTGTGTTATTTCCAGAACTTATAACCATGCAATTACTTTCCTTCATGCCAACAGAACAACCAGCCGCTTCTGCCAGAAGATTGAGTGATTTTACTGAGAAATATTTAGAATTTTTTAATAATCTTGCTATAAAGTATAATATTAATATTATTGGTGGGTCACATCTTCATGTAGAAAATGAGAATCTATACAATATCTCTTATTTATTCCGTAGAGATGGTTCGATTGACAAGCAATATAAAATTCAAATAACACCTCATGAGAAAAAATGGTGGGGAGTAAAAGGTGGTGATAAAATAGAAGTTTTCGATACTGATTGCGGAAAAGTTGCCATTGCAATATGTTATGATGTTCAGTTTCCGGAGCTTGTTCGTATTGCGGCGGCTAAAGGTGCAGAAATTCTATTTGTACCCTATAATACTGACGAGCGAAGAGGTTATTTGCGAGTTCGTTACTGCTCACAAGCTAGAGCAATCGAAAATCAGATGTATGTCGTAATTACAGGATGTGTAGGGAATTTACCGAAAGTACAAAACTTAGATATTCATTTCTCGCAATCAGCTATTTTTACCCCTTCCGATGTTGAATTTTCGAGAGAAGGTATTGCTACCGAAGCAACTCCAAATACTGAAATGGTTATATATCAAGATTTAGATTTGCGACTTTTGAAACGCAACAGAGAGTATGGCACAGTTCAGCATTGGAAAGATATTCGAAATGATTTATTTGAAATAATTCAAAAAAATCATAGTGCAGAAACTAAATCTTTAAAAAAGAATAGAATTAAAGTATCATAATTAATAAGTATTTACACATTAATATAATAATATAAAAAATGAAAAACTATACATTAAAAACAATAGTAGTTCCTACTGATTTTTCGGAGTCAGCAGACAAAGCATTACAACATGCTATAGAACTCTGTAAAACAACTAATTCAAAATTAGTTATAGTAAATGTTGTAGAATTAAATCTGATAACTGTTCCTGCTGAAATGATGTCTTTAGGAATCATTACAGAAGAAATGATACAAATTTCAAAAATCAGTTTAGATAAATTGTCCGAAAAAATAAAAGCAGAACATAATATTTCCATTGAATCTGAAAATTACATAGGAAATGTTCACGATAATATTATCAAAGCCGCAGAAGCATTTAAAGCTGATTTGATAATAATGGGTACTCACGGTGCTTCAGGAATTAAAGAATGGTTATTCGGCAGTAATGCTTTTAGTGTGGTAAATAATACTTCTATTCCAGTATTAACAATAAACCTTCATTCAAAAACAACCAATAATTTCAAGAAGATAGTGTTCCCGTTCAATGAAAACCTACTCACACTTCAAAAAGTTGAGCAAGTAACCGTCCTTGCAACATCATTTAAATCATCCATATTTTTACTTGGTTACACTACAAATGAAAATTCAAATGATATTGAATCTATTCAATTAAAGGGAAAACACCTATCTGAACAATTTGCAAATGAAAATATTGAGTGTAGTTTTTCAATGGTACATGGAGAAGATTATGCGGATACAATTTTAAAGTTTGCAAATGATACTAATGCAGATTTGATAACAATCGTATCAAATAGAAATCATAATGTAGATAAGGTATTCAAAACTAAACCTGATAAAAAATTAGTAAATCATTCTGTAATACCTGTACTTAGTGTCCCTGTAGAATAATAATTGTAAGTCTCTTGTAGCTTAAGTCAATCTAAAATTATAAATATCTCTAACAATATTTACTATGGATTTATTTCATCTGTTTTCAATTCTGATAGTGCTTGCCGCCGGTTTTGCATATATCAATTATCGAGTGTTGAAATTGCCGGGGGCGATAGGATTGATGTTAATTTCCTTAATTTTTTCGATATTAGTTTTGATAACAGGAAATTTTTTTCCATTTCTAAAAGATACGCTTACTTCGAAACTATCCGGAATAAATTTTAGTGAATTGTTGCTTGAAAGTATGCTAAGTTTTATGTTGTTTGCAGGTGCAATTCACATAAAATATCAGGATCTCAAGAGTGAGAAATTTAGCATTCTGCTTTTTTCGACTATAAGCGTGTTGATAAGTACTGTAATAATTGGATATGCTACATTTTATCTTCTTGGTTTATTTGGAATTAACGTTCAATTAATAAACGCTTTTTTGTTTGGTTCGTTAATCTCTCCTACCGACCCGATTGCAGTACTTAGCATTCTTAAATCTGCCGGCGTTTCTAAATCGATAGAAACTAAAATTGCCGGTGAATCACTTTTTAATGATGGTGTCGCCGTCGTTGTATTTATTACTATCTTAAAGTTAGCACAATCTACAACAACAATATCAACCGGAAGTGTTTTACTATTATTCGGTCAAGAAGCTATTGGAGGTATTGTTTTAGGAGTTGTTTTTGGTTTAATTGGTTATAAATTAATAGCAAGCATTGATAATTATCAAGTTGAAGTACTTATAACCCTAGCAATTGTAATGGGCGGCTATACTCTTGCTCATTATATTCATGTTTCAGGTCCACTTGCAATGGTTGCTGCAGGAATTATAACCGGAAATCAGAGTAAACAATTTGGTATGTCAAATATAACTGCAGAATATATAGATAAATTTTGGGAATTAATAGACGAGATATTGAATGCCCTTCTCTTTGTTTTGATTGGATTAGAGCTTATCCTATTAGAAATTAATTCCACAATCATCTATGTCTCTTTAATATTAATAGTTATCATACTTATTACTCGCTATATCTCGGTATTAATCCCATCCTTTGCTTTATCTTTCAAAGAAAAAGTAAATCAAAAAACACTTTTTATTCTAACGTGGGGAGGGCTTCGAGGTGGTATTTCAATCGCGCTTGCCCTTTCAATTCAACCGGAATATCACAAAGAAATATGGGTCACAATTACATATGTTGTTGTTTGTTTTTCGGTTTTAGTTCAAGGAATGACCGTTGGCAAATTGGCGAAACGTTTTCAATAATTACGGGTTTAATTGTTAAATCAAAATTAATAAAACATGCAAAGACCATTAGTATATCCCAAGTCAGGTGAAGGTGACACTGAACTTCAAGAGTTAATCGAATTCTATAATGAAACCTTAGGATTCTGCCCAAACAGTGTCAAAACCATGCACATCCGCCCAAGAATTGCAAAAGCTTTTATTGAGATGAACAAAGCGGTTATGGAGAATAATGGACGCGTAACCAGTGCATTAAAACGATTAATTGGGTATGTCAGCAGTAATTCTGCCGGCTGTCGGTATTGTCAAGCCCATACCATTAGAGCTGCTGAACGATACGGAGCATCAGAAGAGCAATTGAACCACATTTGGGAATACAAAACTCATTCTGCTTTTTCTGATGCTGAACGAGCGGCTTTGGATTTTGCACTTGCAAGCTCTCTTATTCCTAACGCAGTCACCGATGAAATTGCTGAAAACATACGGAAATATTGGTTAGATGGAGAAATCGTTGAAATATTAGGAGTTATAGCACTTTTTGGTTATTTAAACAGATGGAATGATTCGATGGGAACCGAAATTGAACAAGGTGCTAAAGAATCGGGAGAAAAATTCCTTCAAAATTCCGGTTGGACAACTGGTAAACATACTTATTGATTATTCCCAAACTAAAAGTTTCCTTCAAAAAAAATAACCGATACTATCTACTATGAACTTTTTAGATAATTTCAAATTGAAAGGTGAGAAAGAAGACTTTCAAACAGTTATTTCTAATATAGATAAAGGGGTTGTATTCACAGGAACGAATCTGTGGATTTTAGTATTTGCTATTTTCATAGCATCACTTGGGTTGAATGTAAATTCTACAGCGGTAATCATCGGTGCCATGTTGGTATCTCCATTAATGGGCCCAATTATGGGTCTTGGACTAGGAATGGCAATAAACGACCTCACTCTTCTAAGAAAATCATTATCTAATTATCTTTTTGCGGCTGGAATAGGTTTAGCTACTTCTACAATCTACTTTTTACTCTCACCTATTAACGATGCTCACTCTGAGATTTTAGCGAGAACATCACCTAATATTTACGATGTACTTATTGCTTGGTTTGGCGGACTTGCCGGAATTCTGGCTACATCAAGTAAACAAAAAGGAAATGTAATTCCGGGTGTTGCAATTGCGACTGCTTTAATGCCACCGCTTTGCACAGCAGGATACGGCTTGGCTACATTGAATTTCAACTACTTCTTTGGAGCATTTTATTTATTTTTAATCAATACAGTTTTTATTGCTCTTGCTACATTAGTTACTGCACGATTTCTGAAATTTCCCTTCAAACATCTCCTCAAAGAAGAGGATGAAAAAAAAGCTCAACGAATTGTTTGGATTGTTGTTTTAATTACGCTACTGCCAAGTATTTACTTTGGATATGATATTGTACAAAGAAATAAATTTGAGATTAATTCCAATAATTTTGTGGAATACGAGGCAATTTTTCCTAATGATTTTTTACTCAAGAAAAATATTGATGCAAAGAATAGAACCATCACTCTTACTTACGGTGGACAATTTATCGAAGAAAAAGAAATTCAATCACTCAAAAGTAAATTAAAAGGATACAATCTTGATAATACAACCTTAGAAATACGACAGGGTTTTGCTTATCTTCAAGATAACAAGGATAATGATGAGTCAAATCAGCTAACACTTGCTTTAAATACAAAAGAAAAACAAATCCAAACACTTAGAAGAAGATTAGATAGTTTGGACTCGCAAAAACAATTGTCCAAACAAATTTATGATGAGCTCAAAGCACAATATCCACCAATTCAATCCTGTGTATTACAACCGGCTATAAGTAATACAGATACAACTCAAAACTCACTATGGGTTTCTGTAATAACTTCAAAAAGTAGGATAGTTAAAAAAGAAAGGTTTAAGATTGAACAATGGCTAAAAGTACGACTTAAAACTAATTCTCTATTAGTTTATTTTAACTAGAACTTACTTATTTATCAATAAATTAGTAAATTACTACACTTTATTTCCAACCAATAGTTTCAATTTTACAGCTTTTCACTATGACTTCGTTGTATGCCTTAAAAAAATATCAAGCAGTCGTTCGAGTTGGAATTTCAAAATCAATGGAATATCGAACTAACTTTATTTCTAATTCATTTCTCTGGCTTGTAATTACTGTTTTTGTTCAAGTATGTTTATGGCAAGCTGTCTACGCCTCATCAGATGGGCAAATAGCAGGTTCACCCAAAAGTCAAATGATGTTGTATATAATCTGCGCTTCTATTTGCCTTTCACTCACTTATTCGGGTAAGATTGAACGTCAAGCCGCCGAAGAAATCCGAAACGGTGAACTCAACAAATATCTTCTTAAGCCAATTTCACACTTACTGTACACATTTTCTGCTTCAATTGCCGACCGTGCATTTGCATTTAGTTTCATCGTATTGCTTTCTGTTGCAATCGGAATTCCAGCGACACTATCCGGAACCATTACATTAACATTATCAGGAAGTTTGATTGCGCTCGGATTTGTATTATTCGCTGTTATATTACGATTTTTGATGAGTATGATTATCTCATATCTCGCTTTTTGGATGGATGAAACGTGGACTTTTCATGTGGTGTTGGATATAAGTTTATGGTTTCTTTCGGGTATGATGCTTCCAATGAGTATTTTACCGGCACCTGTTAAGCAAGTAACTGACATACTTCCCTTTCAGTATCTGGCATATATCCCGGCTGGCTTTCTTTCAGGTCAATTACCAATATCCTCTGCTTTTGGATTTGCAGGGATAGGAGCTTCTTGGATTCTAATTTTATATGGAATCACACTGTTTATTTGGCGACGCGGAGTTATCAAATTCGGAGCGTATGGTGGTTGAAATTTTACCATAAAATTACCGAACTGCTTCCCACTCTTTATTGGCAGACCGCCCAAATAATATCACAAATAAACCATTGAGAGTCCAACTCATCAATATTTTGAAATACCCATATCGTCTAAATCGGCGTGGTGACTCGTGTACAGGAATGTTATCAGCAAATTTTACTTTACCAAAGGTAGCAATTCTACGATATAAATCAAAATCTTCTCCTGCGGCAAGTAATGGATTATATCCTCCTACTTTTTCAAATACTTCACGACGAACGATTTGACATTCACCCCTACCGATTCCAAGGTGAAATCCGTTAATAAGTAATCGTAAATATTGATTAAAAAACGTATGAAAAACCACGTCACTCCACTGACGTTCAGTTTTTGTAATATAGACAGGACATGCTAAAGCAGACGCAGTTTTATGCTTTCCTAAACCATTTGCCCATTCTGCAATAACACTAAAAAATTCAGAGGGATTTTCGGGAATAGTATCTCCATTAATAAAACAGATTACTTTCCCTTTTGCTGATTCAGCACCTAAATTTCGCCCTTCCGCTATTGTTTGACGGTGTCCACTTTTATTTCGAATAATTATACTATTGTCATACTGAGATGCAATCTCAAGTGATGAGTCCGTACTACCACCATCACTTATAATTACTTCCATTTTATAGCTTTGACACAACTCAAGTGTGAGAATTTCAAGCAAATTTGGCAGTAATTTTTCCTCATTCAGTACGGGAATCACAACAGAAATTAACGGAGGCGGCTGTGCTTGATCCTCCATAGTTCACACTTCTTCCACAATGACTTTCGGCTGAACTACAGTTTTACTGATAAGTGCTGGGAAATAAGCGACCACTTCACTCGGTCTTGGTCGTCCACCCGAAAATCCTGTAACACTAGGCGGACCTGTCAGAATGAGAGGTGCAATTTCTTTTCCGAATCGCTCGACTGAAGCATAATCTCGAGAACGAACACCTATTCTCATCATTACTTCATTTGGTTCGATTGGCTTCGCAAGTGGTCCGTAGCAGGCATTCATTCCGATATATTCAGTACGTATTTCGTCGAATTCCAAACCAAGATTGTTCAGTCGAGCACGGAGAATTCTATCACCTGCTTGTGCTTTTTCATACGCTTCGGGTGCGGCATACGTAAGAGTGCTAAATGCAACATAACCATCAGCATAACTCGCAGATAGTTTTAAAAATGGAGTTGCAGGTTTTCCGGTAATTCCAAATACTTTCACACGATTATTTCCTAAATCTTCTAAATGTATCGAAGTAAAATCTGCAACACAATCGGGTGTGATATATTCTTCGGGATCACCAATTTCATAGAGTAATTGCTCGCTCACCGTTTCGCGGGTAACTGCACCTCCCGTGCCTTCGTGCTTCGTTACAATAAACGATCCGTCAGGATATGCTTCTATAATCGGAAAACCGACATTTGCCATATCCGGCATAGACTTCCAATCACCAAGAAAATTTCCACCGGAGGCCTGTGCGCCACATTCATTTATATGCCCTGCTACTGTTCCTGCTGAAATTTTATCCCAGTCATCCATTGACCAACCGAATTCATGTATCATTGGAGCAAGAGTTAAGCCAGTATCGGTCGTTCTTCCTGTAATAATGATATGAGCACCTTGTCGCAATGCTTCAACGACAGGCCCGGCACCTAAATACACATTCGCGCTGAGTAGTTTATCCTTAACTTCGGCTAAAGGTTCGCCCGACTCCATATTATTCATCACATGACCATCAGCTATCAAATCATCAATTCGTGGAAGCAAGTTATCTCCAACAACAATTCCAATTTTCAATCCTTTAATTCCTAATTTTCGTGCAACTGCAAATACTGCTTCTCGCGCGGCTTCAGGATTCACTCCTCCACCATTGGTAATAAGTTTGATATTCTTTTCCATTAAATATGGCAGAACTTCTTCGCATGTTTGCACTAAATCTTTAGCATAACCCAATGCAGGATTCTTGTTTTTTTGCTTTTGGAGAATTGACATTGTTACCTCTGCAAGGTAATCGAGCATTAAATAATCAACGTGCCCTTTGCTTACTTGAGCAAGTGGAGCAGTGAGTAAATCCCCCCAGAACCCCTGACCGGAAGCAATACGAATAGAATTTTTCATAATTTTTTATACTTCTTTAGTTTGACAATCATTTTAATTTTTAGTTAGTAATATTCCACGCAAGTCGTTTATTTCCATTGCTATATATCGTGGCTGATGAGTTTCCAATTCTACTTTTGAGCCAAATCCCCACAAAACACCAACAGAGTCTATATTATTTTTGTTAGCACCAATAATATCATGCTCTTTGTCGCCAATCATAATAAATTTTTTGTTTTGGGAATTGGGATATTCTTT
>JAFDZU010000091.1 GCA_018266765.1 Bacteroidota bacterium
ACTGCGTTTGGTGGGGGAAGATGACTATGAAGTTTGAGAGTAGGTATGATTTTTGCGGTTTTTGTGAAATTATTATATTGTTTTGAATGATTATTCTACAAAACCAACCGATGATAAATATAAAACCGTATGTTGTTTCTTTTTGTAGTGGCAAAAAGAGTGTCGGAAAAAGTGTAGTAGCTGCTAATATCGGTTATATGTTAGCGAGTTTAGGAAATAAAATACTTATGTGTGATGTAGATTTACTTTCCCCGACTTTACATTTGATTTATGGCGAAGAGCCATTGATGAGAATAAATGATATTTATACCGGTAATTCTTCAATTTCAGCTACTATACACTCTGTGAGTCAAAATTTATCTTTAATTGCAGGAAATTCAGGAGACAATTCCGAAGTTGATGACAAACGTTTCCGTAAGTGTTTAGATGAAATAATAGCGTATGATGACTATGAAAGCATTATTTTTGATTGTAGTTTTGGTGTAAATGATAATGTAATTGAATGTATAAAATTATCGGATATGATAATTATCCTCATCTCTGATGAACCGGGATCTGTAATAGATGGATATGGACTTATTAAAACAATACAAAAGATTATGCCGAGTAAAGATATTCGTATAATAGTTAATAATGTTATTGATAAGGAAGATGCAGACGAGACAGAGCAAAAGCTAAATCGTGCAACAGCCCATTTTTTATCTTCCGAAATATCTTCTCTTGGATTTGTTCCTTACGACAGATTGGTTAAATCTTCAATTATGCGACAAGAATTATTAACACATTTCCACCCAAATTCTGAATCTGCAATTGAATTAAAGAAAATTTCCAAGTCAATTTCAGAGTGTATTAAGTCGGAAATTTATGTGTAATTACTTAAATTCAGATAATGGCAAAGAAAATTAAAAATAAAAATTCAGAAAAATATTATAGTGATTATCCAATTAAATCTCTATTTCAAGTTGCTATGCTCGCGGCTTCGATTTCATTTATATTATTTTACTTAAAAAGTTCAGGTGGAGTTATAGACTCCCTCTTTAAATCTTTTTTGGTGTTTTTATCTTTTGCTGTTGCCGGTGGTGCAATAATAATCGTTGTGTTTTCGATATTAGGAAGTATAAAACAGCATGAATACGATGAAATGATTGCTCAGCAAAATGAAGCAAAAGCTGAGATGGAAGCTATTGCAGCTTCACAACAACAACAACAACAACAACAACAATCTATAGAGAATAAACATCAATCTATCACAGAAAAGAAAGAAGATACTTTACTCCATAATGAATAAGGAGAATTTCATTCATTTTTATTTAGGCAATCAATGCAGCGTCAACTTGATGAAAAGGATCTAAAACATATTTGGGAAGATTTTTTACAAAATCAATCTAATGATGCAAAACGCTCACTTATGCTTCATTATATTTGGCTTGTTAAATATGCTTTACATGGCATGAATTTACCTACATATTCTATCCTTGGTGAAGATGATTTCTTACATATTGGTATAGTGGGTTTAAGTGAAGCTCTCGAACGTTATGAACCCGAACGCGGATTAAAATTTGAGACCTTTGCAATGCCAAGAATAAAGGGCATTGTTCTTGATGAAATGCGCCGTTTAGATTGGCTCACAAGAACCGCACGTAAAAAAGTACACGATTATATGGATGCAGCAGATTCATTACGTAGAATGGAAGGAAGAGAGGTTTCTTCAGAAGAAATTCGATTGAAACTTAACGTAACTCAAGATGAATATACTTCATATCTATCCGCCGCCGCCGCCGCACTTGCTACCATTTCAATGCAAGACGGACAACGGAATTCAACATTTAACGATGATGATGACCATGATCCTATTCAAGATGTAGCAGATCCGGAATGGAACAATGTACTAAATCGTCTCGCTGAAGAAGAACAGGCAGAATATATTAATAATTTTCTTTTGAAACTACCTGAAAGAAAAAGAAATGTTATGATGATGTATTATTATGAAGAGCTTACTTTCAAAGAGATTGGACAAGTTCTGAGCGTAACTGAAAGTAGAGTTTGTCAGATTCATAGTCAAGTTGTTCATGACTTACGTCTTAAACTAAAGGCATTTGAACATGCTTAATGATAGAATCCGCACCAAATTAGAATTAATGAAACAGTTGCCCGCTATACCAGCAGTAGCATCTGTAGTTTTACAGGCGATTGATAATCCGGATACAAGCGGAATTTATCTAGCAAAACTTATAGAACGTGACCCCGCCCTTACTGCGCGTGTACTATCAGTAGCTAATTCACCATTCTATGGATTCTCTCGAAAAATTTCTACTGTTGAACTTGCTATTGTTTTATTAGGACTAAGCACTATTAAAGAAATAATTATAAGTTTAATAATTCAAGGAGTTTTTGCAAGAGTAAAGAATAAAGTATTTGATATTAATCAGTTCTGGAGGTATTCAGTCTTTTGTGGTTCAACAGCGCGTTATTTCGCTAGACGGCTTGGTTATAGAGTTGCTGGTGAAGCATTTGTTGCCGGATTAATGCACGATGTAGGGATTTTAATTCAAGCAGAATTTTTTACTAATGAATTTTTAGAAATTCGTGAACATCAACTCAAATGGGGTGTTTCTTATGTAGAAGCTGAATTAACAATTCTTCAATGTTCACATACTGATATTGGAGCATGGTTTGCAGAAAAATGGCAATTACCATCTCAATTAATTGATTCATTATATTACCATCATTCTGTAGATATTAAAGATAAAGAGCCACTTACTCATTCTAATGAAAGTAATCTAATGACGGATAAACAGGATATAGCGTTTCATCTTCAGCAGGAAATTGAACAGCCACTTACGGCTTTAGTAGCATTGTCTGAATTATTTGCCGGAGAACTAGGGTTCAAACAATGGGCGAATGAATCTGAAAACAGTTCAACACTCTATATTCCTTCCATTCTGATTGAACAATTAACAAGCATTCAATTGAAAGAATATTTTGGTAATAACTTACAAGAACGGTTGATAGAAGAATTTGATTCTGCTGTCGAATTTTCTCGACTATAATTTTTGTTTTTTAAGAATTTTTAACCATTACTACTAAAAATACTAATCAGAGAATTTATTGAATAAATTTGCAAAAATATGAATAGCATTCTGTATTTTTGCGAAAGAAAAATCTCTTAATAAATTTATAGAAAAAGGCATTCATGATTCGTATTTACTCTCGCTTTACTTATGGAAAAGCCGAGCAAATAATTGTATACCTCATTTGAGAGCATAAAGATATGAATCAAAACCGTCACAAAATTCTATTTCTTTCCCCTCGTTTTCCATTCCCATTAATTGGTGGTGACCATGTTAAATGCTATCATCTTCTCAAGCACTTAAGCACTTTACATGAAGTAACTTTTGTAACCTTTAATCATGGATCAAATCCCACTAATGAACAAATAAAAAGTATTACTGACTTAGGAATTCGACTTGTTGCATTACCACTAAACCCTATCACAGCTGCTATTGCTTGTATTCGAACTTTTTTTACAGATATGCCTCTTGAAATAGCATTCTATTATAACCATAAATTTGCTTCTGAAGTAGATAAATTATGTTCGAATACACAATTTGATATTGGAATTTCCTTTTTTATGCGTTCTGCTGAATATATTCGTCACAAAAAATTTACTAAAATTCTAATTGCAGAAGATTGTAGAACTATGTATCAACAACGTTCTTTTGAAGTTAGTACGTCTTGGAAGCAAAAAATTATTCGATGGTGGGAAGTATATAAATTGAAAAAATATGAAACATCGATAGTTAATGATTTTGATAGAACGACACTTGTAACAAAAGAAGATATTGAAGCTATGAAGCGTCAGAGTCCCAAAGCCAAGTATAATTTACTAACCAACGGAGTTGACTTATCAAAATTTGTCGCGAATTTATCTCATGAAGGAAGGCAATCAGTTTTATTTGCAGGTAAACTGGATGTATGGGCAAATGAGATGATGATTGACTGTATTATTAAAGAGATAGCTCCGCGAGTTCATGCAATTTTGCCTGATGTAATCTTTAATTTTGTGGGTGCGAATCCCCAAAAATCTTTAGTCTCGTTAGCTGAAAAATATCCACTTAAAAATCGAATAAACATTATCGGAACTGTTCCACATTTACAGAAATATTATCATGAAGCAGGAGTCTTTATTCATCCACATTCCGGTGCTTCGGGAATTCAAAATAAACTATTAGAAGCAATGGCTTGTGGTTGTCCGGTTGTGACATCAACTTCGGGCTCACAAGGAATTCCGGTAAAAGACAAAGAGGATATTCTGATTGGTAAAAATGTAGATGAACTGGCTGAAAACGTTGTTAAATTGTTAATGAATCAAAGCTTACGAGAAACATTAGCTAAAAATGCGATAGAGAAAATTCAACAATTCCATTCTTGGGAATCTATTTATAATTCGTTGGATGAAATTATTAAAGAACTGGAATTGGAGAAACGAATATGACTAAAAAAGCATTTTTTTTTGATAGAGACGGTATCATTAATAAAAGAAAAATAGGCGGATATATAACTACAAAAGAACAATTTATTTTTGAAGTTGATTTTTTTAATATTTTCCAAAAAATTGTTGATCAAGGGTTTATTACTATAGTGATTACGAATCAACAAGGTGTAGGTAAGGGGTTAATGAGCGAAGCAGAATTGAATCAAATACATACAATGATGCAAGATGCTATTAACAAAAAAACCGGTTTTCAGTTTGATGGAATATACTATTGTGGTGACCTCGAAGATAGCGGAAGTCAGAGACGTAAGCCTTTTCCCGGTATGATAGAAGAAGCAGTAAAAGATTTTGATATTGATGTTTCACATTCTTGGATGATTGGAGATTCTCCTAGCGATGTCCAAGCAGGCAAATCTGCCGGTTGTAAGACTATATTAATAGGGGATTACGCCAAAGGTTTTCCGAATGCAGACTTAGTTTATTCCACGCTGAAAGAATTTTTGGTCTCTTTACCTTTAATTTTGAATAAATGAAAGAGGATACTATGAAATATTGGCTTGTTAAATCCGAACCGTTCAAATATTCATGGGAACAGTTTATAATAGATGGGCGTGCTCAATGGGATGGAGTACGAAATTATCAAGCACGTAACAACCTTAACGAAATGAAATTAGGTGATTTAGTGTTGTATTACCATAGTAACGAAGGGTTAGCTATTGTAGGAATCGCGGAAGTTGTAAAAGAATCTTATCCTGACCCAACTATTAATGAAGGTGATTGGGTTGTTGTTGATATAGTACCGGTAAGAGAGTTAGTTTATCCTGTTACATTACAACAAATTAAGAAAGATGAGCGTTTGAAAAATATCGGACTTGTACGTCAAGGACGACTTTCAGTTGTTCAAATATCCAAAGAAGAATTTGAAATTATAACTGAGAATCAAGTTACAAAAAAAACGAGTCAATAACTCGTTTTATAAATTAGCAGGATGGAATCGTCGAATATTATAACCGACGATGTACGGAAGTAATGACACCTAACACTCTAAAATCATCAGTTTCACTAATTGCTAATGAACTGTAATTTGGATTTTCTGCTTTGAGAATTGGGAAACCTTCCTCAGAAACAAGCAATCGTTTTATTGTTAAATCACCGTTTACCGAAGCGGCAACTATACTTCCATTTTTAGGTTCAATACTACAATCAATAACGAGCATATCACCTTCAAAAATTCGAGCTTCAACCATGCTGTCACCGGTAGCAATTACCGAATATGAATCTTTGGAATTAGGAACCCAAAATTGACTAAAATGAATCTCAGTTTCTATATCGTCATTAACCGGACGAGCCGGAAATGAACAAGGAGCATTATCTGAAAAATGCAAGAGTATCGTATTGTCAGTTAAAACTTTAGAGATGATCATAACTGTTAGTCTAAATTGAAACAATGTTTTTTACAAAACTACCGGATTTTTTCGTAGTTTTCAAGTTAAATTATTCAACTCGTATAAGTCGAGCGGCAAAAGCTCCGTCGGTGCCATGCTTATGAGGAAATGTTTGCATACATCCATTCAAGCACACTTCTTTCGGAAGATAATTTTCAGCGTTATCGAGCTTAAAATTTGGAAATGTTTGTAAGAACCAGTCAATATTTTGGAAATTTTCCTCGGGTTCAACTGTACAAGTACTATACATAACAATTCCACCCGGTTTTACAAGTGCAGCGGCATTTGATAATATCTCACGTTGAAGAGGGACAAGTTTCAAAATATCAGTTGCCTCTCTTTTCCATTTAATATCAGGTTTTTTGGAAAAAGTACCATGACCTGAACAAGGAACATCAGCTATAACAACATCTACCGGAGCATGTTTATATGTGCGAGCATCGGCTGACTCAGTTTGTATTACAGAAAGACCGAGCCGCTCAGCACCGGATTTAATAAATCGTAATTTTGCTTCATATTTATCAAGTGCTATTATTTTTCCTGAGTTATTCATGAGTTCTGCAAGATAAAATGTTTTACCGCCTGGAGCTGCACATAAATCTATAACAGTTTGATTTTCTTTTGGTGAAGCCAAGACTGCCGCAAGTGATGCACTTACATCTTGTACAGAAACCCATCCATTTTTGAAAATTTCACTTCCTGCTATATCACGGAGTGAACTCACTTGAAAACAATGGGGGAGAAGCGGAGATGCTGTAAAAGGAATTTGTTGTGCTTCAAGCCATTCACTCACTGCAAGTGGTTTCGTTTTAAGAAGATTAACTCGTAAAGTAAGAGTTGGTCTTTGAACATTTGCTTTAAGCATTTGCTCAGTATCATTATCGCCAAAAATATCTGTCCAGCGTTTTACCAGCCAACGTGGATGAGAATAAATGACTGAGTAATACCAAATATTATCTTCATTCGTATTTGGATATCTGATGTCATCTAAATGACGAAGTACATTACGAAGAACACCATTAACAATACCTGCCGAGCGGTCACCCTTGAGACGTTTTACTATTTCGACAGATTCATTAATCGCTACCGGATGGGGAATCTTTGATAAAAACATTATTTGATACAATGCTATTCTCATTGCATTTTTGACTGGAGTTAGGCATTTATCAAATTCACCATGATAAAATCCAGTCAGAACCCAATCTAATTTGCCGAGCCATCGAACTGTACCATTAACTAATTCTGTAAGGAGTGCTTTGTCTTGAGGATTTAATTCTCCTGTTCTGAGTTCATATTCTAAAAGTTTATCTAAATATGAATCACTTCGTTCAAAACGACTGAGGATTCGAACGGCTGTTCCACGTGCGCCTTCGTAAATTGATGGGTATGTTGTAATTGAATCATTCGTAGGTTCGTATGAACCATTAGGTGCTTCGGATATCATTTATAATCTCCAATACTAAAAGTATTATTATGTATAAAATTGAATAAAATTAAGTTTCTAAATTCACAGTTTGGTGTCATTTTAAATGTTTTTTTTCAAAAAAAAGATAATTTGTGCACAAAGAATAATAAATCTTTCTTAAATTGACATTAGAAAGTTAATTTGCAATTGAAATTTTGTAATTCTACGAAGTGCAATTTAGTCATACCAACCCAAACTATGCGAAAAATATTTTTTATAATGTCCGTTTTGATAGTATTCACATCAACAGTTCCCACTATAGTTTATGCTCAAGACGAGGGAATGTCAAGTAGTGATATGGCGAGTCCGATTGACCCAAGATTTTCTTATAAACCAAGATTTGTCGGTGCTATAGTAGGGCTGGGACCCAGTAATCAATCCGGTTCATTTCTTACTGATAAATGCGACTGTCCGGCATTTACAGACGGCACGGGAATTAATGTAATTGTAGGTGGTTTATTCGAACAGCTTTTGACTAAGAATATGGTACTTGGGGCATCAGTTCTTTATAATTACCGTTCTCTCACCGCTGAATATACTGAAAGAGAATCTGTTTCACTCCAAAAAGAAGGTTCGTCAGATATTTCTAAAATTGCTATTCCATTTTTGCATACAACAAAGTCGTCGTTTACTTATATTACAGTCCAGCCATATTTGAAATACTATTTGATAAAAAATTTTTTTGTTAGGGTGAGTCCGGCTCTTTCTTTTAATATCGGATCTTCTTTAAGACACGAAAAAGATATGCTTCAGACTACTGCAAAGTTACCTGATGGTGAAACAGTAAATATTTCATTTCCAGCGGATAAAGATGCACGGATTGTTTCGGATACGAAGGCAATAATTCAAGACACACAATTCCCGAAAATGACGAGTTTTGTACTATCAGCAGATATGGCATTAGGTATAGAAATCAAGGCAGGCAAAAGAATGAGCATTGCCCCGGTTCTTCAGTACTCGCTCCCCTTTATGGATGTATCAACGAGTGGTACAGCTTTTCGTTTGCCAAGTTTTCTTTTTTGTGTTGAAGTGAAATATAATCTAGATTTGAAATAAATTAACTACGCAAATAGGGGTATGTAGGAGAATTCTGAACTTGTAAATATTTTCTCCAAAAATACAAGTAGTAAGTCAGAATTATTATTACTTAAAATAATTCAAATTTTTCAATTTGTAAGTTATTGGTAATTTTCTTGTCTTTAGTAAAGAAAATTACTTGGCATTTTTAAAGAATTACAGTAATTTGTTTTCTATTCAGAGCCAAATTATCCGGCTCACAAGTCAATTAACGTTATTTTATTATCTTTTTAACATAAGGCATTATTTATGGGAAGATTTACAGCTTTGACGGCGGCAGTCGTGGTATTTATGTTGCATAGTGTTTCAGCTACGCCACTTCATTCTAAATACAGCTGGCTGCTTAACGGAATGAAAGAAGCAGCTTTAAAAGCGGCTGAGCCGGAATTATTTCTTTATTCTGCAGCTTTGGAAGTTCCTGCCGATGACGACGCAATTTTAGGACAAAAAGGCATTCGCATTATTAATCTTGGACCGGTTATTAATCATAAGGGGTTAGATTATGCTCCGACGATTAGTGCCGACGGAAAAACACTTTATTATGTTTCTGATCGTAGAGGAAGTCGTTTGACGGCAGATAAAGACCCATCACATGATTTTTGGGCGGCAAAAAAGAACAATGACCTTGATACAGTATTTTTCCAACCGTTTAATATTGACACAACCAAAGAACTCGGTAATCTTGGTGTAAATACTCAATTAAACGAAGGTGCGGCTTCGATTGCCGCCGATAAACAAACTCTTATTTTTACAGGATGTAATCGTGCTGACGGTTTGGGAGATTGTGACTTGTATATAACTGAAATTGATGGTGATAAATGGGGAAGACCTAAAAACTTAGGACGTAAAGTAAATTCTGAATGGTGGGATTCACAGCCGGCTATTTCACCGGATAAAAGCCGAATTTATTTCTGTTCTAATCGTCCCGGCCCGAATGGATCTGATAATTTTGACATATGGTACACAGACTATGATTTCGATACCGAAGAATGGAAAACAGCTGTCAATGCCGGACCTGCTATCAATACAGACGGAATAGAAAACTCCCCGTTTATAGCCGCTGATAACGCTACTCTCTTTTTTGCTTCTGACGGACACAAACCTAACCTTGGTGGAACAGATTTCTATGTAACTCATATGGAAGGCAAATCTTGGTCGAAACCACAAAACTTAGGCGCACCGATTAACACTCCTCAAAACGAACAATTTATTACTCTTTCGGCTTCCGGTCGTGTATTGTATTTCTCTTCAACTCGTACCGATATTCCCGGTTATCAAGGTAGTCTTGATATTTTCATGGCTTTTGTACCGTCATTCTTCCGTTCTACAATCGTAAAAGGTGTTGTGCTTGATGAGTGTACTAATGCTAACATTCCTGCGTATATTTCTATTAGAAACCCAATCACTAATACTACAGATTATGACACACTCAGTACAGATGGTAAAAGTGAATTTGAAATGGTTGTTTTACCTGCAGATTATGGCAATCCTAAAGATTCTATTAAAGAAATCAAATTTGAAGTAACGGCTACGAATCCAAAATATGGAACAACTACCAAAGTAGTGTTGGTTACAAAACCTGAACAAACTAAAAATAAAGAAGAAGCCGGAAAACCAATTGAAGTTCGTGTTGAATTAAAGCTTGGTCAACGTCCTGTTATCGGTGCAGAAATGGCATTCTCAGATTATATTACTCGTGTAGCTCCAAAACAGCCGGAACTCGTCGGTTGGAAGGGCTTAGTAATGGAAGAAATCGCAACAATTGACCTCTATCCGCTTCTCAATTATGTGTTCTTCGACGAAGGTTCGGGAGAAATTCCAAAACGCTATACACTATTTAGTTCTAATGCTCAAACAGCCGGATTTTCTGACGAAAGAATTCCCGGGGGAACACTCGAAAAATACTATCATGTCTTGAATATCTTTGGGTATCGGATGACAAAACATCCGACTGTAAAAGTTCAAATAGTGGGTAATAATGATAATATTTCAACATCAGAAAAATCTCTTGAACTATCCAAACAACGTGCTCAAGTGGTTTATGATTATCTCAAAAATGTTTGGAATATTAGCCCCGACCGTATGAGTATGGATTCTCGTAACTTACCAAAAACGCCTTCTACAACTGGTGATAAAGATCCTCAAAGTAAGGCATTCTCGTATGTAGAAAATCGCCGTGCAGAACTTTGGTTCAGTGGGGAAGCTGAGGAAATTTGGCAAGTGATGAAACCTATATTGGATAATGACCCAAAGATTTTCCCATCGCCCGAAACAATGAATTATACATTGAAAAATGGAATAGAGGATAACCTCATCGCTTCACGTCGTATAGAAGTAACTCGCGGTGATAAACCATGGAATGTACTCACAAAAGTTGGTATAACAGAACCAACCTTCACATGGGATTGGAAAAATACAGGTATGGCTGAACTTAGTGAGTCAGTTACCGATGAAACACCTTATAAAGCACGCTTGGTAATAACAAGTAAAAACGGTGCTGAATGTATTTCCGACCCTGTTACAATCAAAGTTAAAGTTGTGAAAAGAAAAGATCGTCAAGTAAATCATGAAAATGGCGAAACAAGAGAAAAATACAATCTTATTCTTTTCCCTTTCGACCGATATGATGCAGGCCCGTTCAACGAGCGTATATTGAAAGATTATGTGTATCCTCGTTGTTTCCCGAATAGTAAGATTATTGTTGAAGGTCATACAGATGTTGTTGGTATGTTCGACCATAATGCAAAACTATCCGGCAACCGTGCAAAAACAGTTGAAGTTGGTGTAAAGAACTTTACCAAAGGTCAATTCCAATCACTTGAATCAAGTGGGGTTGGTGAAGAAAAAGAACTCTTTACGAATGAACTTCCCGAAGGTCGTTTTTATAATCGTACAGTTCAAATTCGGATTGCAACGCCGATAGAAGACTAAGCGTACCAAAGAATTGGTACTTAAATTCCCAAAGGACGTTTTCGCAATTCTGTGTAAAACGTCCTTTTTTATTTTTGCTAATAGTATGGTTCATCAATATCCACATCAATTATCCTACGGAGCAAATAATGCAGTAGTTGCTCTTACAGAAAAGGAAGTCGGTAAACTTTTCGGAGGTGATACCCGTTCGGATATCGGTTCGGAAGCAGAAAAGATGAAATACGCTAATAGTATTAATGAATTGGTCGTTCGATTCATACGATTGGATACTCATGAGCCGACAGGGTATGAAATGCTTGTGATGGAACGCTTGTATCCTATTGATTTTAGAGCGTATGAATATGAAAAACGTCAATTGTGGTTCGAGGTTTTTACCGATGAATTAACCAAACTCCATACTGCCGGATTTGTCCATCGAGATATTCAACGTCCGGCATCAATAAGTGGCGAAATATATGATAATGTTTTTCTTACAGAACGTGGTTTACGGCTGATTGATGTTGGTATTTCAGCACTTCATACTCAGGTTGGTGATTCATTGTTTGAAAAATTTGTTCGACTCGAACAACAAGAAATGAAAGAATTTGGAAAATATTTTTTAGAACGATAAAACTTAGAATTATTACTTTCACTATGAAAATTACACGAACTTCTCCCGATTTTACAGATCTTCCATTACCTACTTATTCTACTTCCGGTAGTGCAGGAATGGATATTCATGCTGCAACAGCCGAGCCGATAACAATTAATGCCGGCTCAGTTGCAATAATACCGACAGGATTAGCAATAGCTCTTGATGCAGGATTTGAATGTCAGGTGCGTTCTCGAAGCGGACTTGCCGCTAAGCACGGGATATTCACGCTGAATTCACCCGGAACTATTGACAGCGATTATCGTGGTGAAATAAAGGTGATTTTGGCTAATTTTAGCGGAGTCCCTTTTGTTGTTAATCGAGGTGACAGAATTGCTCAATTAGTTGTTGCACGCTACGAACCTGTTACATGGCAAGAAGTTAGATCTCTCAATGAAACCGAACGAGGTGAAGGTGGATTCGGTAGTACAGGAATTACTCATAATTCATAAAATATGAAAAATCTTATATATTGTTTGATTCTTTTCTTTTTTGTTTCGCAAGTATCAGCACAAATGCCTGTATATCATTACGTTAGAGTTGGAATTTCTCCTACCTTAACTGTGAAAAATGCAGAAGCACAGGGTGTAGATTTAGAAAGTTCTACTATAAAATCAGGGCAGTGGATAGAAACAGTACTCCCCGAAGAAACAATTGCTAAACTTCGCTTACATGGTGAAAAAGTAGAAATTCTCATAAATAATTTATGTGAATATTACCAAACCAGAAATTCTCGCATTAATTCTGCAAAAGCAACAGAACAAACTACTCCCGAACATTTTAAACTTGGTTCGATGGGTGGATATTTTCAACTTGAGGAAATTTATCAGAATTATGCTGATATGCGAAAATTTTATCCAAATGCTGTTTCTGAGCCAATAGATATAGGAATTTCAGTAGAAAAACGACCTATTTATGCGTATCGCTTTAGTTTAAATAATGATGATAATAAACCGCAAGTTCTTTATACATCTGTTCATCATGCCCGTGAACCGGGCGGTGCTTCGACACTAATTTATTTTTTATGGGATTTGTTGGAAAAAGCAAAAGCAGGAAACGATGAAGCACAATATTTGCTCGCTAATCGTGTGATTTATGTAATTCCAATGGTAAATCCTGACGGATATTTGTTCAATTACAAAAACTCTCCAAAAGGTGGCGGACTTTGGCGTAAAAACCGTAAACCGAATATTGATAATACCACAGGAGTGGACTTAAACCGCAATTATGGCCCAATGGAATTATGGAATGCCGTAGAAGGTGGTTCTTCCGAAAATCCTACTGATGAAACATTTCGTGGAATGTCTCCTTTTTCCGAACCTGAAACACAAGCTGTTCGCGATTTTTGTAGAGATAATAAATTTAGAATCGCATTGAACTATCATACCTTTGGGAATCTATTGCTGTATCCGTTCGGAAATACTGAAATTGAAAGCCCGGATTCATTGTTTTTCCGTTCATTCTGTGCTGACGGTACTAAATTTAATAATTATTCCTCAGGAGTAGCACTTCAAACGGTAAATTATGCAACTCGTGGATCTTCAGATGATTGGATGTATTTTAGAGAACCGAATAAATCAAAAATATTTTCGATGACACCGGAAGTAGGAACACCACTTGATGGATTTTATGCTCCTCCTGAAAGAATTATTCCTCAATGCGCCGAGAATCTATACTTCAATTATCAAACAGCTTGGAGCGCGCTTACGAATTATAGAATAATTGATGCTACACCGCTCTATGACCAACAAACCGACCAACCCCGATTCTCAATCACAATTCAAAACACAGGTGTTGAGCAACCTGACAGTACGATTGAAATTAAACTAATTCCAATTGATACTCGCTTTCGCATCAAAAATAACACTCGAACTTTGAAACAACTCATAACAGCTGAAAAACAAACTGAAACATTTGATATTACCATCCCATCGGGGTATCATAATGGTGATTATACACAGATAGAAGCTGTCTGGTTGCAAAATGGTACTCCTCGCCATGATACAGTTCGTTTGCAGTTTTTCCGTCCGAGAATAGATACCTTATACGCACATTCACCGAATGCTTTCGGATGGCTCGTAGATAAATGGGCAACCATGCCGAATCCTGAAGGTGGTTTTATGCTCTCTGACAGTCCTGACGGAGATTATAGCGATTCAGATTCTAACTTTATTCAAACGTCAACACCTATTGATGTAGTAAATGCTCGCAGTGTATCGTTAGACTTTTGGACTCGTTGGACAATTGAAGCAAAATCAGACTTTGGAGTAGTGCAAGTTTCCGATAATGACGGAAGAACTTGGGATAACCTCAAAAGTTCGCGTATGAAACCTGCAACAGGTACGCCCGGCTCAAAGCAAGTAGCGGGTACGTTTGGATTCGATGGTAATTTTCCGACTTGGGTACGCCAAGAGTGTTCACTTGATAAATACATTGGCAAACAAATACTTCTACGATTTGGGTTAATGAGCGACGGTCAGGGAACACATGACGGTATTTATTTACGAGACATTACACTTCGTATGTATGATGATTCTATGAGTGGAGTTACATCCGATACAAAGCATACTCTTCAGTTAGAAGTTTTTCCTTCGCCAACTATTGGATCAGCTGTATATGTTGCACTCTCGAAAACAAATGCACAACTTCCACTAAACTCAATCTATACCTTGAGGTTGTTTAATTCAATTGGCCAGGAATGTTATTCTAGGTCAGGAGAAGTAAATGGAGGTAATGAACAGATTGTTTCAATTCCAACTTCGGCTTTGGTATCTGGAATTTATCATATTACACTGCAAATAGATGGTCAATTATTATCCGGCAATTGTACTATTGTACACTAGTCATTTCTTTTCTCTTTAAAAAGATTGTTTTGTCTTTTTTAGAAACGATTGCTGATTTTCATCACAATTAGTCGTAATTTTGAACTCAAATTAGTTTATTACTTCAATTCGGAGCACATCATGGATACTCAACCTGTCTATTACCGCGACTATTTACAACTTGGTAAAATTCTCGACGCACAAACCCTTCAAAGTGAACTTCATGGCGCAAAAGCACATGATGAAATGCTGTTTATCATTATTCATCAAGTATACGAACTGTGGTTCAAGCAAATTTTAGTAGAAGTTGAATCAATTACTGATATTTTTTCAAAAGAACAAGTACCGGAACAGCAAATTGCTGTTGCTGTAGGGCGCATTCATCGAGTCAATCGAATCTTTGAACTGCTGATTCAGCAATTTGGAATACTCGAAACAATGACATCACTTGACTTTATGGATTTTCGAGATTTTTTGCATCCCGCGAGTGGTTTTCAATCAGCTCAATTTAGGGTTTTAGAAACAACTCTCGGACTGTTGGACTCTAATCGTGTAAATCCAAGTTATTTGAAAAATCTTGATGAAAAAGACGCAGAAAAACTACAAAATGCTGTGTCAAAACCAAGTTTATTCACCCTCATCGAACGCTGGCTTGAGAAAATGCCATTCCAAGAAA
Source organism: Bacteroidota bacterium (assembly GCA_018266765.1). GTDB lineage: Bacteria > Bacteroidota > Ignavibacteria > Kapaibacteriales > UBA961 > JADJXV01. Next base: position 15,543 of record JAFDZU010000091.1, read on the forward strand.
CAGATAATTATTCTTTCTGGAAAGATTATCAAAAAGTCCTCCACACAACATTCGAAAAAGATAGAAGTGATTTGCGTAGTAATACAAATATTCCTACGGAAGAACTTAAGTTGAGTATTGACCGTATTAACATGATGGAAGAAGGATTTAACTCATTATTTGATGTAAATCTGTATTCTCAAATAACTGACCGTCGGCTTTCGCATCGAGCCACACTTGCATCTATTTTTATATCGTTATATAGAGATTATCCGCTGTTGCAATTGCCGTTTCAGTTACTTAATTCATTGGTTGAAATGGATGAGAATTTTACACTTTGGAGGTACCGTCATTCGATTATGACTTCTCGAATGATAGGTGCAAGAATTGGTACCGGCGGCTCAAGCGGTTCGGACTATCTTGCCAAAACGAGTTTGAAACAACGTGTATTCGTTGATATTAAAAACGTAAGCGGAATGTTAATTCCACGTAGTTCAATTCCGCCACTTCCAAAAGAAATTATCCAAAAACTGAGCTTTGCTTTTGAATTGTAATGAAGTTACAAGTACTACAAACTGTGCTCAATTCACTACGAGAATTAGCTTCGCCGCTACATTGTGAAGTTTGTTCAACATATCTTAGCAAACGTACCAGAAGAATGCTTTATGTATGCGATGCGTGTTTGGATAGTTTAGAAGCACCGCCTTCGCCGAATGAATTATTTAATCGGTTGTCAAGAAATTTTGCTCAAGATGATTTATCTATCAGTAGTATTTTTTCATTGATTGCAGCTGAACATTCAGCTCCGATTATGGAAGTGATGTATTCTCTCAAATATAGGGGGATTTCTCGGTTAGGTGTTGATTTCGGACGAGAAATCGGTGAAACAATGAAGCATCTAGGAAATGTAAATTTAGATGTGATTATTCCGGTACCGATTCATCATGCTCGGGTAAGGGAACGTGGTTATAATCAAGCCGAAAGAATTGCTTTTGGAATATCGCAAGTACTTTCTATTCCAATCGAAAAAGATGCGCTTGTACGGTCTCGATATACACTATCACAAACGAAATTGTCAGCCATTGAACGAGAGAAAAATGTAGTTGATGTTTTCAGAGGCGGGACTGCAAAATCTAAAATTATTAATAAAAATGTACTATTGGTTGATGATGTTTTTACAACAGGTGCAACTCTTAATTCTTGCGCTACAACATTACTCGAACTAGGTGCAAAAAAAGTAGATGTTGCTACACTTGCGGTGGCAATATAAGCAGAATTAATCAAGTTTTATACTGAAGAACAAACTTCTTTTTTGGTTAATTGCCAATAACGCCGTATTTTTGTGGCTATTATTATAGAAACTATTATTATTTCAAGTATTTATTTCAAGAAAGCAACGCAATGTCAAAGAAATGCGAACTTACAGGCACTACTGTTCAATATGGTAATAATGTCTCTCACGCTAATAATCGCACCCGCCGTCGCTGGTTGCCTAATCTCCAAAAAAAACGTATTTGGGTGGTTGAACAGCAAAAATGGGTAACAGTGAAAGCTACTGCAAATGCACTCCGTACCCTTGACAAGAAAGGGTATACCCAAATGATGAAAGAACTGAACAGCTAATATCTCCAATCGTTTTTTCTTAGAAAAATAGGAAAGCCCCGCACAAAATAACGTGCTGGGGCTTTTTAGTATGTTTTTGTATTGTAAGATTTTTTAATTATAATTTACATAAAGCAATACAAACTAATTTTCAATTCAGTTTACAGGTATTAATAATATGAATTAGTTACGATTGATTTTCTAAATTTATTCAGTTAAGCCCATAAAGTTTTTCTCCAAAGGTTAACCAATCCTTTCATTTTAAGATATTTTAGATTTGATGAATATTCTCATATAATTTCTCCAATTCTTTAAGATGATATTTACTGAACTTAAATTGATTGATAAGGAGTATTATGTACAAACACGTACTATTCCAATTCACCCTTCACCCTTTTTAGTTCAAATATAATAATATAGCTCACAATCGCCATTAGAATCCACGAGCTTAGTTTACCTGCATCTACAATTGTCCAGTTGTGATGCTGATAAGTGTATTTCCATGCTCCCAAAAAGGTAGCAATATTTTCGGCTATCCAAATAAAGACTCCGATTAATGTCATTGACACTACTACATGCATCGAAAAGACAGTTTTATTAGGTGTGAAATATATCTTAGACGGAAAATAAATAACAAAAACAGATGCAAGTAATGCCCATCTAAAGTCATAGATGTAATGATGTGTAAAGAAATTAAGATAGATTGCCATTGCAAGCAGTACTGAAACGATTTGATGAGGAGGTTTTATTAATTTTAAATCGAACCATCGCCACGCCTGACACATATAGCTTGCCACACTTGCATACATAAAACCGGAATACAAAGGAACACCGAATATTTTGGTTAAACCAGGTTCGGGATATGACCACGAACCCTTGTGAACTTTATATAATTCAAGCAGTAAACCCAATACATGAAACATACAAATAACAAGTAGTTCATCTTTGGATTCTATTTTCCAAAGTACCATGCAAACTTGATGCATAATACACAGAATAAGCAGAAAATCGTAGCGATATATCCAATGATATTCTAATTTTTTACTTAACGCTAACATCACAAAGATAAAAATAGCAAATGAACATGATACTGCGTTTTTAATTCCGAAGTAAAAAAGTGATCTCCAATATCGTTCGATCATAATTCAGAATTGGTTAAGATGAAAAGAGAATTTGAACAAAAAAAAAGAGTAGTCGAAATCATAGAATGACCTTGACTACTCTTTTACTAATGATTGTTGTGATTGCTTATCTCATTATAATAAGTTTTTGCGTCTGGTGAATCGTTCCTGAACTCATTTGAATTATATATTCACCTGCTAGAAATGATTGTAGTGGAATAGTTGTTGTTCCATTTGCATTTATTAGAGTTTGCTTAGCAAACAAACGTCCAATAAGGTCTGTAATTTCCAATGTAGCTTCCGAAAAAGATGATATGTCGTATTTGATGGTTGCATAATCGGAAGTTGGATTGGGAAATACATCTAATTGTATTGGATTGAGTTCGGACTTTTCAACACCACTCGCTGTTTTTACCATAAGTTGAACGGGAGTGGCAAAATTCCATAAATCATCTCCATCGGAAGAACCATTATTATTGACAGCATTTCCTACAGCACGAAGGAAATATGTTCCTTCGGTAGCCGGTGCAGTCCAAGTGAATGTAAATTCTGCTTTTCCATTATTCATAATTCTAGGGGCAATATGAGTAATTTCACCGTTAGCAACGCGTGTTCCACTTCCGGAAGTTGTTATTGTCCCTGCATTCGTTGAGCCATTTAGTGTTGTTTTTACACCTGCATCAAATCCTACTGCTGATTTTGTAGGGTGTGCAATAATTACTGTTATTTCTAATACCAAAATAGATTAAGA
>JAFDZU010000092.1 GCA_018266765.1 Bacteroidota bacterium
ATAATTTCTTCGCTTACCACTTGTCCTGGAACGAGCACCGGAAACCCCGGAGGGTATGGAATTACAAATGAAGAAGCGACTAAAGTTCTGCCTTTTTTTAATTCAGGAAGACATTCAACAAGTGGAATATATTCGTAATTATCCTCGTTATACGCCAGATAATATGCTTCTCTCAAATTACCGCCCGGCACACCCGGAACTGCTTGAAATGATGAATGAAATGCACTGAAATCAGGCAATGGCGGGAATTCCTTTGTCAATGAATGTATCTGCTTTTGATGAATTTCATTTTCTCGTAAATTTAGTGACTTGAATTCTTCATCAAGCTCATCTGCAATCATTAGAAGTGCATTCGTAAGATACGTAATACTACCTCGTGTCGTACCTATATTTGTCATAAACAACACAGTGTTACGCGATGTTTTATTTATTTGAATGTTAAATTTGTCCATCAAATACTTGTTTTTAAATGTGTCCCCGTCCACTCCTGTTCTACCGATGTGTAAGGTAATTTTTGTAGGGTCAAGCACGAATTCATCATCTTCCCATGCTTCTTCCATTCGATTCCAGCCCTCTTTTTTATCGTGGTATTCGGCAAGACCTGTTTGTCGGTATTTATTAGGAATAAAGTCTCGAACAGTCAGCACATCAAAATATTTGCTAAGTTGAACATTATTATTTACTTTAGCTCGCAGAACCATAGCAAGTTCTATGCTTTTTTCGACTAATTCATACCCCTCGAATTGAACCTGTCGTCTGCCAACATCCAAAGAGGCAAGCATTTGATAATTCGGAGAAGTTGACGTATGCGTCATATATGCTTCCAAAAAAGTACTTTCACTTTTTCTGCGATAATCTTCATCCCAAATATGTATCATCGAACCCTGACGAAAACTACTCAGTGTTTTGTGCGTACTTTGTGTAGAATACACTCGAACGCGAACTTTATCTGGATCCGGTAATTTTGAAACTTCACCTTTTGAAAGCTCTTTGATATGCTTAGCATATTGTTCTCGATATTCTTCACTTGTGTATTTTTGATGAAGTTTATTTGCGGTGTACATCCCGGTTCGCTGTCTGTAAACATATGTAAAACCTGCAAATGCGAACCATGCCTCATCCCACAAAAATATCATGTCGGGCTTGATCGCCAACACTTCTTCCATTACCCGTTCAACATTGTACACCAAACCATCAAAAGTACAATTTGTCAAAAGCAACATTTTCACTTTTTCGAGTCTGCCTGCTTTTTTAAGCTGAAATAGTTTCGCTTTAATCTGCTCTAAAGGCACTGCGCCATACATAGAGTATTCCTGAATTGGATACGAATCCAAATAAACAGGATAAGCTCCTGCTAATACTAGACCATAGTGATGTGACTTGTGGCAATCCCGATCAATTAGAACTACATCTCCCGGCTCAACTAATGCTTGCATTACTATTTTGTTAGCAGTTGATGTACCGTTTGTAACAAAAAACGTATGTTGTGAACCGTAGGCATCTCGAGCCATTTCTTGCGCTTTTTTTATTGGTCCGGTTGGTTGGAGCAAAGAATCAAGTCCGCCGGTGGTTGCTGAAGTTTCGGCTAAAAACATATTTCTGCCGTAAAATTCACCGAAGTCTTTTATCCATCTAGATTTAAAAACAGAATTTCCCCGAGAAATCGGCATCGCATGAAAAACCCCCATTGGTTTTTGGGAATAACTTTTTAATGCAGAGAAAAATGGAGTATTATATCGCTCTCTTATTCCTCGTATAATAGTTAAATGTAATTCTTGCAAGTCTTCTCTGCGATAAAAAATCCTCTTAAATTCTTTAATTGTACTGTCGCGAATATTTCCAAGTGAAGTTTCGGTTACATAATACGTGTCAATTTCAGGTCGGAATTTTCTAATGAGATTTCCAAGTATTGGTCCCAAGTTCGATTCATTTTTCGATTGTTCACCAAATTTCAAAGCATTTTTAATATACGGTTTAATGAGTTCAGTTGTCCGTTTAGATTCGTAGGGAATCGCATGACGAACGACCACTGCTTGTATATTATAATTAAATTGCAAAGCAATAAGTGCATCTTGAAATGAACGCTGTACTACTACACCATAGGTGAATTGTTCATTTGAATTTTTGAGTTCATTCAGTTTGTAACGAAGAACTTTTTCTTCTTCATCTGTCATATCTTCTACAAACAAAACATCAAAATAATTTTTTCGGGATTCATCGGAACGTTCTCCAAAATCCATAGATTCAGACCGCATTTCCTCTTCGCCGATAAAATCTGAACTTCGGTAACTATCACTTACAAGATGCCGTATATTCAAGGCAACTTGATTAGCCAATGAAGTATATTCTTGCCTAACTATAGATTCTTTTAGATGTTCTAACCGTGTAACCCCGGGGAAACTAAAAAAACACTCTACTCCACTAAGTTCTACGAGTAATTGTTCACAATTTGACTTGTGTTTTTTCTCAGAATCAGTTCCTTTATCGCAATGTGCTAAATCTGTTGTAGCTTTTTTGAGAGCATTCCAGTAGTCAATTCTTAATTGTCCGACATTATAATATGGTGCGCTTTTTTGTGTTTTTATCATTATGTTATTATTTTTCAGAATGTAACGCCAGTTTATTACCTTCTGTGTCAATGAAAATGGCAAAGTATCCGGCTTCGTCCGAGATAAGTGTTTTTTCCATCACTATTCGTCCTCCTGCCTCAACTACTTTCCCCAAAATATTATTTAAATCATTACCACCATTGAGATATATAAGAGGTCCTGCATCACTTGGCATTGAACTTGGCCCGGCGACGACCGCTCCTCCGATACCTCCATTGGCAGGGAAAAAAGCCATAGTGTAATCATTGGTAAAGATTTTATCCATTGTAATACTATAAATGTGATTATAGAATCCAACTGCTTGTTCAAAATTGACAGCAGGGATTTCAAACCAACTTACATAATTAGTTAATTTCGGTTGAGTTATTTTCTTTTTCAATACAATTGATCCCATAATGTTTTTTTTAAAGATTCTCAATACCTTTATATTCTACTAAGTCTATCGTTGTAGGAGTTTGAGTAAGTTCATTTTCAATTAATTTTAACTTTTCTAACTTATCTAACTTCGTAGGTTTAATAAGTGGCCCAAGTGATTCGAGATAGGGATGCACAGCCCCTTTTTGATATATATCAAATTCACCAATATGATCTCGAAAACTTTTCAATGGCTGTCCAAGCCGCAAAACTCCCAGCTCCCTACTACGTTTCACACGCTCTATGTCGAGCTCTAACGGGAAGATTTCTTCTGTTCCGCCTGCCTGATAGAGAACCCTGCCATCAGGACCACACACAACAGAAACACCGCTTCCACCTGAATCCAAACCATTTACATCAAAAAAGAAGCACTGATTAACTGTTGCCATTGCTCGTACTATCGAAAGTTCTATATCTCTGTCTATTGTTCCCGTCATTGTTGGATGCAAGATTACTTCTGCTCCCATTACAGTCATAGTACGTATAGTTTCGGGAAACCACATATCATAGCAAATAGATACACCGAATCTTCCCACATTTGGAACATCAAATATGCAGAATTTATTCCCGGGTGTAACTCCTACTTCATAGGGATAGAACGGAAACATTTTTCGATAACGAGTAACAACTTCACCTTGAGGATTAATCACAGATGCAGTATTATAAATTTTGCCATCGTGTTTTTCAAAAACCGATCCGGGAAGTAACCAGATTCCATATTTCTTAGCCATTTTCTGCATTTCATGCTCAAAGTATCCGGGAACTTCATGTGCTGTATATGTCAATGGACCGTAAGCACATAACTCACTAAACACGACCATCTCTACCCATGGATAAAGATTCATAGTAATGTCAAGTTTGAGTTTCATCATCTCTACATTCGGAGCTACAGCAGAGACTTTCATTTGTATTCCGGCAATTGCGAAAGGATTCATAGTTTATATATTTGTTTCTTTTAAAATTTCTTCAATAAGAATATCTAATCCGATGTTCAACTGTTCATCGGTAATAACTAATGGCGAGAGGATTCTAATAACATTTTTAAATGTACCTGCACCGAGAAGAATTAAACCACGTTCTGCTCCATTTTTGATAATTCGACTACATAATTCACCATCAGGTTGAGATGGATCCCCATTTTTTACAAATTCAATTCCAACCATAGCACCGATACCACGAACTTCTCCAACTGCTGAACATTTTTTTTGCAGAATATTAAAACGATTTGTAATAATAGAACCAATTTTAACAGCTCTTTCGTTTAGATTTTCATCCTTCATAAACTGAATAGTCGCGAGTGCAGCGGCACAACAAACAGGACTTCCGATATATGTTCCACCGATTGTTCCTGAAGCAGCCGCATCCATTATTTCTGCCCTCCCTAGCACAGCGGCAATTGGCATTCCTGAGCCAAGCGACTTTGCATAGGTACTAATATCAGGGACTACATTATAGTTTTGCCAAGAAGCCCACTTGCCTGTACGGCAGAAACCGCTTTGAACTTCGTCCATAATGAGCATGATTCCATGCTCATCACAAAAAGTGCGCAACCCTTCGAGATATTTTTGGGGAACAGGATTAAATCCGCCTTCACCTTGGACTGGCTCGATGATAATCGCCGCAAGATTATTGAGGTCAACTAAATTATGGACACTTTCATGCAGTCTTTGTAATTCCCGTGCTACAAATTCATCATGATTTCTATTACCATGATAACGGTAAAAGTTAGGGAATGGTAAGCGATATATTTCCGGAGCAAATGGTCCACAATTTAATTTGTATCCAATTTTACTGGTAAGTGTCATCGCCATCATTGTTCTTCCGTGGTAAGCATCGGTATAACAAAGAATTGCAGGACGTTTCGTTGCTTGACGTGCAATCTTTATTGCATTTTCAACTGCTTCAGCTCCGGTGGAAACCAACATTGCCTTAGTTCTTTCACCATGGGGAAGAATCTCTACAAGCTTCTCACAGAGTTCTATATATGGTTCATATGTAACTACATTAAAACTTGTATGGATATATTTTCCTGCCTGCTCTCTAATTGCCTCAACAACTGGACTGGGACAGTGTCCCGCGTTTACAACTCCTATCCCACCGGCAAAATCAATCCATTCTTTACCGTCAACATCTTTTATTAATGCACCCTTTGCATCTTGGACTGTAGCGGTATTAAAGACACCGACACCGTTTGCCACGATATTTTTTCGCCGTTCAAAGAGATTTTGTGACTTTATCGTATCTTGTAGCATAATTCCCATGAATAGTGGTTGAATTAAATTTTTATTTGCAAAGCATTGCTTTTATCTTCCGTCATTTTTATCTAGTTATTCTAAAGATAACTCAAAAGTCAAAAATTGAATAAATCACTAAATAATATAATTAAAATCAATAGTTAATAATTTATCTATATATTAATAACTAAATAAGTAACGACTTTTTTAATATAACGAATAAACGTACCAATTCCAAAATTTTCACTCTAAATTTTCATTAAAATTCCTCGTTTTTTTACTGAAAATAAAAATATATTAGCAAGCTTTTTTTAAACTGATTTTACAGAGTAAACTTCCATTGATATTAGCCAAACAATAACATCTAACTAGTTTTTAAAAAGTCAAGTTGCAGTAAATAACGGTATGAATTGTTATTGTTCTTATTTCATTTGTAATTACAACCCATATTTTGTTTAACTTTGAACGTGTAAAAATTTATTTTAAAACGATGATAGTTTTTGCACGAAAAACGTCTTTTGAAAGTCTCTTAAGAGACTTTCATCTATTTAAACGTTGGTTTTTAAATCTAAATTCTACAAAAATTACAACTTATGACTACTACTCAATTAATAGACTTATGCGCTAAACAAATAGAAGAAAATTCTATTATGGATTTGCCCGATAATATTGTTGCTACTCTCTCAACAGAACAAGCAGAAGCGATAGTTTCCCATTTTCGCGGTAAAGCATTTTTACGACTTCCGACAAAAGAACGTCAGTTTTTTGATTGGTTAAAAATTAATGATGAACCTGTTTGGAACGATCTATGGAGTGATGAATCAATCGAACCTGCTTATATTGTTTCGGTTGTATTTTTACCGATGCTGTTAGATGAAGTACGAGGATTTCCAATTTGCGACTTACTCAATGAAAATAACTATTATTTCACAAATGACCATTTTATTAGCGACGAAGTCGATGTTCTTCTTGAAGCGATAAAAGAACGCTTTTTAGCTCAACAAACCCTTACTGTTTCGCAGTTACTCGTTCTCGAAATAAGTATGTCGCCTATTGATATTTGGCGGTTTGCTTATCATCATCGTATTGACCTAGACCAGGCAAAAAGTGCAGTTCACCGATTAGCTGACGAAAAACTTTTGATTCACCTCAAAAGCTCTGACGACCTCGCTGATTTTGTTGAGTTTAAATAATCCACAAGTAATTATAAAAATTTACAACTAAATCTCGTTTTTTAGTTTTTTTGCTATGAATTTACAGTGTGTTTCTGTAATTTGCAACCAAACGAAAAGAGTTGGTGTTTTTCCACTTGATTAGGCGGATAATTTCACTCAGAAACGAGGTAACTATGAGAATCGTAATTCCTACTTTGCTCACGAGGATATTTTTTACTATCCTGACTGTATTACTATTTACAACGACTCCTTCCTATTCTCAACGATGGGATAGAGTGCCCATTGATGAGCCGTACAATAGTAATTATTGGCTCGATGTATTTTTTCTTCCCACAAATGCTAATCTTGGCTGGGTATGCGGTTATAATGGTATGGTTATCCGAACAGTAGATGCCGGACTTACGTGGAAAGGTTCTAATGTAGATGACGTTAAAAAACCACAATTAGAAAGTATTCACTTCCCTACACAATCTGTCGGTTATACTTCCGGCAGTAAAAACATTTATCGTACTGCTAATGGCGGGGCTTCGTGGCAAGAAGTAACTCCTTCGGGAGTAGTTTCACTTTGGGGATGCTATTTCGTAAGTTCAAATGTCGGGATGGTCATTGGAAGTGGATGCGGTGCTACAAAACAACAGTTCTTCCGAACAACTGACGGTGGTGCTTCTTGGTCTGAAACTCGAGATTCAGTACCAAACAGCGGCTTAACAGATTTAATTTTAAATTCAAGTACGGGTTTGGGGTATGCAGTAGGAAGCGGTTGGCTGTGGCGAACATTAGACCTCGGCATTACATGGCAAACATTTATGCCCACCGGACAACAGATTTGGCATGAGGAAATTACCAATGTAAAAAACTCGTTCTTGCTTCCCTTTTCAGGTACTACTTGTGCCGGTGCAGGTAATGGCGGTGGCATGAGATTCAGTACAAATAATGGCTCTGACTGGACTAATTATATAACACCCGATCATAATTACGGAGCATTTTTACTGAGTGATTCGTCGGGTTGGGTATGCGGTTTGAACTCGCAAATGTATTATACTTCAAATTATGGACAAACATGGGAACTACGAAACTGTGGTATTTCAACCGATCTTGATGACACGTATTTTATTAATGATACAACAGGTTGGGTAGTAGGCAAAGGTGCTATTTATCATCTTACTGCCCCTTTCCGTTCGGTCAATAAAAGTTCTGTTAATTATGGTGATGCTTGTTTTCCGGGAGTGAAGAATGATACATTATATGTAAAGATATCTTCATTTTTTCAATCGTATGGTACTATTCAACTAACAGGTGATAATCCCGAAGAATTTAGAATAATTCAGCCGGGTACAAGTTTTATTGCTCCTGCATGCGATTCAATGCGCATTATCATCCAATTCAGACCAACTACAGACGGTACAAAAAATGCAGTTGCCGAGATTCGTCTCTCGAATCCTTCTATAGTTTTTACAATACCATTAGTTGGTAAAACAAAACGAATTTCATCATTTGCTGCTACTGATACTTTATTATTTAAATCTGCACCTTGTGGCTTTGTAACGATAGATTCCTTACGTTTTAAAAATCCGAGTGCCGATACCGAACAAGTTGTCAAAGTGGATAGACTTACTCAAAACAACCCGCTGATGCTCTTCTCACCTCTTCCACTTGTATTACTTCCTAAAGACAGTAATAGTTTGATATTTCAAGTTGTTCCAATTGATACAGGTTGGATTACCACATATCATTTAGCGTGGCTTGGTGTTTGCAATAAAGTGCTGACTGTTCGCGCTTTTGGTACATCTCCGATTATAAATGCTCCTCCAACAAGAACGATGTTGCTTAATTGCAATACGTATATGTTCGACACTGTTATGATAAGTAACACAGGTAATAAACCACTATTAATTCCAACACTTCGAGTATTCGGGACTGACTCTTCCGATTTCAAAATTATAGGATTTACCGGCGGAAATACATTGCCACTTTCAATTGATCCCCAAAAAAGTATTGGCGTAATTGTTCGATTTGGGCCGGTGGCGGCAGGACAGCAGAAGAATGCTGTTATTCGTATTGAAAATAATGACTCTACCAGTATTCGCGGACACATGAATCCATTCGATGTTTCGCTTATCGGTGTACTTGGAAGTTCAATTCTTAGCATTTCGGATACCGTTGTAAATTGTGGCGATATTTGCGTAAATTCAACAAAACAATTTAAGTTTAAAATTAAGAACATCGGTTCAGCACCTGCTAAAATTACTGCTTTTACCAATTCAGAACGAACTTTTAGTTTTTCTGCAAGTGTCGGAGCGGAAGTCAAGCAAGTTGATTCACTGACAATTACTATATTTGCGATGCCTGAGCGTGAAGGGATAATTAGAGATACACTTCATATTACATTAGATCCATGCGGCGAAAAATTCTCGGTAGCTTTGAATTGTAATGGAGTTAAAACTTCACTCGAAGCGATTCCGACAGAAATTCGAGAAACTATTCAAAGCGGACGTGCAGTAAAACGTAGCATTATCGTTAAATCAACCGGAAGTGCGCCTGCTGTTATTTCTTCTATTACTCTCACACCTGCTCGACCTGACTGGAAATTAACGGATATTCCACCATTGCCTGATACATTAGCAAATGGCAAGCAACTAACAGTAAATGTTGAATTTAATGCTACTGATGATGCATTATTCGACGGCAAAGTTTGTTTTAATGCTTCGCAAACTTGCCCTACACAAATTTGTGTTCCAATTCAAGTACAAAGTATTGCCTCACGCTTAGGATTCTCTGTTTCTGAATTGGATTTTGGCGATAGTAAATGTATATTACCCAATAGCCGACGAACACTTACAATTACCAACGAAGGTACTGTTACTGACACTGTAAATGTCGTGTTACTCAGAGGCAATCCTGTTTTTACGTTACTTACTCCGACCACGCTCGAAATTCCGGGAGGTGGCTCTTCGAATGTTGAAGTAGAATACAAACCCACAACCGAAGGTGTCCAACAAGGTGAACTTTCTATATGGTCAGTGAAACAAGATACAGTTCGCCTTTCAGTGCCTATGCACGGATCGTTTGCTCGCACAAATACAACCGCTTCTTCTAAAATATCGCAAAGAACGTATGAACCATGCGACTTACCGGTGAAGGATACCGTTACTTTCACTAATACAGGCACACTGACTGATACTATTACAATTACAGCTAATAGTGTTATTTCAGGATTTGAAATTTTTCCGACTGATAAAATAATTCTACCTCCTGGAACCACACGAATTGCTATAATTACAACTACACCTTCAGCATTCCCTACGGTTGGCATTTACTCACAATCCTATAAATTTACCTGTGACTGTTCAGGTTTATTTGATGTGCCTATTGCTTGCAGAATTATTCATCCAATGCTAATCATTTCTCCCGTATCGATCAATTTTGGGAATATTTCATTGGGTGATACAAGTAGTAGAGTAATTACTATAAGCAATCCTACTACTATTGATAAAAATATAATAGAGCTTAAGCAACTTACCGGAGCACCGGATTTTATAATTGATACCCCATCATTACCGTTCACAGTTCCAGCGGGCGGGTTGAGCTTATTGTCAATACGGTTTGTAGCTTCTGCTCAAGGAAATTCTAAAGGATTGATACGACTAATCGAAGAATCAGTTTGCCGCGATACCACTGCAATTGATATGCAAGCTGATGTATTCTACGAACGCTTTAAAGCTCGTGTGGTGATTGATAATTATTCAGCTCAATACGGAGAAATCCTTTCAATTCCATTGCGGTTAGAGCAGTCGTTACTAAGTGCCGAAATCCAAAAACTCACTTCTGAAATCCAATTTGACGGTAAATTACTTGCAATTCTCAGCGTGTCGTTTGATGGAGATACGATTCCTTTTACATATCACGACGGTGTATTAACTGTTGAGCAAGTAGCTTCTCAGAATACAAAACTCGGCGCACAAGGTGCTGTATTTACAATTAAAGCACTAACACTTCTTTCTGCGCCGGATACGACTACGCTTCACATTCGACAATTTACAGTTCAAGCACGCAAAGATACAGAAATTGAGAAAAAAGATGGATTTTTGAATGTTGATGACGGGTGTCATATTGCAATTGGCTTAAGTACAATACCGACACTGACTACTCGTATTGTTTCTCCTATTCCTGCTCTAAATGATATTACAATTGAATTGCAATCCACATCCGAACAGTCTGCAAAAATTACACTTACCGATATAATGGGTGAAACTCGCTTATCAACATCAACACACGTACATCGAATTCCCACTGAATTTACTTTGTCGATAAACGAACTCCCCGCCGGAATGTACTTCCTTTCGGTAAGTTCGTTAGGTAAAACTTTTCGTGAAAAGATAATTGTGGTAAAGTAATAATAGTACAGTCAAAAACAAAAAACCCGACAAGAAATTTTTTGTCGGGTTTTTTGTTTGTCAAGTACTTATATATTATTCCTTTATAATCTTACGCACCCATTTTTGATTACCTGCCGTTACCGTAAAGAGATATGCACCTGCGGGAAATTCTTTGAGTGATATATTCTCATGAATAGAAAGGTTGTTTGACTGAAATTGTAATGATTGAACCGATGCACCGGTTGTATTTGTGATTTCGACGGTAATAGTCGAAGCTGACTTTAATGTCAAGTCCATCGTTACCATATTCACAGTTGGATTAGGGAATAATTGTAATTCTTGCGCTATTATTCCTTCATCAACTCCAACACTACCAATAATTTGTTCGTCTGACAAAGTTCCACATCCACCGGCATTATATACCATAACCGTTACTTTTTTACCATTATCAGCCGGAGCAGGAATGAATTTTTGTTTCGTTGCACCACTAACATCAATTCCATTAATTTTCCACTGATAGTTCGTAGCAGGTGAAGCAATAAGAGTATCTTTATTTGCAGAAATATTTGGTTTGTTCGGAGCTGTTCCGGCTTTCACTATAAAATCAGAAGAAATTCCCACACACCCTGCTTCATTTGTTGCACTTGCTGAATATTTTCCGGGTTTTGTTACGGTAATTTTACGAGTAGTATCACCTGTACTCCAGAGAATTTTATAGCTGGTAAAACCAAATCCAACATCTAATGTAATCGGTTTACCTTCGCAAGTTGATGAATCGGCAACATCACCTCTGATAGAAGGAACTCTTTTTGTACTCACTAATATTGTGGTAGCCGATGAAGCTCCCGGACATCCATTTCCATCGGTTACAACTACATTATAATCGCCTGATTGTTTTACAAAAATAGATTGTGTGGTTGCACCGTTAGACCATTTGTATGAATTAAATCCTGCATTAGCAGTTAGTTTGACACTATCACCTTCGCAAATAGTTGTTTTACCACCGGCAACTGTAACAGTGACTGCAGGTGAATTACAATTGACAAGATTACCCTCCCAAATCCCACGTGCATACGTTCCTGCACGAACTTTACCAATTCCATAATGAATATCTATGCCGGTTACGATTACATTAGGAAGTCCATCGCTATACGGCAACCATTGATTGGTAGCATTATCACGATAATATACACCTGCCTCGGTACCGAGATACAATCTGTCGGGTGAATTTTTTTGATAGACAATACAGTGAGCAGGAATCGCCGGTAAACCGTCAGAAATATCTGCCCAAGTACTGCCTGCATCATTCGATTCAAATACAGATTTACCATTATATGATGAAATTGTAGCCCAAATTCTTCGAGGATTCGTAGGATGAACTGTGATTTGGGTTATATTTCCTGCCGGAATAGCGGCTGTTTCCCATGTTGTTCCTCCATTTGAAGTTCTCCGAATTGCGGCAGGAGTTCCGGCATAAATAAATTTATTATCCGAAGGAGCAATCGCAAGATGATACAACGGACTACCAAGATTAAAACTCGATATTTTTGCCCATTTATTGGAGGAAAACTTCCAAACATTAGTGAATCCTGCATAGACTACTGACTGTGCAACAGGATCCAGAATAAAAGGAGTAACCCAAGCACCTGATTCTCCGGTAGTACCAGAGTTTACAAATCCAGAAAAATTATTTCCTCCGTCTTGTGAACGAGCGATGTTCCCATTATAAACAGAAGCATACATAACGGTCGGATTATTTGGGTCTATAATACAATTCATTCCATCACCGCCATTTACTTGAGCCCATTTTCCGTTTTTAAGACGGTTTGTTCCATTATCTTGAGCACCGCCTATAATTAAATATGGATCACCAACACTTGTGCTAAACCGATAGAACTGCATTATACCCATTCCATTACTTAAATCTGTCCAAGTACTTCCGTTATTTTTCGTTTGAAATATGCCGCCATCACATCCGGCAAATACCAGTGCCGCATTATCTTCTGTTGTTACCAAATCATGTACGTCTGCATGAACATACGGCTTGCCACCTGCACCGGTCCAATGAGCATTTATCGCCCATGTCTGCCCGCCATTAACAGATTTCCATATATTAACTCCACCTACATAGACTGTATTTGCATTCGACGGTGATACAGCAATTGAAAGATCATACCATCCTTGCTGAGCTCCATCATTATCATCCGAGCCATCTAATGCACGACCGAGAACATTCGGTGTAGAAGACTTTAATTGCCAAGTTTGACCAGAATTTATGGAAGAATACAACCCACCAAACCCCCAGCTTCCGCTCCGAGCACAAAGTGCATACACAGCATCAGGGTTATCAATTGTAACGGCTAAAGCAACTCGCCCTATACTATTTGGAATTCCTGTAGCAAGTATTTGAAATGAAAGTCCATCGTTTGTGGAACGAAATACTGCATTATTTGAACAAGCATATACTGTCGATGGTTCCCCGGGCTTGAACTCTAAATCATACATATTGCCATTCTGGACAATTGCCCATGTAACACCACTATTTATAGAACGATAAACGCCTTGATTTGTAGCCGCAAGGAGAATTTTAGGATCAGAGGGAGAAATCAATAATCTTCTAATTACACGGGCATTCGAAGTTTGCCAATTTAGTCCTGTTGGCTGCCAAGTTTGTCCGCCATCATTAGAACGCATCACACCGACACTATAACTGATTGGGGATTGGATATTACCACCGGAACCATCTCCATCACCTGTTGCTATATAAATTACATTTGGGTCTGAACCCGTAGTTGCAATATCTGATACTCCCATCGAGGGAATACCATCTGTTTTAGAAGTCCAAGTTTGTCCTTTATCGACACTTAGCCATGCTCCGCCTGCAGCTGTTCCTACCCAAATATTATTCGGGAATTCAGGATTTAGATGGACACGATTAATACGCCCTGCACCACTTCCTATAGGAGGTCCTGATGGACCAATTTCTTTCCAATCCGCCACATTTGGCGAGAGGACAGCTGCACCTTGTTTCTTTAATCTACGTAATTGGTCGGACTTTGCTTTTGCTGTTTCATTATATAATATCATCGGATCAGGAAATTTGCCATCAGGTGAAACTCGTTGAGACCAGAACCACTCCCACCGTTTAAATTGCGCATATCCACCGGATTCAGGAAGCTCTTTTCCGTCTAAATCTTCAGTTTTGATATCTTTATAAAATTCCAACGCTTTCTTTTGCATTTCAAAGAAATTCGGTTCGATGGACTGAAGTTGCGCTTCTGCCGAGCCGAATACTCCGGCAAATATCAACAGAGCAATTGCTGTTTTTACAAAATTTTTCATCTCTTTCTCACTAAAATATTTATATAAATTGTTTATTTCAATTTTCTTTAATTTCAATTTTCACTATACTTTTACCGGTAGAATAACAACTGGAATTCCTTCAAAATATAGTTTTCGTTGTACTGCAAATACTGTGTAGTTATGCAACCATTTCGATAAAATTGATTCTTTAGGAAAGACAACTTGTCCTCCAAAAAATATCGCATTTGGGAATTTTTTAACAATTGCTGGTGCAAGTTCTCCCACCACATTTACCACATCAGTTCCTACGCCACAAATACTTTCTGCATATAACCCGCTATGTTTCATAAAATTAACATATTTTTGCGATTCGGAATTTATATGGATTTTAAGAGCATCAACTTCTTCGGTACCTTTGAAATTCCCTGCATCAATTACTCCTGCCTGAACAAATATAAAATTCTTAAAGACACCGTCAAACGCTCTCATAACTGTAAACAATGTATGTAATCCAAGCCCGCTAAATCCATTCACTAAAAATACGGCAGTTTTTTCCCTTCGGTTTGGAGTTATTAAATTTTCCGGTAAATCTTCATTTTTAATAGGACGAATAGAAACATCATCAATTACAGTAAGTACTGTATCATCTAATCTTTTTAATAGTTTTGAAGTATTTGTATAGTGCCGTTTGAATGAAATTACTAATGCTGCCAAACCGCCTGTCAGGAGCAGAGTAATCCATCCGCCTTCAGTAAATTTTATTATAACAACCGAAATCAAAATAAAGGTAGTCATGATTAATCCTATACCGTTTACAGTGATTTTCTTTTTCCATTGCTTGAATTGTTTACGAACCGTTATCCAGTGTTTTACCATTCCCAGTTGTGACAACGTAAATGTTATGAACACATTTATAGAATACATAACTACTAAATGATGAACCGATCCACCGGTCACAATCATCATAACTGCCGCGGAGACTCCAACTAAAAGCACTCCATTTTGTGTAACTAATCTATCGCTAAAAGTAGCAAACCGAGTCGGGAACCAACGGTCTAATGCCATATTAGACAATATTTGAGGGCCACCAAGAAAACCCGTCTGAGCTGCAACAAACAATAATACAGCTTCAGAAATCAATACGACTAATACAGTCGAATATCCGATTGTAGATCCCCAACCTGATGTAATTTGTTCAAATAAAACAGCATTAAGAGTTTTACCTTCTACATGCTGAACATTAAACAATGCATAGGCAATCATTAATCCAACAGCTACAAACGCAAGGGAAGAAGCCATGTATTTCATAGTTTTTTTAGCAGTTTCAACTCGCGGCTCACGCAGAATCGGCATTGCATTACTTACTGCTTCAATTCCGGTATAAGTACCTGCTCCCATGCTGTATGCTCTCAGCATTAGCACTATAGTTCCCCATAATCCTAAGTTGGATTGAGCATCTGAAAAATTATTCATCGTTTTACCGGCAACGGCAGGAATTTCTCCTAAATGAGCAACAATAACATAAATTATGGCTGCAACGTGTGTTATTACGAATATCATAAATATTGGTAATAGAACCGTTACAGATTCTTTTACACCTCTCAAATTAAGAATTATTAACAGACCTACTCCAAACGTACCAACGATGAGCTTATACGGTGCCCAATGAACGGGTAAGAAACTAAAAACGGCATCCACCCCACTTGCTATGGATATTGTGATTGTTAATACATAATCTATCAATAAAGAACAACCGGCAACCATACCAATGTTTGGTGATAATAGTTTACTTGCTACTAAATATCCGCCACCACCTGTCGGAAATAATTCGATTATTTGGGAATAACTTGCACTAATAATAAAAATTGTTAATGCAGTTCCAATTGCAATAAACAAAGAAAGATACGGATATTGTGCAAGCGCACGGAATGCTTCCTCGGGCCCGTAACAAGATGACGAAAGACCATCGGCACCAAGTCCCACCCAAGCAAAAAATGCTATAAGAGTTAATTGATGAAATACAGACTTATCATGGACACTTTTCCCTTTTCCAATAATAAGGTTTTTAAGACGCTGAATTATAGTCACAACAGATATTATAATGTAAAAAAAAACGAAAATTTCAGTTCAAACTTAGGAACTTCATATTTCTCTTGCAAGGAAATGATTTAAATCGTAGGTTAAATATTCTATCAAAGTCCTTCACCCAATATTTTCGAGGGTTTAATTCTATACTTTTTGCTTAAATTAAATCGTTCGCTCACTATTTTTTCGATATAGTTCACTGCTTCTTCTACTGAATCAGTCACAAGTACTAAATCTAAATCTGAATGGTCAATCGTTCCAATCTTTGCCATAGATTCCAACATACTTTTTAGAGGAGTAAAATACTCTACTCCCATTAAAACTACAGGAAAATCTTTAATTTTTTTTGTTTGTATTAATGTTAGAGTTTCGAACAATTCATCCATTGTGCCGACTCCACCGGGCAATACTACAAATCCATATGAATATTTGAAAAGCAAGTATTTCCTCACAAAAAAATATTCAAAAGCCACCCATTTATCCATATATGGATTTGGTGTGCTTTCCATCGGAAGTATAATGGTTGCACCTACTGATTGTCCGTTCGCTTCTCGAGCTCCACGATTGGCAGCTTCCATTATTCCGGGTCCTCCACCTGTCATTACGGCAAACTTTTTCTTTACCAAAGCTCCACCAATTTTTTGAGCAAGTTTATAATATTCGTGGTCTTCTTTAAATCGCGCGGAACCAAATACTGTCACACAAGGGCCAATAAAATGCAACACGCGGAATCCTTGAAAAAACTCCCACATTACTTTAAGTAAAAATTTTAATTCGCTTATTCTGGATTTGCTGCCTTCGAGATAATAACTTTCATCGGTTGATGGCTCAACAGTAGTTTTTTTATTCTTTAGATGACTATTATCTATCATACTTAGATTACCTTTTGTAGTTTTACGAACTGAAAGTTGTCAGTTATATTTAATAATATTAACAGCAATTTACCCAATATCTAAATAATAGGAAAGATATTCAAATGAAGTTATGAACTGACTCAGTACATTTGTATTGACGAATAAAATTATCATTACGTATGTATTAAACAACACAACAATCATCAATTTCATACATTTTGCTATAATAAATGGTTGTTTACGAGCACTTCTTTTCCAATAATTCAATTCTGCTGTATAGTTTTTGTCTATAAAATTGTATTTTTGTGAAAAAGCCAAGCAACTACAAAAGAAGCCCAAGCATGAATATCTTACTTTCGAGTGTTGAAGGAAATATTGCTCGACTTACGCTAAATCGTCCTGATAAGCGCAATGCACTCAATTCGGATTTACTACGTGCTCTAAGGACTGAATTTGTTAGTTTAAAAACGGATGCTTCAATTAAGGTTATCATTTTAGAAGCCAATGGTAAAGCTTTCTGTGCTGGAGCAGATTTAGCGTATTTGCAAGATGTATCCACATTTTCGGCAATGGAAAACCTTGCTGACTCTCAATTATTGCAAGAAACTTTTCATGAAATTTATACTTCTCCCAAACCCGTAATTGCAAAAGTTCATGGAGCCGCTATCGCCGGAGGTTGTGGCTTAGCAAGTGTTTGTGACATTGTCATTGCCGCCGAACGAGGAGCTAAATTCGGGTATTCTGAGGTAAAAATAGGGTTTATTCCGGCGGTGGTAATGGTCTATCTTCTAAGAAAAATTGGGGATACAAAAGCACGCCGACTCTTACTTTCTGCTGAAGTTATTTCAAGCAAAGAAGCAGAACAACTCGGACTTATCACCTATTGCGTGGACGATGAGCTATTAGATAATTTTACAAATACAATTGCAAATACTCTTTCGGGCAATAGCGCATCTTCAATGGCACTTGTCAAGGAAATGATGGTTAATTTGCAAGGGATGTCGCTCGAAACCGGCTTGCGCTATGCGGCTTCTATGAATGCTTTTACGCGTATGACCGATGATTGCAAAGCAGGTATTGCTACTTTTTTGAATCAGTAATTTATTCATTTTCTTCTTATCAGTTTTTAAATTCATTCAACAGATTTTTAGTTTGTTTTTTAAAAGGAATACTATGAAATTATTCTCAGTAAAATTTATTCTTCTCGCGGTTTTTTGTCTCACTCTTAGTGGTAATATTATTGCTCAAACAAAGGTTGTAACATTACTTCAGGGAACTATAACCGACGAGGAAAGTGGAAAACCAATGACTGTTGATTTTGAAATTACAGACCCGACAGGAGCAAAGACACGTGGCAAATCTATTCCAAATAATGGCTCGTACCAAGCAGTTCTTGAACCAGGAAATACCTACACTATCCTACTGTCGAGTTTTGATATTCTCCGTAAAGTTGAAAAAATAGTACTACCTCCAAGTGAAAAATATTCTATTGCAACTCATGATTACAAAGTTCAGAAATTACGCTCCGGTATGGAATTAAATGCTCTCCATGCTTTCAAAGCCGGACAATCTAATTTGTCATCGGAAGCTACCAACTATTTTACTGAATTAAAAGAAATGATGAAACGTAATCGTAGCTTAACTGTTATTATTACTACGTTCGGTGACGAAGCATTGCAACCTCCCCCACCGCCTGCACCAATTGAACCAACTCCCGATCCCGCAATAAAAAAAGGAAAATCGAAAAGTAAAAGCAAAAAAGTAGAACCGCCTCCATCACCTCCGCCACCTGTAGAAATCGTTCCTCAAGAACCACTTATTGACCATCTGGCAGTTCAGCGCGGCGAGGCAGTAAAGTTATATTTACAAGATGTTAAGAATGCAGACAGTCGTATAAAAATTGTAACAGACGAACCGTTTCCAAAAGGCGCGAATGGACTTTCGCCGGATTTTAAAAATCTGCAAGTAAAAGTAGGTGAAGTAAAGAGTTTGTTTGACTAAAAGAGCTGATAGTTTAGTAAATACAAGGACAGAAATAAATACGATTCTGACCATTTTTTAAATATTGCAACTACATTATTTTCGGAGAAAATATGAAATTGAGATTACTCATTCTAATTGGTTTGCTCTTCGTCAGCTATTTACCAACAACTGCTCAAACAAATTCAGACTCTCCTCGTACACGGTATGGACTTATGTTTCATTTGGGTTTAAATTCTCATTCAGCTAATTTCCAGAAATTACCGGATGTGCCTAATTGCTGTCCGGGTTTTGAAAGTGGAACAGGCGCAGGGCTGAATATAGCCGGATTAATGGAATTTCCGCTCTCCGAAAAATTAATGCTTTCTACCCGACTTGGATATTCTTCTTTGAATGCTACACTTAGTACGCAAGAGCCACTTCCCGTGATAATAAACGGACAAGCAACAACTATTTTCTCCGAGCATTCTGTTGCAGCCAAGTTATCAAACATTGGTATCGAGCCGCTATTGGGTTACCGATTATTTGGAGAATTTTCGCTTCATGCCGGTGGGCGACTCGGATTCACAATGCAAAAAACGTATGACCAGAAAGAAATGATATTGCCTCAGTATGGCGGTACATTCGGTGACGGTCGTCGTGTGAATAATGATTTGAGCGGTGACATTCCAAATGCTTCTTCAATTGCCGCATCGCTTCTTTTGGGGGCAAGCTATGATTTACCACTTAATACAGGACGAACATTCTTACTTGCACCGGAAGTCTTTTATTCGCTTGCTCTTACTCCTGTTGTGTCAAATTGGGATTGGAAAGCTAACAGTTTACGCTTTGGAATAGCTCTGAAATACTCACCTAAACCAGCCGAAAAAGTTATTGAACCTCCAATTAAAGAAGCCGAACCAGAACGCAAAATTGTAGAAAAAGAAAGAAAGTATGCAATTTCTGCCGAAGCTAAGGTTGTGAGTGTAAATGAAGATAATACCGAAACAGATGTACCTAATTTTGTTGTCGAAGAATTTGTATCAACTCAAATGACACCGTTATTAAATTATGTATTCTTCGAAGAAAATTCTGCTGAACTTCCTTCACGATATAAATCATTATCTGCAAAAGAAACAAATAAGTTTCAGGCAGAAAAGTTATTTGAAGCTACAACAATTGATGTGTATTATAATGTGCTTAATATCATTGGGCAACGTCTACGCGACAATGCTGGAAGCTCTATTTCACTTGTAGGAAGCAATGCAGATGTCGGTAGTGAAAAAGGTAATACAACGTTATCTAAAAACCGAGCTGAATCAGTTAAAAATTATTTAGTTACAGCATGGGGAATTTCTGAATCCAGAATAAAAATTGATGCTCCGCGTAATTTACCTGAGAAGCCGTCTAATCCCGATAAACCGGAAGGTGCAGCTGAAAACAGACGGGTAGAAATTCGTCCATCTTCGCCTGATATTACCGAACCGGTTATCATTGCCGATACAATTTTGACAGCAACACCTCTTTTTAGATTTAAGCCAAAAGCTATTGCTGAAGCAGGTCTCGCTTCTTGGACTCTTACAGCTTCACATAAGGGCAAAATACTCAAACAATTTTCAGGAAGTACAACAATACCAAGTGTATTAGAGTGGTCCACAGATGAAAATCGCCAAAATTTCCCACGATCGAGCGATCCGATTCGTTTTGCTCTTGATGTTCGTGATGCTGTCGGACAAGCCGCAGGGGCAACAGGTAATATTCCTGTTGAAATGATAACTGTTCAGAAAAAAAGAGATCAACAACTTGATGATAAAATTATTGATAGATATAATTTAATTTTATTTGATTTCGACAAAGCAGAGCTTAGTGGTGCAAACACCAAATTAGTTGAATTTATCAAAAAGAAAATATCACAAGATGCTACGGTGAAAATAACAGGATTTTCGGATAATGTAGGTGATGACGATTACAACCTTCGGCTTTCGGATGCCAGAGCTAAAACGGCCGCTAAAGCTCTTAATATACGTAATGCTTTAGCAAGAGGTGTTGGCGAAAGCCAACCTCTCTTTAACAATGATCTACCTGAAGGACGTTTTTATAATCGAACGGTAGAAATTTTAGTGACAACCCCAGTGCGGAAGTAAGAAGGATAATTAATTCCGGTTAAAAAAATCAACATAGATTCACCTTTGTTTACCTTACGATGTTTTCTTTTCTTACAATTTTTTTTCGAGCGATATTGTTATCCTTATCAATATCGCTCGTCTGTTTTACTCCTGTTTGTGCCCAACTACTTCACGCTACTATTTCGATAAGTGATACAACTTCTGCGAATCTCACTCCAATCTCTCCCTTAATATTTGGTGGTTTTATTGAATATATTGATGATGTTGTAAATGGTTCTCATTCTTTGGCGGCACAAGAACTTACCAATCGTGGGTTCGACATGATTGATAATGAAGGGTATGGTTTATCAAGACATTGGAAATCTTGGAATTCATCCAAAGATGGAGAAGGAAATTACTACCTAAAAGAAGGTGGCTATAATAGAAATGGAGTTTATTTCCAAAAATTAGAAAATTTAAAAATCGGGAAATTTGGAATAGCTCAAGAAGTACAACTTCCAAGTACTGTTGGAACAAATTGCTATGTGTACTGCCGAAGTGATGATTACAAAGGAGAACTTTTTGCAGCTCTTATAAGTTTAGATGGAAAAGAAACATACGCTTCTGTTTCATTAGGGAAGTGTACTCAAAAATGGGAGAAAAAATCAGTAGTTTTCTCCAAATTGAATGGCATATTTCAAGCTCAACTTGTTTTTTATATAGACAGTATTGGAACTATCGAATTGGACGAAGCATCACTTCTGGCGCAAGACCATTTTCATCAAATACGTCGTGAACATCTTGACCTATATCGTGAATGGAAACCCTCAATTATTCGTTTTTTTGGGGGGTGTTTCTCAGACCAACCAGTGGGACGATGGGAGCGTTCGATTGGTGACTTAGACAAACGTCCATCGCCAAATTTTGATTGGTTAGGTATTTACCAACGAATTGAATTTGGTGTAGATGAATATATGGCATTCTGCGAATCGGTTAGGGCTATGCCACAATTAACTGTTGGCTTCGGGAATGGCTCACCTGAAGATGCTGCAGATTGGGTTGAATACTGTAATGGAGATACTTTAACTAAAAATGGTGCACTGAGAGCAAAAAATGGACATCCGGCTCCTTATAATGTAAAATTTTGGGAAATTGGAAATGAGCAATATGGAGATTGGGAAATAGGTCATACCACTGCTGTCAAGTATGCAAACAGATATATTGACTATTATCGTGCAATGAAAAAAGTAGATAGTTCAATTTCTATTATGATTAACGGCAATATGTGGGGGGTTGAATGGAATGATACCATTATTAAAATTGCACACGATTATATTGATATGTTTAGCATACATTACGGTATGGGATATGAATTGACTTCAGATTATCCATCAGACAGTGTCTATAAAATACTTATGTTCAATCCTTTCTTTTTCAATAAATGGTTGGATTATTTGGAAAACAGTCTAATAGAAAGTGGATTGCCTAATACGACAAAACTTGCTATTACTGAGTGGATTCAATTATATGGAGCTTCTGCAAAACCACACAATAGAAACGCGGCAAGTTTGCAGAGTGGGCTTTGGAACGCACAAATATTTAATGTCATAATCAATCATGCTTCTTCGATTAATCTCGTCAACAAAACTGTTTATAATAGTGTAATTCAAAGTGGTGTTAATTCTCAAAACGGAGAGCGTTTCATTTTTGGTGACCCTTCCTATCATGTTATCAAACTTTTCAACAATTTTATTAGAAAAAATAAAATTTCATTTAAGATTGATTCTCCGGTTTACGATTTTAATAGTTGGAAAAATGCACCATGGCTTAATGCTACTGTTACCTATTCGGATGACACTGTTGTTTGTTCATTAATTAATACGCATCCAACTGACTCAATGGAAGTTAGCATAAAGTTTCCTTTCTCAATTTCAAATCGAGAATTTTCGATTTCTCAAATTTACAGTGAAAATTATACTGATGCAAGCACTCCTGATTTCCCCAATAAAATTGTCCCTACTAAAACAAGCAAAAGGTTATTTAATAATTCAGTTAAACTTCCTCCACACTCTTTTTCTTTAATATCTCTACCTATTGGTAAAACTCCAGATATTAAAGCGAATCCTGTGTTCAGTGAATACCATTTAGATATTCTACCAAATCCAACGGCAAATCAAATGATAATTAATTTGGATATTCCGAGAACTGGAACAATTTCTATAGAAATATATAATAGCATAGGAGAAAGGCAGTTAGCATTACCCACACAGATTTATTCAAAAGGTAAATTCAGTATTCCAATTAATCTGCCCCAACTTTCGGATGGAACGTATTTCTGTAAAATAACTACAGATACAGGAGTAATTTCAACACAATTTGTAGTAGTTCAATAAAATCCGGTTTTGATAGTATGCATTATGGAAAAAAATTGGTAATTTTGATAAGTCTTATTTTAGAATATTTCAATGAGACAAACGTACTTATAGCAAATTCCAATAGAATATAATTAATTCCTGAAAGCATCAGTTCCATTTAAAATTCAACATCAGAATATTACGTTAAAATTTCTCGCAACATTTAAACAGACAAGTTAATTAGCAATTATTAAACTCACACCAAAACAATATAAAACATTATGAAAAAAATATACTATTTTACAATAGGAATTACTCTTTCAATTGTTATTTTAGCAGGATGCTCGCGTCCCAACCGTATTATTGATAATACACAAGATGAATGGAAAATTCTAATGGCAACTGATGCTGCCCCATCAGCTCTTACGCTTCTGCACCAACCTGATAATGCGGTGACTTCATCTGATATTTTCATGAATGTAAACGGTTCACCACTTCCTGGAAAAGTAACAAAAATCATTGAATTTCGGGAATACCTATATTTGCTTATTCCTTCTGCTTATCAAATTATTGTAATTGATAAAAACTATAAAATACATACGGTTGTAGATTT
Organism: Bacteroidota bacterium; assembly: GCA_018266765.1. Classification (GTDB taxonomy): domain Bacteria; phylum Bacteroidota; class Ignavibacteria; order Kapaibacteriales; family UBA961; genus JADJXV01. The sequence goes on from JAFDZU010000092.1 coordinate 24,082, forward strand.
ATCTGCCTCGCAGAGAATCCCAACTGACATTGCATTCGGTAATGCAACTACCGGCTATATTGCCCATGAAAATGATACAACAGTTAGTGTGATTGACATTACTAATTTTAAAATAGCTCGATCGATAACAGTCGGTAGTCATCCGATTGCAATCGCCGGAATTGGTAATCAAATTTTCGTTGCTAATCAAGCAAGCAATACAGTTTCACAAATTGATACACGAACGAATACAGTTGTTGCTACTCATGCGGTAACAGTAGCTCCAACTTATATTCAACCTAATTCCAAAAATGGACATGAAGTTATTGTATTATCTTTAGGTGCAGGGAAATTGGATGGTGAGCCGAAAACTGCTCCGGTTGTTACGTTTATAGATTCAGCGCGAGTTGTTACTGCAATTACTCCATTAGACAATGAGCTATTCGGTGGTGCGGACGCCAAACCTACAGGAATTGCACTCACATCGCTTGATTGGGTGTTTATACCCGTACAAAAAGGGATTATTCGTCTGGATGCTCGTAGTAAAACTGATGCAACTCTATTTTTAGATAAAGAATACTCAAATATTTATTATAATTTTCGACGAGATGAATTGTTGCTTTTAAATAATACAGTTGGTACTATAACCGATGGTAATGGTGTAGAGAAAACCCCGGGGTTTACCCTACCATTTAATGCTACTTTTATCATTGGTTTGTAAATATTTAATTTTAATCACATAAGACCAATATCAGCAACTCTATTAATTACTTGAAACTATGTCAGAACTACTTCAGCCCTACAAACCCAAAAATACAATCAGAATTGTAACAGCAGCTTCTCTTTTCGACGGGCATGATGCCGCAATAAACGTGATGCGTAGAATTATTCAATCTACGGGAGTTGAAGTTATACATCTTGGTCATAACCGTTCGGCACAAGATGTTGTTGACTGCGCAATCGAAGAAGATGCACAGGCGATTGCACTCACAAGCTATCAAGGTGGACATGTAGAGTATTTTAAATATATGTACGATCTTTTATACCAAAAAGGAGCTGGACATATAAAGTTATTCGGTGGCGGCGGCGGAACAATTCTCCCACAAGAGATTGAAGAATTACACGCTTATGGAATCGAAAGAATTTATTCGCCTGATGACGGACGCTCACTCGGACTTCAGGGGATGATTAATGATTTGGTACAAAAATCTGATTTTGAAACACCTGTTTCTTTTGAAAATGAAATACTATTACATGAAGTAAAGAAGAAAAATCCGGTTGCAATTGCTCAAGCAATCACGATGCTCGAACGCGGACAATTAATCCCAACTAAAACTGACTCCTCTATTCCTGTATTAGGAATTACCGGTACAGGAGGAGCAGGAAAATCTTCATTGACTGACGAACTTATTTTGAGATTTTTAGAGGATTTTCACGATAAAACTATTGCAGTTATATCCGTAGACCCTTCCAAACGCAAGACAGGTGGTGCATTATTGGGCGACCGAATCCGTATGAATTCTGTCAGTAGCTCGCGTGTGTATATGCGGTCGTTCGCAACGCGTGAAGCAAATATTGCACTTAATAAAAATGTTCATCTGGCTATTGACTTGCTTAAAATTGCTGGTTTTGATTTGATAATCGTAGAAACAGCGGGAATCGGTCAAAGTGACTCCGAGATTATAACGATTGCCGATGTTTCACTGTATGTAATGACACCCGAATATGGTGCTGCAAGCCAACTCGAAAAAATTGACATGGTGGATTATGCAGATATTATTGCTCTCAATAAATTCGATAAACGAGGTGCTCTCGATGCTTTGCGTGATGTAAAAAAACAGTATCAACGAAGTCATGGATTTTGGAATCGGAAGCCCGATGAAATGCCGGTTTTTGGTACTATTGCTTCACAATTTAATGACCCCGGGACGAATAGTTTATACCGTTCAATTATAGATTGTTTGAATGACAAAATGAATTTAAGCTGGAAAAGTTCACTTGAAATTCCAATTGAAACCAGTAAAAAAATATATATTATTCCACCCGAGAGAACTCGGTACTTAGCCGAAATTGCTGAAGAATCAAAACGCCATTCTACGTATATTCAGCAACAAAAAACAATCGCTCGAAAGCTCAACCAGCTCAAAGGAGCAATTGACATCTTAGAAGAATTTACTGATAAATAACTGAAAGTAAAGTCGTTTTAGTTAATTCTATTTACTATATTTAGCTAATATATGTCCACGACGATTGATAATAACATTTACCAATCCATCAACTAATTTCCACAGACCAAACGGTAATATCCTTGTGAGAAAATAGGAGCGCAACAAAATAAGTGCTTTATTACCAAAAGTACAATATTCAAACGTTCCATTTGGGGAATAACTACCTAATTTCTGCTCGTCGAAACTGTGAAGATGTGCATTTCTGGGTGTTTCACAATTGCAATGAACGCACGTTTCCATTCTGATTACTTCTTTATACGGCGTGGTGATAATCAAAACTCCATTTGGCTTTAATGCTTGAAACAACCTTGCTACAAAAAGTGACGGCTCCACGGTATGCTCGATAACCTCACTTGAGATAATACAATCAAAACTATTATCCTGTAGCGGCAAGTTTAGTGCATCTCCCACAATTCCTGTATGATTCACGAACGGAAAAGCAGAAAGTGCTTTTTGAACATTATAAAGAGTTATATCAAATGAAGTTACAGCCACTCCCTTTGGACAAAAATGACGCGCTACCCATGCTCCGCCAGAACCAACATCTAATATATGTTTTGCATTTTTAGGAACTTGACTGATGATGTACTCGTGTACACGCCGTTCGTCGTCTGCTTGAGCATGACAGATAAGTTCGGCAAAATAATCACTTCGTTCATGTTCGAGCGTATAATGTTCCACATATTCCATGTTGAAAGAATTATGATTTGATGCTTGGGGAAGCAACACAGGAATTCCATTTTTGATAGGGTAATTATGCTGTTTACTTATTAATATTTCGCCATTTAGGGTAAGCGGTTCGCCTGAATGGGGGCATTTTAGAAGTGAGATAAGTTGCTGATTCATTGAGGGTTTCTTTGCAATTTTGAAATTCTGAAGTTATGTTTTTGAATTAATTTATCAGAAGTATGTAATACTTAACTTGTGCTCTATACTCTTTAATTTTTAGAAAATATAATTGCAAAGATAGGGAAAGTTGGTGGAATTGTTGCTGTGGATTTATTCAAACAAAAAATCCTTTGTAAATATTAAATCTACAAAGGACTTGTGCTATGCTCCGACTCACAGACTTGAACTGTGGACCCTCTGATTAACAGTCAGATGCTCTAACCAGCTGAGCTAAGTCGGAATCCAAATTATTGGAACGCAAAAATAAGGCGAAACTTCAAATTTTCAAAATTTTTTCTCAATTTTTTATGTATTTTCTGAAAAAGAATTATTCTCGGTTGTAGATTTCTTCAAGAAAAAATGTAAATTTGTACCAAGAACACATCATTATTCAACAAGAGAATCCATTATGAAATTATCACGCAAGCAACTATTTATCAGCATGTTCACCCTGTTTTTCATTGTCTCTTTTTTTAGAGTTGACGCAGGTAAAAACTCAAAAAAGAACGAATCCATTACTTCAACCTCCGGAAAATTTCGAGTGACTCTTCCAAATGGCTTTGTAGCCCCAAAACCCGATAGTCAATACATAAGAACTGATTTTGGTGAGACAATGTTCTATGCCTATCTTATGGATTCAAAGAAAAGTAGCTGTATGGTTGGCTATTATGATTATTCCACCGATTCATTGAAAGGTAAGGATATTTCTGCGGTGATTGATACTACTCAAATGAGAATTATTCAAAACATGGGCGGGACACTTACTCGTAAATACAAACTTATGCGCGACGGTTTGCCAACCAGAACTTCTTATTTTACAACAACTTCTCGTGGCGATACAACTTCCTATTGGAGGTTTGAATTAGTATTTGCCAATCCTCGTGTTTATCAATTTGGTTTTACTTGCACAAACAAAAAAATGTTAGAAGCTACTGATACTAAAAATTTCTTTAATTCATTTAAAGTATTGAAATAATTCATATTAGCGAAGTAAATCTTTCATAGCCGTCTCTAATTCTTTAAATTGGAACGTATAACCGAGTTGCTTTGCAACCTCCGGCATTACTCGCTGACCTGCAGTTACTATCCATGCTTGTTCTCCCAAAACTAATTTTAGAAGGAATTCAGGCACAGGAAACCACGAAGGACGACCAAGTACTTTTCCCAAAGTATCCGCAAATTTTTTCATAGTCACAGGATTTGGGGAAACGATATTTACAGCTCCACGGACTAACGTATTCTCAATTGCCCAAACTATCATTCCCACCACATCGCTATAATGCACCCATGAAAGCCACTGACGACCGCTTCCAAGCCAGCCACCAAACCATAATCGAAACGGAACTAACATCTTGGCAAGCGCGCCTTCTCGTTTATCTAAGACCACTCCAATTCGCCCTCGCACTACTCGGCAGACAGTTTCAGCCGGAATTGTGGCAGATTCCCATTCTTGACAGACCTTAGAGAGAAAATCTGATGCGGCTGTTGAATGTTCATTTTTAATTTCATCGCCGCCATTTCCGTAATATCCGATGGCTGATGTAGAAAACCATACTTCGGGTGGAATTTCGGCTAATGCAATAGCTTGAGCAATAACACTTGTCCCTTGTTTGCGACTTTCCATAATTTCACGTTTGTAAGTCTCCGACCACCGTGCACCTGCTACATTTGCTCCTGCAAGATGAATCACCGCTTTGCTTCCTTCGATTGCAGATTGCAACTCCGCACTTAGTTCACCATTCCATTGGACATATTGGTGCGCTTCGCCCAAAGATTTTCGAGCTTTTACAGCGTTTCTCGACAGCACACATATATCATAACCTTTAGAGGAAAGAGATGTTATAATAAACTTCCCAAGAAATCCTGTTGCGCCGCTAATTACTATTTTTGAAGGTGTGTTCATTGTTCGATTGCCTCTACGAAATATTCCAAAAGCGGAGCAAGAGCCAGAGATTTCGCTTCTATAATATCAATAATTTGTTCGGTAAATACTTGTCCTTCAGTTAGTTTACATGTCACCAAATACTGTTTCATTTTTAGTAACTCTCCTGCTTTGTGGTCAGACGGAAACCCACGAGGAACACGTTGCAGACGTTCACCGCGTAAACCTTCGGGAAATTCATTCAGGAATATCGGGTGAGTGATAATATTCCCGAACTCTTTCCATTCTTCGGATATACGTTCGCGGATGCCACGCAACTGTTCGGGCATCGGCATATACAAACCTCCGCCAATAAACATTTCGGTCGAATCAATATGAATATATAACCCCGGTGCTTCGATGGGGCGATTTTCGGTTTTTCGGCGAATATACGGGAAAAACAACCCGATATTTGTTTTGTATGGTGCTTTGTTTTTACTGAATCGTGTATCGCGGTGAATCCTAAACATTGATGCTTTTGGTGTCGAAATAAAGGGCACTCCCAAATCTTCAAATCGTTCATTCATAACTGCAATCAACGACAGTGACGGCTGTTTTACTAACCTTTCATAATCGGGTTTTCGTTCTGCGAACCATTCTTTGGTATTATTTTCACGTAATTGGCTCAAAAATTCTATCGTTGCAGGTGTAAATCCTGTATAGTGTTCCATCATAGTTTTTTCTCCAAAAGTAATTGAAAAATCTGCAAGAAATACGTCGTTGTATCTCACAAATATACTGTTTCTTTTGATGAAAGGAACGTGTAGAATGAAAAAAAACAGGCATTCAAAAGAAGTGTTTACAGGACATCTAAACCTTAGAAAAACGAACAATGTGGTAATTTGAGGTAGGATTAAATACAATCTGATGTTGAGTGTTTGGAGCAACACTTGAATAAATCTATACGTCCATTGGGGCAGACGGTATTCGTCCACCCCAACAGAAAAGAAAAAAATTACCGTTGTCCTTCGGCTACAACTACGCGGTTGTAATCCACTATTTCACCTTTATTATTTTTGAGATAAAGAATATACGAACCGGAAGCAACATCTTGGAGTGTCATCGTAAAGGTTGATGCACCCTTTTTGAGACTTCCCTCCCACAACGTAGCAAGTTTTTGCCCTGTAATGGAATAGAGTTCTGCTGTTACATTCGTAGCGTTTTCGCTCGACTCGGCATCAATAGAAAGCGTTCCATTTGTTGCGGGCTGTGGATATAACCTTCCGATACGAAATGTTTTTATCTTGCACACGGTTTGCTCGCAAATCATGTTTGGATTGTAGAAGTCATCTTCTTCTGTTTCGCTGGAAAGTGCTGTTTCTTGTGTTTTGATTTGTGAGACGAGATGAGTCGAAGCGAAAGATGATGATTCTATTGAACTTAGATTAACGTTAGAATTTATTCTCGTATCCTCATTTTGAGATGTTGGGTTCATTGCAATAGGAGGAACAGGATCTATTGCAAAATAACTGTCGCTCATTCTTGAGGTATTTGGACTGCCCAATTGTTCAACTCGGACACGATATTTACTACCTGCATACAACCCCGATGAAAGAGTGAACGAATATATGCCTGCGCTTGCTGATACAGAATCTGTAATCGTTGTATTTTCACCTCGTTCCCCATCCCATAAGGTAATACGAACCGTACCTGAATAAAGCTCCGAATTCCAACGGACTTGTGCCGCAGAACCTGCCACCCATTTTTCATTGCTGACTCCGCCATGAGGATAGATTTGTGCTGTTAAATAGATTGTATTGATACTAAGCATGACAAGCAATGTCAATGCTCCAATAAGTTTTGATATGTGTTTCATATAATATTGCTTTCTAAAAATTGTTAATGAATAATTTGAAGGACAGTGCCACTTCGATAGTTCTTCGACTTTACCAGAACAATATATGCACCTGACGGAATCCCAGCCGTTGGCAGAAGCATTCCTTCACTACTTCTGCTTAGAGTATTTACATCAAATTGCTGTACCATAGTTCCGAGTATTGTATAGAGTTCTACTTGTCCTTCGCCCCAAAGCGGCGGAGTTTTGAGAAGTATATCGCGCTCCGAAGTAGTCTGCCATTGTAACTGTTGCAAGCCCGCTTCAGGTATGTTTTCTTCCACGCTATTGACTGCCGACCGTGTAAAGTGGATATGAACACTGTCGTAGCCCGGGTGGTAGTAGAACCTGAGGTACTTAAGGGTATTTTTCCCATCACTCGTTAAATTGAATTCTGGTACATTACTTATCATCCTTAATGGTAATCCAATATAGCCTCCATTTGCCTCCACAAACGCAACATAAAACATATCAGCCGAATCTTTAAGGAGACTAAATTGATAAGATGTTTCACCATTGAAATACCAATGTTGTTCGTCACTTATACTATCTGGGAGCCATTGTTGAAATGGGTAAAAATGGGAACATGATAGACTCTTTATGGTCGAATCCATAGTAATCGTCAGATTCCACCGGGGAATTGGCTTAGAATAAATTGGTGTAATTGCTAGGTCTATTTCTCCGGTTATTGCCCTACAACCAATAGTATATTCAAGTTGATTATTATAGGGATTGTTAAATTCTATTCCATCAAGATACCTTCCTTTTGTTTCCCAGCGAAGCATCTTCCTGTCGCCAAAAAATTTACTGGCATATAAATTATAGGTATGCTCGACATCTTGCAGTAGTTCTATTTTATCAATAATAGTATCCTCCAATTGATGCTGGTAAGTTTCTACATAATTTGGTGCATACCAATAATTACCTATTTTTTCCTTTAGTTCTAATCTGCTCTCCTCTTCTACGCCTAAATACAACAGCACACGAGAGAGCCTATACCCCAAGTGGTATTCTTTAAAGATTATTTCGTCGGGGCTATTATCACTCTTTGGTGTGAATCTATCGTAGATTTGAATGCCATAAAATGGTCCATTAACCTCACCTTTGCCATTGCGTAAGGCAGGGTCAAACATTGTCAGATTTTTGAATACAACATAAATCACTCGTTTATCCTCACTTAACCAAACATGAGCATCGGGAAAGGGCTTAAGGTTCTTAGGATTACTAATATCTGCATTTTTATCCTCAGTATGGGTTGTAATTTCAACAACCTTACCACGACTATTTTCAAGAGTCGGAATAGGATTGGATATACTAAACCACATAGTATCTCTACAGCCAATATCACCACGTAAATTTGTACCTGTAATCCAGATATCACCAGCACGAGTAGAGAGAGTTGTAGCTAACACTATAATAGTCAATCGCAAAAGTATTTTTATGTTTTTTTTCATAGGTCTATCTCCTAATTAATGTTTTGAAAATAGTAGTTACCACAAATCCACTCGCCAATAATAAATTACATTTTTAATCTTATATTCGGTCTGTGATTTATCATACTTTCCAAAAAAGTTGCTACGACTTCCATAAAAGTGTTGCTCTCCCATTAATTCCTGTTGGGGATCGGCAAATGCTTTGAAAATACCCGAGAGTATTCCCAATCCTGTTTCAAAAATTTGAACTACGTCATTGGGCTTCAACGAAGTATTGGTGGTATCAGTTCTATTTGTACCAAGACTATCAACTGCATTCTTTATTCCACCTGATCTATCCCCGATATGATAGACAGTATAAAGAGAGACTATTTGATGTTATAAAATTGAAGTTCATATTCTATGGGAGCCATAAAGTTGATTGCAGAATGCAACCGTTGTCTGTTATAAAACACTTCAATATATTCAAATATACTTATTTCTGCCTCTACTCTTGTCCTGTAGCTCGTTTGATACACTAATTCCGTCTTCAACGTATGAAAAAAGGTTTCCGTAATTGCATTGTCATAACAATTACCTTTACCACTCATACTCTGCCGTATTGAATTATTCTTCAATATGTTCCGTACTTCGTTACTTGCATACTGAACACCTCTGTCCGAGTGAAACACCAAGCCGGAGCTCGGTCTCCTTGATTGCACCGATTTGATAATCACTTCACTGACAATCTCTTTGTTTAAACTATTCGATACCTTCCAACCGATGATTTGCCTACTGAATATATCCAATACTACAGCCAAATAAATCCAACCTTCCGATGTCCAAATATACGTTATATCCGATGTCCATACCTGATTCGGACGCTCCGTCGAAAATTTCTGTTGGACGATATTCTCCGATACTGCGTGGCTATGATTCGAATTCGTGGTTGCTTTGAACTTCTGCTTCACGATTGAACGAAGACCATGACTATTCATTATCCGTGCAACTCGTTTCTTACTCGTCTTGATGCCTCGTTGACGTAATGCTTTTTCTATACGCATTGAACCATAAATCTTACGGCTTTTGTCATATTCCGTCTTGATGGCTTGGTATAATGCTTCGTCGGATACTCTGCTATTACTGACCTTGCAAGCTCGCCAACGATAATAACCGCTCGACGGGATTTCGATTGTTCGGCATATTCTCACTACTCCATACTCCGAGCGATGGTGCTCTACAAACTCATACTTGTCTGCTATGCTTTTGAAAATATGCCGAGTGCTTTTTTTAGGATATCACGCTCTTCCTGTAATACCCGATTCTCTTGACGGTGTCTGCGCAACTCTTCCTCCTGAGGGCTTTGATGACCTTTACCCGGAAACGATCCCTCGGCATCCTTAAGATATTGATTCCGCCATGTGTGGAGCGTATTTTCATTTATCCGTAATTCTCTCGATAATTCAGATATCTTCTTTGCTTTACTTACTATCAAACGTACTGTAGTGATTTTGAACTCTTTGTCGAATACTCGTTTCGATTGCTTTTCCATGTTATTACCCTCTTAATGGTTGTTGAACTATAAATTTAACGCTTTTTTGTCGTTTTACTCTCTTTTTATAGTGTCTACAGTATCGGGGGCAGATCAGTCGACAAGTTGTAAGCATGCAGGTTTGATAGGCGTTTGTGCGGTAGAAATAAATGTATTACCCATAATTATGTATGTCAGAAGGATACTTAAGATTGATAACGCTTTCATTTTAACCTCCTTAAATTAGGAACAGTAGTTTGGGGAATGTAGGCAATAAAGATAAATAAGTTAACTAACCTGCTATTTGATAATAGCAACAGTTCTTGATGCAATCCTGCCACCTACCTGCACCCGCAAGGTATAAACGCCGCTTGAAAGGTTGTCGGTCTTGATGGTTGAACGTCCACTGCCAACGCTGTAACTGCCTACACACGAACCGTATAAGTCGTAGAGAATTATCCTACAGTCTGTTGTTTCATTTTCAAACTCTACGGTTATATGGTCGCTTGCGGGGTTCGGGGAAATGTGCACTTCGGGCATTTCTACAAGGGGTTGTTCTTCAACGGACGAGAATTCAAGGTAATTACCAATATAAAATACTCCCTGCATTTGTGTCCCTGCTACAAGAATGTTTTCAAAGGGTCTATATTCATAAATAACAAATGTAGTAACTACACTTTTTATTAGATCTGTCGGATTTTGATGCCATGAACTACCCTGATCTTTCGATACAAATACTCCTGCATCTGTTCCTACTAAGAATTTTCCGTAAAGGATGGCTACACAATGAACATTGGTATTAGATAATCCATTATTGATTGCAGTCCACGACGTGCCTCCATTGTTTGAAAGAAACACTCCATTCGGCGTTCCGGCAAGCATCCGATTGCCTTCAACATAGAGTGCCTGAATCGTTGTAGCTGTGAGTCCAGAGTTCTTTTATCTCCATGACTGACCATCATTGGTGGAAATATAGACACCGTTGTCTGTACCTACTGTAACGGTTCCATTATTTACTACAATAACCCGTACCGCAGAAGTACCTACCTGAGTTTGCTTCTCCCAGGTCTTAGAGCCGTTTTTAAGGCGATAAATACCGCTATTGGTGCCGGCATACGATGATGTACCATTTACTCCAAGAGAAAGAATAGTACCCGACAAACCAACTTGAGTATAGGTAATGGGCAACACCAATGAATCTGCAAATGAATAGATTCCATCTTCCGTTCCAGCGTATATCGAAGTGCCGTTTTGTGCTAAGGAATAATAGGTGTGCTGCTTATTATCATCAATATCCCTCCGTACATATTTAGAGCGTCCATATATAAAATAACCATCATCTGTGCCTATATGAAGTCCCACTTGTTCACTCATCAACATCGAGTAAATGGGATAGAAACAATTTACTAGCGACGTACTTTTTATATAGTTGCTGGAACGGTACATTTCATCCATACCAAAATACATCGTCTTGCCGATTGCCGTTGCATACGTACCGATATTTTGCTCCGTAGATTCCCATGTTGCACCATTATCTTTGGAACGATTTTCACCTGCAAAAACCCATCCGTCGAATATAAAGACAGACCTAACTCCGCTACCTACGTTTGTTACAAGTGTCCAAGTAGCACCTCCGTCTTCGGAACGTAACAGATCACCACTACTAAATATTGATAGTTCTGTCATAAATATTGTTGTACCACTCTTAAAGTACTTACCACGAACTATACTATTACCTACCGTCTGAATTGCTTTCCATGTATTTCCCCCGTCAGCGGATATTGATATTCCTTTTTGTCCTGCACTTTGATCATCAATCCATACACTATCGCCATCGGCTAAAAATACGGTCGGTACGGTTGCTTTTACAAGTTGCCAGGATTCGCCATTGTCAGTTGTGCGATAAATTCCATCCGACCCACCGTTTGTGCCCGCACCAGTAAAGATTGCTTTTCCATTGGTCACCATAGACTGAATAAACAATTCGCTTCCGGTTAGTTTCCATGAAGTGCCATCATTATTCGTTCGGAACACTCCTCGTGAAGTAGCAATAAAAACCCAAGAGTTAATAGACAACATTTCAAAGATTTGGAGCCGCTGCTTGTCAACACTCAATCCATTATTTACCATTTCCCATGTTTTACCATTGTCCGATGAGCGAAGCACTCCTTTTTCTTGTGTTCCTGCGAAGAGGACAGTGCCATTATGAGCCATACAGCAAATATCGCTGCGATATGCGGCCTCGTTAGGCACCCACTCAATAACCTGAGAGAAAGATAATTGAGGTAAAAGAAACATTATGCTTATTAGCAAAAGGACCCATTTTATACTAAACTTTATTTTTTTCATGTTATTTGCTTGAAATGTTGAAAATATATGTACTCTAATAACTTAAAGCAATTTCTTATAAAGCAGGGCTTATTCTGACTTAGGGTAGGGAATAAAAAACACACTACGATTTATTCACATTCCGTTTAAGTTGAAATAGAACTTTAAAAATGAACTATTAATTCATTGATTAGTTTGACTGTGAAACGAAGCTATCTCTGTAATGATAAATGTGAATATCACGAAACTACTAAAATTATTTTGGAAATATGCATGGTTTCATTTTGATAGCACATTATTTTTTAAAACCGTTCAAAATCTAAAATTTATCCACTTTACAATTCAAAAAGGCACGATTTTCGCGGGAAACCTCAAAAATCAATATTCTTGGACAACTATTGCTCTGTGCTTAGAGTTAAATTCAGTATAATCGAATATGAATACACCCTCTCGTTATGGAATTGCAATCTTTCATGGAATTGGCGATATTCTCAATTGTACGCCGATTGCCAAGCAACTAAAACTCAATGAACCGAATTGTCATATTACGTGGTACACCGCCGCTAAATACCAATTTATTATAGAGCATAATCCTTACATTGATGAAATTATTACACTCGAAGGTGATGTTCTCTCCCTTGATAGTGAAATTCCCCGATTACGCACCGAACAACCTTGGACACGGTTTTTTACACCTGCTCCCTATATGAATTATGAAGTTTTGCCGGGTGGCTCGCTTTTGGATTTAATCAAAACAGCCGCAAAACTTGAATGGACTATACCGTTTATTCCCACATTTGCACTCACAGCCACCGAAAAAAAACAAGCCGGTGAATATTGGCAAACACTTCCCGAAGGAAAAAAAATACTTGTCGAAACTGAATTTTACTCTGAGCAAAGCCATTGGAAAGACGATTACGCCTTTGAAATGCTC
>JAFDZU010000093.1:0-5762 GCA_018266765.1 Bacteroidota bacterium
ATTGAAAAGTTCCAAATGGCACTTAATATTTATACTGAAATTGAAGACAGAAGAGGGATATGTTTTGTCAATAGTAACATCGCCGAACAATATTCTGAAATGAAGGATTGGAAAACTGCTCGTAATTATGTTACAATCGCTTTAGATATTGCAAGTTCATTTGATTTTATAGACTTAGAAATAGAAATAGTACCCGTGTTTGGCAATATTGCAATTGCTGAAAAAGCTTTTGATGAAGCATTATCACAATTTGCACTAATACTTGAAAAATGTTCAGCACTTGGTCATCTTAGAGGAACAGCACTTCTTAATTCTCTCGCCGGAAATGTGGAAAAAGCACGGAAAAAGTATTTATCTGCTATAAAATATTACAGAAAAGCAATTCAATTTGCGCAACAAATAGGTGATAAACTACTCTTATCTTCGGTACACCATTCTATTTCACAAGTATATGAAATAGTTGACGATTATTCAGCAGCAATTTTACATTTTAAAGAATATCATTGTATTGAGAAAGAAATATTCAATGAAAATTCGGATAAACGAATCAAAAATCTTCAAGTTACCCATGAAACTGAAACCGCACTAAAAGAACGCAATATTTTTAAACTGCAGAGTGAAAGATTAAAAGCTGAAAACGACTTTAAAACAAAAGAATTATCAGCTATGGCTTTGCATTTGGTTCAAAAAAATGAAATGCTTGAATCTATCAGGGTAACTGCCCAACAAATAATAAATACTCGCGAAAAACAATCAATCCAACTTGCGCAAAAGATGATTCGTCAGATTGAAATCAACCTTCGAGATGATAATTCTTGGGTGGCGTTCCAAAGGCAGTTCACTCGAATTCATTCAAGCTTTACACGTACTCTTACTGATACTTTTCCGAATCTGACTCCAATGGAATTAAAAATTTGCTTATTACTTAAAATCCAACTTAATACTAAAGAAATAGCATCTATTCTCATTATATCAAACCGAACGGTTGAAGACCATCGAAATCGTATGCGTAAAAAATTCGGACTTTCTAAAAATGAAAATCTATCAACATTTATTCTTGGATTAGAATAAAAAAGTCCGAACAGTTTGCTCGGACTATTAATTAAATCAAAAAGTAAAGTTTTATTCAGGCAGTTCTCCCATTTTTCCATAAATCCAACCCATACATCCACCAACTATAGCTGCCATAACTGCAGTTCCAAGAGCATCTACTATTACAATTGTAAAATCTTTATAGAGATTCATAAAAGCCATATATTGTAGGTCAATAGATATTGAAATTGGAATGCAAACCATCATACTTACAATCATCCCTTTCTTGAATGTATAGACTTTAGCCCATTTTACAAATATAAATGCCATTGTTAAATTCCAAAATATATTGGAGAGAAACAATTGAATCATATCAGGAGGCATTTTCATCAAGCCGGGATATGAGACCATATTAGACTCAATAAAATTCATCAAAACAACTCCGAATACAAGCCATCCTACCAAAAAACTTATTACTGCGCCAACAACAGTACCAATCAAAATGCGATTCATCATAACTACACCTTAGAAAAATTAGAAATAAAACAATTAAAATAACAGAGAGATTATCTTTCTTGTCTGAATAATTTCGAGGATTAGAACTATAGGTAGCAATTATTATTACAACTTACACTTGCAATGATTTATTCTTCGCAAAATACAATATTTTTTCAAAGTTTGCAATATATTTTCTAAGTCTTAGAAATATTTTCAAATCTATACCTATGTTTTAATTAAACAAACAATTACTAACTTGTATTATTTTAATCGTTCAACATGGTTTTCAATTATAGGGACAGTTTGCAGATAACTCCAAATTGCATCGAGTTCGGTGTCATCAGGCAAAGGTAATCGAGGCATAGCGGCACTAAGTCCTTTACCGTTAGGTCGTTCACCGGTTCTTAGCGCATGAATGAATTGTTCTTTTGTCCAATTTCCGATACCGTTTGTTTTACTCATAGTGATATTTGCCGACGGTGTAATATTAAACACATTATCTTCAATTGGATTTCCACCTCCAAAATATCCTTGTGATTTTTCAGGATATTCTTCGTTGTTTGTTTCAAAACTTGCTGAATGACAAGAAAAACAAGCATAACGACCTGTTGATAGATATTTCCCATAAGCAATCGAATTAGAAGAGTTTGGAGTTTCTATTATTTTACCACTATATGTCAGTGGAGATATCATACCCAATTTGAAGAATGCTTTTCCAAGAAAACTATATTGATGTGAAGGTCTTTCTTTTTCAGAGGGTTGCACTAATGGAGAATTAGAACGTAAGTAAGCTATCGTACCGGCTAAATCTGCATCTGAAATTTTGGGAATTATCATAAATGGCCCGATAAAACGGCCGTTTCTATTAATTCCGGTTCTGATGAGATATGCAAGTTCACCATTAGTATAATTCCCAATACCTTTTTCATTATGCTGTGTTATATTTTTTGACCAAATCACACCAAAAGGGCTGTCATTTGGTGTGAATTGTCTGCCACTGAGTTTTCCATCATCGCCTAAATGGCAATATACACATCGCTCTTCTACGATTTTTCTTCCAACCGATAAACTTAAAGAATCAGTTGGGAGAATTACAGTAATTGAACCTTTGTCAAATGTTGGCAAGTCTGTTAGCTGAACCCATCCGGCAATCGCTATAATAACAAATAGAATTCCTCCAAACACATATCCAAGAATTTTTAAAAATTTCTTCATGGCTGTTACGTTAGTAAGTTATACAAATAGCTGTGTGTTATATTTAAATAAAATTGTTTGATTTTACTTTTGCAAAATAGTAGATTAAGTAAAAATATTTACTACGGTATTATTACGGTATAGGCAAAAGAATACCTTTCAAGCATTTGTCGTGCGTTTATAATGTTCAAAAAGTTAAAAACAGCAAATTCGAAAAATAAATACAGTTATAGTTGTCTGATTATACTGTTAGTTAATAGAAAATAATACTTGAAGTATCTATGAAAACTCTGCTTTTATCATTAGCTTTATTAATGACAATTGAAAATTGCTCTGCTCAGTATTGTGGAGGTTGGCGATGGAAGGTAAAAGTTCTTGCAGATGAAGCCGCAAAGGCAATCAATTTTAATGAAGCTCAAGAAATAACTTTTGAACAACTTTATAAATTAGATAAGATTGAATTGAATTTGGGTGATTGGACGCTGAAACGTAGAAAAGAGGAGCTACATTTTGTAAAAATCACAGGAAAGATTCTTCGATGGAAAGTGGAGTCAAATGACCATGATTATCATATAGTTGTAAGTGATGGCAAACACTTTATAGTTTGTGAAATTCCATCACCTGCCTGCGATGGAGTAATATCCACCGGGCACGCGGCTGAATACCGAGCCGCACGTGATATAATAAATGCCTTGCCTACTGAAATGAAAAGCGGCTGGCATGAAGTTATTCAAGACGGCAAAAAATATAAATTGTCCGGTGTGTTATTTCATGATTTCAAACATGCTGGAGAATATTCAATGCCAAATTGCCTTGAAATTCATCCCATTATCAGAATTGAACCGATAATTGATGAAAATTCAAAATAGATATTCAAACAAAAATCTAAATTCAAATTCTTAAATCAAGTAACAAAAATCAGTATAATTTTTTTTCATTTACTCTCCACTTAAATCATTCTTTGTCGCTTTGGCAATAAGCATTTCAGCAATTGCACATAATAAGGCCGCAATAAGGCATGCCTGCCATAATTCTGAACCGATTCGTGCTCTTGCAACGCTTGCAACTACATTCTGAGGATTTTCAATATACTCAACAACAGTTTTTTCTGATACGAGGTTGTGTAGTGCTTGTATCAATTCATCTTTACTTAAAAATGAGAGCATTCCTTCGGAAGCCGGAAAATTTACAGAAACAGTTGTAACCGGTCTACCTTCAGCAGTAAATATTTGATAAACACCAACTTGATTCAATGTTCCGAGAGGAAGAGTAGCACCACTTGGCAAAAGTGCGGCTTGTCTGAAAAATTCAGTGTTGTTCGCGTCCAATGCTTTGAAATTTCCACCTGCGGCGAATCGTTTAGGAAGTGAAAGTGTTAGTGAAGTTCCAGCTGTTGTTTCAACTCCAAGTTCCTCATGTGCAGTTAGATACACCACAGAACGATAGAGAATAGTCGGGAAAATTCCTGTGAAAGGAAAGTTGCTCCAATCTGACGTAGGCGGCACAGCACAGTACAGTATTTTACCGTCTCCAATTTTATTTTCTGCTAAAAATGCTCCTCCGGGCATTGTTATCAAAGCTTGACCTCCGCTTACGGGAAATGCTTTTGTTATTTTAGGTGATTCGACAATTGATTTAGAGTCAGTTGTTCCCTTGAAAACACCTTGAAATAAAGGATGTTGCTTGTCAACTAAGGTGAATCCGGCCGGTTGGTCGTTTGAGAACGATTGTTCGCTACTGTTTGCAAATCCTAATTGAGACAGCGAAGCACTCAATGCCGAAGATTCCACCGAACCATCAGCAAATATAAATGCACTTCCGCCATTTTTAATATATTGATTCAGCCGAGAAGTTTCATTTATTCGCAATCCACCACAAACGATCACTGCATCAAACTCACTATAATTCACTCCTGCAATATCTTGCGGTGCAAAAACTTTTACGGACGCTGATGAATTATCAGAAAAAAGTAATGAGGTGAATTTTATAGATTGTGGAGAGCCAATGATTGCCACAGATGGCATTGCGGGAATAAAAAAACCAAAATAACGGCGATTATCTTGTTCTAAAGCATCATTTTCTATTTCAATTGTTGCTTTAGTAATTCCTCGTTTTTGGGGTGGAGCAGCTATCTGTACCGAACGAACTTCACCGGCAGGAATATCCAAAGTTCGCTGTGCAACTCTTTCTCCATTATAGAGCATACTAACAACAACGCCTTTAGCTTCTTTCAAACTAGAATTTCGCAAACGAGCTTCAACTTCAACCGGTTTATCTACTTGAAAAATACCAGTGAGAACGCTTAATGTCTCTACAGAAATATTTTGCTCTAAAACTCCGGAACGCCCACCAATTGGTACTGAAAACACTGCAACTCGGTCATCGAATGAACGAATTGAATCTCGTAAATTCTCCGAAAAAATATTACGTTGAGCATCTGAAATAACATATACTTCGCGGTTAATGTTATTCGATGCTTCGAGAGTTGTGGAGGCAATTCTGAGAGTAGATTCGAGTTTTGCAGATGAAAAAGCTATCGGTAATTTATTGATTTCTTCTTTTAAAAGTGTGAAATTTCGGGAGAATGACGGCTTCTTTTCATCTGGTTGACTCATAGGTAATATAACCGCTTCATCGCCATCTTTAAGTGCAGAGAGGATTGAAAGTGCTGAATTTTTAGCTTGTTTCAGACGATTACCACCTTCATCCGATACATCCATGCTAAATGAGTTGTCAATAAGCAAAATAACACTTGTTTTGGCATGTGTACCTAAACCCGGCAACGAACTTTTCACGGCAGGACGAGAAAACGCTAGTACTGCAAAGACAACTATTAAGGTTCGTAAAATTAACAAGATAATCTGACGAAGTTTGATGCGACGAATCTTTGTTTTTTGAAGTTCTTTGAGAAATCTAAGTGTTGAAAATTCTATAGTTTTGAGTTTACGAAGATTGAGTAAATGCAAAAGCACCGGTATGGCTGCTGCTGCTAATCCTATTAATACAAAAGGGTTAAGGAATGTCATGCTGTTTTAGTG
>JAFDZU010000093.1:5878-7918 GCA_018266765.1 Bacteroidota bacterium
CGAAGTCTGCTGTTTTTGGCACTAAAACCAAAATAAATTGCAAATCCGACAGCAAGCCAAATTATCAACCGAAGCCACGTATCCCATGGAAGAGAAGCCATCATAGCAAAACATGCAATGATTCCCAGAATAGGAATTAGAGGAACAAGGGGAGTTTTAAATGCGCGTGGAAGATTTGGCTGTGTTCTTCTGAGAACAATAACACCAGTACAGACAAGAACAAACGCAAGTAATGTACCTATACTTGTCATTTCTCCGACAACTTCACCTGGAACAAAAGCGGCAAATAAACTAACAAATCCCATAAATAATAGATTTGATTTCCAAGGTGTTCTAAATTTTGCATGAACATCTGAGAAAATTTTAGGGAGTAAACCATCTTTCGACATTGAAAAAAATACTCTTGTTTGTCCCATAAGCATCACCATTATAACCGAAGAATAGCCAGCAAGAATTGCTAATATTATTGCTTTATTGAGCCAAGGGAATGCAGGAATAATTACACCATTTGCACCCATTTCTCCCATGTGGTCAATAGCTACTGCAACGGGAGCAATACCATCTGCACCTTTAAAACTGGTATAATTGGCTACACCAGTCATCACATGTCCGAATAAAATATATAATACTGTGCAAATAGCTAACGATACCAAAATTCCTATAGGCATGTCTCGTTTAGGGTTTTTTGCTTCTTGAGCCGCAGTCGAAACTGCATCAAAACCTATATAAGCAAAGAAAATAATACCTGCCGCACGAACTATTCCACTCATTCCATAAATACCAAATTCTCCAGTATTGGGTGGAATGTACGGTGTGTAGTTTGCTTGATTAATATAACCCCATCCGAGTCCTATAAAAATTAAAACAACGGCAATCTTTAGCGCAACTATAATACCATTAACCGTAGCAGATTCTTTAGTTCCTTTGATAAGTAATAATGACATCATTACAACTATAAACACAGCAGGAAGATTAATCATTCCATGAATCTGTGTGCCGTCGGGAAGTAGTTCGTGGGTCCATGGAGACATTGTCATAGAAGGATCAAGGTGAATGTTGTAATAGCCCAAAAATTTTACAAAATACCGTGACCAACTAATTGCTACTGTAGCCGCACCGACCGCATATTCAAGTACCAAATCCCAGCCGATTATCCATGCTATAAATTCTCCCATTGTAGCATAAGAATACGTGTAAGCACTTCCTGCAACCGGAATCATCGAAGCAAATTCTGCGTAACATAATCCAGCAAATGCACAGGCAACAGCTGCAATTACAAATGAGATAGTTACAGCAGGGCCTGCATTGTTCGCCGCCGCTGTCCCGGTTATTGAAAATAAACCTGCACCTATAATAGCTCCGATTCCCAAAGCTACCAAACTTGTCGCTCCAAGGGTACGCTTAAGACCATGCGACTCACCTTCGACTTCTTGCTGTAATCCTGTAATTGATTTCTTCACAAACAGTGTAGATTCTGCCATAAAATTCTCCAAAAGTTAATACAAAAGAAACACTCGATATTTAAATAGAAATTATAATGCACAAAAATAACCTTTCCAATTACATATACAAGTCCGAATTTTTGGTAATACTGAACTGAAGAGTGAATCTATTAAACTTAGGCTCGAATTTTAGTAATATTTTTTTCTAAAAAAATTACTTCGTGAGATAAATAATAGCAGTCTCAATAAAAAAATGAAATTATAAATTTTATTGAATTTTTATTTAATTCTTATCTTAAATCTTGATATTTTTAGAAATATAATAAAAACAAAAGTTTTTGTAAAAACTGTCTGCACTTATAAATCAAGAATTAGCAACTAGTTAATAGTTCTTTATTGTAAGAATTATACTCGATAATATTGAAAAATATTTTAATTTAGAATATCGATAAATTCTCAAAATATTTCGGCTGCGTATCAAAAAGTATGATAAGCCCAAAACTTACTTATTGCTAGTTCGATAAATTGTATTTTTCACCTAAGTATTGAGTTAAAATAACATTAGATTATTGAGTATAAAATTCGGTTGAACGTTCTC
>JAFDZU010000093.1:7945-11928 GCA_018266765.1 Bacteroidota bacterium
TACTTTTTGATACACAGCCAATATTTCATCATGTTTTTTTTTAAATTTTCTTATTAAAAAGAGATGAACTTGTTAATTCAACACTAAAAATATTATTTGGTAACCATTAATAAAACAATTAAGTTTGGGAGTGAATTGAATTAAATATACATATTAGTTTATGAGCTCTACTTACAAACATATTTTTTAAAATTATAAAGGATGTTTTGTTATGAAATCATTTCTACCAATTTACATGTTTTTCAGTTTGTTAGGATATGTAGATTTACAAGCAAAAACTTATTATGTTTCTCCCCTTGGAGATGATATTAATAATGGGAGTATCACTTCCCCTTTAAAAACAATAAATATAGCTTTTGAAAAAGCACAAACTGGTGATACTATATGCCTTAGAGCAGGAGAATATCACCAACAAATAGAATCTATCCGTGCAGGCAGCAGTTCTAAACCAATAACACTAATTAATTATCCAAATGAAATCCCTTATATCGACGGAAAAGATGTCAGTTCGGGAAACAATGGCGTTATAATAGGTCATGATTATATAAGAGTTGTAGGTTTGAAGGTTCTAAACTGGAGAGACAGTGGAATTTTTTTACTTCCTAATATTGGGTTCAATCAAGTTCGTAATTGTGAAGTTTATGAATGTGGATCTTGCCTTGATTTGTATCAGGGAGTGCATGATTTTATAATAGATAGTGTTGATTTGCATGATTTTGCAGAAGAGAGTCATGGTTTTGACGCTACTTCACATGACGGTACACCAATTTATAATGGATTAATAAGCAATAGCAAGTCGCATGATGGTAAAGGAGGGAATTGCGATGGTTTTGCACTTGGACATGACAGGGGGTACATAAGTTTCGGTGATGTTCATTCAATTAAATTTTTAAATTGTCAGGCGTATAATGTTGGAGATGGATTTGATATATCCGGAAAAGATATAATTCTAGAACGTTGCCTTGCCCATGATACTTTTTATGGTGGAAATTATAAATTATGGGCATCAAATCCAACTCTCATTAATTGCATAGGTTATGGTGGTGGAACAAATGTAGAACTTGATATTCAAAATTCACCTCCTGTGATTGCTACACTATACAATTGTACTTTCTATAATGGTGAGAATAATAATATCGCAATTCAAACAGATTCATGTAAATTAATAATGGTTAACTGCATTGTTGCCGGTGGAAATAATGTTGGGATTCGAACCGAAATGCCGTTCAAAATTGGTAACTATGAAGGAGATTACAATCTATTTCATTGTGGAAATACAGAAAGAATGTTCGCAGACCCCAATATAGATATATCTTTAGCAGAGTTTCAAACCGGAATCTGGCAACAAACGACCGGTGGGCAAGATTCTCATAGTAAAATAGTTGCAACCCCTAATATTGTATTTAGAGATACTAATAGTTCTAAAATTAATTTACGGTTAAAAAGTGAATCTCCGGCTATTAATTCCGGAATAATTATTCCACAGCAAACACCTAATTTAGACTATGATAATACGTTGAGAAATGATGGTATTATTGATATTGGTGCATTCGAATATAATCCGAAGACAGGATTAAATGATGAAGAGAATTCTATTTCCAACCACTTATATATATATCCGAATCCTTGTAAAAAGTATTGCTGGATTGAAAATTTTACTTCTGATAGTAATTTTGTAAATTTTCAAATTTTTGATGCTTTAGGAAATTACATGATGACCTGCAGTAATAAAAATAATATAATAAATTCAAAAATGATGATAGATGTTTCTACATTATCAACAGGTTTGTACTTTGTTTATATAAATAGCAAAATTGAATCTCAAAGTGCGATATTGATGATTCATTAAAACAATTTATATTTAAAATAAGAATCAATGTGATTGTACCGGTAAAATGTATTTAGAAAGGAATTATCAACAATTCGTTATTTTAGTATCACTAATTAATCAGTTCTTATCATAATCAAAGGAAACAAAATGGCTTTATCAATCGGACAAACTGCACCCGAGTTCTCGCTTTTAGACGAAACAAAAACAATGCGTTCTCTCTCAGAATTTCGCGGTAAAAATGTTGTGTTAGCATTTTATCCCGGTGCTTTTACAGGAGTATGCGATTCTGAAATGTGTGCTTTTCAAGATGCACTAGCAAACCTTAATAATTTAAACGCTCAGGTAATTGGAATTAGTATCGACACACCATTTGCCGCAAAAGTATTTTCGGAACGATATAATTTTGGCTTTCCTCTTTTATCGGATTTTAATCGAGATGTAATTAAGCAATATGATATTTTATTACATGATTTCGCTCATATCCCTGGATTAGATTCGTGTCAACGTACAGTATATGTTCTAGATACCGAAGGAGTAATTCGTTATGTAGAAGTAACTGAAAATCCAGGAATTGAGCCGAATTATCCTTTATTGATGAGTGCTATTGCCTCTCTTTAATAAATGAAAAGTTATTACATAAGCCCTTGCAGATTTTGTGAGGGCTTTTTTATCATTTAAGGAGGATATACTATGAGAAATCGTTTGATTGATACTAAAGTTTTGAATACATTTATATGCATTATTTCTATAATGTTACTAATAGTTATAGGTTGTAAACAAGCTGAACAAGTACCACAAACTAATTCAACCACAATCGAACAAATAGGTCTAAATATCGGTGAAACTGCACCAAATTTTACCATGAATAATCAATTTGGAAAACCTGTTTCGTTGAAAGATTTTAGAGGAAAAGTAGTTGTGATAGATTTTTGGGCTACTTGGTGTGGCCCTTGTGTTGCATCAATACCAAAAATTAAAGAATTAAATAAGAAATATTCAGGCGATAATTTTGTTCTATTAGGCGTTTCTCTCGATAAAGATTTGGAGCAATGGAAATCTTTTATCAGCCAAGAACAAATGGATTGGACACATATAGCTGATGGACAAAATTGGAATAATGCTGTTGCTGTTCGATATCAAATCGAATCTATACCTAACGTGTGGATAATCGATAAAGAAGGTAAGATTGTTGGGAAGGAATTGCGTGGAAGTGCTGTAGAATCTGCATTAACAACCATTATGGGTAAATAGTACGAACAAAATCACCAATGTATTCTTTCAGCTCTTGATTCGGGTGTGTTTCGTTTATCTGCTCTGCGAATTGGTACAAAGTCAATTCCTGAAACAACTACTGTACTACCTGATAACGTACTTGGAATCATATATTCAGTTGCAGGTAGTTCTGTAATACCACGATAAACAATATCACAACCAACCTGTATTGAGTACTTTTTGCCTAGATTTGTGATTTGAATTCTTTCTGGTTGTTCTGTTATAGCTTTTATAGAATCAAGTTGTGCTATAATGGAGCCGTTTTCTTCTATCCAAGAGCCTGAAGTTGAATAGATAAACGCAAGCCCGGGTATTGATTTGTAATTTTCAGAAGTTGTACGGTAATTAATTCGTAGTCCATTCCCTTTTTTGATGTTTACAGTAAAATCGCCAACGAAATTAGTTGCAAGATTGCTCGCCATTGCTACAGTGGCTCCACTATACATCAAAACAGCATTATCTGCTATTTGTTCTGCGCTGTCTAATTCAGATAAATTTTCACCTACACAATAGACCCCTTGACGATTATCTCTGTTAAAATAATAATTATACGGCTCGGGAAGGAAACTTTGAAGTACTCCACAAGACTGAAATGCAAGTGCAAATATAATTGAAGATATAAAAATAGTCTTTTTCAACGTCTAATTTTTATTAAAGTTTATAGCAAAATAACAGTTAATTTCAAACTTTATTTATTATATCGTAATTCTTTAGGGAAGAATATTCGGTCATATAAACTAAGTCCGATTCCAAAATAAGCTCCATTGAAACTGCCTGCGGAACGAATTTTACCTAAAATATCCGGAGGTAGTATTGCACTGCTAATTGAATTGCCATTTACATAGCCCAAGTTTGCATTAATATTAATATCGTTGGATAT
>JAFDZU010000094.1:0-1749 GCA_018266765.1 Bacteroidota bacterium
AGAGTGAATTTCCATAAAGAAGTCCTCCATCAATCAAACGATTGAAAATTATTGGAGTGTCTATTGGTTGAACATAGTTCAATTCACGTCCACACAAAGAAATATAGGGGTAATCGTTGTAGCTTTCAGAATCATTTTCTTTCATTCTTTTATAGAAATAATCTATAAATTCACCATCATCAATGACTGAATTATCATGAATCAGATTACCGCGTGTATCAATGGTATAAAAGTATTCTCGT
Organism: Bacteroidota bacterium; assembly: GCA_018266765.1. Lineage (GTDB taxonomy): Bacteria > Bacteroidota > Ignavibacteria > Kapaibacteriales > UBA961 > JADJXV01. The sequence continues at coordinate 243 of JAFDZU010000094.1, forward strand.
TCCATATTTCTTTATCGTTGTTCAACATTTTTGCACAAAATTACAATACTTTGGGTGTTTGCCGGCAATAAACAGACATGATAACCTTCACCGGAGAGGTTCAAACATTGAAAATTCTTCTACAATTCAGTATTTTTGAACAATAGAAATCAATTCTTTAATTATACGGATTCCGTTTATGAGTGTATTTTCAAATTCTCGTGCAAATATTCGCTTTTTTGTCAATTCATTTGCATTAGTTGTAATGATTGGGATGTTCGTTTCTCATCCGTTTCAAAGTAAAGCAGGAGAAACCAAACAACTTCGTTATAATCTTCTTCCGGGAGAGACATTTTCATTCTCTTCTTCTACAGAAATCAAGAATATTATCAGTGAAATGCAGTTTACGATGGGTTCGGTTGTTTCGACGAATATCAAAACAAATGTCCAATCTATTGATGATGCAAAAACGACACTTGGCGTTTCATATTCTGATACAAAAGTCACAACTTCCGGGATGGCAATGGCCGGTATTCCAGACGGAACAACGAATTACGATGATTTTTCTAACAATAATGAAACACTCGTACTCTCCGATAGAGGAGCAACTCTCTCGCGAGTATTAAAAAACACAAAAAAAGGCGGCAAACTCTCTCCCATTGAACGCAATGCTCAATCTGCTGTGAAGGCACTCAGCTATTTAATCACAGAATTCCCTGAAAAACCATTAAAAGTTGGCGATTCGTGGGTAATTTCTAGAAAAGATACAGCAGGTTCTAAGTCTGAAAATCAAATAATTTCAACTATGGTAATGCAATATACTCTTGCTAATTATATAGATACTCTTGGTGTATCGTGTGCTCATTTGAAATGTCGTTCGATGTCTTCGACAACATCCGGTACAATTGAAATGATGGGCAGATCAATGAATTTTGAAGGTGACGGCTCGCTTATCGGTAATGTTTATGTAGAACTTGCAACAGGCATGACACTTGTTTCTACGATTGACAATCAGATTGACATGAGAATCAGTATGGGCGGACAAGACGGAATGATTATGCCGATAACGGTAGATACTCACAGTTCTGTCAAAAGAATTGTACAATCCAATGAACAGAAGTAATAGATATTATTTATTTAGTTTTACTATGATAATTTCCAAACAATGCAAAACGTTGATTCTTTCTATAGTAACGGTGTGTGCGCTCTCAATGCTGACTTCACCGATTGATGCATCTGCTCAATCGAAGAAAGTATTAACGAAAGCTGATAGTGTTTGTTATCTTTATAAATTTCTCAAAGGCGACTCATTATTATATCGGGTAGTTTCGCAGGATAGTATATTGTTTCCGCCTCAAGATGCAGTCATAAAAGAGCGTGTTGAGATTTATATGGTTATTTGTGATTCGATTGGGGCAAACGGACATTATTTTTTATCGCAAACATTGGTAGATTTCGCTTCGAAAGAGTCGGCCGGTAAACTTCGTGACCAAGTTCGATTAGAATCAACGTGGCTTAATCGCAAAGT
>JAFDZU010000094.1:1767-9838 GCA_018266765.1 Bacteroidota bacterium
GTTTCGCCCGGAGGAGCGTTCCAACCGAATTTATTCTTTCCTATTAAGGAATCATGTAAGCATTTTGGTGAGTCTTGGATTGTTAATACAATTGATGATTTGCCGGAAAACTGCATTCCACCACCAATCCGCACTCAAATGTCGTTGTTCCGTTCATTGAAAGACCTTGATACGCTTGGTGAACAGTGTAACCAGTTACAATACACACTTACCGGACAAGGAAGTGTAGAGATTCCCTATACAACAGGTCAAATGTTGCGAACAAACTCGATTATAGCCCAATTTGGTGTTCTTACAATTTTAAAAGAGGATAAAGTTCCGTTTCATTTCTTTGCTACTGCTGAAATCAAACTGACAGTAAAGTTGCCAAATGGAAAAGAATTAAATGGTAAACAGTTCATTTCATCTAATTTTAAATTAGTGGAATTTCATTCGTCTCGTTTTAAAAAAGGAATTAAACCCTTGAAGCCGGTTTCTGGAACTCCTATAGAATCTACTCCCCAAAAGAAGAAATCTAAGAAATAATTTTGAGCTACATTCTACAAGAAAGCCCTGATTTGTTTATTAAACAACATCAGGGCTTTACGTTTATTTAGTAATTACTAATTATTTCACAACTGATATTCCTATCCCTTGAACACTTCCGATTGAACTGATTTTAACAGTATAAATTCCATTCGGTATATCAGTCAGAGAATAGTTAATTGATGAGATCCCTTCGAGTACTTCACCTTTATAAATTGTCCGTACTTCCCTTCCGACAATATCAAGTAATGTTATTTTGACAATTCCTGTATTGGGTTGTGAAAGCTCTATTTCTATTTCATTACTTGCAGGATTTGGACGAACTGTAGCAATTGACGAAACTACTGTTCCATTTGCCAAGAAATGCCTGATAGTACCAATACATGTACCTTTCATTTTATATAATCCTTGCTCGGTAATTACCGAGACCGATGGGTCGTTCCATTTAAAATCTGCGATATTCAGTATAGTTTCGTCAACTTTGCCGAGTAATGCTTTAAATCGAAGCAGAGCAAGAATATCGATTGATTGTTGATGATTACCCGTTATTGTGAGCTGGCAGGAATCTCCACTGTATGTACAAACATTATTATCAAGTGGAGCTAATAATGACTTCTCATAATTAATAGTAGCCGTAAAACTTTTAGTATTAATGTCGTTTGTATTCGTTCCTGTTTTCATTTGAAGCGGGATGGTAATTTCACTTCCCGGTTCTGCTTCAACAGTCGGAAGAGCAAAGCCAATTACACTTGATGCCGGAGGAGTTGTAACCCCATTCCCCTGTACTTTAGTTGTGCTAGTTCCTCCTTTTGCGGTTACAGTTATCGAACCAAGTTTTAATCCAACAGTTTGGGGATTGAATGTTACGTTAACAGGTGCAGTTCCTCCTTTTGCAGCAATTGCAAGTGGAAGCGAAGAATTATCTACAGAAAATGCAGTTTCATCATTTTGAGTAAAGACCAGTGAAGTAACTGTATCAGGAATATCACCAATGTTTGTTATTGTAAAGCTCAACTGTTTACTTGCCGTGAGTTGCACATCAGGAAAATTAATGTCTGTTGAAAGTATTCCGCGTTTGGGTTGAGCTACATCAGTTGCTATCCCTGTTATTTTTGAAATAGTCGAATCTACATCAGCAATAATTCTCAATTCTGCTGTTTTTACTCCAATCGGATTAGCAATTAACGGAGCAAATTCAATTGTAATTTGTTTCGTTTCCGTCGGTTTTAATGTGAAAGGGTTGAAATTCAATACACTATACGCATTATCTTGATTTGTAATCCATTCAGTTTTGGTAATTGTTGCCGTAGTATCACCGTCATTTGTTACCGTAATCACAAGTTGTTTTGTAGTTCCCCGCTGTACTTGTAAGAAATCAATGTTATCCGATATTATACTTGGTACCGGTACTGAAGAATTTTCAGCTTGAACAGTTCGAGATGCAGTCAAAGCACAGGGCTGAGATATTGTTGCATTGAATGTATGTTGGAAAATTCCTGTTTGCGTACCACCGGTATAAGAAACACGTGCAGTAACCGTTCCACCCGGAGGAATTTCAGCGGGAAGTGGAGGTATGATGGTAACAATTGCAAACGGAACAGAAACCGGCAAAACACTTTCAACCCGTATCGTAGCAGTTCCGGTATTTGTGAATACAACATCTTGAACTTTAGTATTGCCTGTTTTAACTTGTCCAAAATCAACAATTGCTCCGCCGGTTATTTGTCCGTCTTTTTTTATTCCTTTGAGCCAGATTGTATCTACACGATTACACGGATTCAATGCAATCTCAATTCTACCGATAACTACCATTCCTTCCGGAGTAGTTGCTTGCGGTTCGAATGTTACTTGAAACGTTTGTTTTGTTCCATTTGGTAAATTCTCACCACCTTTGAGAACTGTCGTAAACGGGCCAACTACTGTCGCAGAAACAACACTTCCCGGTGCTGTTGAGTTAGTGGTGTAGGTAATATCAAAAGTACTTGTGGCCGTTTTATTTGAAGCACAATAAATGACTTCTCCAATATCCACCGTGTCAGTAAGATTAAATGATATACCTTGTTTCATTCCGGTAACATTAATTGAAGTTACCTTTCCGCAAGGTTCATATTGTACATCTAATGTTCCGGAATATGCTCCTTGTGTTTGAGGAGCAAATCGGATTTTAAATTGAACTGTTTCATTTGGTTGAATCGTTAGTGGAAGCGTTTGCTGAGCGGTAAATACTCCACTTGGTAGTATTCCTTTGACTTGAATTGGAATAGTTGATTCATTTTTCAAGCTAATGACAGTATCTTTAAACGATTCACATCCTGTTAGTGGTGCAATCGCAAGTGACGATGAAAGTGCTGTCAGTTTTGGGTCAATTCTTCTTGCGGATAATTTCAAAGAAATATCACTATTGCAAGTCCCTGCCGAAAATGGAATTTTCAAATCATAATCAAATACTCCAACAGTATTCGGAGCATATCTTACAACAATTGTTTGTTTCCCTCCCGCGGGAACAGTAACATCTGTCAATGGAGAAACTAATGAAAAAGGAGGCGCAAATACTGCTGTGCTTAATTTAAGCAAAGCCGCATCAGTCCCACCGTTATTAATGATAAAGGTAGTGTCTATTTTAGCAGAATCACACAAATTACTTTGACCAAAATCTATTATTCCAACCGATGAACTGACAATCACTTTCAGTTTTTCACCTTTCACATCAGCTGATGTTGTAACGCCACATAATCCACCTCGAACATTCATCTTTACGGCACTTAGTGCTCCCGGAGCTGTTGGTGTATAACGAAGTGTAATTTCTTTGAAATTACCCGAAGTTATTGTAAAAGGAAGTGCAGGACTTATAAGTGAAACCTGAGGGTCGGTAAATGTAATCCCGAGAATAGCCACATCTTCCGAACTTGAATTTGTAATTCCGGAAGTTAATTGCTTACTCGATGTACAGCCGTCAAGCTGACCAAAATCAAGTACAGGAACATTTACAAAAATAAATGGATTAGCTCTGACTACTATTGTTTGAGTATCAACATTCTTACATCCTTTGGAATCAGTAACTGTCACTTCAAATTTATATGTAGTATTAGGCGAACCGGGTTTAAACGTTGGGTTTGGACTGTTTGGATTACTTAATCCTCCTATCGGAAACCAAGAAAATGCCAGCGCGCCCGTTCCACCGGTTGCCGATGCGAATAATTGGACTAATGAATCTTTACAAACAAGCGTATCAGCAGCTTTTGTTATCGTAATTTTAGGATTGACATTTACAAAAACTTTTGCGGATGTTACACAACCAAGTGGAGTTGTAATTGATATAAATACTGTATCGGCTCCTGCCCTATTCCATAATATTTTCACACTATCTTTTGTATTCACTCCTTGAATTACACCACCCGAAACACTCCAATCAAATGTATGTCCGGGGTAATTCCCCATTGTATAGGTTGCTATTGAATTGAAGCATTGGTCAGGGTCTGTTCGGCTTGTTACAATTGCACGTGGGTTAACAGTAATAACCACACTATCAGATTTTTCACATAATTCTCCGTCTGTCGCTGTTACATAATAGGTTGTTGTAACTGTAGGATAAACTTTGGGTTGAGCAGAAGTTGGGTTAATCATATTTGTTGTCGGCGACCAAGTATAGGTAATTCCTGCAACCGGTGTAATACCAAGTTGAGTAGTATCTCCTAAGCAAATTGCTCTATTAAAACCTTGAGAAGGAGCAGGCCCTCCTGCTGCACATATTTTAGAAACCCATCCTCCAATTAAACCACCGGGCCTGTTTATTTTAGTTCGTCCCGTTGGAAACACTACAGGATTCGTGGACTTATCAGTAGAACCTGCCAGCACTAATGTTCCTTCAGCTTGAAGGATAGCTGCATGCATTGAGTTAGAATTATTATCAGCAGACGAAGAATTATTAGGTGCAAAATAGGTTGACCAAATAAGTGCTCCCGTATTATCAAATCTCATTAATCCAAGCGGATTTGCAGTTGCCGGTACCGATAATTGATATGCAGATGTAGTTGTAAAAAAGTTGTTGGCGTTGGTTGAAAGTGCTACAAGAATATCATTACTTGTACCAAGAGCAATTGTACCTAATCGCTGTACACCCGGCCAAGTTAAATACGTGGCATACAGTCGTGCTCCAGTATTATCAAATTTTACAAGAAAACAATCGGGAGTTCCATTACTGGTAAGTTGATACGCATTTGGAGTAACGGGGAAATCAGTTGCCATTGTATTCCCTCCTACCCATATATTATTATTTCCATCAACGAGAATACTGACAGCTTTTGAACCAAAACTTCGAGTATTGTCTCCTGTACCGTTGATCGTGGTACCATCATAATACGTAGCCCATCTGCGAGAACCATCAGGAGCAAAACTTGCGACAACTGCATCTACACATGAGCCATCAGTACATATACTTGCAGTTGGATCGTTTTTTTGATAAGCGGCATTGGTAGTTGGATACGCTTGTCCTGATTCAGCACCCGCTACGTAAATATTTCCTGCTCCATCGCACGCAACAGCATTTAATCCTTGAATGAATGGATTGGACGATGTGTTACTTATGGTATCATTAAAAAATGTAGCCCATTGGCGAGTTCCTGCTGAGTTAAATTTAACAATTGCTCCGGCACCGGCATTTGCAATTGGTTTAAATGCAGATGAAGCAGTTGTTGGAAACTGAGTTGTATTATTAATTGAAAATCCAACAACAATAAAATTATTACTTCCATCAATACATATGTTATTTGCCGCATCAATATTTCCACCACCATATTGAGTTGCCCATGAACGTGCTCCCGTTCCACCAACTAATTTTGTCACAAACCAATCACCGGTTACAGTTGAAGCTGGACGATATGTATTGATTGTACTTGGAAAATTACTACTGAAGGTACATCCACAAAAAGCTATATCTCCATTTCCATCAAAAGTAATCCGACCTGAATTTATATCATTATTAACTTTTTCGGCGTTATCACCGCCAAAATACGTTGCCCATTGGAGCACACCGGAAGTATTAAGTTTTGTAACAGCGGCATCTGAAACACCGCCAAACCCTGTTTGTCCGGCATTGGCTGGAAAATTATTATTTATAACTTCAAACAAAACGGCTACATCACCATTGGTTGCATTACGAGCCATTCCGATAAAATCATTTGAGCCACCGCAGAATGTTCCCCAAATAACATTTGGGTCAATGATAAGTGTTTGTGTTTTGTCGAAGTTTGCTATTGCGAATCGAACATCATTTCCATCAATTTTATAGTTAGAATTGATGGTTTGTTCATTATTATTTTTGATTATAAATGTTTCAGGTTTGCTGTCGGTTATTACTCCGTGCGGAGTTTCGGCTTCGATACTTCCATTTGCAAGATTCAGATTATTTATTCCATTATATCTCAAATGAATTTGAGAAGGATTTCCACCGGGCTTTACATGAAATTCATATTTTAAACCACCATTTTGAGATGTCATCCACACCAAATCAATATGAGGATACACTTCTCGGACGATGAGTTTTTGGTAGCCATGTACATTGGTAATTCCATCGGGACAATGACCGTAATAAAAATTAAAGTACTCATTTAACTGAGAAAAATGTTCTATTTGTGCATTCGGATTTGCTCCTATGAGCGATACATCCATTCGCCAAGTGGTTGTAAAATCAACAAGTTCATGATTATCTAAAAAAAAATATTGTGCTTTTAATGATGGATTTGAAGTAATGCGGTAATCGGTGACTTTTACCTTTTCAATTTTTGGCAGAACATAACTGATTCGAGCAGGTGTGATATACACTTCAGCTTGACCTGAATTCTTGGAGTAATATTGAATTTCAGGAACAAGATTACCTTCTGAATTGATAATTTGGCCTCGATTTTCTATAAAACAAGGCGAAGATTGTGCCGAAGGTTGTTCAAAAGCAGAACTTGGCGTAAATGCTAAAAGCATACATACCATTACCGAGCAAATAACAGAAATAATAGGTATAATTCGTTTCATAAAGTTTTTTAAAAATGAGGTTTTCAGAGAAGGTTTATTTTTTATTTAAGCAATAATTACCGAGAATTCTTCATCTGAAATTATCCCGAAAATATTATAATATTCTAAATTAACTATTCTCATAAAACCATACAATAATAAATTATAAAATATATGTATTGTGCATGTTTTACCGAATTAGTTTCAAAGGTTTTTGTTGCCTACTTTATAGCAAAGGCGAACCTGATAGCTCGCCTTTGTTAATAGAAATTTTTTTTAGATTCGATGCTCATAAAAGAGTCAAAAAAGTAGGGTCAACAATCGCTCCAATAGCCCACATTAATCCACCTACCGCCATCGGAATCGAAAAATTATCATCCATTTTAAGGCGAATCGAACCGGCTTCGACTATTGCTCCGACGATAGAACCAATAGTTCCAGCTGTATAAAAAGAACTCGATGCATTATTCAGCAGTCCTACAACCATTACAACTCCAATAGCCGAAATAATAAAAGCAAATGTCCCTTCGCGGCTTTTATCTAAAAAAGGATTTTTCCCGATTTTCCGTCCGATAAGTGCGGCGGCAGTATCTGATACTATTAATATAGAAAATGCAGTAATTGCAATAACTTTCGGAAATACCAAAACGCACAAAACAGCCGACATTAACACATACGATGCTCCATTGAGAAATATTCTATCCTTTCGGAGTTCGTGAGGACGCATGAGCTTTCCAAAGATAGGAAGTAATACTTTTTGAACAGCAATACTGCGGTGCATCAGAATATCCAAGAGAATACTCACGAGAGTCATTGGTACTAATATCATCAACCCAACTTCGCGAGTAACAAAGCAATAGATAATAGGAATTGCAAGGGATGAAATATGTATCAACTTCCGTAATATTTCCTGTGAATAGGGTATTTCTTCTGATTTGTGCATTTTTTGCCGTATTTTTGATAAAAAAGAGCGTTGTTTTGTTAGTAATGAAGCGTTGTTTGTCGTATTATATTAGAACTCATGTTGAAAGTTAAGCCGTTTGCTAAGATTAATTTAGGACTTGAGATTCTCCGAAAACGAGCCGATGGATATCATGACATAAATACTTGTTTCATTCCAATATCACTTTACGATGAAATCGACATAGTTCCTTCGGAAATTCTTACAGCCAAAACACAAGGACGAGCATATCTATCTCAAGAAAAAAACTTATGTTTTCGTGCTGCTCGGCTTTTAAGTGAGAAATATAACATAACTGATGGTGCAAAAATACAACTTCGTAAGAATATACCAACAGGTGCAGGTCTCGGAGGCGGAAGTTCAGATGCTGCGTTTACATTACTTTCATTGAATACATTATGGAATATTCATGCTCCGCTTCAAGAATTAAAAAAATTAGCGGCACAACTTGGTAGTGATATTCCTTTTTTTTTGATGCATAGTGCAGCAATTGGTATAGGGCGAGGAGAAGTACTTACTCCGATTCCTTTTGTACTTGAATATTGGATAGTTGTAGTATATCCTAAAATTCATGTTTCAACT
>JAFDZU010000095.1 GCA_018266765.1 Bacteroidota bacterium
CTACTTCTTAATCTATATCCGTATAACTTACCACCGGGGGCAACTGTAAAAGAACCGGTATTAGAGGTAAATGTAACAGAAGTTACTTGATTTGCAGAGCTTGCATGGCAACCGGATCCACCGCAACCAATATTTGAAGATGTTCTTCCTGTTATACCATTTTTATCGGCGAGAGCAACACCTGAAATAAAAAGAAATAACGAAAGTGTGACTATGATTTTGTTGAGTATCATAAAAACCCTTAATAAATAAAAGATAAAAAAAGGGCGGAGTAAACTCCGCCCGAAAAGATATAATTACTGTTATCGAACAATCATAAACTGAGTGGAGCGAACTCCAATTGATGTATTTATTATGGCTGTATAATGTCCGTTTGCAGCACGAGTACCAACAAGTGTATTTCCGTTCCAATAGAGATTGTTTACACCTTCGTTGAGTTCAAGGTTCGACTTGCGATAAATAAGGCGTCCTTCGGCATCAATTATCGTAAGTGAAGCAATTTCGTGTTTGACAGCTTCAATTTCAAATGAAACATTATCTGAACTTGGATTTGGGAATGTATGAACGGACGAAAGCATCGAATTGGAAACATCATAATCATCAACACTGTTTGTTTTTATTGGTGTTCCTATCAGTTGTATCTGATGTTCTTCTGCTCCTGCTGATGTGCCTGCACCAACGTGTAAGGTTGCAGTTGCTCCGTTTAAAGAATTTGGCATGTAGCGAATTGTAATCATCATACATTCGGCTGGTTGTAATGTTCTTGGTAATACATCAGTAGAAATAACTTTAAACTGACTGTCACCACCTGAAATTATCGCAGTTACTACAGCAAATGCTGATGCAGTATTATTACAAACTTGTATTACTGAATCTCGGGAATTGCCGGGAGATGTTGTATCAAATATAATCTTCTTGACATTTAGATTACTGAGGCATCCTTGACCTAAGAGAGCAGTAGGAGTAGGAGAACTCACTGAATTACTTACGACAGTAAGTGTTGCCAATTGTCCACCGGTAGTTGTTGGTGCAAATCTAACTGAAATTGTTCTTTTTTCGTTTGGAGCTAAAGTAAACCCTCCGCCTCCACTGATAATTGAAAACGATGTAGAACCGGATCCTGTAATTGAAACAGAAGTTACAATCAAAGGACTTCCGCCGACATTTTCTATTACACCTACAAGCGTTGAATCTTTTGTAGTACTTGGAAGTACGCAACCAAAATCAATAATTGCTGCATTGTATCCAATCGAAGGAGCTGATGAACCATTAACTTTTAGCTTTGCTTGTAAAGAAGTTACTTGTCCGCAGGAATTTTTAATAATACAAGAATACATTCCCGAATCACTTGGTTTTACGTTTGTGATAGTAAGAGTCGCTGATTTTTGATTTGGAATATCTGTATTGTTTTTTTGCCATTGATATGTGAGAGCTGTACCTTTAGCAACCACTTTGAATGATACAGTAGCACCCGGAGTCGTCGTTGAATCGGACGGTTGAGTTGTAATACTTGGTGCAACACCAAGCTGAACATGTACAGAAACTGTTGTTGAGAAATTACAAGAATTAGTTGCTGTAATAGCAATTATTCCTGTATCAGACGTACTTACTGCCGGCATTGTATAACTATTCCCGGTAACACCGGTTATAATATTTCCATTACGTTTCCAACTATAAGTAACACCATTACCCGATGCTTCTACTTTTAATTTAAGTTCGTTTCCTGCACAAATAAAAGTATCAGAAGGTTGTGTAAAAAATTGAGGAGCAGAAGGGAATTTAAGTTTTGCTATCGTGCTTGTTGCAGGAGGAGTACAACGTCCTGTGACTACAACTTCGTAAGAGCCGGTATCTGATGAGGTAACTGATGGAATCGTGTATATTGCTTCATTACCCGTCGCAACCGGAAATCCATTTCGCTTCCACTGATAGGAAAGTCCTGCGCCCATGGCAGAAACTTTCAGCTCAGCTGCAGAACCCGGACAAACAGTTGTATCATGTGGCTGTGAGGTAATTGCAGGGGTAAGAAAAACAAGAAGAACCGCAGAATCACTTATAACATTATTACTACATCCGGTAACAGTACAAGTATAAGAACCTGCGCTTGCGGCAGTAACAGACGTTATAGTATAAGAAGCTGCTGTTGCACCGGTAATCGAGGTGTTGTTTTTTCGCCATTGATAACTATAAGCAGATGGATTATCAGTTGTTACTGTGAATGTTTTGGATTGACCGACACAAACAGAATCGTTAGTAGGTTGTTCAGTAATTGTTGGAGCAGAAAGAATATAAAAATTAGCATTACTTTGGTCATTAGTAAGTGCGTTGGCATTATCAGAAATACGAATGAGATTTGTTCCACCGACAGGTAAAGAAGTAGGAATTGCCCAAGACCATGTTGCGGGAGATGCAGGAATTTTCATAGCTAAAGTTGTCCATGATGCTCCGGCATCAATAGAAAGAGCTATATCAACATTTGTAATTCCTGAGGATGTCCAAGTAATATTTTTGGAAGTTCCTCGACACCATTGTTCATTTCCATTGGGTGATGTAACTTGAACCCCGGGTACAATTATAGTAATGGGAGCCATTGTATTACTCCAAATATCCAATGGGTCAGCTTTACCATTCCCATTGACAGCATTGCCAGAAGCACGAAGAGTATAAGTACCCGCAGCTGCAGGTGCAGTCCATGTAAATTGGAAGGCAGCTTGACGAGGTGAACCAATAATTGGTTGAGGTATAGTATGTGTTAACTCCCCATTAAGAATTTGCAATCCGGTACCTGCAGTAAATTCACCAATATTTGCACCACCGGCATTTTTTATTGATATATTAATTCCCGCTGAAGGTTGAGTAGCATGTGCTACTAATGCAGTAAATGTTCGTTGAGAACCGGCAGCCATTGTAATTGTTCCGGTAGTTCCCAGTATCGATACTGTAGTTGCTGCACTTGAATTTGCTGCATGACAATCAACACCACCGCATCCTAATTGACTTTGTCCTGAAATTCCATTCTGTCGTGCATGAGCTAAAGTCGAACTTGCTACAAGAATTGTAAATAAAAGTAGCCAATTGTAAATATTTTTCATTGTGCACCTCGTAATAGTAATTTAAAGAAATAAATATATCTCTTTTATGAGATAAATCTTATTAAAAATTTAAACGTGAATAACTAATAATTATTGCACTTAGCTAAAAATTGTTAGTATTTTTGTTGTAGAATCAAATGAACTGTTAAACCTTACCAATGAAGCTGTTGCAGGACCAACTAATAAAGTACCGTCAGTAGATGAAAACTCAGATAAATGACAAGGGCATACTAGGTTTTCTCCGGGAGCTGCGGGAGCAACTACTTCGCAGTCTTGATGATTACACCTAGAAGAGACTACAACATATTCCGGGACGGTAACCGTACCTCGGCGTAAAATAACAATTTTATATCCATTATTAAAAACATTCCCATTGGTATCTTTTAAATTTATAACTAATGCATTTCCAACTGTGTTACAAATACCCATAGGGTCATCTTTAATAGTATCGAAAAGTGCTTTTCCACCGGTTTCAACTTTTGTAGTAAATGGTTCGCAAGCTGATAACGAAGCGAGAACTCCTCCACAAGCAATTCCTCCCAAACCGGTTAGAATTTGAGAAAAGAATTCTCGTCGTTGATTATCAATTACCGGTAATTCCATTGAGTTATTCATAATACTTATACCTTATTTGGAAGTGGAACCATAAAAATTTGCATCAATTTCAATTGTTTCTCCAACCTTACTTCCAATCAAACCGCGAACACCTTTAATATCAAAATCTTTAAGTCCAATCGAAAATCTTGCTTGAACGAAGGAGAAATCTCCCTGTGCTCTTTTTTTAGTTGCTTCTGATTCTCTGATAAATTTTAGAGTTATTGGTGAAGTAATTTGCTTTGTAACTCCATGCATGGTAAAATCACCTTTTGCAGTAGCTTTAATCTCACCGATGCCATTTTCTTGCTTTATTATTTGTATATCAGTTAACCCTTTGATATCAAATGTAATAGTAGGGTATGTATCGGCATTTAGCCATTCTTTTCCCCACAAATGAGAATCTCTACGATCTAAGCCGGTTGTCATAGTTTTCACATCAACAGATATTTGACCAGATGTTGCTTCGAGGTTATCTATGTCAATCACGAAAGAGCCTGTTATTCCATCTGATGTACCTTTGATTTCTTCCAGTGGAGCAGCACTTACAAATTTGATGAAGTTTTCACCAACTTTATTAGTAAGTGTTATTGTTTTTTTTCCTTGAGTGCCAATTTTAAGTGAAGTACCTGAATATGAAAATTGAGGTATTAAGATGGAAACGCTTATTGCTACGATAGCTAATTTCTTGATATTCATAGTTTTGCCTTGTAAGTATTAATGAATGTTTTAGATTGTATTTGTATTTAACCTAATGAAAGGAAGATTTGTTCCATAGAGAACCTAATCCTATAAACAAACTTTATTTATATTGTAAATGAAAATGTTGAATTGAGACGCTACATGAATAGATAATTTATTTCGATAAAAATCTCTTTTGCCTATAATTCATATAAAAACCAAGTATTGAAACGCAAATTAATATACCGCTAGGAACAGCAACCGATAATAAAAGTTTAGGGGATAAATTGTCTACACCCGGAAGCAATCCAAGCTGGAATTCATCAACCCATTCAATTTTGTCGGTTTCTGTACCGAATATCTCATCTTTTACTTTGGTAATTACCTGTTTTTTATCTTTTGTGTAAATATTTTTACCCTGCTTTAGCCATATTGCAAAAAGTGGTAACATAAGTATTAACGCAATAATACTAATTAATTTCCATTTCATAGATTACTCCTTAATAAAACAAATGTAATTGAAAAGCGTAGCGTCCGGATCGAAATGTATCAGTATCCATGAGACGGTATTCGGGACGGAACTCTACATACGGAAGTATGAAAATTTGAGCTCCGATTACCAAAACTTGAGTATATGCCGAGTCAGAATTTTCTGTTAATGTTCTACCTGTTTCTGCACGAGCAGTGAGAAAAAGTGCTTCTTGCAATTGATATAAAGCTTCAATGGAAGCTGTTGAAGTTTTGCGAACTCCATTTTTATCTGATGTAGCATAATCAACCATAAGTGTTGCTTTATCAGCAAGACCAACTCCAGCAAACGCATTTGTTAATGAGAAATCGTCATTTGTAAAAACTGAACTACCAATATACATATTTAGTCTGTCATCAAAAAAGCGTTTCCAAAGTACTGCTCTAGCTACAATAGTTGGTTTATTTGCATCAGAGATCATTGATATAGAAGTTGGAGTACCATTGCCCGAACTGTATTTATTTAATGTAATTTCAGAAATTGAATGAGAGCCGAAAGTTCCTACCGATACTGTTAGCCATTTTAGAGCATCGTAGGTTATTTCAGCACCAAATTCTGCGTATAAAGGCGGAATAAGCGACGATAGATTGTTAGTCCCTAAAGAACTTGGAACTTGCCAAATTAATTTGGTGTGATCATCATTTCTCATTCCGATTGTTGGCATGAAAAACCCAACTCGAATTTCGGGATATGATATTGTTGGACGGAAAATCATTGAAGCCGACCACGGTTGTTGTCCTCGGTAATTATTGGTTTGAGTATTACCGAATCTTTTATGACCGATATTAATATCACCCTGAAATTGAAGCCACTTAGTAGCACGAATATTAGCATATACTGCTGTTTGCATAGGAAAATATTTACGTTGTGCTTCATCACTTGATTGACTTCGTGCAGACTGAAAACGTAAATCTGTTCCAAGAGTTAGAATATTATCATCGAGGAGTGTATTACAACTATTATTTTCTCCGTAAAGCCAACCTAAGCCAACACTTTCAGGTTTAATAAGTGATTGCTCATTGAATGAATACCATCCTAATTCAGAACGCAAACCACCTCCTTGAGAGTTGATATGACAGTTCTGGCATTTATTTCCGCTTAATAGTGAAAATTGAGGTAGAGCAATAATATTGTTGACAGATAAAACGATAGTTAAAAGAAAAAAAGATAATCTGATAATCATATAAATTGATTGAATTATAAAATTGTTATACTATCTACTCTTTTTTATCCTGACGTTAGTGAACTATAATATGTAGGGTAAAATCAAATTGAATGGTTCAAATTGAAGTACTGAAACATGTATTTACTTTAAAGTTTAAATGAACTTTTTATTGCAAAATAATCTATTAACATTATTGAATTTATTAGAAATCATACTAATTGTTTACAAACAATAGAGACGACTAAATCCATCAATAGTAATTCTATTAACATCTAGATAAAAAATGTAATTTATTTATAAATAATAAAGTTATGTATCAGTACTGTTATTTCAATTGTAAAATTTGAACTGATAACTCATTTATCAGTATAACCAAAATTTTAGAGTTTAGTTACAACTAAAAAAAGGATTGACTCTGTAAATTAAGTCAATCCTTTTCATAATCTTTTGTATCGAATATTAGTTATTGTATTCTTAATGTTTGCCCGCTTCGAATATTAGATTTTTCTGTCAATTTATTTTTTGAACATAATGTAGAAATTGAAACTCCGAATTTATTTGCAATTTCCGAAAGGGTATCACCTTTTCTAACTGTGTAATGTTTAGGTAAATGAGATATTTCCCGTGATTGAGCTTCGCCACTACCTTTAGAGTTATTGTTAGTATATACTTTAAGTTGCTCACCAGCAATAATAACATCACCATTAATTGAAGGATTCCAAGCTTGAATATCCTGTTCTTTAATGCCATAAAGTGCCGCAATTACGCTCAAATTTTCACCACTTTTAACTCTGTGATATTTAGCTGTTGTACCGGCAAGTCGAGCAGGTAATCTGTCCCTAACTGAGGATTTAGCAAGCAACGAAGCTGAAGCCGGAATTTTTATTTCTTCGCCGGCAACTATTGATGATGTACGTCTAATTTTGTTTAACTTTTTAATTGATTCAATTGATGTATTATAATCATCAGCAATTTGAGCAAGTGTTTCGCCTCTGCGAATTTTATGAGTTATTGTTGTAGATCTACCGTTATTAGTAACAGATTCTATTGCTTTTTGGTTTGCAACTGATGCAACTGCTTCTCTCGTAGATGCAATAATAAGTTTACTGCCTAATTGAAGAATATCATTACCAATGGAGATGTTATTCCAATTTCTTAAATCTGTGAGACGAACACCATAGCGTTCTGAAATGCTATACAGAGATTCACCTGATTGCACAGTATGGGTGATAGTTTTATCACGGTTAGTAGTATTATTACTAGCTGCTTCAGTTTTAGCTAGAGTGTTCTCAGTATTCTTTTCTGCAATCGACTTAGAGCCGGTTTGTGGTGAATTTTCAGTCACTTTTACAGATTCAGCTTTCGATGAAGAAATATCAGATTGTTTCGGCTCAACAGAAGCAAATATAGAAGTAGTAGAGTGAGCTTGTGATTCAATTGGAATCCTTAGTATAGTTCCTCTTTTTAATTTGGCTCTATATCCACTAATTTGATTTAACGAAGCAACTTCTTGAGAAGAAGCACCATATTGTATAGAAATAGATGAAAGTGTTTCACCTCTTTTAACTTCATGCATGATCCATGGACGTTTTTCAGTTTCACTCAATGAAGCAAAATGAGATAAAAATGTATCCTTTTTACCAATTGGTACATGAAGATTATAAGAGCCACCTTCAGGTGGAGTACAAAGACTTACGAGTTCTGTATTGAGTAATCGTAAGTCCTCAACCGTTAAATCAGCACATTGAGCCAGAGTCTTGATACTAACCGTTTCATTAATTTGGCAAGTTTCATACTGATATTCCGGCTCATATTGAAGCTCATTATCCGTAAATCCATAATTTTCAGGATTTAAAGCAATTAGCGTTGTTGCAATATACAAAGGTACATAATTTCTTGTTTCACGTGGAAGACTCTCACGAATATCCCAAAATGTTGAATTTTCAGCTTTTGCTTTAGCAAGTGCTCGTCTTAATGCACCGTTCGGTCCACAATTATATGCCGCAAGTGCAAGATGCCAATCTCCAAATTCATTATATAAATAATGTAAATATCGCATTGCTGCACGAGTTGATTTCTCAGGGTCACGACGTTCATCTATCCATGTATTTACAGTTAAGTTGAAATCTGATGCTGTTGGGCGCATAAACTGCCATAATCCAACTGCTTTCGACGGTGATACTGCATTTGGATTTAATGCACTTTCAATCATAGAAAGATAAATGATTTCTTCGGGCATTCCTTCTTCTTTTGCAATTCGCCTCATCATCGGAAACCAACGCGCACTACGTTCGAGCCAACGTTTAAAAAACTTTCGCCCTTTATCTTGAGTTAGAAACGAGATACTTTTTTCTACAGATTCATTGTTTACAAGAGGGATAGTCAAAGATGGTAAGGTGGAACTAATTGGGAATTTAGGTGGTGTGTTGGTTTTAATAGTCGTTACTTCGGGGCGGTGGTCACGTGAAAATGCATCAACTTCTTGAAACAATTTTTCTCGTAACAGAAACGCTGAAGAATTTTCTGATAGTTTATCAATATTTTGAATGTAACTATCATAATCTTCAATAATTGATTGAGCTAAATCAGTGAAATCTTCGTTAAGTTCGATATCAGGATAATTTGCTAAACTGTGTAAGATTTCTATTGCAGACTCAAATTGAACTGTAGCACCTGTTGTGTCATTCTTTTCTATCAGTGCTAAAGCACGGAGATACCGTTGGCGTGACTTTTCTAACTTTTGACTAACTATTTCATTTTCTGAAGAACCTTTTTTCGGTTTTTCATCAAAATCAGAATATTCATCCGGAAAAACCGGTCTCGATGGAGCAGAAGTTTTTGCTTGTTGCGACCGATTCGAAGTTTGTTGTGCATGTAAAGTATGCTGAAAATCCAAACTCCCAATCGCTCCCCACGAGCAGAGTATCAATGCTAAGAACATAGCGTGGCTTTTGAAAATCACCATGTTGTTCTCCTTTTTTAAATGTAAAAAATTACGTACAGTTCCTATCCAATCACATTAAGGTGGAGACAATATAACTTATCTTTATATAAAACCCAACTTAATAAATTGTCATAAATAGACATTATTTAGAATGAGCACCAACCTCAAAAATAGTGCCGAAGTCAAATCTGCCAAGTATATTATTAATCAATCTCATATTAACAGTTTCTTAGTGATTTTTCGTTTGACTGTTGATTTCAAACAAGTTGAAGTATGTAACTTTTAATTATATTTACTCATATATCACAAAAAATTTAATATTTAACCGGCGTTTGAACTTCAATTTCTACAGTTCTTGAGTAAAACCTTCCTTCTGGTAAGTTATTATCATATAAGTTTGAAATGCCTTTAGCAACAGTTGTTATTGAATTACTTTTCCCTAAATAAGTTGCTACACTTTTAGCTCGACTTTCTGCAAGACTTTTATTAAAATTAACTTCACCCAATCGGTCTGTGTATCCCATAACGACTATGCTTGCATCCTTCTTAATTCTATTTTTAATTATCT
This sequence comes from Bacteroidota bacterium, assembly GCA_018266765.1. Taxonomy (GTDB): domain Bacteria; phylum Bacteroidota; class Ignavibacteria; order Kapaibacteriales; family UBA961; genus JADJXV01. Next base: position 9,574 of record JAFDZU010000095.1, read on the forward strand.
GCATACTAAGTTTATTTGCTAAAGTTAGCTCTGAACTTTTAACATCAAATAACATTAAACTATATAAGTCAATCTCTTTATCACCACGTTTTTCAGAACGTTTTTTGGAAAGAGATAGTAAATTCAATTGAAATTCTCCTTCTGATGTTACAGTTGATTGGGCAGAGTCTTTTAGATAAATAGAATAGTTCACAGGTAAATTAAGCTTTGGAATCGAAGAGTTTTCACTTGATAATTGCCAATCTAAATAAGATGGAGGATTGCTTCTTCCTGAAAATTGTTTGAGAATTGTTGAATTCTGATTTGCCGTGATTTTCCATTCAGTTATATCCGATTGATAAGAAACGGAGGTTTTGAATCTAATAGTTGGGTAACTTGTAGTTCTCAGTGTGTCATCAGTAATAATTGGTGCTAATAGGTTGTCATTGTCGGATAATATTTCGACCCTACGATTTTCTTCAGCTCCATCTTTAGTTGTTGAATTAGAATATTTTAGAGGTAATAGACGTTCTTGAATTGAAATGCGCAAAGGGGAGATATTCCAAATTAAAGTTAAATATTTTTTAACTGACTCGGCGCGTTCTTTTGAAAGCAAGAGATTACCTTTTTCATTATCTTGTTCATCTGTACAACCTATCAACGTAATATTCGAAGTAGGGTATCGTTGCATTCGTTTTCCTATTATATTTAAGAGTTGATAATACGTCCTAAGTTTATTAGATGAATTAACTTTTTCAGGAGAAAAATCAGTAGTTTGATCGAAAGTAATTCGATTGTAACGAGTAGGAATATCAGATGAATTCTTTTCAAAAAATACATAGTTTAAAAGAGATGTCATCAAAGTTGAAGTAAATTCTTCAACTTTGAGAATCGGATTTGGAACTTCTGTTCCGTTTGTATCTATTCCAACAGCTGATATTTTTGCTGAAAGTACAAATGGTAGCTTATTCTCTACTTTTGTTTTTACTTTAGATATAACTGTTGGTGTGTCTTTTTTAATTTCTTTTTCAATTTGTGGTAAATTGATTTGAGGTTCGTTTTTAGGTGAATATTTTAAAGAAATTCCAAAAAACAGAGCATTTGTTTTCCAATTTACATCTGAGATTACATTTGTAATTCCTAATTGAAAGAATAATTCAGGCACAATGAGAAGAGTTTTTTTTTTATCCATTGGGAATTCAATTACTGCACCAATTATTGGTGAAAAAATCAAGCTTGGATTTGGTAATTTACCTGAAAACTCATTTCGTGTCCGCTTGTGAGAGTCATTTCCGTTTGAATCGAGAAAAGTTCCTATACCGGATGGTTCAGTTATTTGTTGAAGTTGTGAATAATTACTTGAGATGATTGTACCGATTGAAACTCCAAAATGTACAAAAAAAGTCTCGAATAATCGTTGTGAAACCATTGGTTCGACAGAAACTGTAGAATAAGATCCAAACAATTTGTGTTCAAATGCTCCATTTCGTCCAACTCCATTGACAATAATATTATTTATCGGCTCACGAGTCATCATTGAAAAAGGAGTATTTGAAAATAAACATCTTGTCCCAACGAGAAAATTATCTGAAAGTGGAAATTCTAATAGTACACCCGCATTTAATCCAACATTAGCACTACCCGTAAAACCTGAACAGCAACTTTGAGTTTCCGGTAGCCAAGGAAAATTCGCAGAATGAATTCCAAGTAAACCATGTCCGAATACCCCATATCTGGTATTCAAAGTATCCTGTGCTTGCATTGAAAAAGAAAAAATGCAACTTAATGTAAAAGCATAAAGTATTTTTATTGTCAATGTATTACCTCGAATATTGTATTCCTTTTTTCTGTTGGTGTTTGGAGAATCAGAATATACGTACCACTATTCAACCCTTGCAAATCAAGTTGCAAAATTCGATGAGCCGGTTCTATTATTCCATCAATAAAAGTACGAATTTTTTTTCCTTGAGTTGAATACAATTCAAGGGTTGTATTTCCAATTTCGGTGGTTTCTATTTCGACTTCTGCATAATCTTTCGGTGGATTTGGACGAATTAATGATAATGAAATAATTCCATTTGGATTCAAGAGTCGAGCTCCACCTGCTTGACAAATACCTAATAATCTAAATTTTCCATTTTGGCTTGTCATTGTTAGATTTCCACCTATAGCTTCTACCGAATCAAGAATTATTAATGTTGTTGAATCGTTGCCAAGACCTGCTCTGAAAGTTAATAAAATCAGATTATTATTTACATCAGTTTGAATTGGAAGATCAAGCTCAATCAATCGGTCATTTCCTTGGAGAATTCCACGAGGTGTAGCTCCAACCGGTTCTAACAATGTTGAATTAAATTTTATACGAGCATGAAATTTATTAATTCCTGATTGAGTTATGTTTTTGGAATTACTCAACTTTATAGGAATCTTAACGATTTCACCTGCTTCTGCTTCTGCACTTCCAACCTCAAAAAGAGCTGTGGCTGTAGGTTTAATTGTTTCAATTCCTTCACCTTTAATGCTCATATCCAATGAAGGAACAGAACCTAAGAAATTAAATCTAAATTTGCCGGTTTTAATAGTTGATACACTGGGAGTAAATCGAATGTCAAGTTTGAATGTATCATTTGGATTCAATACATAAGGTGTGGAATTATTGACAATTGTAAAATCTAATTCTGAAGGTAATGCATTCTGAATGTTGGATACTGTAACTCCTACAATCCCATTGTTTTTAAGAGCTATAGCTTGTAATGTATCTTTATACGTTCCAAGTTCTACTTTGCCAAAGTCAATTTCAGGAGTAAGAAGTTGAACCGAGGGTGTAGAATTCACTCCTTCTCCAAGAAGTTCAATTTCTGGTGTGGTCGGTGCACCATTATAATTAAATCGCAATGAATTATTAAAATTTCCAACTTTGCTTGGTGTAAATCGTAAGTCAAGTCGAATTGTATCTTTGGGATTTAAAACAAGTGGAGTCGGGTCAGCAAGTACACTAAATGCTGTCTCAGTTGGAGTTACAAATTGAAGTGAAGTAATAGTAATGGCAACATTTCCATTATTTCTGATGGTTACAGCTTTAATTGAATCTTTAAACAAACCGATAACAACTTTCCCGAAATCGATTTTATTATTGATTATTTGAGTAGAAATAACATCTTTAATAATTCCTTCACCAAGCAAGGTTATTTTGGCGGGAGTGTTTGTTCCATTATAATCAAAAAGTAATTGTTCAGTTATAAATCCAACCGAATTGGGAGAAAATCGTAAATCCATTTTAGCAGACTCTTGTGGTGGAATAATAAAAGTTCCACCTCCTGATAGGATTGCAAATTCGTTTGTAGTTGGATTGAAAAAGCGAATATTTTTTATAGTAAGTGGTAATTTCCCACTATTTTTAACAGTAAAAACTTGGATGGAATCTTTACTACTCCCGACTCCAACAGTACCAAAATCTATTGTATCATTCACCACTTCAAGGAGTGGTGCAACTCCTTCTCCGTAAAGTTGAATTGTTGCAGGTGAACCTACACCGGCGTATTCAAACAATAATCTACCATTTGTTCTGCCTTCTGAATTTGGAATAAATCGTAAATCCATTTTTGAACTTTCACCTGCCGAAAGTGTAAAGCTACCTCCACCCGATATTGTTGAAAAATCTATGTCATTTGGGGTCGAGTGTCGAGTATTTAAAATTGTAATTGGTGCATTTCCAATATTCTTAATTGTGACAGCTTGAAGAGTATCTTTTACAGCTTTTACTTCTACTAATCCAAAATCAATTACATTGTTAACTATAGTGATTTGTGAAGCTACTCCTTCTCCTTTAATAGTTTGTCTTAGTGTGTCGTTTTGCGTAATGATAATAACATCAGCCGTTTTAATTCCAATACTGGTTGGAAGAAAACGAAATTCAACAGCATAGGAACTTAAAGGAGGAACGTCAAATGGTGGAAAGCCAGATATTAAACTGAAATTTGCTGAATCTTTACCAACAATATGAATTTCTTTTACTTTGAATGAGAATGAACCTGTATTTTTAACAAAAGATTGAACTAAAGAGTCTTTGCTGTTACCTACAAGCACTTGGTTCATATCAATATTGGCACTTGAAGGAATTGGAACAACGATAGAAAAAACAGCATCAGAAACATCAGATAATTTTGCGAAAGCACTACTTACATCCCAAATCCATGCAGTATAATCTAAGCTCGATGTTGCCAAACGACTTCCGTCGGGACTCCAGACAGCATTGTAAACTTTGTCAGCATGTCCTTTTAATCGCTGAATTTCTTTACCGGTTGAAATATCCCAAATTCTTGCAGTATTATCAGTACTTGCAGTGGCTATTCCTTTTCCGTCGGGACTCCAACTTACATATGAGACTTCTCCGGTATGACCCTCAAGCTTTTTTAATAATATTCCGGTAACAGCATCCCAAATTTGAGCAGTATTATCTGCGCTTGCAGTTGCAATTTTACTTCCATCAGGACTCCAACTCAACTGTTTGACTGCACCTTTATGCCCAAAAAGAATTACTGTCGTTATACCTGTGAAGGCATCCCAAATTCGAGCAGTGCTATCACGGCTTGCAGTTGCTAATTGTATACCATTCGGACTCCATGCGATATTATCAACTAAATTATTATGTCCATTTTGTAATACTATGTCTGTTCCTGAGCTTGCATCAAATATTCTGGTGTCTGAACGAGATGTTGCTATTCTGAGAGCATCAGGATTCCAACGGACTATGGAAATACTATTGGTATGTCCAGGGAAACGCATTAATTCTTTGCCAGAATTAGCATCCCAAATTCGAACACTATTATCTAAACTTGCCGTAGCTACTCTTGTACGATCAGGACTGATTGAAGCACACTCTACACTTCCGGCATGTCCTTTAAATTTAACAAGTTCAGTTCCATTTGCAATATCCCAAATTCGTGCCGTACTGTCAGAACTTGCGGTAATAATTCGCTTGCCATCTTTACTCCATTCTACATCATTAACACTTCCTTTATGAGAAGTATACCGTTGGATTTCCATGCCACTCGAAGCATCCCAGATCCTCATTGTACTATCAGCACTCGCAGTTGCAACTCTGCTACCGTCGGGACTCCATTTTGCAAAAAAAACTCTTTCGTTATGACCGGACAAAGCAAAACTTTTACTTTCAGCTACACCTCCTCCAAGCTGAGTTATACGTACCAAACATTGATTGCTGGGTGTATTGGGAATTTGTTTCCAAGCAAAACTTCCGCCCGTTGCATTATCTGTTATGTTTATCCACGAACCCCCATTATCAGTGCTATATTCTAAACGAACAATGTCAGTCTTAGGAACACCTTTCCAAGTAATTAAAGTATCACTACCTACAACAAAAACCTCATTTCCGTTTGGTTTTGTTAGCTTAATTGCATCTTGTGGCGAAATTTTTCCTTTTTGGCCAGCACTTACATAAAGAACAGCTGGACAGACATCCGTCAAAAAATCAAACCTTGTCCAAGTATAACTACTACTTGAAGGAGTATATCGTACTGTAAGTTGAATACTTCGACCAGGAGCAAGAGTAAATTTTTTAGGGAATATATCATATTCAATATTTGTAGAAGTAATATCATAAACTGTAACTGTTGCTTTTTGAGCTGTAATTATAACAGTCGTATCGAATTGTACTCCGTTTGGCTTAATATTCAAATACATTGCTTTAGGATTTACCGTCAGCCCGTTTCCTGTAACATTGGGTGTGATATACGATCCTGAAGAAGATGGTCCATTATTCCAAATTAATGATACATTACGAGTTTCGCTTGCACAAGAAGCGGCACTTTCCCAAGTAATCGAGCAAGTTTCTATACCTTGTGATCTTTTTAAAATAACATTATAGACTTCTAATGCTTCTCCGACAGAGTTAATATTTTCGAACCAAAGTCCTCCCGTTTGCGAACAAATAAACCTAAGAGATTGAGGACAGTTAAGTCCAATCATTACAGCATAAATAATGCAGTTCTGTTGTTTCGCTTCATTAATAATATCAAATACTTGCGGGTCACGGTTTGGGTATCCGTCGGTTAGAAATACAACTACTCGTTTAAATTTCCCTCGTTTAGTTATTTCTAAACTCCCAGCGGGCTTGCTGAGCAAACCCTTGTCATAATCAGTTCCTCCTTGTGGAGTAAGTTTATTAATTGCAGATAGGAGAGAGGTTGGGTCATTGGTATAATCTTGATTGAGATAATTATTTTCATCAAAAGAAGTTAATGCACATTCATTTAAACTAAAATCTAAAGTATTCACCCATGTACGTGCCGCAATTTTTGCTAGTTCTATCCTTGGAATATTATTGTAGGTCTCTATCATCGAACCTGAAACATCCATTGTAAGAACAGATGACAGTGGAGAAGGAGGGGGTGATGGAGGACAATAAACGTTGGTGATTGTTCGAACAATTCCATTCTCCGTGAGCTTTAACTCTCCCATATTTGGGCTAACTTGGTCTTTCTTAGCATTAAATGCATAGAACTTTGCCTTCATCGTCGGAAAACTACTCGAATCAATATCAAAAATTGATATAGATTCTGCTTGTCCGTAAAGGTCAGAAGTAAGAATTATTAACCCTAAACTGAAGTATAAAAGCCATTTCATTGCGGTAACAATAGATTGAGAAATCTTTGTTGAAGTATTATTTGCAATATAACAAATATTACAATACGTTATACGGAAGCAAATTATTATTCAGTTCATAACCTAAAATATTCTAAATTTAACGCCAAAATTTTTCCCATTACTTTTACAAAATAAGTTTATTAAAAACTGCAAAAACTATCTTTATTTTGAAGTTTCATTGAGAATATGTAGTTTAGTTATAAGACAAAATATAGTTAATGGTTAGAATAATTCATTGTAATTTGTAAATATGTTTTTGAGATTATGAAAAAAACTTCAAATATGCTATCAAATAAAGAGTTTGAGGAAATTCTCAAGAATACCCGTACAAAAGTACATCGAGTGAAAATATTAAATTCTTTTGCCGATCAAATTAAAAAAAATGAGTGTGAAAGAGCAGTTTTACTTGCTCAAGAAGCGTTGTTAATAAGTAATGAGCAATTGACAAACAGTAAATTATCTCCACAATCAATAAAACACTACTCATTAGAACAAGCTTTATCACTTACTACACTTTGTTATTGTCTACGTAACAGCAACCAAGGTCAAGATGCTGAATGCTATGGACTTAAAGCAATTAAAATATATGAAAGTTATGGAGAAGTATTCTCAATTGCCAAAGTGCAATACCTACTTGCGTTCTATTACTTTTCTATACATGATAATCAAAAAGCAATTGAGTGCTATCAGAATTGTTATGATGTTTTTGAAAAAAGTAATGATGCTCATTGGATAAGTAGTGCAATATATGGATTGGGAAATGTAATTTGGAGACAAGGAGATTACCAAAAAGCCCGTGAATATTACCAACGTTCGATTGATATCGCAAAAGAAAATAAATTAGAGAATGACCTTGCAGTATTCTTGGTTGGAATGGGTAATCTTTTAGAAGACCGAAGTCAATTTTCAGAAGCAATTGTTTGTTATAATGAGAGTATAAGTATTAGTAGAAAACTTTATGATTACAATGCACTTGCTCCTGCTTTACTTGGAATGTCAGGAATTAGTAAAATATTGGGTGATTATTCGAAAGCAATAACCTATGCTGAGGAAGCAAAAGAAAAGTATGAAATTCGAACTAATCAAACAGGAGTAACGCATTGTTTGGAAATATTAAGCGGAATTTTTTTTGAGCAAGGGAGTTATGAAAAAGCAATCAGGACTGCAACTGAAATAATAAATTTACTTGAAAATACAAAGCATCGCCGCACTCTTGCAGGTGCATTAAATAACCTGGGCGGAGTTTATGCTGTTCAGCGAAATTTCAAACAAAGTATTGAAAAGTTCCAAATGGCACTT
>JAFDZU010000096.1 GCA_018266765.1 Bacteroidota bacterium
ACCTTTTATACCACCTATCCAAAAAATATTTTTGGAAATATTTACAACACATATAGAATTTCCATCTGAAAAAGAACTTATCTGTTTGATTTAAAAAGATTTTATTATTTGAGTAAACAGTGTAATTATTTTTCAAAATAATTTTTTGGTGATAAAAGTGCATGTCGAAATCTATGCATGATTTTTCACTTTTCTATAAAGTCTACCTCTATTTTATATTAAAAAACAAAATAGCGTCATAGCGTCGATTTTATGACAATTAACCAATTATCAGTAACAATTTCTGCTGACGGACTTGAGATGTTGTTGTATTAATTGCTTCAAGTACAAGAATATACGCTCCCGGTGGAAGTAAATTATCATTATCATCTCGTCCATTCCATACAACTGCTCCTTCGCTAGAAGTATATTGAGCATTCAGAAGAGTTCGAACAATCGCACCGTTGAGATTGTATATTATTGCAGACACCACAGCATTTCGTTCGTCTAATTTAAATGAAATGACGGTTTGCTGTTTATTCAAAGATTGTGGTGAGAATGGATTAGGTGAAGCTGATATTGAGCCACTTCCAATTTCATGTGAAATACTATTTAATAAAGCAGGTGTTGCGCCGATTGCTCGATTGCCACAGCTTGTCCACGATGTAGGTGCTCCCGATGGAAGAGTGGGATTAATTTTTTCAAGTGAAACTCCTTTTGTAATTCCGAGCGAATGATCATGCCATTTTGAAGAATAGACCATCGAGTCAATTACCAAACCATTCCCATCTCGTAATACTATTGCATCAGCATCGGAATTTAAATTGAGTGTTGTTTTCTTACAATAAACATTACTTGCCCCAAAAAGCAGTGGAAATTGTTTAAAGAAAGAAGAGTCCCAGGCAATTACTCCGTACCCTGATGGAGATATATTTAGTTTATCTATATGAAAAGTATCAGCACCGCTTGATGTAGGACGGTCGTGTAAACGGAAACCGGAAAGCGAAATATTAGTATTAGCTGTATTAAAAAGTTCAACAAACTCAGAAAATCCTGAGATTGGATCAAACATAAATTCATTAATTAAAACACTTCCTACGGGGAAAGAAATATATGCATTCTGGAGTAAACTGTCGTTGGAATGACGCTGGTCATTTTCCGTTGTTGACTTTGCAAGACAACGAATATTCCCATAAATATTAATAAGAGAGTATAATTGATCCATTGTAATTGACAACAATACAGAATCTCCCGGTGCTAGGTAAGAAATCGTTTTTTGTTCAATTAGTTCATCAGTGTCAAATAGTGAATTCTCGTTCTTATCAGTATATATTGAGAGATTAGCTGATTGCAACCTGCTTTTCCCTACATTTCGTGCAGTAGCTATAAGAGTTCTTGATGAACGTATATAGACAAATGAACTGACGGCAATATCAATCGAACGCGGAGAAATACTGTTCTGATACCCGATTGTAGAGCTGTCCGGTGATTGACTTGGAAAAAGATTAAGTGCCGATATAGCCGGCTTGTCTTCATATTTTCGCTCGTAAGAAATTCCGCGAATTCCCCACTTAGTTGAATAATAGACTGAATCCATCATTGTAGAATCAGACCTGCGAAGTACAATAGCATCTGTTGTATTATTAAGTGTTGGTAGTTTAATCTCTATTATTGGTACATTCACAGGAATAACTTTTGTAGCAATAAGAGATAGTGAATCCCCTGTAATGATAATATATCCTTGAGGAGGGAAAGAAACAGCAGGCATGGATACGACAGTTCGTGTGTCATGTAAATACCATTTATTTAATGTTATTATTTGGTCAGAGGGATTGTAAAGTTCTACCCATTCCGGTTCGTCACCTGTGGGAATTGGCTGAAATTCGTTAACGATAATTTGTGCTGACGCTTTTAAATTAAGACACAGAATTATAAATCCAAGAAATACAAATCGGTAATACACATCACACCTCCATTAGTAATCACTACTACTTAAAAAAATGCCGGTTATTTCCTTTAAACCGCATTGGTCGTCAGAATCAAATCTATTAAAAGTAGGGCTGTCTATATCTAAAACACCAATTACTTGGCTATTGACAATAAGCGGAATAACAATTTCTGAATTTGATGAAGAATCACATGCAATATGACCTTCAAATTCATGAACATTATCAACAACGATAGTTTTACGCTCAATCGCAGATGTACCACAAACTCCTTTTCCGAGTGGTAGCCGAGCACATGCAACCTTACCTTGAAAAGGTCCAAGTACTAATTCATTCGCTTTTAGTATATAAAAACCTACCCAATTTACATCTGCCAAAGATTGAAAAAGAAGAGCTGAAAGATTGGCAGCGTTAGCAATAAAATCTCGCTCATTCTCGAAAAGAGCCAGTGCTTGCCGAGAAAGTAAATTATATGCGTTAGATTTGGAAATATTTGTTTGGATTTTTTCTGTTTTGTACATTCGGAGATTTGGTATTATAAAATGGAAAAAATGAAAGTAATAATATGATACGCGAAAATTATAAACTTAGCGCACATAACCAAATGAATTTCTTAATTTAAGAATAATATACTTATTTTAAAGCAATCAAATAGCATAGCAAACTATATGGAATACAAGAACGTTACAACAATAAAAAGTTTTATGAGTGTTTTTTCATTGGAATTTGTCGACTTTTTTTTGTTTATTGCGTTTGTAATTCAACCAGATAATACTGATTGAGTGAATTTATACTGATTTTGTTAGCTCTCCGATGCGTGGGGGACGCTTAGGTTTGCTGGTAAATTTGTTTAAGTAAAAACGGAGGTTAATCCCCATGAAGAATACTATATTTACACGAGTACGGCTCCTACAAGCCGCACTTTTTATCGGTGTGATTGTGTCTATTTTATCAATTCGATTACTGTTACTTTCTGCACACGAACTTCCTGCACCAACTACTTCCCGTTCTTTTTCTACTTATTTTCGTTCACAACCTATTACAAGTCATTTCAAACAATCGGGTAAAGCATCGTGGTATGGCAAAGATTTCCACAAACGCAAAACAGCATGTGGACAGTATTTTAATATGAATGGTTTTACTGCAGCTCATCGTAAACTACCTTTTGGTACAATTGTTTGTGTTACTGATATAGAAACCGGTAAAAAAGTTCTTGTTTGTATTAATGACAGAGGCCCATTTATAAGATCAAAGATATTAGACCTATCATGGGGTGCAGCTGATGAATTAGGAGGAACTTTAGAAACGGTATCGGCTGAAGCGTATATTCCAGAAAAAATTAATGCATTCGATGAGGAAGCACAAAGTAAGCAATTGCTTGCATTTTCAAAAGATTACAAACCAATGCTTTTAGATATTGATGCTTGTACAATGATAGATTCCTGCACCGATTTCACAAAAGCAATTCAACTCCAACGACAACTTTCGTTGAAAGTTCGAGACATGGAAATTACACTGTTAGTTTCACCCAACCCTGACTTTACCGGTAGTGGACGTTCAATTACTAATAAATATATTTATTATATTGGAGCTGTTCTTCCTGAAATAGTAAATACCACAGAAATATCCAGCGTTGATATTATTAAATAACAGACTGCATTACTTAGTCCGAAAAACTATTTAGTGTTTTTGCCCTCTAAAATTTCAATATTTATTTGAATTTTACGGCTCATAATAGTAATTATCCTTTGTCGCCTCTTTAGTATTTCTTAATTTCGTCTTATAAATTCTTGCAATGAATAGGTTGAGTTCGTTCCACAACATTTTAATATGAGGATTACTTGATGGCTAAGTTTCTTAAATTATTGATAATTGTTTTATGTTCATGCCTTGCTCTTGAAAGTTTTGAGTGTGCTTCGCCGGAATTTACATCAGCGAAAGTATCTTACAATCAAAAAGATTACTTAAAAGCACGTGATATGCTCGAAAAAGAAGTACATAAGAATCCTAATAATGTTGAAGGATGGTTTTTACTTGCTAATACAAAACGTCAATTATTAGATTACAAAGGTGCAACTGAAGCAATAATGATTGCACAGAATAAAGCACCCGTTGGTGATTTAAAGAATAAAATTGCCGCAGAATCCTATATAATATGGGTAGAAGTATATAATATCGGCGTAAATCTCTATAATCAATTCCAAACGACTCGTGGAATGGATACAAAAAAATTAAAAGAGAATCTTAAACTTGGTTTGGAATTAAAGCCGGAGAATTTAGAGTTATTGGCTTTAGCCGGCTCAGTAGCAGAAATTGAAGGTGATACTGCATCTGCAATCAAAGAATACAACAACTATATCCATCAATGCGAGCCATTATTTGAACTAGCTAAAAGCAAAGGATTGGCAATTGGAATGCCTCGTTGGTCGGCAATTCAAGCACTTGGTCGGACAGACACAACTTCGATTACTGATTTACAAAATGGTGACTCTCTCTTCGTTGACCGTCTTCGTTCAGGTGGAAATGATGTTTATTTATATTCAGCAAAAAAGAAAGACGCGACTGTCGCATCAGTTGAAGGATGGAGAATTAATTTACCTAAAACATGGATACACCAAGAACGTGAACGTTATTTCAACTACAATGTGCGTCCATATGCGGCACTTGCATTGATGTATTACCGCCAAAAAGAGTATTCAAAAGCAGTTGAAGCGATAGACAAAGCTTCAATTTTAACACCTGAAGATGAACAAAACTCAACATTTAAAGTTCAAATCTACGAAGAGCAGGGCAAAACAGCAGAAGTACTTACTTCACTTGAAGAATTAAGCAAAAGAAATCCGACAAATAAATCGTATCTATCCCAACTTGCATTTGTCTATTCACGTCTTCAGCGAAATGATGATGCAATTGAAGCGTATGAGAAATCTCTTAAAATAGACCCAACCTATGATTTAGCTTTATTTAATCTAGCTGCTGCATACAAAAACAAAGCGAGTGAATTTCAGAAAGAAGAAACCAAGAAAAAGGATGCAAATCCTAAATATAAAGATGATGAAACTAAATATTTCCCTTTACTTACCAAAGCTGCAGAATATTTTGAACGCTATAAACAGCTTCCCCAAAAGACAGGTGACATAACAACATTACAACAATTAGCTAATATTTATGAAGTTACCCGTGACAAACAGAAACTTGAATCCATAATATCCGAGCTTGAATCACTCGAATCTTCATATAATACCAATGCAGATTATTACGAATTTCTCGGTGGATTATATGCTCGCCAAACATCTTTAAAAAAAGGAATGGCAGAAAAATCTAAGTTGATGTTTGATAAAGCAGATAAACTAAGGAAAAAATAATTTTCAGCCGATGAAACGGCATTTACTTACACAGACTGGAGCATTTAACATAATGGCAGAAACTAAAGAACAACATCAACAAATCAGCATCGAGCTCGGAGAAAAAGAGGCAGAAGGAATATACTCTAATTTAGCAATTATCAGTCACTCTCCTGCTGAGTTCGTCGTAGATTTTACGCGAATTTTACCAAATTTACCGAAAGCAAGAGTTCATGCAAGAATTATCATGACTCCTCAACATGCTAAACTTCTCACTCATGCGCTTCATGATAATATTGTTAAGTTTGAGGAAGAATTTGGCGAAATTGTAATTGACGGTACGAATCCTTTTCCGGGCGGTGCCACTCCAATTATTCATTAAAATTCAGTTGAATAAAAGTTTAGCCGCGTTCTTTTCAAGTTGAAGTTCGCGGCTTTTCTCTATATTGTATTCGATTTCTCTACTAATTACAGGTGATTTATGGAAGCTGGAAATTATGTATTTATGTTACATACGCATCTCCCGTATGTATTACATCATGGAAGTTGGCCGCATGGCAGCGATTGGCTGTGCGAAGCCGTTGCAGAGTGTTACATTCCTTTACTCAATGGATTTAATGAGCTTATGGCTGAAGGAATCAAACCCAAAATAACCCTCGATATTTCTCCTATACTTTGTGAGCAACTCGAACACCCGGACTTTCCTGCCCTATTTGAACAATATTGCTCAAATAAAATTAGACTAGCTTCTGAAGATGAAAAGTATTTCCGTCAGCATAATGCTCAGCCACATAACGTCTATTTAGCACAGTATTGGCAACATTGGTATGCTACTCGCAAACAAGAATTTACGCATAAATATAATTCTTCGATTATTAACGGACTGAGAACATTACAAGACCAGAATGCCATTGAAGTAATAACTTGCGGAGCAACACACGGATATTTTCCGTTACTCGGTGATGACCGTAGTGTGGCTCTGCAAGTAAAAGCTGCGGTTGAGAATTATAATAAACACTTCGGTAAAAACCCTCGTGGTGCATGGATTCCTGAATGTGCTTATCGTCCGGCTTATCCTTGGCAAACCTATATTCCTGTCGAAAAGTTTAATACTCTCAGACCTCGTGCGGGAGTTGAAGAAATACTTTCAGATTTCGGTATTGAGTTTTTCTTTGTGGATCAACAACCAACTTCATCGGCTAATCCACTCGGAATATTCAAAGACGGTAAATTTGTTCCAACTTGGGCAAAAGAATATGTTCCTCGTCGGAATAGTTTTGATCGTACTCCGCTTTCTTTATATAATGTTCGCTCTGAACAACCTGCTTTTTCCGGTGGTACAGCTATAGCATTTACACGTCACCAAAAGGTTGCAATGCAAGTATGGAGCGGAGATTCCGGCTATCCGGGTGACCCGGCATATTTAGATTTCCACAAGAAACATTTCACTTCAGCACTCAGGTATTGGCGTGTAACCGATAATAAAGCAGACATGATGTATAAAATGCTCTACGTACCGGATTGGATTCCCGAAAAAGTCGATGTTCATGCTTTTCATTTTATAAAATCAATCGAAACAACACTTATTAATTATCGCCAACAATCGGGTAAAATAGGTACACTTTGTACGCCATTTGATACTGAATTGTTTGGTCATTGGTGGTTCGAAGGTCCTCAATTTGTAAAATCCATTCTGCGCGGATTACACCATTCTCCTTATGTTAAAGCAGTTACAGCATCCGAACAAATCGATTATATTCGCCCCAAAGAAGTCATGTCAATACCAGAAAGTTCATGGGGACGCGGAGGACACCATGAAGTTTGGATAGGCGACGATACGAAATGGACATGGGAAGTAATTTATCGCAATGAAGTTCGATTCGGTAATATTATTGATATGTTTCCAATTGAAAAAATGACAGCCGTTATGCGAAGAATACTAACTCAGGCACTTCGTGAACTTATGCTTCTACAAGCATCTGACTGGCAGTTTCTTATATCTACTTTTTCTGCCAAAGACTATGCAGAACAACGATTTAGTTATCATCATTCAGATTTCAACTTGCTATGTACAATGGCTGAAAACTATCCAAGTTCTAAAAAGAGACTTACTAAAGCTGATAAATTAACTCTCGAAGAAATTGAACAACGGAACTCAGTTTTTGCTGAACTTCAGCTTGAATGGTGGGATACAAAAACTAAATAACTGTAAAGCTGATTTGTATGAATTCTTATACGAAAGAGTATAATAATACGATTCCACTTGTTGTAGATTTAGATGGAACGCTTATAGCAACTGATTGTTTATGGGAGAGTTTGCTGATATTACTCAAAGAGAAGCCGATTTATTTATTGTATCTTCCATGGTGGATATTTAAAGGAAAGTTTTATTTCAAGAAGCGCGTAACTGATTGCACGTATCTCAATATTTCTGTGCTTCCGTACAGACAACATATTCTTGATTATATTCAAGTTGCACGATTAAACAATCGTCAAATTATTCTCGCAACGGCAACTGACATGCGAATCGCTAAAAGAATCGGAGAATACTCGGGTATTTTTGTCGATATCATTGCAACTGAAACGAATAATCTTTCAGGAAAAATCAAACTTCAAAAAATCAAAGAGTTACATCCATTAGATGAGTTTGATTACATAGGAAACTCAAATGCTGATTTACCTATTTGGAAAGAATCTCGACGTGCGATTATTGCGAGTTCAAGTAAAAGTTTAATTGATAAAGTACGAACAATACATCCTGATGTTGAAGTATTACCAGAAAATTCTGATTCAAGAGTTACTACATTTTTCAAAACAATTCGAGTACACCAATGGATAAAAAACTTGTTACTATTTGTACCATTATTTCTCGCGCATAGATTATCTGAAACTGATACTTTATTTAAAACATTCATTGCTTTTATTAGTTTTAGCTTATGTGCATCATCGGTTTATATTTTAAATGATCTTTTTGATTTAGAGTCAGACAGACAGCACCCCCATAAGAAGAACCGCCCGTTTGCTTCTGGGATTCAGCAGATACCGACCGGAATTCTCCTAGTACCCTTATTTATTATTATCTCATCAATAATTGCATGGGTTGGGGTTTCTCTTGATTTTGTGTTTGTCCTTTGGGCTTATTTATTTATTACTACCGTATATTCATTTCGTCTTAAAAAAGTTGTAATTGTAGATGTTTTACTGCTTGCAGGACTTTATTCTTTTCGATTGTATGCAGGTTCGGTAGCAGGTTCAGTCTTCCTTTCACCTTGGCTTGTTGCTTTTGCAATATTCTTTTTTTTAAGTTTAGCTTTTGTCAAAAGGTATTCGGAATTATTACTTATATTTTCGGTAAATAATTCACAGGCGACTGGACGTGGTTATTATTCATCTGATAGTGAAATAGTAAAAACTGTAGGAATGTCGTGTGGATTAATTTCTGTTTTGGTATTTGCATTATATATGAATAGCCGCGAAGTAACAAAATTATACCACCATCCTCAACTTTTGTGGCTGATAGGTATATGTTTGCTTTATTGGATTATTCGTGTATGGCTAATTGCTCACCGAGGCGAAATGCATGACGACCCAATTATCTTTTCTATTAAGGATAAAGCAAGTTATCTTATAGTAGTTTTAATGATTGGTATTTTGATATTAGCATCTCTATGATTACAATTAACTCTTATGAAACAGTATCAATCGTGGGGACGCTATCCCAAGTTCATTCCAGATAAAATTATTCGACCACATTGGCGAAATGAGATTACCCTTTCTCAATCAGAACAGCAATTATGCTATGGAATGGGGAGAAGTTATGGGGATAGTTGTCTTAACTCAAATGGAATTTTAATAGACACTACCGGACTTTCAAAGATACTACATTTTAATTTTGAGACAGGACTAATTCGGTGTGAATCAGGTGTTACGATTGCAGATTTAATTAAACAATATTTGCATCTTGGTTGGTTTGTTCCAGTTACTCCCGGTACAAAATTTATTACAATAGGAGGAGCAATTGCTAATGATATTCACGGAAAAAATCATCATCGAATGGGTAATTTTGGTAATCATGTTATTCAATTTGAACTTTTACGCTCGAATGGTGAACGATTGATATGTTCACGTTCTGAAAACTCAGAGATGTTTTCTGCTACCGTTGGTGGACTTGGATTAACAGGAATGATAACTTGGGCAGAATTTCAAATGAAAAAAATACCATCATCTATTATTGAAAGCGAAAGCATTAAATTTGAAACAATTGATGAATTCCTTGAACT
>JAFDZU010000097.1 GCA_018266765.1 Bacteroidota bacterium
GGCTTCTTCAATCTTCCGGCGGTGCTCCATGTTTTGTGCTTGCTTGGTAGCTTCTTCGCTTTGGACTTCGAGGTAAATTTCATGATATTTCTTGTAATGAACGGCAAATTTTTTCCACCGCTTTTGCTTCTCATATAATTCCGCAAGATTTCTCTGGTTTTCATACAAGTCTTGTTTAGCTCCTATTTCCTCTAGTAGAGCGATTGCTTTCAGCAAATACTCTTCTGTTAGGGCGAAGTCGAAGCCATCGAATTTCTCGTCGGCATACACAAGCCCGATATTGCCGAGATTTCTTGCAATGCCGCCCTTTCTGCCGAGTTCTTCATTGAGAGAGAGAGACTTGGCAAGGTTTTCTAACGCTTTCGAATAGTCCGGAATATCCAAATACATAAGTCCGATATTGCCGAGATTTCTTGCAATGCCGTCCTTGTTGCCAAGTTCTTCATTGAGAGCTAGCGCACTGGCATAGTATTCTAATGCTTTCGGATAGTCTGAAAGAAGTCCGTACACAATCCCGATATTGCCGAGATTGATTGCAATGCCACCCTTATTACCGAGTTCTTCATATAAAGCAAGTGCTTTGGAATAGTATTCTAACGCCTTGGGATAGTCCAAAAGATTCCTATAAACAACCCCGATATTGCCGAGTTTGTTTGCAATGCCGGACTTTCCGCCGAGTTCTTCATCGAGAGCGAGCGCCTTGACATAGTATTCTAACGCTTTGGGATAGTCAGAAAGATTGTTATACACATTCCCGATATTGCCGAGATTGATTGCAATGCCTTCCTTGTTGCCTAGTTCTTCCATGATAGCAAGTGCCTTGGCATAGCATTCTAATGCTTTGGGATTGTCCGAAAGATTCCAATACACAAGTCCGATAGTATTCAATGCTTTTCCTTGCAGTTCTTTGCTTTGCTCCTGCTCTGCAAGGGACAGCGCTTGCTCGGCGTGGGGTAATGCCTCTTGAAACAATCCGCGCCGAAAGAGGGATTCGGAGAGGATATTATGCGCGTGTGCAATTGTGATGGTATCGTTACTTTCTTTGGCAAGAATTTCCCGCGCAGTAGCTTCGGCAGCGGCGTAGTCGCCTGCTTTCAAGAGCTCTTCAGCGACTTTATGCTGTTCTTCGTGTGTCATACTTTCTCCAAAAAATATGTTTTCATCAGCCCCTTGCCCTTGATGTCCATCTCACCGCGCTCGATGATGGGAAATTCTGTATTTCCGAGCGCATTCACAAAATCTTCCGTGCAATGGATTTTCCCCGGTTCACCATGAGATTCCATACGACTCGCCGTGTTCACCGCATCGCTCCATAAATCATAGCTGAATTTGGTTTCGCCTACCACTGCGCCGATTGCTTCTCCCGTGTTTATACCTACGCGCATGCGGATGTCCTCACCAACTTCTTCTGCGAATTTTTCTGTTTCCTCAAGCATTGCGATAGCAAAGCGTGCAAGTCGCTCGGCATGGTCTTCACATTGCTCCGGCGCGCCGGACACTACCATGTAGGCATCGCCTATTGTTTTAATTCGCTCGACGTTGTATTCAATGGTGAGTTTATCAAAACGGGTAAATAAGTTATTCAGTAATTCAACCATTCTCTTTGGTTCCGTTCGCGCGGACAGTGGTGTGAAGCCAACGATATCTGCAAAGAGAATTGACACACTTTCAAATTTATCGGCAATGTTTTTCTCGCCATCCATTAGTCGTTCTGCAATAGAAGGTGGAAGTGTTTTATGTAACAGACTCATTGTTACTTCATGCCGTGCAATCTTGAGTTGTCGGTCACGTTCGGCTTCTTCAATCTTCCGGCGGTGTTCCATCTGCTGGGCTTGTTTGGTTGCCTCTTCGCTTTTGACTTCTTTTTCGAGGTCGTGGAATTTCTCGAAGTGTTGTAAAGCATCCTGCCAACGTTTCTGACTTTTATATAATTCCGCAAGTGCTTTGTGAGTTCCACAGAGAGATTTTTTCGTCCCAAGTTCTTCCAATATATCAAGTTCCTTCAGCATATACTTTTCAGCTTTTAGGAGATCATGACCCTCAAATCCTACTTTGGCATACACTCCACCGATATTGCCTGTATTTATTGCTACCCCGTGTTTGTCTCCAATTACTTCATAAATGGCAAGGGCTTTCGAATAATTCTCAAGTGCTTTGTCGTAGATGCAATTATTATAATACACAGTTCCTATATTGCCGGTGACCATCGCCACAAGTGCTTTCTCACCGAGTTCTTCGTGAGCGGTAAGTGCTTTTTGCAAGTACTCAAATGCCTTGTCGGGAGTACAAAGAACTGTATAAATTGCTCCAATGTTTCCCGTAACGCGTGCCGCTCCGGATTCATCTCCGAGTTCTTCGTGAATAGCAAGTGCTTTTGTATAATACTCAAGTGCCTTGTCGTACATCTCAAGATTTGAATATACATTTCCAATGTTTCCCGTAACGCGTGCCGCTCCGGATTCATCTCCGAGTTCTTCATGAATAGCAAGAGCTTTTGTATAACACTCTAGTGCTTTATCGTTAGAACAAAGATCCTTGTACATAATCCCCATATTACCGATTGTATTTGCTGTACCACGTTTATCTCCGAGTTCTTCATGAAGAGAGAGCGCTTTCTCATAATAGTTTAATGCTTTTGTGAAGTTGAAAATACCCCGATACACATCCCCGATACCCATTGTTATTTTTGCTGCATTGCTATTATCATTCAGGAATTCACAAATAGCTAGAGCGTTGCCGTAAAAGTCCAACGCCTGAGTGTAATTGCTGCCTGACAGAGCTATATTGCCAAGAATTTTCCACGCCCGCAACCTCTGAATTTGTTCATTTTCAGATATTGATAAGGCTTCCTTTGCAACGGCAGCAGCTTCTACAAAGCGGCTGTGAATGTAGAGGTCAATTGCAATGTCATTGAGTTCTTCAGCTGTCATTGTGCTCTCTCCAAAAAATAGGTTTTCATTACGCCCTTGCCTTTGATGTCCACCTCACCGCGAGGGATAAGTTGCATAGATAGTTCATTGAGCTTAGTTGAAATGAGCGCAGTCCTAAATTCTTCACTTACATGGATCTTCCCGGGTTCACTGTGAGATTCCATGCGAGCAGCTATATTTACCGTATCTCCGTAAATATCATAGCATATCTTTCCTGTGCCGATTACTCCGGCTATTACGGGACCACAGTGCAACCCTATTCGTATTTGAAAATCTATACCGGGTGGCATAATTTTTTGAATATCTAGTATTCCTAATGAATATTCTAACATATCAAGAGCCATTAATGCTATATTTTGTACGTGATTTTGGTTTGATTCGGGTGCACCGCATACGGCTAAATATCCGTCGCCAATAGTTTTAATGCGCTCACAATTGTATTTTAAAGCAAATGTATCATACTGTTCAAAAAGCATATTCATAAAAGTAAGAAGAGCTGAAGCAGACATTTCTGTAGCGATTGGTGTAAAGCCAACGATGTCGGCAAAAAGAATCGAGATATTTTCATAATGATCAGCAATATCAGTCTCCCCGTTCATCATACGAACAACGATAGACTGCGGCAACATTTTATGCAACAAAGATTCAGTTGCCTCAAGTCGAGCACGAGCGGTTTCACGTTCAAATCTAAGTTCTTGTGCTTTTGCTTCTTCTTCTTGAATTTCATCTTTTATTTGGTCATAGCGGCGAAAATGAGAAGCAAATTTTCCCCATTTTTTCTGCAACATATAGATATCGGCAAGTCGTTCGTGAAGAATGGATTCTTTCTTTTTTAAACGTAATTCTGTACATAGAACAAGGGCTTTCAGATAATACTCTTCGGCTTTGGCATATTTAAAACTATTCCACGATTCATTGGCATAAATTGAGGCAATGTTACTAAGCTGCTCAACGATTGCTTTTTGATTCTCAATTTCTTCAAAAATTGACAGTAATTTCAAACGATAGTCTAAAGCAAGATTAAAATCCTTACGTCGCTCAGCATCAACGGCAAGAATGAGTAATGCTTCGGCTCGAAGTTCTTTATACGAACTTTTTTCGGATTCTGTGGCTATGGCAACCTCATTTGCAAAACGTTCTGATTCACTGTAATTACCAGTTTTTTCAGCTTTTTTTGCTTCTTCAAGTTTTAACGTTAGCTCTTTGATATTCATAGCTTATTTTGATTGTTCTAAAAAATATGTTTTCATTATTCCTTTGCCTTTGATGTCTATCTCGCCACGCGGAATAAAAGTGAACGATGATTCATTTACTGCTTCTTTGAAGTCCTCGCTCACATGAATTTTTCCGGGGACACTATGTGATTCCATCCTACTCGCTGTATTCACTGCATCACCCCACAAATCATATGCGAATTTCTTCCTACCAATTACACCTGCTACTACTTCACCCGTATGAATACCTATCCGAATTTCAATAGTAGCTCTGGTTGTAGTTGATGAGAATTTCTTGATTATTTCTTGCATTTCTATCGCCATAATTGCCATCACCTTGGCGTGGTCTGACCGAGGAATCGGTGCACCGGCAACCACCATATAAGCATCACCGATGGTCTTGATTTTCTCAACACCATATTTCTCTGCCAGAATATCAAATTCTGAAAAAATCATATCCAACCCCCGAACAAGCTCTTCGGGTGATATTTGTTGGGATAATTTTGTAAATCCTACGATGTCGGCAAATAGGACTGTTACATTGTCGAGTTTTTCTGCTATCAGTTTTGCTCCCCCTAGCATCTGAGCGGCAATACTTGGTGGTAATACATTATGCAGGAGTTGTTCGGTGGCTTCATGTTTAGCGCGGTCAACGGCTATTTGCATTTCGCGTTCGGTTGTTTTACGCTCATAATTCAACTGCTCCGCCTGCTTTTTCAGAGTCTCATTTTGTACATCTTTTTCTAATTCATGATATATTTTATAATGATGATATGCTTTTGTTCCTTCTCCGATTTGGGAGTATAGTTCTGATAGAATTTCATGGTTTTTATACAAGTCTTGTTTTGTACCAAGTTCTTGGTTGAGTGTTATTGCTCGTAGTAAATATTCTTCTGCTTTTACTGTATCATAACCAACGAAGTCTTCTTCTCCAAACAATGCACCCAAATTACTGGTGTTGAACGCTATTCCAATTGTATTATCAAGCTCTTCATTCATAGAAAGAGCTTTTGTTTGGTGTTCCAAAGCATTTGAGTATTCCTTAAGTTGATGGTACACAATTCCAATATTACCGTTCGTATTTGCCATACCTGATTTATTGCAGAGTTCTTCGTATAACCCAAGAGCTTTATGATACCATTCCAATGATTTTGGAAAATCTTTCAAAAAAGAATACACACCGGCAATATTGCTAATGGTAATGGCTACACCTAATTTATCATCAAGTTGTTCTTGGATTACAAGTGCTTTTTGGAAATATTCCAAGGCATTAGGATAGTCCTCAAGGTAAAGATAAACAGTTCCGATATTGCCTGTGTGCGTTGCTATACCGGAAGTATTACCAAGTTTTTCAGCTAAAGTAAGTGCTTTATGATAAAACTCCAGTGCCTTTTGATAATCCCCGAGTATGAGATACACATTCCCGATGTTGCCGAGATGCCTTGCTATACCAGATGAATTCTCAAGCTCTTCATCAATAGCCAATGCCTTTTGATAATACTCTATTGCATTTCTGTAGTCTGAAATACTTC
Organism: Bacteroidota bacterium; assembly: GCA_018266765.1. Classification (GTDB taxonomy): domain Bacteria; phylum Bacteroidota; class Ignavibacteria; order Kapaibacteriales; family UBA961; genus JADJXV01. The sequence goes on from JAFDZU010000097.1 coordinate 5,677, forward strand.
GATACACAAGCCCAATGTTGCCAAGAACCACTGCAATTCTACTATTGTCATTCAATGACTCAAAGAGAGCAAGAGACTGGTGGAAATATTCTAAAGCTACATGGAAATGCCCTTGGTCAAGTGATACATTACCAAGAATATTTAATGCCCTTCCTTGTTGTAAATCAATTTTTACTTCAGTTGCTATTAACAGTACTTCTTTGGCGGCAGTAATCGCTTCACTAAAACAAAACTGTTCGCTTAATTTACTCGCTAAAATATTGAGGGCTATAGCTTTTGCTTCTATTGTCTCGGCGTGTGCTACAGCTTCGTTGAATTCGTTTAGTTCGTTGTTATTCATAATTGAGAGGATTGCCGGAATAAACTACTGAGAAAGATTTAATTTTGCAGAATAAAATACAAAAATACTATTTGCTAATTGTAAAATTAGTAACAATTTAGTAAGTTGCAACTGTAATTAATACTATGTTTTATTTTTAGAGGAATTTTGTATGGCTGACTATGTTAATACGGGGGGAATTAAGGCAACAGTGAAAGACGATAAGGGAGTCGTAATTGTGGGTGCAAATGTAACTGTAACACCCACAAGTGGTGGAACAGCTACAAGTAAATTAACTGGTTCAGATGGCACTGCTACTTTTACTGTGAATATTGGTGGATATACGGTAAGCGTATCTACAACCAAGGTCGGTGTTGGTTCACAACCTTCCAGCCAGTCAACTACAGTTACCGCTGATGTAACTAACAATCTTACGTTTAATTACTGATGCGAATGTATTGAAACGATGATGGTTATTGAGTTGAGATTTCATAAGCAAGCAGACAGTTTAGAGCAATATTTTAAACCAATTATGCAGTATGAATACAACAGTAATTATTTGTTCTAGGAAACAACTACAATAATTACTTCCGAGAGGAAACAATTGATTTTTCTAGTAAAAGATTCCAACGGCAACCCCTAGAGTTGCCGTTTTTTTATTGTTTTAAAAGAATTATTGTGCTTTCTCCAAAAAATATGTTTTCATTTTTCCTTTGCCTTTAATGTCCATTTCACCGCGAGGGATAAATCGTATCGGCAGCTCATTGGTCGCAGTCGAAATGAGCGCAGTTCTAAATTTCTCGCTTACATGCACTCGTCCCGCCTCACCGTGACTCTCCATTCTACTGGCAGTATTTACAGCATCACCCCATAAGTCATACGAA
>JAFDZU010000098.1 GCA_018266765.1 Bacteroidota bacterium
ACCGAATCTTCGCAATATTATAGCGTCAAATTTCGCATTCTGTCCGATTTTCGGGATTCCACCTTCGAGAAACGGTTTCAGATGAATTAGCACAAATCGCAACGGCAACCCCTGCTCCCCGGCCGGCAATTCAGTTGGAAGAATCTCTTCCGGCGGCGTATCAAACATCGAAGCTGTTACCGTTGGAACTGCACGTTTTGGCGTGTCGAAATCCACCGAAAGTGACTGGTCTTCGTTGGTTGCGATATAATATGCCCGTCCTTCGCTTGCCGATAATGCAATGCCTACAATTGAACAACTCATCACATCAAGAGAGGTAGTTTCGAGGTCGAATGAGAGAATTTGTGCGGTTTGAAGCTCTATCATCATTGCATTCAAATCGTGGCTTGTACTCACGAGTTTGTAATCATGCTGAACATCTGCTATTGTACGAATGGAAGATTTAGGAACGGCTGTAGAATCTGACGATTGTTCGAGCGGAGCGGATTGAAATGTTCCCCATTTTTTACGAAGTGAATTAAAATTAAGTGTGGTTAAGAGTCCGTCGAGTACAGCTTTGTCGGGTTCTATTCGTTTGCAGTCTTCGAGCGAAATATCTATCGGAACGTGCTGATGAATCGTTACAAGCTCTTTGGAAAGAAACGCCATGTCGCGGTTGTCGGATAATTTCGTTCGTATAGAGTCTTTTTCTACTTCGTGCAATCGCTGGTATAATTGCTCAAGTGTTCCGAACTGGGAAATAAGCGGAAGTGCGGATTTCTCGCCGATACCTTTCACACCGGGCACATTATCTGAGGAATCGCCGATAAGAGCGAGGTAATCAATCACACTTTCGGGATACACGCCAAACTTTTTGAGAACTTCCTCACGTCCGTAAATATCATATTCACTTGCATCTTTGCCCGGACGCAATACATTGATATTCTCGCCTACCAATTGAAAATAATCTTTGTCGGAGGTAATGCAGAGCACTTCCATTCCTTGTTCCGCGCCCATTCGAGCGAGTGTTCCGACTATATCATCGGCTTCAAAACCCGCAAGCTCTATTCGACGGATACCGAGAGCGTCTATGAGTTCTTTTATTCTCCCTAATTGCGGCACAAGTTCTTCGGGAAATGCTTGGCGATTTGCTTTGTACTGGTCGTATAATGTATGGCGAAAAGTGGGTTCTTTGGTATCAAAGACAGCCGCAATGTAGTCGGGCTGCTCACGTTCGAGTAGTGAGCCGAGAATCGAGGCAAATCCATACACAGCAGAAGTCGGCTCGCCCGACGGAGTTTGCAAACCCATTCGAGAAAGCGCATGATAGGCACGGAACACAAGTCCCATCGAGTCAATTAAAAAGATACGTGGCATAAGTTGGTCGTTATTATGAATAGAAAGAGAAACCGCTTGATTAATATACCCACAAAATTAACCACTTCAAATAGATGAGCAAGTTTTTTACCGGTGAGCGGTTGTTTTTTTTGGGGGGAGGTAGAATTAATTTTCAAATCTTGCATCGGTTCTTTGATGAAGTGATGCGTTAAAAGTAGGTGTTTATATTGTAACGTCAAAAAGTTGCAACCAAATTTTATATACCTTGTCATGCTAAATTCATTTTAAGCATCTCCGCACGTACAAAAACAAAGCACGACCCAAAATAGCCACGGAGATCCTGAATCAAGTTCAGGATGACAGGAATAATATTGATGTTTAATTTGTAAGTGTATTCATATCAAATGCTTTGTCCAAAAGTCAATAAATTGTTGTCAGGGTCGAGTATGCTAAATTCTTTCTGTCCCCAAGGTTTGATTTGCAAATGTCCGTTTGGATGTATTTTTGTTTTATTGTCTAATAGCGATTGATACAGCGTATCAATATCATTAGTTCTGATGTAAACTTGTCCGTAGTTTTCTTTTGGGTTTAGTTCTTTAAACTCAAAAAAATGAATTTGAATTTGGTCTCTTTCCATCATTAGATACTCGTCAAAATCAGCACTTCCAATTTCATGAAATCCTACCATAGTACTATAAAATTTTCTTGTTGCAGTTTTGTCTCGCATGGGCAACTTAGGATGTATTTCGGTTAGCATAATTGTTTGATTAGAATTAAGTTAGTGTTAAGTTGTTTTTTATGATGAATGCTGATGGTTTTGGGTTTATGATAGGCGGGTTTTATTTAGAATTTAGAATTTCGAATATTCAATTTAGCACTGAACCCGCCATTTTGCCAAGCCTGTGTTATGCCACTTCGCCCTTTATTTCTAGTCAGCATATTTGATAGATAATTCGTCTTCAAATCCAAAAATTGTCAGGGCTTGTTTTATTCTGTCGAACTTGCCCATATTGTCAATGTTTGATTCTATAAAATATGTTTCACTAATTGGAACTGCTTGTCTTAGTCCACTTGTTTCAGGTGTTTTTGTCAAACTTAATCTGTCACCAAGTTCTGATGTAAAAAATGTTTCTGGTTGCAAATCGAAGAGTTGTTTAAAAACTTCAATGTAAAGTTTAGCCACTTGCGTAACTTCAAGTTTTTGATTGAAGAAAATTGCGAATTCTAATTTCTTATGTTTCGGGTCTTCTGCATCAAATATATTTATCTCGTCATTTGTTGCTTCGAGTTCAATATTAATTTCTGGAATTTCCCATATTTTAATAAAGCGTTCAGAGATTGAATTTGCTCGTTCTTCAATTTCTAATTTGTCCCATTTGGTTTTTACTTTCAAATCTCTATTTAGCCAAAGTCTGCTGAAAATGTAACCTTGTTCTTTGCCATCAACGTTCATAACTTTCTTTTCAAGAAACGGTTTGTTACTCAGCTTTCCGTTGTTACCAGAAAGTGTTAAATTACCTATTGTATTAAGATAGTTTTCTTTAATCAAATTGTATTCATCAGCACCTAATTCGATTTTCCATTTTGGGTCAGGATTTTGAGGGAATATGTGTTCTATTGTTATATCAGAATTTCCTTCAATAGCAACGGGTTCATTATTTTGAAAATTTTCAAGTCGTTCTAATAAATATGTTCTGTTCTTTGGTTTGATGTTGTAAACGTCCTTTTCTTTAAGTGCGTTTATAGTTTCTGTATTTCTTGGGAAACGCTGAACACCTGACCTTTGTAATAGTGATTTTTGTATTGAGAATAAGTAATTGTTTGGTTCTACTTTGTCATATAAACCCATAAATATTTTATTGAGCGCATTTGTCGGCAAGCCCAAAATAAAACGTCTAAAAGTGAATGACTGAACTGTTGATAAAACTGAAATGAAAGTGATTTTATCAATTATGTCGTTTGAAAAATCTTCATAGACTTTCATTAAGAAAGGAAATGCAACATTTATTTCTAATCTGTTGATGTATTCAAGTTGAGTTCGTATTAGTTTGTCAGGTTCGTTTTTCGGGTTTGTTAGTTTGTTGTAATACTTAACTAAAGATTTTAATTCTGTAAGAACAAGCTCTAAATCGTCAATAGTAGAAGTCGGATATTTATCTTTGAATTTTGTGTAAACGTCACCCTTATTAGGAATTTCTTTATTTTTTAGTGTTAAGTAATCACGAATAAATTCAGAAACTCTTGTTTTATTTAAGGTTTCATCCTTTGCATTTTTCTCGATTACTTCCCAATAGCTTTTATAAATTCTGTCTTGATTGGTTCTTGAAAGCCCCATCAAAATATAGTTTCTAATAAGGTCGGCTTGTGATAATTCAAGTCCTGTTGAATTAAGACTTTCAAAAATTCTTTGCGGGTTGTCTTTCTGTCTGTCAAGAGCAATATCTACAAAAATGAGTTTTGAAAGTCCACGTTGAATAACTTCAAAATTTTCTGCATTTATTGCTTTCCTGAAATAATCAAAATTCTCAATAATTTTTGAGTAGCCTTTAAATTCTTCTCTGACTGTGGAATTAAGTATGTGTCGAAGTGCTTCTTTATTATTTTCCGTTGGTTTTAATTTTAGCTTTTCTTCTTCTGGTGCAAATTCATTTATCAAATAAGTTTTCTGAATTCGGTTAACTAGCATTTGGTTGTCAAGTTCCTTAGCGAGTCTAAAAAGCGCGATATAAATTAACGTAATTGTTGTAAGCCGTTGTTGTCCATCAATTATGGTTAATTCAGTTAAGCCTGATGCTGTGTAAACGTCATCGTGAACATAAACTATGCTCCCAATAAAGTGAGCATTTGTCTTGTCATTTTTGCCAGTTTCTATAATGTCGTGAAGAAGCTGTTTACATTGAAACAATGACCAGTCGTAATTTCTCTGATAAACAGGAATGGCAAATGTTGTTTCATTTGTCGCTAAGAATTTATCTACTTTGGTTTCGTTTGCTTTCATATTTTATTTCTGTCTGTCTGTTTGTTTAATAGGTTGTTAATTGGTGAGGCACTTGTATATAAATGAAGTCTTCCCAACCCCTTACGCCGCTTTTTCCCTTCTTCTGCGGTGAATATCCTCCATCGTTCCTTTTGGAATAGCATTGATAAGATTGCGTGTGTATTCTTCTTTGGGCGAAGAATAAATCTCGTTGGAAGTGGCGAGTTCCACAATTTTTCCGGCATTCATCACAGCAATTCTATCACTAATAAATTTTACCACGCTCAAGTCATGCGAAATAAAAATATAGGTGAGTTTGAATTCCTCGCGCAAATCAACAAGTAAATTCAATACTTGCGCCTGAACCGACACATCTAATGCCGAAACCGATTCATCACAAATCAAAAACTTGGGTTTGAGTGCAAGCGCGCGCGCAATACAAATCCGCTGACGCTGACCACCCGAAAATTCATGCGGATAATTACTAAAATGATGCGGCAGAAGATTCACCTTGTCAAGCAGATAATGCACATATTCTTTCCGCATTTTATCATTATCCATATAATTATGAACTTTCAATACTTCCATAATAGCACTTCCCACCGAAAGCCGAGGATTAAGCGAACTGTACGGGTCTTGGAAAATAATCTGAAAATCTTTGCGAAGAGCTTTCAAATCACTACTGCCGAGCGAGCGCACGTCACGACCGGCGAATGTTATTTCACCGGCAGTCGGCTCCACAAGTCGGAGAATAGCACGTCCTGTTGTTGTTTTTCCACAGCCGGATTCTCCCACCAAACCAAGTGTTTCACCGGGTTTTACATCAAATGAAATACCGTCAACAGCTTTCACATATCCTTTCAAACTGCTGAATAGTCCTGTTCTAATCGGAAAATAAACCTGCAAATCTCTTACTGATAATAGAGGTTCTTCTTTGGCAAGTCGGGAGTTGCGGTCGTTTATTTCTTGGGGGGTAATTTCAACTTCGTGGATTCTATCCTCGACACTGACTTGGTGTAATTCGGTAATTGTGCCGTCTGGTTGCTCGTCCATAAAATCACGGACCGTCGGTAAAATTCGTAGTTTTTTGTCCAATCGTGGACGGCATGCAAGCAATCCTTTGGTATAAGGATGCTGAGGATTTTCGTAAATCTGTTCGACATTTCCATATTCCACAATTTTCCCTTTGTACATCACGGCAACATCATCGGCAATTTCAGCAACCACGCCTAAGTCGTGAGTAATGAACATCATACTCATATTATAGGATGTTTGAAGTTCACGCATTAAATCCAAAATCGTTGCTTGCACCGTAACGTCAAGTGCAGTTGTCGGCTCGTCGGCAATCATCAAGTCCGGTGTACAGCTCATTGCCATTGCAATCATAACACGCTGTTTTTGTCCACCTGAAAGCTGATGCGGATATTGGTCTATCATCGTTTCGGGACGTGGAAGCTGTACTTCTTTGAGCAAGTGAATAGTACGAGCGCGAGCTTCCTCTTTGCTGACTTTTTGGTGAAGGGTAATTGCTTCGATAATTTGGTCGCCACAACGAAAAACAGGATTGAGCGAGGTCATCGGCTCTTGAAATATCATCGAAATTCTATTACCGCGATACGTCCGCATCTTTTCTTCGGGCAATGAAAGTAAATCTGTAACATCGCCGTTTGTCTCGTGAAAAAGGATTTGACCACCTGCAATTTTACCGGGAGGTGTGGCAATAAGTTGCATAATTGAAAGAGCAGTAACCGATTTTCCTGAGCCGGATTCTCCGACGATGCCGAGTGTTTTACCGCGCTCTAAATTGAAACTTACGTCATTGACTGCTTTTGTAATATAATTTTCAGATTGAAATTGCGTAACAAGATTTTTGACTTCAAGAAGAGTTGCCATAGTTTGATTCAATTATAATGAGAAGAAATTCTGCGAAAACTTTAATGGCAATTTATCATTTGTACGGCGAATTACCAACACGATTTTCTTCTCAATCAACTTTAACATACAATTAGCACATTTTAACAGACGCAAATCATGAACTTACCGTAAGTTTGTGCCGTGCAATTATTCTATTATATATTATTTTTTGAAAGGGTAAAATTATGAACTCTCGACTCAATGCTGTTTGGATTCAAATCAAGGAATCCTCTGCTTCAATGTTCCCTCGCACTTTTCGGAACGGAACATCATTTCTGACTGCTCTTGCCTTTGGTTTGGTAATCACAGTTGCTCCGAATTTATATTCACAAAATAGTGAAACGCCGAAAAGTACGAAAAGCGACAACGTGAAAATAAAGGTTGTTACCGATAAAGACGGCAAAACCGAAGTGATGGAATTCAATGGTGACAATATACTTTCTAACCCCGAAATTGCCAAAACCATCAAAGAACTCAAAATTGACATCAGCAAACTCAAAAAAGATATTAAGGGAGCTAATATCAATATAAAACGAGTTATTAAAACCGATGGAACATCCACAAATGATGAAGATGTTGTGATTACTTGCGGCGGAAAAGGTGACAAAAAAGAATGTGTCGTAATCGTAAACGGAGATTCGTCCAAGTGCAAGATGAATACTAAATGTATGAAAAAATCATCGTGCGTCATTCAATCCTCAGACTCAAAAGATGGAAAAGAACATAAAATGATTTGGATAAATAAAGACGGCGATTCTAAAGAATTTGAAGGAAATGCTGTTGGCTCTGCAATGAGAGTGGAGATAGAATCCGATGATGCAAATTCTTCCGATAAGTCAAAACGTATATTTATCCGTAAATTCAAAGATGATGATGGCGAGAATATTTCGGTAATTGATGCAGATTTTACTCCGAATGAAGGTGATGTTCTTATCAATTCGAATGCTGACGGAAATCATGTAAACTCGATGAAATTTATTATCAAACAAGTAAATGAAGATGGCGACCCTTCCAAAGTTCGTGTGATTATTCACAAATTCGTGACTGACGAAGTAAACACTTCAAGCCCTAAACAATCAAAGGCAGAAGAAATGCCTACTACACTCAATCTTACGACACTTAACCTCGCACCAAATCCGAATAAGGGACAGTTTACAATGTCGTTTTCGCTTCCTGAAACCGGAAATACTGAGATTATGATAACAGATATTTTAGGTCATCAAGTGTATAGCGAGTCACTCAATAATTTCACTGGAGAGTATAGTAAATCTTTGAATTTATCATCAAAACCTCGAGGAGAATATTTGTTGAAAATTACTCAAAACGGTAAATCTGCTACTGCGAATATTGTTTTGGAGTAACACTGAATTTATCGAATGAGAATCTCATATTGTAGAAGCCGCATTATAGCTTTTTAAGCAATCAATAATGCGGCTTTTGATTGAAAAAAACTGATTTTGCAACAAATTTTCTCGATAAATCATTGCCAAAAAGTGGCTTGAACTAAAAAAATATTGGAAATGTGGGTGTAAGTGTCGTATTTTTGCGTTCCATTTTATTTGAATATTATACCGAGAGGAAAATCTCAATGGCTAAAAAAGGCGCACGCGTTATTATTACGCTCGAATGTACGGAGGCAAAAAAAGAGGGTAAACCCGCTTCTCGTTATACATCTATGAAAAACAAACAAAACACGCCACAGCGGATTGAATTAAAAAAATACAATCCATTCTTGCGTCGGCACACGGTTCACAAAGAAGTTCGCTAATCGCATAAGCCAAATTGTTTGTAATCAGTAAATTTTGTAGAAGACGCTTTAATCAAAAGCGTCTTTTTGCGTTTATGGGTAAAGTGAAAATGACTGAATTAAATTAACAGAATGTGATATGTTGAAAACAATGATTTGAACTCCAAAATATACCAAAAAATAACACAATGAACACAACATTCCAACTGCTTCAATCTCTTCTCAAAAAACGAATTCTCATTCTCGATGGTGCTATGGGAACGATGATTCAGCGGCATCCCTTGGGCGAGGATGAATTTCGCGGACTACATTCTGCGAGTTGCCGCCATGATTTGTCGGGGCATCAGCATCCGCTTAGAGGCGATAACGATTTGCTATCACTCACACAACCCGAAATAATATTGGATATTCATCGCGAATATTTAGAGGCAGGTGCGGATATTATCGAAACTAATACATTCAGCGCAACTTCCGTATCGCAACAAGATTACAACCTCGAAAATCTTGTTTATGAAATTAACTTGGCTTCAGCAAAAATTGCCAAACAAGCTGCCCAAGAATATACCGCTAAAACTCCCGATAAACCAAGATTTGTAGCAGGTGCAATGGGGCCAACTACCAAGATGCTTTCGCTCTCACCCGATATTAATAATGCAGGTTATCGTGCAATCGTTTGGGATGAAATGGTTGCCTCATATTCCGAGCAAATCAGAGGACTTGTAGATGGCGGAGCAGACCTTTTATTGATCGAAACAATAACCGACACACTCACAGCAAAAGCCGCAATCTATGCTGTTTCGGAGTATTTCCATGCAAATAAAACACAACTTCCGGTTATGATTTCGGGTACAATTGTAGATATGTCGGGGCGTACCTTGTCCGGTCAAACAACCGAAGCATTTTGGAATTCAGTTGTCCATTGTCCGAATTTACTCTCGGTTGGGTTGAATTGCTCACTTGGTGCAGAACAAATGCGTCCGTTTGTGGAAGAATTAAGCCGAGTGGCTACATGTTTTGTGAGTGTGTATCCAAACGCCGGACTTCCTAATGAAATGGGTGGCTACGACCAAACTCCCGAAACAATGTCTTCGATAATTAAAGAATTTGCCGAAGCCGGATTTGTGAATTTCTTAGGAGGTTGTTGCGGTTCTACACCCGACCATATCCGAGCAATTGCACAGGCAGTCGAGCAACTTTCTCCGCGAGAAATTCCACAGCGTGAGCCGCTTATGCGCTTGTCGGGTTTAGAACCGTTTGAAATTCGTCCCGAAACTAATTTTGTAAATATTGGTGAGCGTACGAATGTAACCGGTTCGGCGAAATTTGCCAAACTCATTAAAGAAAATAACTACGAAGAAGCACTGTCAGTTGCGCGTCAACAGGTTGAAAATGGCGCACAAATAATTGATATTAATATGGACGAAGGAATGTTGGATTCGGAAGCGGCAATGGTGAAATTTCTTAATCTTATTGCTTCCGAGCCGGATATTGCCAAAGTTCCGATTATGATTGATTCGTCCAAGTGGAGTATAATTGAGGCAGGATTAAAATGTACACAAGGCAAGTCAATCGTTAATTCTATTTCAATGAAAGAAGGCGAAGAAAAGTTTCTGGAGCAAGCACGGAAAGTGCATGAATACGGTGCAGCAACAATAGTTATGGCATTTGACGAACAAGGCCAGGCCGATACATTCGAGCGTAAAATACGAATTTGTGAGCGTGCATACCATCTTCTGACTGAGAAAGTTGGATTCTTGCCGCAAGATATTATTTTCGACCCGAATATATTTGCAATTGCCACAGGACTCGAAGAGCATAATAATTATGGGGTAGATTTTATCAATGCAACTCGGTGGATTAAGCAAAATCTTCCGGGTGCAAAAGTTTCGGGCGGCGTGAGCAATCTTTCGTTTTCGTTTCGCGGGAATGAACCTGTCCGCAGAGCAATGCATTCAGCTTTTCTGTATCATGCCATTCAAGCCGGAATGGATATGGGAATTGTAAATGCTGGACAAATAGATATTTACGATGAAATTCCTAAAGATTTATTGGAATTGGTAGAAGATGTGATTTTGAATCGTCGTCAAGATTCTACAGAACGCTTAGTGGAATATGCCGAGAACCTTAAGGCAAAAGGTAAAACCGCAGTTACCGCCAAAGAAGCCGAAGCATGGCGCAACGAATCAGTTCAAGAACGCCTTAAACATTCACTTGTAAAGGGTATTACAGAATTTATAGATATTGACACTGAAGAGGCACGCCGGCAGTATGACCGACCGCTTCATGTGATTGAAGGGCCGCTAATGGACGGCATGAGTGTGGTTGGTGATTTATTTGGCGCAGGAAAAATGTTTTTACCTCAAGTTGTTAAATCAGCTCGTGTTATGAAAAAAGCAGTGGCGTATTTAATGCCATTTATGGAAGCCGAAAAAGCAGCTATTGGCGATGAAAGTAAAAACAATGGAACAGTTCTGCTCGCTACGGTAAAGGGTGATGTACATGATATCGGTAAAAATATCGTAGGGGTGGTGCTGGGATGTAATAATTACCGAGTGATTGACCTTGGCGTAATGGTCTCGGCTGAGAAAATACTGCAAACTGCAATTAGTGAAAGTGTAGATATAATCGGACTTTCGGGATTAATTACACCGTCGCTCGATGAGATGGTGCATGTTGCTAAAGAAATGGAACGATTAAAGTTTACAAAACCATTACTTATTGGCGGT
>JAFDZU010000099.1:0-156 GCA_018266765.1 Bacteroidota bacterium
GCTGTGGGCGATAGTTCGGTTATTTTACGCACAGATAATTCCGGAGTACAATGGCAAAGAATTGAACATACGTATCAATCTCCATTGAAATCGGTGCATCTTCTCAATCCACAAGTGGGCTGGATGGCAGGTGAAAACGGAACAATCCTCAGAGCA
>JAFDZU010000099.1:211-11221 GCA_018266765.1 Bacteroidota bacterium
ATTCATTTTGCCGATGAATCCAATGGTTATGCTGTTGGAAATGATGGAATTATAGTCCATACAATTAATGGCGGGAATGTTTGGCTTGCTCAAAACAGCAGTACGGCGGTAAATCTCTATGGAGTATATTCTTCTACTCCTCAAATTGCATGGGCAGTTGGCGACGGCGGAACAATCCTCAAAACAACTAATAGTGGTGAAGATTGGATTCAGCAAACAAGTGGCACACCCTCACGACTGAATGCAATCTACTTTACCGATACTCAATCCGGCTGGGCTGTTGGCGATGTTGGAGTTGTTCGCCGAACAGTGGATGGCGGACAAACATGGACAGCGCAATTATCCGGTGCGGCCGTTCCACTACTTTCGGTTGTATTTGTGAATCCAAAAATTGGCTGGGCTGTTGGTGCAGAAGGAGTTATTATCAATACCAATAACGGCGGTGAATCGTGGAAAGGTCAGCCAAGCGGTACGGCAAATAACCTTTCGGGAATTTCTGCGGTGAATGACTCAACGGGTTGGATAGCAGGAAACGGAGGTACAATTCTCAAAATCACAGGCAAACGCGAAGCAGTTGTTATCGGGGTGAATGAGTTTGCTAATAATGAAGAATATAATAGATTTGAACAAATACCCAACCCTGCTGTACATTCAGCAACTGTACGCTTTTCTGTCAAACAGCAGAATGCAGTTTCGCTTTCACTTCATACTATGGCTGGAAATAAAGTACTAACAGTAATTGATAATGTAACATTCAATGCAGGTACATTTTCGATGCCGATTGAGTTCGATGATCTATCGGAAGGCGTATATTTTTATCATTTAAGAGTTGGAGCAGAGAGTCATACCGAAAAGGTAATTATTACGCGATAGTAAGAAGTGCTTCAATTGCACAATGTGCAAATAAAAAGGCGACTTATCTGTGTGAGATAAGTCGCCTTTTGTATTTTTACTACCAACAGAGGATTATTCTACATGTTCTGCAGTAATCAAATTGACTCCACCTTTAGAGAAAATTTTACCGGTAACAGTAATTGTTCCACCGTTTGCTAATTTTATGAGGGCACTTGTTCCGTCGGCATTGCACACGAGGTATAATTTACCTGTTTTAGCGTTTTTACCAACAACAACACCAAGCATTTCACCGCGTTTTGCCATATCACTTGCTTCATCTTTTGTTAAAACAGCACCTTTTCCGGCACAATAGCTCATCACACTAACAATACTACCTTTGATAGATTTTCCGCTAATTTTCATAGCTTTTGCACCTTTTGATGGCTCGGCAGGAGCAACTGTAATTGGTGCACCACTTCTTTTAGTTGTTTTTAGCTCTTGTGAAAAAGCTGAACCACCAATTAAAGCGAAAACTGCTAACACGCAAAGAATTTTTTTCATCTTTTTTTCCTTTATATAATATTAAATTTTGAAATAGTTGTTACTAAATTATTTACCGCCTGAATTATTCATTCCTGCATGTGGAACACCTGCAACCATTTGATATGAAATTTCTACAGTTACATAACGCTCTGTTCCTGAACCTTGAAGAATTTTTCCGCCTATGGATTTAAAGAGTACCTTTGCAAAGTTTCCTTCTGCTGTTTTGAGAACGAAAGCATATCCACCCGTTGAAGAATTTGGAAGTGTATATGTTCCTTGTGAAGATACTGTTAAATCAGCTGTTTCATAAATATCATCCAAGCTGTTTACGTTAGAGTAAATTTTACCAATAAGAGTAGCACGAGGATTATTAATCGTAAAGCTCAATGCCCCCGGCGAACCTGTGTCAAGTGAATCAGCAATACCTTTATTGTCAATTCCTATATCCCAAGAATCTCCACCACCCGAAACAGTTAATACTTGTGGAAGTTTTGTAGTTGGATCATAAAGACGTAATCCGCTTCCTTTAGAAGAACTTGATTCATATAAACGAATAGCATTTCCGGTAGGTGTTCCATCGAGAGTTGTGAAACGAGTTGCTGGTGACCATGTAATTGTAGCCGCTGTTGCACTCATCGCAGTTCCATTTACAGATGTAAGCGCAAATGTGTATTTTGTACCTTCAGTTAAACCGGAAACTTCATAACCACCCGTAGTCTTATCAACTATGAAAGTAGTATCCATTCCTGTTCCTGTCAATTTAAGTTTGTAACCTGTAAACGTTCCTGCTGTCGGTGCAGTCCATTTTACAGCAATTTTGTCTTTACCGAGCGATGTTGCCATCATACCTGTTGGTGCATTTGGAACTGTATCAACAACATTAGTTGTATTTTCATTACAACCAACCATAATAAGAGCCACGAGAGTCATTGCGGCAAGAAGCGATTTGTATTTGAACATATAATGTTCTCCTAAATAAAATAATAAAATTAACAATTAATAAGCGAGCTTAGCTGACAAATATAATGTATCTTCATTCAAATAACCAAATAATTTGCTTTAATTCATTCAAAAAATCAAGAAATTTGATAACGGTAACTATTTTATCAGACCCTTTTAAGATAAACGGATTAAGAACAAACTATATTGTGAGGATATGAATATTTAGTATTGATAATTAAAATAGTCAAAAAATTATTCCATTTATTCACGAGTAATTTGGACATCAACTATTTTTAATCGACCCCTACGCCGTAGGTAGTAGTTATGATTTGAATCAGCTCTTCCCTCGATAGCTTTCATAAAGTTCAATCCATTTCTGTGGTGAAATTTTGGTGGCAAGCTCGCCTATGAGTTTGTACGGGATTTGATCCATTTTTTTGAAGCGAATACAAGCTTTGCCCATGTCCAGTTTTTGCTTAGAATGCTTAGGGTATTCACTTGCGAACCAATCAAGTAGTTCTTTATTACCATAAATTCCCATATGGTGAAGATTTATTGAATTTTTTTGAGACATAATATTTATAAAATATAAGGGCTGTTTGGGGTCACAGTGATAGCCACTTGGATAGAGTGAATGGGGGACGCAATATCCAAGCCCATATTTTCCAATTGTTTCTGTGAATCCTTCGGGAAGATTGTCAATCAGTGTTTTACGTAATTGAATCATTGGTTCTTTCCTGTCTTCTGGAATTAAATCAATATATTCCTGAAAAGTAGTCGCATCTATTTTCATAATTGTTCAAGATTGTTAATAAAAAACAGTTATAATGTAACATACTATGGACGAGTTCCGAGGCGGAGATTAACGTTAATTCCGTGTTCGTATGCTTTGTCTATGAAATTATCAAGTTTGATGATTGCGCTGTCCAATTTTATGGCAAAATCTTTATCATAGAGTAATTTTGTAGCAAATCCGCTTCCGGTTTTGAGGTCATTTACGGCAGAGCGCACATCCGATACCAAGCCGTCTGCATTAGCAAGAGTCTTATCTCCTTTTGCCAGTAAATTCTGGACGGAAACTGTTGTTGCATCAATTTTTGTGAGCAACTCGCGCACTTTGGGTTCATTTACTTGCACAGCGTTCCGAAGGTCTTCACTTAATGTTTTTAAGTTGTTCAGTGTCGCTTGCAGTTCAGGTTTATTTTGTTCTACAAACGAATTGAGCGAAGCAACGAGTTGGTTAGTATTTTGCACTGTTTCACGCAATTGGGCAACTACTTTACCATCACCCAGGAGGGAAGTAGCGGCGGCGGTGATTGTGTCTAATCGTCTAATCAGTAACTTGGCATCTCCACCAAGTTCGCCGACCATAGCAATAAGTTCGGTTGCATCTGCGGCGAGAACACCGTTGATTTCTCCTTTGGAGTTAAATGCTGAAGTTGCTTTACCCGGAAAAACATCAATTTTCTTACCTCCGGTAATTTCGAGCATAGTTATTCGTGCAGATGCGTCGGCGTGGAGGTCGCTCACGTCATTCATTGTTGCACCGACAAGAACACTTCCATTATCATTAGTAACCGATATAACAGAACCACGCTTCACTCCGTTCACCATAACGGGCGAACTAACCTCCACACCACCGGAAGCAGGGAACCGAAAATTTACTCGGTTTTGCAAGCCGGAAACAGCCCAGCCGCGACCAAGTGAGATACCAAGAATAAGAATGACAAGCGAAATCAGAGTAACAACTCCGACTTTAATTTCTGTTGAGCGTTTAGAGGTCATAGTATTAGTTGACTAAATTCAGTAGTTATATAAAAATATAGAAGGCAGTTCAGTTTTTATAAAAAAAGCCCTTTGCACAAAGGGCTTTTTAAGTTGTAATCTTTGTAATATATCAGAAAGGAATATCATCATTAGGATGTGCTGTTGCATCGTTTGCTTGGTTTGGAGTTTGTCCTTCAGTTGGAGTGGCATCATTTCGTTGTCGTGAATCAAGTAAAATAATATTATCCGCTGATATTTCGGTAAAATAGCGACGATTCCCGTCTTTATCATCGAAATTTCGGGATTGAATGCGTCCTTCAACATAGATTTTTGAACCTTTGTGGACGTGTCGTTGGGCTATTTCAGCCAATCCTCGCCATGCTACGATTGTGTGCCATTCTGTTTTTTCTTGAAAGTGTCCGTCTTTGTCTTTCCATCCCTCTGTGGTAGCCATACTAAACGTTGCGACGGGAATACCACTTGGTGTAAAATTAACTTCAGGGTCTTTGCCTACATGACCAATGAGCATTACTTTAT
This sequence comes from Bacteroidota bacterium, assembly GCA_018266765.1. GTDB lineage: Bacteria > Bacteroidota > Ignavibacteria > Kapaibacteriales > UBA961 > JADJXV01. The sequence continues at coordinate 4,835 of JAFDZU010000099.1, forward strand.
TCAAACTTCTCGACATTATTGCACCTCGTCTTATGATTGAATTTACATTGAAATATGTTCAAAAAATAAATGATTTAACTGCAAAGTAAAGTAGCTTTTCGCAAAATAGAAAATATTTCGCAAAAAGCTACTAAAAAAAATTCAGAATGAAAAAAAAAGTCTCATTTTGAGAGGTGATTTCATCTGATGATACTATTATTATTGGGTTGTATTATGTAGTAACTGAATCTACATTCTCATTATCTTGGGTACGGAATGACTCAGCAATTTTTGCCGCAGCTTGGCGAATTACATCAGGATTATTATAAAACCCTGCACTCACTTGCTGTTGCACTTGTTGCAAACGTTCAGAAAGCTGATTACCCTGAATTTTCCGTGCTTCAGTGGAGATTTCGAGTGTATCGTCACGACGGTGAATTTGCTCTGTTTCTGTCTTCTTTTGGTCGGTTGAAGTGCGCTGAGCTTGTTCGTATTTTACATTTAGAGATGTACGAACCGAATCTAATGAATTGATTGCCATACTGTTACCCCCGTGAATAAATCATTAAAGATTTAGTTTGTTGAATATTCCGTAAACGATAATGCGCATCGTCCATTTTGCGCTTAATATTTTCTAACAAAATTGAATCCGCCAGAATAAGAGTATCTATTCGTCCACTCCATTCTGTTGAATTTCCTCGTAATTCGCGTTGTCCGTTTGCACTATTATACCATTGACGAAGTTGGTCGAGTAAGACTTGTCGCCGTTCATACAGTTCTGCAATTTCATCGGCAATCTCTACAGATTCGGCATCATAACTTTCATAGTCGGCACGCTTAATCACCTCAGCAATTTCAATCGTTACTGTTTCAATTGCCTCAACGGTATTCCAAGCACTATTTGTGTTGTTTTCCATTAGTCAATTTTTCAGATAAGTGAGTCAGTAACTTTCCCTTGCTGCTCGAGAGTACTGGCAATATACTGTGATAACTTCATTGCTACTTCAGTAGGAATTTGCTGAACAACTTCATTGGTTTTGGAATTGACAATTTTCAAGATAATTTTCTTGGTATCTTTGTCAATCGAGAACCGAAGTGCCGTATCCGGCGTATTAAAAATCTGCTGAAGATTCTCAGATAACTTCGTAAAGTCCCCTTTCCGAGAATTTTGGCGTTCGGTTTCTGAGACAGAAGCAGACGAATTACCTGAAAGCTCTTCACTGCTTTGTTCTTTGTGTCCACTATGATCTAGCTTTATATCAGCTGATTGGACAACCGCTATTGATGCGGGGTTTTGAATTGGAGTTATAGTCATAACTTTTCTCCTGTATAATACTCTGACTTCAAATTTAATATTGAGTTTTTATGTTTAATTTGAAATTCTCAATTGTATAAAAATTATTAAGTAGTCGTACTTGTAAATCCATTTAACAAGCTAAATTGTCCTTGTGCTTGCAGAAAAACTTTTTGCAATTTTTCATATTCCTTTCGCAGACTCTCAGCTTGGCTGTCTATCCGCTTTTGCAGACTCTTCGTTTGGCTTGAAACTAATGTTATTTGACCTTGCAATGATTCACTTTTTGTGGAAATAAATCCATCTGAGCCCAATAAATTAGCGATTGCATTTTTAGCTTTGACAGCAAAACCATCAGCGGTCGTAAACAAATCGGATATTTTCTGAGGATTAGACTCGAGAAAACTCTGCAATGTTTCTTTATTGCCAACACTTAATGTGCCGTCTTCAGCAATTTTAATCCCTATTTCCGTCAGATATTTAGGATTACCGGCTTCTACTGTTGAAACCGGTGTATTGATTAAGTTCCGAAGTTTTGAATAGATTGATCGGAGACTTGGGTCAGCTCGCAATGCAGATTTATCTTGCTGAAGATAACGAATAGCTTCATTAAAACTGTCTAAAAATGGCTGAATAACTGTATTTGCAAGTTTATCGGTATCAACGGATGTCGTTAACGTTACCGGTACTTCACTTGCGCTTTGTGCTTTATTGAGTGTAAATGTAATTCCTTCAAGTACATCACTAAACGAATTGGTATCTCGTGTAACTTGAACACCATTCACCTGAATTTGGGAATCTAAATCTGCATAATTTGCAATTTTGAAACCAGCCGATGTTGGTGTAGAAACAGTACGAGTAGCACTATTAGGATTAAGGGCCGCTGTAGTAATACCTATATCGTCCAGAATTTCACCATCGGCAAAATTAACTTGATTGTTAGCTCCGGTTGTTTTTGAGGTAAAGGTTAGTCGTGCAGTAGTGGTAGTGTCCTTCACCACCGAAGCAGACACACTAAACGCTGAATTATTATTGATTGCCGCGGCAATTTTTGCGAGTGCCGTTTCGTTGGTTTCACCTGTTCCAAAAGTAACATCAACCGATGTTCCATTGATAGTAATTGTTTTGGTAGAGTCAGCAAATGCATATCCGTCGGCGAGATTTTTTTTACCGGAAATAAGAATATCGTTAGAAGCTAATCTATCTACTTTTACAGTACTAATTCCTGTTGTTGCTGCACCTTCTGCAGTTGCAGTTAATACAGAGGCATCACTGATAGCAACTTTTTTAGTTGCGAAAGTTGAAGCAATATTATCTGCAAGCATTCCATCTGATTTTGCAGATAGAGTTTCAAGGCGTGTTCGGAATTTACTAAGATAGACTTTTCTAAATTCAAGTGTAGATTGCTTCGTTTTTAGGTTGTCAAGTCCTGACTGCTTTGTCTTGCGGAAAGCGTCAATCAATAAATCACTTGACGATTGGCTTCCTGTCGAAAGTCCGTTGCCAACTGATAATGCTGTTCCTAAAAGATCTGCCATAATTGTATCCTCCCATCGGGAGATTATTAAATTCTACTAAAAAAAACTATTGTCGAGTATTGACTGTTTACTCTAAGTTAAAGGCAATTGCCCATGTACTGCGTAATTCTTGAATAATTTTTAGAGCTTCATCTGATTTTTTTTGGGTTATACACCGCTGACAATATTCATAAAGCCGATATAAACGAGTCGAGGATTCTTCATATTCAAAATTTAAAGCACCCATAAGCTCTATTAAAACTCGATTCATACGGCTAACATCATTTCTCTTACAGCTAACAATAAATAAATCATACGTCTTAAGTGTGATTTTTTCGGGACTCCATGTTAGCACTTCTTGATCAAGGTACGAAGGAACATTTCCATCGCCACCATATAATTTTCTTGCCGCAAGTTGCTGTGCCGGTGTAGGCATAATTTATTAATTTAATTAAAGGAACATAATTATCTTTTTTTTCTTAGCGTAGAAACTCAAATTACGTGCCACTCATTTTTTCTAATTAAACTTTTACGCATAATACAGAAAGACGGGGTTGGAATCCGCCTTTCTGCATTATATAAAGTTTATTCTTCTATCAATACAATTTAGATAATTATATCATTGTATTGTTATTTATAAGAATATTTTATCTGAATAATTGCAAGAATTGTTGCGGATTCTGATTTGCTTGCGATAATGTTATAATTGAAGTTTGTTGCAAGAACTGTGCTTTTACAAGTTCTAATTGTTCTGTAGCAACATCCGCATCTTGAATACGAGATATAGCAGCATTGTAATTTGTAATTTGCGATTTGAGCGAGTCAGTTTGAGAAGCCAATCGATTCGACACACCTCCAAGATAAGAAGCAACTTTATTGACGTTATCAAGAGCAGATGCCAAACTTGTGAGTGTCGTCGAAATATTTGCTGTGTCAAAGATACCTAAATTACTACTACTGATTGAGCTGAGCGAGTTCAAGTCAAGTCCTGTAACACCAGCATAGTCAGCATTACCTGTTACTGATGCAAGGAAATTGCCACTAATATTAAAATTAGCAGAACTTGCCTGAGTTGTCAAATCAACTGCCAATGTAAGCAATGAGTTGCTTGCGTTAAATCCAATAACAAAGTCACCGGAGAATGTACCGTCCAATAATTGTTTTCCACCAAAAACGGTTGAATCAACTATAGTTTGAATTTGTTGTGCAAAACGATAAGCGGACTGAGCAAGAGCAACTTTTTCGTTTGTGCCAAGAGCACCTGATGAAGCTGTTGCCGCCGCATCTTTAATACTTGTAAGCAGATTGTTAATGTTGTCAAATGCATCTTGAGCGATGTTTGCAACGCTTTCAGCATCTCCTACCGCACCAAGTGCTGCTTTGAGTGCGCCGTTTCGAGCTTGAAGAGACCGCGATGTAATATATCCTGCAACGTCATCGGATGCAGAGTTGATGCGCTTTCCTGTAGAAAGGCGTAATTGACGTAATGCAACGTTGTTACTTGATGCCTGAAGTGCGTTATACGCATTTTCGGCGGGAGTGTTGGTACGGATGCGACCGCTACCTGATACTGCTGAGGGCATAATAAACCTCCATGTAATTAAGACCTAAATTTGGGCATCCTGCCATAGTTTTTAAGTTCCAAACACAATTCTCGACTGAAACCCACGAAACTTTAGAAAATATTTTTGATATAATAGCAATTTCAAAGAAACAACAAGAAATTATTGTAATAACTTTATGTATTACTAAACAGATAAGATGTCTTTGAATAATGATTCTTGAATGTTTAATTTACTATCAGTAACGCTGTATTTCAATTTTCTTGGCTAATTTTGAAGAGGAATACTCCAAAATCAACTATTATCTCGAACTAATTTAAAACAAAATAATTATGAAAAAGAAAATTATGCTTCTCGGCTCGGGCGAACTCGGCAAAGAATTTGTGATTGCCGCCCAACGGCTCGGACAATATATTATTGCCGTTGATTCGTATGATAATGCGCCTGCAATGCAAGTAGCACACGAGCGCGAAATAATCAATATGTTGGACGGCGTTGCTCTTGACCGCATTGTTGCCAAACATCAGCCGGATATTTTAGTACCCGAAATTGAAGCAATCCGCACCGAACGTCTCTATGAATTTGAACAGCAAGGAATTCAAGTAGTTCCAAGTGCAAAAGCAGCTAACTTTACGATGAATCGCCGAGCAATACGCGACCTTGCCGCTCAAGAACTTGGACTAAAAACAGCGGCTTACCGCTACGCAAACTCACTCGAAGAATTCCGCGAAGCTGTCGCCGTAATTGGACTTCCCTGTGTTGTTAAACCGCTTATGTCTTCTTCCGGCAAAGGTCAATCCGTCGTTAAAACTGATGCTGATATTAAAAAAGCATGGGAATATGCCGCCGCTAAAGGACGCACAGGCGATAGCGAGATAATTGTCGAAGAATTTATACGCTTTACCAGCGAAATTACACTTTTGACCGTTACACAAAAAAACGGAGGAACGCTTTTTTGTCCGCCAATTGGACATAGACAAGAACGTGGAGATTATCAGGAAAGCTGGCAACCATGTACAATTCTGCCGCATCAATTAGCCGAAGCTCAACACATTGCGGCGGCGGTAACTGCCGCACTTACAGGAGCTGGAATTTGGGGTGTAGAATTTTTTCTAACGGAAAATGAAGTGTATTTTTCGGAATTATCGCCCCGTCCGCATGATACAGGAATGGTTACACTTGCCGGGACACAAAATCTATCAGAATTTGAACTTCATTGTCGGGCTGTGTTGGGTTTGCCTATTCCTGCCATTACACTCGAACGAGCAGGTGCAAGTGCAGTTATTCTTGCTATGGAAGACGGGAAAATTCCACACTATTCGGGTATCGAGAATGCACTCATTACCCCAAAAACTGATGTGCGAATATTCGGGAAACCTATTACTCGCACATATCGTAGAATGGGCGTAGCACTCGCTTATGACGAGCCGAATGCTGATACCGATACTCTACGCAAAATTGCATTTAATTCGGCAAACAAAGTAATCATAACATATACTACAGCGGAATCCTAATATCCAATGAACCAATGAGTTGGTGAATTTTCCAATTTTGTGTGGAAGTGATTTTTGTAAACGGAAAATGATAGACCACACTTGGAGATATAAGTATCCCTTCTATGGCAATATCGTAGAATAATCCGGCACGAAGCGAAATTTGAAGCGGATTTATGTCAGGGAGTTCCCCTTTATATAGATATGCCTCAGTCCGCGTTTCATCTTTAAATTCAGGTTCAAAACTATTAACACCATGTAAAGAATCCAATTTAATTATGGAGAGTTCAAATGGTACACCCGGACTATTAGGATTCAATACTAACCCATATATATACCGATAAGAGCTTGAAGTAATAAACGTAACAGATGCTCCGCCTATTACCCCTAATCCACTATTGTCAAAAGGTTTATAGCGTAGGTCAACATCAGCAGATATTGCACTCTGCGAGTATTCATTGCCGATGAAGAATTCATTAAGAACGGAATCACCATTTGCTAATTGTGAAAAATAACTGTTAACTCACCTTACGCAGGAGTCA
>JAFDZU010000009.1:0-8448 GCA_018266765.1 Bacteroidota bacterium
GAGAACGTTCAACCGAATTTTATACTCAATAATCTAATGTTATTTTAACTCAATACTTAGGTGAAAAATACAATTTATCGAACTAGCAATAAGTAAGTTTTGGGCTTATCATACTTTTTGATACACAGCCTTTAACGTAACACTCAGCCGATGATTTGAAATTTCTTTAAATCGAGTATTTGATAGATGAATGTTATAACCATAGAAAACATTTAGAAATCCCGGTACTAAAAATCCTGCTTCGGGAGTTATACAAATATCGTTTACTGTAAAATCAGTGTAATTGATAACATTCAGTCTTCCGCCTATACTGCGTAATATTCTAATTTCATAGGATAGTTTTGGACCGAGAATAGTGTTATCACCGACAATGTTAGTATTAAAGTTAAAGAAAAATTCCATTGATAATTTAACTCCTGACAATACACTATATTGACGTAATCTGTTATATCCTCGTCCTTCGACTTTTATTCCGTATATAATGCCAACTTCACCCATAAATATATTCTGATAAACAAATCCGGGTGAAAAGAATAGACGGTTTTGATTGTCAGGTTCATTTTCATGTTCTGTTTTGGATTGAGTTGAATCACTTGCTCCAGTTTGTCCGAAGGAGGATTGGAAACATAAAGTTAACGACAGTATAAAAAAATAAAGTGTAACTAACTTTGTCATTGATGATACTTCTATTAGTTGTTATTTTTAATAAAGTTAAGGATTGGGATAGACCAATTACTACTATTTGTATATTCTTTCGTAATCAGTCCGTCAATCACCCTAAATAAGAGTTTGGGCTCTTGAAACTCTATAGAGTTATCATATAAATACGCTCTATCTACTATTTTGGATACAATACAGCAATTGGCAATTGATTTACTATATCTCGAAATTATTTTATTAATAGGAACATCATGTCCACCTTGCATAACTCTTTGTGCAATTCGACTTGCGTTAATAGTAGGGCTTTCTGTTCCTATAAAAAATAAGCGAATAAAATATCCTTTTGCCTTTGCTCTTTGTATGAAATTGATTTTGTCATCAGCAGAAAGTACAGTTTCAAATATCATGCTCTTTCCATTTTTTAAACAATCCTCGCGCATTTGTGTAGAAAATATTGCCGCCTTGAGAACTGCTTCATCAGAATTCCAATCACCATAGAGATTCAAAGCAATATTATCGGGATTAATATAAGTACATTCTTCTACCCATTCGTGTTGCAAGATTTTGTTGGTAATGGAAGTTTTACCGGAACCATTTGGACCAGCAATAACGATAAGTATTGGCTTTTTCATACACTTTTGCTTTGTTGCTTTTCTTGTGCAATACGTATTTCTTGTATTACTTTTTCCGCTAACAGTTTATTAGAAAGTATTGCCTCTACTTTAGCAACTTGTGCTACTTCATTCATTAATGTTTCCAATTCTTGGTCTGACGGCTCATCAGTGTCCATTAAGACTATATTTTTCATAAGTATATATTGTTAAGTTTTTACATTTTTTACGGTATGTCCTGCTAATATCACGATGTTCTTCCGAATCTTTTGTCGAATTCACCAAGTGGGAAATCAATCACAACCGGCCTGCCGTGCGGACAAACATAGGGCGTAGAAGTAGCAAATAAATCTTCGATTAAGCGACGCATTTCAGGTTCGGAAAGTCGCTGTCCGGTTTTAATTGCCGCCTTACAACCGAATGAAGCAGCTAAATTATCGCGTGAATCCGAATGGCGAATTTGTTGATATTCCTCAAATTGAGCAAGTATTTCCTTCAAGGCGGATTCTTCATTGCCGGCATGAACATCAAGCGGCACGCCACGCACTTCGGCAATTCCACCTTCGAGTGAAATATCAAAACCAAGTCGCTCCAAATCGGCTGATAATTCGTCAAAAAGTGCTTTTTCAGAAGAAGTTAGCTCAATTTTCACCGGAAATAACAACTTTTGTCCATTGGCAAATTGTTCGTTCATCGCTTTGAGTGCGCGTTCATACAAAATACGCTCATGGGCATTATGCTGGTCTATTACCATAACACCTTTGTCTGTTTGAACAAATACATATTTATTATGTAATTGCCAGACGGTCATTTGGTTTATCGGTTCTTCAAATAATTGATTATTGGTATTTTGAGAAGTTTGTGTTTCGTTTGCTGAGCCAAAAAGTGCCTCGAATGCAGTTTGCTGCGCTCCCCCAAATGTTTGTTTTTGAGATTGAGGAGTATATTCTTGTGAATAATTAGACGATTTGGACTGTGGGGAACTGTATGATTGCTGGTTATTTACAGAAGAATGTGAAGCAATGCGCTTTTGAGAAGTAGTGTTGACTATTTCCCCCGTCAAACGATTCACAAGCAAAATGTCATTCGGTGTAGAACTCGGATTAAGCTGTACTTTCTCGAACGGCGAATGGGCAATTTGCTCGCGGAAATGAGCTTCTCGAACAAGATTACTGCGTTGCAATGCCTCACTGACAGCTTGATGAATGGCATTATAGACCATGCGCTCGTCATCAAATTTAACTTCGTGCTTTTGGGGATGAACATTAACATCTACTTTTTCAGGGTCAATTTCGATATTTAACACAAAAAAAGGATGCGAATTTTTATCCAATAAATGTTCAAACGGAAAGAAAACCGCATGAGTAAGTGCTCGGCTTGTAATTGCTCGTCCATTCAGGAAAAAATACTGTCCTGAACGTGAATGCTTTGCCATGGAAGGTTGACCTACAAATCCCGAAACTTTTACAAGAGGTGCAGTAAAATCCACCGGAATAATCTGTGAAGCAGAGCGTTCGCCCATGAGAGCGATAATTCGCTGTTCTAAATCCGATGGTTTTACGTCGAAAATCAGTGAATCTGCATCATAAAAAGTAAATCGAATATGCGGACGTGAAAGAGCGAATTTCAGCATCGTTTCGGAAATATGACGAAATTCGGTTAAATCCGAGCGCAGAAATTTTTTGCGGGCAGGCACATTAAAGAATAAATTACGCACAAATATTTGCGTCCCTTTTTCGGATTTAAAAGGTTCGATTACATCATCTTTAAGTGGTTCAGCGGTAAGTTTCCAGCCGATTTCATCATCTTCTCGCCGAGTGCGGATTTCGAGATGAGCCACTGCGCCAATCGAAGCAAGTGCCTCACCGCGAAAACCGAGCGTCATAATATGTTCTAAATCTTGAACGGTTTGAATTTTGCTTGTAGCATGGCGTTTCGTGGCGAGCGCGAGGTCACCACGGCTCATTCCCGAACCATTATCAAGAATATGAATCAATTGTTTACCGGCACCTCGCACAACAACCGAAACCTGTTCTGCACCGGCATCCAATGAATTTTCGACCAATTCCTTGATGACAGATTCAGGGCGTTGGACAACTTCGCCGGCGGCGATTTGATTGGCAATATATTCGGGGAGTATGTGAATTCGATTGTTCATACCTAAGTTTCTTCAATGAAAAGCAGATGCCGTTTTTAAGCGTTGAGATTTGGAGCTTCCGGCTTTGTAAATTTTTTCACAAAATACACAATCGGAACCACGACACCAAATAAGTACATTCCTAAGACTATCAGAAATGTTTGTGAGTCAAGTTGTTGAATTGAGGACGCATTCGTACGACAAGTAAGCTCAAACACGACTGCTAAAAGTAATAAAGTTCGACTGCCAATTTCATTTAAAAACAGAACCATTGCATCAAGTGTTGAGTTTCTTCGTTCTGGCGAAAGCCAATACTCTTTATTCGGAAGATTTATCATTGAGTCGGGTATTTTTCTAATAAGCAGTATTAGTCCAAAAAACACCAATGTTAAAAACAACATAACACCGCCAATAATAAACATAAAATCCAATTTATTCGACCAATTGTTTGCTATTCCGTCAAAGCCAAAATGAATAGCAACAGTATCCGGCAAAATCGGATACCAATACATTGCTCGAATAATAAAACCAACAACTGCAATTCCGGCAATGAGATAAGGAGAAATTCTGAAGTTCATTTGATGTCTCGAACAAATAGTAATAATATAAGAATGTTATGATTTTATAGCCGAAAAAAGAATCCGTTTGAATCCATAAAAAACAGGACTTCCAGGGATTTCGGTGCGTAAAACAGTGCGGTATCTTTCTAAAAATACAGGTTGTTGTTCCGTAGGCAAATGCTCCATAAACGGTACAAGAAGAGTTCCTTTTGTCCATTCGACAATTGCATCGGAATTTTCGAGAATGTGCGGATACACTTTGAGAAAAGCTACTATGTCCATACCTCCAAGCGAAAAAAGAATTTCAGCATATCGCTCGATTGGGAGAACCCAGTCGAATCGTTCTGTCGGATTATTCTGTATCGGGAAATACTCCGCGAAATCTGACTGTGATAATTGACGTGCAAGTCGGTGCGAAGGGTGATCTTGGTTCTTGGGCATTTGGACTACGATTTGTCCGCCGACGGAAAGGTGTTTCCATAATGTAGGAATCAATTGCTCGTGATTTCCTCGCCATTGCAATGCGGCATTTGAAAAAATCAAGTCATATTCATCTTCAAAATCCTCGAATGAACCGAGTGAAAACGATAGACCGTCCCGTTCAAATTGCTTGGTTTTAGCAAGCATTTCTGTTGAAGAATCTATTCCTATTACAGCGCTTTTAGGTAATAAATCTGCAAGTCGGCGGGTGTGCTCTCCTGTTCCGCAACCGAGGTCAATTACTTTCATACCCGAACGTACTTTTATGAGCGATAGCAAATCATTGACAGGTGCACTGCGCTCTTGTTTAAACTTGTCGTATTGTTCGGGATTCCATGGCATTTGATTAACTTCATCAAAAAAAATAGGATATAACAAAGAATAAAACCAAAAAATTAACTGCAATTTATAATTCTATTCTTGTGTCGTTTGTCCATCTTGAAATTCACCTTTTGCTTGAACTTCGGCTACACGTTTATCTCGGCGCTGTTTTGCAAGAACACGCAAATCTACAATACGGTCAGCTTCATCCACTATTTCTACACCGAGGATTGCCTCTACAACATCTTCCATCGTAATTAAGCCCTCAATTCCACCGTATTCATCAACCGCCATCATAAGGTGTTGTTTCCGTTGGAGAAACTGCGATAGTGCTTTGCCGAGTTCTACATTTTCAGGAATAAAATAGACTTCGCGCATGAGTTCATTGAGTGTACGGTTCTTACGTCCGTTCAAAGCGGCACGATATACATCTTTTGTCATCACATACCCAACTACACCATCAAGTGAATTACCTTCCCATACAGGAAATCGAGAATACATTTGCAATTCGGGCAATCGTACAATTTCACCGACTGTTTTATCAGATTTACAACTAAAAACAACAGTTCGAGGAGTCATAACATCCGAAACTTGAACGTCGCTAAACTTCATGATATTCTTGAGAATACGATATTCTTCATCATCGAGCGTTCCTTCGTCTCTGGCTGTGTCAACGAGTGCATCAAATTCCTCACGAGATTCATCATCAGACGGAGGAGGTGCAATAGAACGATTAATAGCACTTAGAAGTAATATGCTTGGTTTGGCAAAAGCACTAATAACAGTAATAAAAACAGCGGCTTGACTCGGAACTTTTTCGGCAAACCGTTCTCCGATTGCAAAGGCAACAGTGCGTAAAAGCAGAATCAGCAAGAAAAGAATAAGTGCTCCAGCAACTGGAATTTCCCATATTCCAAAGGTATCACCCCACATAGCAATGAAAATCGAAGAGAAGATAAGCAAGAAAAATTCGAGTGCATTGATTGCCATTGCCTCGGGTGAGGTGGGCTGTTGAGCTGAAGATAATGTGCGAGTAAATTTAGGATGAATCTCACGATACGTATCTAAAAAAACAGCAGAAAGACCGGAAGCGGCTCCTGCAAAAAACCAACAAGCACATGCTACCAACAAGAAAAAAACTACGATAAAGAGTTCCATGTTTCCTTAGATTATTTACTGAATTGCTTGTCCACAATAGTAATTCTATCGGGATAGGCAATATTGCCGAGAATTGTTGAAACCGTCGGTTTAGCATCCAATTTAATATGAGAAGTATTTCCGTTAGCACCTCCGAGAGCCAGAGCTAAATTTACCAAACCATCATAACCTTTATTGCCAAAAAATTCATATAAATCCATTGAAACAGTAACGGGAATCATAGTGGTCTGTCCATTGCCCGGAATATCAAGCGGTTTTGAAATATCACCTTTAATAGTCGGTAAATCATCAATTAACAACCGAAAATCTAAACTCGATAATGTGGCAGTGCGCTGAGGTGCTGTTCCAGTGCCGTCATTTGGATTAATTGCCGCAATATTGATAGTAAATTCAGCAGGAAATTTGTTGGTAGCAACCGCTCTTGAAAGAGCAATTCCATCAGTAATTGAAAAGTCAGAAATTTTAGATTTATTATTGGTTTGAATTCCTGCAATGCGAAAATTTGTGATGCTTTCGAGTTTGAATTGTAATTTTTGCAGATTACCCAAAGCATTCATAATTGACGGGCAACTCTGAAGTGAAAATGACAACATAATGCACAATGAAAAAATCGTTGTGCGACGGACAAAAGGCAATGTTTTGGATATATATTTCATAATAGAGTATTAATAAAATAAGAAAAAAAGTTGAAATGAGAAATAAAAAGCCGCAGTTACATAGCCGAGTCACGGCTCTGATAACTACGGCATTTATTCAGAAATATTGCTTAAAGTAGGATTAGCGTCCAAAAAAGGTGGATTATATGCCGGAATTAGCGAGCGCATCGCTTCCGCCATGTTGTATCAATAATTCTTTTAAAGCAACAACATTTTTGCGCTCTACATTCACCGAAGATAGTAATTTTACTTTGGCTATGAGCAATTTCTCTTCGATAGGTTTGCTTAAAAAATCATCTGCACCGGCATCAATTGCTTTTAGTTGATTGGAAATATCATTGAGTGCGGTAACGATAACAACCGGAATTCTGTCGGAAACAGGTGATTCACGAAGTCGTTTAACTGTTTCGTAGCCATCTAAACGTGGCATCATCACATCGAGTACAATCGCATCGGGCGACCGTTCGGCTACTTTTTCTAAACATTCGATACCATCGTATGCTTCGGATGCTTCATAGCCATTGGCTTCTAAATAACGACGAAGAAGCTTTGTGGTAATACGATTATCATCAACTACCAAAATATATGGTTTTGCCATTGTGGAACTCCTCAAAGTAAAAACAGAAAGTCATAGAATCAATTTATGTGCAAAAATAACGCTTTTATTGATTTATATGAGTAAAATTTATAGGAACGATAAAATGAGCATTGGGCGTATTCTCTGTGAGAACATGAATAATCTCTGTAAGTTGCCGATTACCAAAGCGCACACCAAAACTTATCGGCGACAGCACACGTTCCTGAAGTTCACCAAACGGCATGAGTGATACACTTGTTTCATAACTTTTTTCAAATAATGCTGTATGGCGTTTTTTTTGTGCTGAATTAATTTTTTTCTGTAAATCTTCTATTTGTTTTTCTGTATTGCGCTGAGTGGCATTCACTGCCCCAATTAAGGATTGGTCAATTCCCGAAGTATAGTGAGAAATTTCTGCAAACAATTCGGCTAACGTCGAAGTAACCGATGTAAATAATGGTTCGCCCGCACTATCGGCTGTATGGTCTGTTAAATCCTTCTCTATTTGATGCCAAGGACGCATAAAAAATTCCGGTGAAAAACTGTTTTTCTCCAAAAAACGAACCGTTGACGGAGGCAGGAGAGTAGCCGAATGGCGCGGTTTTATTATTGGCATTTGTACGTTAAAGTGCTCGTAGGCAGAATGTAATTGAGATAAATATGCAATTTCACCCGGGCCTGCGATGTAGGCAATTGTTGGAATAATCGAATCTTGGACAATTGGACGAAGCAGAACATTCGGTGAGAATAATTCTGGTGAATTTTCCGCTTGCTCGAGAAGTTGCTCACGGCTGAAATTCAAATCTCCTGCTACAAAAGAATTACCCTTATCATCCAAGCGTAGTTTTAGGCGTTTATTACCGTCATGATAAAATAGATTTACATCCGATGCCACTGCCTGAACATGAAAGTCGGCTTTTTCAAGCTCCGAAGATGTTTGGTCAATTATCCGTTTTGAAGCTCCCGATTCTTCTATTTCCTTTTGTATAATCTTGCCAAAAAGTCCTTGTTTCCGTGCAACCGCCGCCGAAATAAATAGTATTCCCGTCTCAGCGAGTAATAGCTGTAAAAGTTCTGTAAAAGCTACACTCCACGATGTTCCGATTTGATAAATATTTCGCAATTGAAGTATCAAATCAGCGGTGAATTCTGATTGCTGTACTGTCGCTTCGATAGTATCTAATATTTGAGTGATTTCATCGCCGAAAACTCGTTCCGATACCGGAATATTATTCGTTATTTCTTCGGTGCAATTGATCGTAAGTAGTTCGTTTTTTTGAGAAAGAAC
>JAFDZU010000009.1:8465-8875 GCA_018266765.1 Bacteroidota bacterium
GGGATAATCGGAAGCGACATTTCAGTTGAAATTTGCTTGGCATACTGCACCGTAGAATGTGCTTTGAGAAGCGTGTACATCGCTCCGCCAAGAAATCCAACTTGCTGTCCTGTTACAACGGCAAGCGTTTCGGGGTTCGATAATGTTTGTAAATTTTCAGTCTGTGATGGTGATAATTCTCCATGGCTCATTGTAGCAAGAATTGCTTCTTTGAGTTCATTGCGTCCGTTGAACGATTCGGCAACTTTATGCCATGTGGAAGCGGGAAGTTGTTGTGCAGGGAAATGAGAATGAATTATTGGGTTCTCGGCGATAAATTCCGTAAAAAGCTGTGAAAACTGTAATTGATTAAATGGGATTTTTTGCATGAGATACGATTTATAATAATTAACTCACCTTACGCAGGAGTC